>NZ_MLCF01000037.1 GCF_001879105.1 Mangrovactinospora gilvigrisea | reverse complement strand
GGTGGGGGTTAGGGGAGGGGGGTGATGGTGAAGTTGTCGATGACGACCGGCTTGCCGTCGGCCTTGCCGGCGGTGAGGCCGACCCAGGCCTCGCCGCTCGCCGGGGCGGTGAAGTCATAGGACAGGTGCTGCGTCCCGGTGGTGGCCGGCAGGGCGTCCGTCCGCAGGGTGGTCGCCGTGCCGTCCGCCGCGTCGACGGCGGTGAGCCAGGAGGCGGTGCCCGCGTTCTGGAAGTCGAACTCGACGCGGTAGCCGCGGCCCGGGAGGAACCGCACCGTCCCCGGGACCGTGCGGTACGCCAGCCCCGTGCTGTCGTTGCGGGTCTTCAGCGACCAGTTCCCGCTGATCACGTCGTCCGTCGTCGCCCCGTTCCAGCCGCGCTGGGTGTACGGCGCGTGCAGCCCCGCGATGTGCGCGCGGCTGGTGTACGAGACGAAGGGGTAGAGGCCCTGGGGGACGTCCTCGAAGTCCTGGAAGACCAGGGTGCCGTCCTTGCTCGACTGCGCGTTCGGCACGACGCGGACGTGGGAGAAGCGGACGCGCGCCGCCGCCGCGTCGGCCTCGGTGGAGAGCGTCAGCGTCGTCGGCCCGTGGCCGGCCGTGAACCAGACGAAGATCCGCTGGAAGCGCAGCCCGTACTTGAGGTCGCCGGACTGCTTGTTGACGAGCGGGGTGGCGTCGACGCTGTTGCTCACGGCGGTGCCGTTCGCGGTGGTGACCGTCAGGGACGCCCGGCGGGCTTCGCCGACGGCGGAGCCGATCTCGATCTGGACGGACGCCGCGTAGCGCGTGCCCGGGACGAGCCCGCCGATGCGCTGGCCGATCGAGGCCGCCCCGCCGTCGTCGCCCAGCTGGGCGTCGTAGAGGCCGTAGTCGCCGTGCACGGCGGCCGCCTGCCCGGTGGACGTCCAGCCGCGCAGGTCGCCGGCGGTGAAGTAGGGGTTGGTGAGCCCGCTGCCCTCGCCCCAGTGCGGGTCGGGCAGGTCGGGCCGGCGGTCCGGGTAGACGACGTAGGGCTGCGCGGGGTCGGCGTCCAGGGTGAGTTGGCCGTCCGTCACCGGCGCCATGCCGTCCAGGACGCGGCCGGTGTCGGTGAGCTTGTAGACGGCGACCGCGGACGGGCGTCCCCACCCCGGCGGCAGCGTCCAGACCGTGCTGCCGCCCGACGGGTTGTAGTGGTAGAGCTTCTCCGGGGCGTCCGGGTGCCTCGGGTCCCAGCCGAGCAGGTAGGTGTCGCCGCGCTGCACCTCGCGGCCGTTGGTGGTGACGATCCGCGTCCCGGTGGCGCTCGACACCGACGTCCCGCCGAAGAAGGTGATCTCGGTGTCGCCCCAGGTCCTCAGCGGGTTCGCCTGGAGGTACTTGGACGGCACATTGACCGCCCAGATCTTGCGGTAGAAGTCGGTGTCCCAGTCGAAGCGCTGCTGCCAGCCCTCGAAGTCGCAGAGGACGGGGGTCGGGTAGAGCGGGAACTTGTCGGCGAAGACGTCCTTCTGATGGGCGGTGAGGAACCGGATGAGCGTGGAGTTGATGCCGCGGGAGGTGTCGCCGCCGTAGGTGACGTCGTTGGCCCAGTGCGACCAGATGTTGTTGCGCTCCAGCCCGAACGCCCACTCGCTGGCCAGGGACCAGCCCTGCCCGCGCAGCTCGCGCTCCAGCCGGTCGCCGGTCCAGCCGGACTCGCGGAAGACGTCGATGTAGAGGTGGGTCAGGGTGCGGGCGTCGGTCTCGTCGCGCAGCTGCCGGAAGCGCTCGGTGATGGAGTGGCTGGTGAGGTCCCAGCGGGAGTTGATGCGGTAGGACTGGTCGGCCCACGCCCACTGCGGATTGGTCTTGTCGGCGAGCTGCTCCGAGAAGTGGTGCGCGACCGGGTAGGCCTCGGTGCAGTTGACATGGACGGCGAACCAGCTGTTCCACCGCTTGCCGCGGGTGGTGAGGGTGTTGAGCGCGTCGAGGCCGCCGGCCCGGGTGTTGTAGTGGCCGCCGTAGTCGGGGTGGGCGACGTCGTGGCCCTCCGCCTGGTAGCCCTTGACGAGGGTGTACTGGCCGAGGAAGTCGGTGGCGAGCGCCACCCGCTTGACGTTGTCGAGGACGCGCAGGAAGTCGTTGCCGGCGATGGAGCCGATCAGGTACGGGATGTGCGGGACGACCCGCTGGTACTGGGTGTCGGCGCCGATCGGGTCGGGCAGCAGCTCGCGAAGCGCGATCGCGGCGTCCTGCCAGTCGGCGGCGCCGTCGCCGTTGCGGTCCCGGGTGAGGATGCAGCGGACGTAGGGCAGCGGCTCGGTGTCGTCCGGGTCCGCGCCGGAGGCGCGGTACGTCCACTGGCCGGAGGCGAGGCCGCACTTGAGGTAGCCGTCGCGGGCCACGGTCTGCCGCCAGATGCGGCCGTTCTCCCAGGAGGAGCCGGGGACGGCGGAGACCTGGTCGGTGACGGAGTCGGACTCCAGCCCGGCGGCGAGCGGGCCGACGCTGAGGACGGCGTAGGCGGAGCCCCTGCGGGCGGGGTCGACGGGGGTCGCGGCGGTGAGCCGCAGCGTGGTGTCGCCGCTGGAGTTCTTGTCGAGCGAGGTGGTGGCGGCCATCAGCGCCGGGCCGTCGTCGGTGGAGCGGACGGAGAGCAGCTGGAGGCCGGGGATCTCCAGGGTGCCGAGCTTCAGCGCGCCCTCGGTGACCTTGGTGACGCGGAAGGTCGTGGTCCACTCGGCGACGGCGATCTCGGCCTCCAGGACGGTGCCGGAGCCGAGGTCGAGGGTGTAGCCGTAGGCGGCGCCGCTCAGCCGGCGGGACGTCACCTGAGGGGTGAGCACCGCGCCGTTGACGACCACGTCGGTGACGGCGTCCTCCTGCCCGTGCAGCACGGCGCCGGTGGTGCGGTCGGTGTACCGCGCGACACGGGGGAAGGCGGTTCCGACCCGGACGGCGAGCGCCGAGGAGCGGATCACCTGCTCGGCGTCGGAGGCGGCGGGGGTGCCGGTCCCCGCATCGGCGGCGGCCGCCGGGAGGGTGTCGAGGACGGCGCCGCCGCCGGCCGCGGCGGCGGTGGCGAGGGCTCCGGCGAGGACGGTGCGGCGGCGCGGACGGCTGGTCGTCATGCGTCAACTCCAGTGGGGCGCAAGGCGGTTGAGGTGCTGGGGTGACGTGCAGTCGCATCTTACGGATGCGCAATCGATCACGGAACCGATCAGTTGCGCGCAGTTTCCGCGGCGGGACCGTTGACGTTTTGTTGAAGCGGTCCGTACGCTCCGCCCTACGGAATCCCTTTTCCGTCCACGACTGGAGGGTGTGCGCTGTGTCCGTGCTCCGATCCCGACGCGTCGTCACCCCCGAGGGGGTCCGCCCCGCCGACGTCCTGCTGGGCCCGGACGGGCGGATCGCCGCCGTCGCCCCGCACTCCGCCGCCACCGGCGGCCCGGACGTCACCGACCTCGGCGCCACCGCCCTGCTGCCGGGCCTGGTCGACACCCACGTCCACATCAACGAGCCCGGCCGCACCGAGTGGGAGGGCTTCGCCACCGCGACGGCGGCCGCCGCGGCCGGCGGCGTCACCACCCTCCTCGACATGCCGCTCAACTCGGTGCCGCCCACCACCACCGTCGGCAACCTGCGCATCAAGCAGGACAGCGCGCGGGGCCGGGTGCGGGTGGACGTCGGCTTCTGGGGCGGCGCCGTCCCCGCCAACACCGGCGACCTGGAACCGCTCTTCGGTGCGGGGGTCTTCGGCTTCAAGTCCTTCCTCTCCCCCTCGGGCGTCGAGGAGTTCCCGCATCTGCCGGCGGAGGCGCTGGAGCCGGTGCTCGCCGAGCTGGCCCGGATCGGCGCGACCGCGATCGTCCACGCCGAGGCGCCCGAGGTGCTGGACGCGGCGCCGCGGCACGCGGGCCGCGCCTACCTCGACTGGGTGCAGAGCAGGCCGCCCGCGGCCGAGACGGCGGCGGTGGCGCGGCTGCTGGACGCCGCGCGGGCGACCGGCGCGCGGGTGCATGTGCTGCACGTCTCGTCGGCGCAGGTGCTGCCGCTGCTGGCGGCGGCGCGGGCGGACGGGGTGCGGGTGACGGCCGAGACCTGCCCGCACTATCTGACGCTCGCCGCCGAGCAGGTGCCGGAGGGCGGCACGGCGTTCAAGTGCTGCCCGCCGATCCGCGACGAGGCGAACCGCGACGCGCTGTGGAAGGGGCTGGGCGACGGGGCGTTCATGGGCATCGTCTCCGACCACTCCCCCTGCACGGCCGAGCTGAAGGCCGGCGACTTCGCGGCGGCCTGGGGCGGCGTGGCGTCGCTGCAGCTGGGGCTGCCGGCGGTGTGGACGGAGGCGGCGCGGCGCGGCTTCGGGCTGGCGGACGTGGTGCGCTGGATGGCGGCGGGCCCGGCGGGCTTCGCCGGGCTGGACGACCGCAAGGGCGCGATCGCCCCGGGGCGGGACGCGGACCTGGTCGCGTTCGACCCCGAGGAGGAGTTCACCGTCGATCCGGCGCGGCTGCACCACCGGAACCCGGTGACCGCGTACGCCGGGCGCACCCTGCGCGGCGTGGTGCGGACGACATGGCTGCGGGGGCGGGTGGTGGAGCTCGACGGGGAGCCGCGGGGCGAGTTGGTGGCGCGCCGCGGAGCATAGGGGCGGTTCGCCCGCCCCCCAGGTGGTCACGGTCCCTCTGATGCGAAAGGACGCGCGTTGAACTACGAATCTCGCAAGGCCAGCCCCTATCCCGGCGGCGACTCGTGGGCGGACCACCGGGAGCGGGGGGAGTTCGGGTTCACCGGGCTGCCCGACCTCGCCGGGCGGGTGCTCGGCGGGAGCGTCGTCGCCGCCAACGACGAGTTCTTCGCCTCGCGCGAGAACCTGATCCGCCCCGGGCGGCCGGAGTTCACCATGGGCGACTTCGGGCCCAAGGGCCAGGTGATGGACGGCTGGGAGACCCGCCGGCGGCGCGGCGCGAGCGCCGCCGAGCCGCTGCCCGGGCCGGACGTCCACGACTGGGCCGTGGTGCGGCTCGGCGCGCCGGGGATCGTCCGCGGCGTCGTCGTCGACACCGCGCACTTCCGCGGCAACTTCGCCCCCGAGGCGAGCGTCGAGGGCGCCGTCGCCGACCCCGGGGACGACGCCGAGCCGGCCTGGTTCCCGCTGGTGGCGCGCACCGCGCTGGACGGGCACACCGCGCACGGCTTCGCCGCCGACCGCGGCGGCCGGTACGCCACCCACGTCCGGGTGCGGCAGTACCCGGACGGCGGGATCGCGCGGCTGCGCGTGCACGGCGAGCCGCTGCCCGACCCGGCCTGGCTCGACGCGCTCGGCACCTTCGACGCCGCCGCGCTGCTCAACGGCGGCCGCGCGGTGGACAGTTCGGACGCCTTCTACTCGGCCGCCGACCACATGCTCCGCCCCGGCCTGTCGAAGAACCAGGCGGACGGCTGGGAGACCGGGCGCCGCCGGGAGGGCACCCGGGACTGGGCCGTCGTCGCGCTCACCGCCGAGGCGCGGGTGCGGGCCCTGGAGATCGAGACGACCAACCTGGTGGGCAACGCCCCCGGCTGGGTCTCGGTGCTGGGCGGCGGCAGCGCAGAGGGCCCGTGGGAGCCGCTGGTGGCCGACCGCGCCCTGCTGCCGGACGCGCCGCACCGCATCGTCCCGGACAAGGCGGCCGCGGACCGGCCGGTGAGCCATCTGCGGGTGGAGATCGCGCCGTGCGGCGGCATCGCCCGGTTCCGCGCCCATGCGGAGCTCACCGCGGCCGGCCGCGAGGAGCTGGGCAGGCGCTGGCAGCGGGCCCGCTGAGGCGCCGTCAGCCCGCGCCCGGGATGTGCAGGGTGCGGGCCATCACCGCGGCGTCGGAGTCGACCTGCGCGGTGCCGCCGCCGGGGTCGCGGAAGGTGAAGCCCCAGGAGTGGCCGTCGACGGCCGCGATGTTGACGTTCTCCTGGTAGGCGTCGTGGTTTGCGCCCTTGGGGCGGTACCAGTAGGCGAGCGCCGAGCCCTGCCGGTTGACCAGGAAGAAGTCGCGGATCCAGCGCTCGCGGAAGCGGGCCAGCTTCTTCTTGTCGCCCTGCTCGACGAGGACCATCGTCCCGTAGGGCGTGTAGTTGACCTGGCTGGGCGCGTCGGCGGCGCTGAAGACGACGACCCGGGCGGGGGCCTTGCCGCCGGCGCCGAAGGAGACGTAGGTGGTGTCGCCCTTGCGGCTGACGGTCCGCTTGGGCAAGCCGTCGGGGATCGCCATGGTGAAGCCGAGCGGGTCGTGCACCACGTGGTAGCCGACGGGGATGCCGTCCTTGGGCTGCGGGTGGTCGAAGGGGTGCCGGATGTCGAGCACCACCACCGCCGCCAGAACCAGCGCGGCCGCGATCGGGGCGGCCAGCACCGGGCGCCGCCACCAGGGGCGCGGGCCGCGCCGCGCGGAGGCCGTCCGGGCGCCGGGCACGGCGGGCGCGTGCCGGGGGGTGCGGGCCCGCAGCACCTCGTCCGCGTGCGCGGTGACCAGCGCGGCGAGCGGTCCGGGCAGCCAGCCGTCGGCGCTCGGCGGGGCGCCGAACCCGTAGGGCCCGGCGAGCTGCTGGACGTCGGGGCGGCGCTGCGGCTCCTTCTGCAGGCAGGACCGGATCAGCGGCAGCAGGTTCGGCGGGACGCCGTCCAGGTCGGGCTCGCCCTCGATGACCCGGTTGAGCTGGGCGGCGGGGAAGGCGGCGTCGAAGGGGCCGTGGCCGGTGGCGGCGTAGACCAGCACCGAGCCGAGCGAGAAGACGTCGGAGGCGGCGCTCAGCGGGCGGCCGGAGGCCTGCTCGGGGGACATGTAGGGGGGTGTGCCGACGAGTTGGCCGGTCTGGGTGAGGCCGGCGGCGTCGGCGCTGCGCGCGATGCCGAAGTCGATCAGGCGCGGCCCGTGCACGGTGAGCAGCACATTGGACGGCTTGACGTCGCGGTGCACCAGCCCGGCGCGGTGCACCTCGGCGAGGGCGGCGGCCAGCCCGGAGCCGAGCACCCGGACGGCCGGCTCGGGGAGCGGGCCGCAGGCCAGGACGGCGCCGCCGAGCTCCGGGCCGAGCACGAACTCGGTGGCGAGCCAGGGCAGCTCGGCCTCCGGATCGGCGTTGACGACGGCCGCGGTGCGGCCGCCGCCGACCACCGCGCGGGCGGCGTCCACCTCGCGGCGGAACCGGCCGCGGAAGCCGTCGTCCTCGGCGAGCCGGGGGTGCACCAGCTTGACGGCCACCGGGATGCCGCGCGGATCCCGGGCCAGGTAGACGCGGCCCATGCCGCCCGCGCCGAGGCGGGCGATGAGGCGGTAGGGGCCGACCTCGGCGGGGTCGTCGGGCTCCAGGCCGTCCACGCGGCCTCCTTTCGGTGCGGGCTGGCGGGGGGTCAGGTCTGCGCGGTCACCAGGAAGGTGCGCTCGACGAGGGCGAGGTAGGCGTCGCCGTCGGCGCGTTGGGCGGCGGGCACGTCGCGCTGCATGAGCCACTGGCCGCCGCTGGCGAGGATGGGGTAGAGGAAGAGGGTGGTGTAGCTGCTGGCGCCGTCGGGGCCGTGCAGATAGGTGAGGACGGCGCCGGTGCCGCCGCGGCACCGCACGGTGGTGAGGGAGACGCGCCGGTAGTGGTCGCCCTTCTTCTTCTGGGCGAGCTGCTCGGAGACGCGGGCGCGGGAGAGGACGTCGCCGGGGCTCTTGCTCGCGTCGAAGGTCTCCCAGCCGACGGAGATCACGTCGTCGGTGCCGGAGCCGGTGGCCACGTAGTCGATCATCTTGAGGCTGCCGTTGCGGAGTTCGCTGCGGCTGTAGCCGGCGGGGACGGCGATCTGGAAGCCGGCCGGGTCGCGGGCGAGGACGTAGCCGGTGGGCAGCGTCACGCCGGCGGGGGCGGCCATGGTGGGCAGCGTCGAGGCGGAGGCGCCGGCGGTCGGGGAGGTGTCGGCGGTGGCGGTGGTCTTCGGGTGGGGGCGGCCGCCGCCGCGGGTGGCGGCGAGGACGGTGGCGGCGCCGCCGGCGGCGAGCAGGGCGGCACCGGCGGCCAGCAGGGCGCGGCGGGCGGGCCGCGGGCCGTGCGGGGCGACCAGGGTGGGGGCGTCGGCGCGCAGCACGGCGTCGGCCTGGGCGGCGAGGGCTGCGGTGAGGGCGCCGGGCAGCGGGCCGGGCGCGGCGTCGCCCCGGGCCAGGTCGGCGAGGCGCGGGCGGGCCCGCGGGTCGGGGTCGAGGCAGGCGCGCAGCACCGGCTCCAGGGCGGGGGGCGCGGCGCCGCCGCCGCACGCGTGGCGGACGAGGGCGCCGACGGCGTGCACCGCGGCGGGGGCGTCGGGCGGCGGCGGGGCGCCGGCGGGTCCGCGCGGGATGCCGCAGGCCGTCAGGCGCGGGCCGGAGACGTCCAGTTGGACGTCGGCGGGGACCACGCCGGGGTGGCCGAGACCGGCCCGCTGCAGGTCGAGGAAGGCGCGGGCGAGGCCGGTGCCGAGGGTGCGGAGCAGGTCCTCGGGAAAGGGGCCGATCCGGGCGAGCGCCGCCGGCAGCGGCAGGCCGAGCGCGAACTCGTGGGCGACCCACGGCTGCGGATCGTCGGCGTCGGCGTCCACGACGGGGGCGGCGCGGCCGCCGGAGGGCAGCGTGCGCGCGGCGTCGGCGCCGCGCCGCAGCGCCTCGCGAAACCGCGCGTCGACGCGCTGCGCGGCCCACGAGGTGACGGTGACGGTCGACCCGTCCGCCCCCCGCGCCAACCACCGCTCCTCCCCGCCGGGCGCCTCCAGCCCCCACAGCGGCCGAAACTCCCCCACCAC
>NZ_MLCF01000036.1 GCF_001879105.1 Mangrovactinospora gilvigrisea | reverse complement strand
ACCCGCACCCCCACCCACCAGTAGAGCTCCAATCCCTCGCCCAACCGCCACTCTTCGCCTCTCCCTGGGAGAGACAGATCCGGTTCTAACGACCCGTGATCTATTCCCAATTCCCCTGAGAGACCCCAGCCTCGGGGTAGAGAGGACCGCCGCAGGCGGAATCAAACTCCTACCAACGGATGCCACAGGCGCTGGCCGCACAATCTCTCTCCACCTCAACCCCTAATAACAACCCTTACCCAACGCACCCGCCCCCCTCTCATTGCAGCTCCGAACAGGACTTTTCCGAGCATCACCCCCTACACTCTTTAACCATGGTCTAATGTAACCCCCAGTCGGCTCCAACTCCGGCCAACCCATGGCTCGCCCAGAGGCGACTTTGTACGGCAACGGACCGCTGGCTCCATCACGGAATCGGTCGAATGGTCTCGCGGTAGGACCGCAGGATTCCTGGCCCTCACCGCTGTGTCCCCTCCACCCGTGTCTCCCACCTAGCCACTACGGAGCGAGTTCGCGCATGCCCCGCAAATCCAGCGCTGCACACCAAGTCACGCTCACCGACGACGACATGGCCATCCTCGATTGGATCGCTCGTTTCTCGTACATGACGTCACCGCAGATCGCTCGCGTTCTGGGGCGGTCGCTTCGGCCGATCTACACCAGGATCACGAAGCTCGAGGAAGCGGGACTCCTTCGCAAAGTGGCCTGGATGATCCATCGGCCCAGCCTGATCGTCCCTACCTCACGCGGGATCACCGCAGCCGGGTACGTCAATCATCAAGACGGCCGCAACCGACCGGACCTGGCCGTTCCTCAGGTCAAGCCCAGCATGGTCCCGCACACCATCTGGATCTCCGACCTTGCCGTCACCTACTACCTGATGGGGCATCGCGTCATCAGCGAGCGTGAGATATCCCGGCTCGAGGTCCGGGGCCGCCGACCCGAGGACTACCTTCATCCGCTTCAGTACGCCGCCTGGCACGATCCCGATCGCGCAGCGCCCTACGTCCCCGACCTCGTCGTCGTCCCGAACGACCCCGCCAATCCCTACGGCGCCCATCAGCCCAACCGACGTCCCGGCTTTCTGTCACCGCAGGAGCCCTTCACGACGCTCAGCAGCGAGCCGATCGTCGACCCCGATACGGACTACACCTACACCTGGGCGGACATCGTTCCCCTCATCCCCTCCGCGGGTCTGCCCGTCGCCATCGAGGTCGAACTCTCGCAGAAGCCCTACCGCAACTACCTCGACCTTGTGACGAAGTATCAGCGCACGGGCCACCTCGCCGGAACCGTCTGGTTCACCCACAAGCCTTCGATCGCGAACGCGCTCACCCGCGCGGCGACGGACGCGGGAAGCACCGACGACCGTCATCGCGTTGCCGAGCTGGTGCCGTGGCAGGAGGGCATGGAAGCCGTGCTGTGACGATCTCGGACCGGCCCCCTCACCCATGTGCGGGCCGAGTGACGGGATCTGCTCCGGCCGGGTCAGCGCAGAAGGATCAGGTACTTCGCGGTTCGGCCGGTCGCTCAGTTCGCGGACGGGAGCGATCGGCGGATGGACACATCGAGGGCCGGCGGCGCGGGATCTCAAGGTTCGAAGGTTGTGGTGTTGGAGTGACATCGTGTCCGGTCGGTACGCGCTGGCAGCACGCTTCGGACCGCGGCCGATCTGATGAGGTATCGGTTCGCGTTCGCGCCTGCGCCAGCTGTGCGCAGTGCGCTGCCGACGGTGTGCGCGGCTCTTGGAGGACGCTGCGCTGGCGATGAGGCGACTGGCGTCACGACCGGCTGAGGGGTGCGCATAGGTCGTGCTGCGCGTGGCGTCCGCTCAAGGACGATGTCGTGGGTTGCGCGTCACGGGGTTGTGGCATCCGGTGGCGCGCGGCGCGAAGCGTTGAAGAGTTGGAACGTGTGGGGTGCGCGGGGGTGCGCCTGCCTCTTGGTGCGCTCCGCCTGGTGGGGCGCGTGGGCTGGTGTGGCGTCAGGCGTGGGGTTGTGTGCGGCCTTCGGTGCGCAGGGGTGCGCGCACCCCGTGGACGGGGTCCAGGGGGTGGGGTTGTTGCTCTGCGGGAACCGCGGGGGCGGCCGGTAGTGTATTGACACTACGGGGGTCGGGCGTGAGGGCTCGGCATGGGGGCAGCACCGGAAGGGATCGCGATGTCTGACGCCTTGTCGTATCAGGACACCGATAAGCCACTGCGGCGGGCGAGGTATCTTTTCGGCGATCCCGCGCACACGCGGCCGACGGTTTCCGGGCTGCTGGGGTTGCTTGCGGTGTTCTCTGTGGTGCTGGCGCCGGTGACGTTGGTGGTGGCGCTGGTGTGTGTCGCCGTGACCGAGGGGCTGCGGGCGCGGCGTTCGGTGTGTGCCTGGATTGCGGGTGTCGGGGTGCTGGTCGTGTTGCTGGCCGGGGGGCCGGTTGCGGCGGCGCGCGATTACGTCGCCGGGCCGCGGCAGGTGTGGCAAGCGGGTTGGGATTTTGAGCGGCATCATGCGCTGGGTCCGGCCGGGGCGTGGGCGGAGGCGACGCACGGTTGGTGGCCGCACTGGTTCACTGGGCAGCTTCCGCTGGCTCTGGTGGCGGGTGCGTTGATCGGCTACTGGGTGTCGTTCATTCGGTGGCTGCACACCGATGAGTGGATGGTGAAGCCGCCGCGCAAGAGCGTGGGAATGATGGTGCGTCAGCAGTGGCTGCGACGCCGGATCGCGGGGGGCGCGCTGGTGTCGACGTCCAAGAGCGCGGTTCTGGGTGTCAACCAGGCGGACGGGTCGCGGCTGGAGCTGTTCGACGATGAGCGGCGCGGCCACATCCTGTGCGTGGGGGCGAACGGTTCAGGCAAGGCGCTGGATGTCGAGACGCTGATTCCCACGCCGGACGGTCTGGTGGTGCTGAAGGATCTGGTGGCGGGTGCGCGGGTGCTGGATGAGTATGGGCGGCCGGCCACGGTTGTTCAGGCGCATGCGGTGCTGTGGGATCGCGTGTGCCTGGAGGTGGCCTTCGAGGACGGGGCTCGGTTGGTCGCTGATTCGGAGCATTTGTGGATCGTGCATCCGACCGGGTGGGGGGTGCTGCCGGCCGGTTTTGATCCGGGTGTGGTGCACACCACGGCGGAGCTTGCTGCCGTCCTGGTGGTCGGGGAGGGCTCCGGGGGCAGCGTTTTCAGCAACCTCGGGGTGCGGGACTGGGTGGAGGGCCGGGAGCGGGTGCGGCAGGTGTTGGCGGTGCGTCCGGTGGTTTCGCGTCCGGTGCGGTGTCTGACGGTGGACTCTCCCAGTCGTCTGTATCTGGCGGGTGCCACGGGGATCCCGACGCACAACACGACCACGGCCCGGAAGGTGTTCGAGGCCGACTGCGACCGCGGGCAGCCGGTGTTCTATACGGACTTGAAGGGGGAGCGTGCCGACCGGGAGGAGATCGCGGCGACCGCGCAGCATTTCGGTCGGCCGCTGGTGACCTTCACGCTCGAGGGCGGCTCGTGGTGGGATCCGTTTCGGTTCGGTTCGTTCGACGAGCGTCGGGACATGCTGGTGTCCGGGCATTCCTGGCAGGGTTCGCCGGACTACTACAAGGACGCCGCGTCGCTGTTCGTCCAGGTGGTGTTGGCGGTGTTGGACGCCACTCCGGAGCAGCCGTACGAATCCACGCTGGAGCAGGTGATCGCGCTGTCGGATCTGGCGGTTCTGGCGCAGCGGGCGTCGAAGATTGCCACGGATCATCCGCGGCGTGCTGACATCCATGCGCAGATCTATCGGCTGGGTGCGTATGTGCGGCGGGATTCGGATGTGCTGAACGGGTTCATCACCAAGTTGGAGATCCTGTCCAATACGGCGGCGGGCCGGTGGATGCGGATCCCGCTGGCGCCGCGGGAGGTGCGTCACGAGGCCGGGGTGACCTATCTGGACGGTCATCCGGTGATGGAGTTGGCGCAACTGCGGCGGGCGGGTGCGGTGGCGCTGTTCTCGTTCTCCAAGTCGCGGGACAAGGACAACACCGCGCGGTTGGGGCGGGTGGCGGTGCAGTTGCAGATCGCGGTGTTCGGTCAGATGAGTGAGGCCGGCGAGCGGATGCGGACGATGGTGTTGATCGACGAGTTCTCGGCGCTGGAGTCGTCGCTGACGACGGAGCTGATGGTGCGGGGCCGCAGTTCGGGCGCGGACGTTTTGCTGATCACACAGACGATTGAGGATCTGGAGATCGCGGCGCAGGAGAAGGCGGCGATCGGTCAGATGCTGTCGAACGTCAATGTGCTGCTGGTGCACCGGATCGGTGATCTGGAGGCGGCGACCCGGGTGGCGGGGGTGGCGGGGACGCGGCGCTGGGTGAAGAAGCGGATGGGCGCGAAGGTGGCGCAGGGTGTGCTGAATGTGCGCCGGGGTGGGACGACGGGTGAGGACCTGGTCGATGAGGACAACGAGTATCCGGTGGTGCGGCCGCGGGCGTTGCAGGATCTTGTTCCGGGCCGGTTCGTGTTGATTTCGCGGTCGCAGGAGCAGGGCAAGCGGGTGATCCAGCAGGCGTCAACGGTGATCAACGGGCGGCTGCACGAGGTGCCGGTTGTGGTGGAGGATTTCGGGCTGCCGGGGCAGGCGGATCCGGTTGGTGCCGCGGCGGGTTCTGCGGCGGTCGCGGGTGCGCAGTGGGGTGCGGCGCAGGGGTGGGTTGCGGCGGGTCCGGCGGAGGCGTTGCCGGCGCGGCCGACGGCGGTCGCGGGTGAGGCGGTGTCGCTGGACAAGCCGCGGGCGGTGCCGCCGGTTCCGCCGGCTCCGGTGGGGTTGCCGCCCGCGCCGGCGGCTCCGCCTGTCCCGGTGACTCCGGCGGTTCCGCCGGCTCCGTCGGTACGTCCGGCGGTTGAGGGGGAGCGGGATCAGGCGCGGGCGCGGGCGGCGCGGGGGTGGGAGGAGTTGATGGCGGCTCCGGCCGACGGGCCGTCAGCTCCTGCTGCGGGTCCGGCGCCGGTGCGGTCGCCTTTGGATGCTTCCCCGGTTGATGCTCCGCCGGCGCCGTCCGGGTCTCCGGCGGGTTCGTCGGCCGGCAAGCCGCCTGTTCCCTTCGGGCGGGTCAGTGCGGCGCGCAAGGCGACCAAGAAGGCGCCGCCCCGCAAGAAGGACGACGGTCCGGCCTCGTAGAGAGGGGGACGCGGGCGCGGGCGTGGTCGGTGCGTGGTGGCCGCCGAGCCGATGGGCGCTCAGTTCGGTTGTGCCGCGACGAAGTCCGCGTTCTTGTGTCCGTCGACTGTGATGGCGCGGTTCAGCCGCTGAAGGCGCACTCCGCCGGGCGCGGCTGGCGCTGGTTACGGGTCGGCTTTCCGGCTCCGGCGACGCGGATGAGTGCGGCATCCGGTCGCGCCGCTGTGCTTTGGGGTCGCCGTTGTTTTGGTCCTCCGGGCTACCGCTGCCGGCAAGCGGGTTCCCTCGACGTGGGGCGAGGTGGGCTGCGAGGCGCGGATGGGCGGCCGGTCCGCGCGGATCGCCACCTGGTGCGCTCTCTTCTTGGTCGTTGCGGACGATGAGCGGTTGGCTCTGATTGCCGCCGCATGCGCGGATGCGGGGCGCTTGTGCCGGGTCTGCACATCGGGACTCTGGCGGTGGAGGGAAACGGTGCGGGCGTGGCCGACGGGAAGGTGTGTCTCCGCAGCAGCGAGGGCGCTCGCGGTGTATCGGGGTAGCCCGCCGTGGTGGAAGTGGGCGGGTGGCGGCTGGGGCTCGCTGTCTGAGCGTGTCCGCCGGCTGCCGGCCTTGGTGAACGGCAGCGGCGATCGGTGTTCCCTTCGCTTCGCGGGAGCACGTTCAGGCGGGTGGTGGGCTTGCCGCGGCCGGTGGGTTTGCGGCAGGAGGGGGTGGGCTGGGAACGGTTCTGCCGTCGCGCGGCGTCCTAGTGTCTATACTCCGGAAGTGTCTAGACACAGCGGATGGTGTGGGGATCCCCGGGCCATCCGTCTCACCCGGCTGTGGTGCTCCGCTGGTGGAGCGCGCGACCAGCAGGAAGGGAACCCGTGACGACGCCGCCATCCGGCTCCACCCCGCCGCCTCGTGGGCTTGACGGGCAGCCGCAGCGCAGTGCCAATGGCTACGCCGCGGCCGAGGGCACCGATCCCGCCCAGGACGAGCGCAAGCCGGCACTCACCGGCGAGATGCCGGACATGCCGCGGGCGCGTCCTCCCCAGCTGCGTTCGCTCTCGCCCGACATCGCCAACCGCAACCGGCGCAAGCCGGCCCAGCCGGAGGGCAACGGTTGGTTCCGCAATCCGTTCGCGCGCAAGAAGGCCGAGCCTGAGCCCGACAATCCGTGGGTGGTGGCCTCGCAGGCCGTCCCGACCGATACGCGTGTCTCGCTCGCGCCCGCCCCGCCGCTGGACCAGGCGCCGACCCAGCTGAGTCTGGACAAGGGCACGAGCACGACCAAAGGCAAGGCTTCGGGCGGCAAGAAGGGCGGCAAGCCGGCCAAGGAGCCCAGTGCTCAGGGGAGCGGCTGGTTCCAAAATCCGTTCGCCAAGCCCAAGCCCGCGTCCGGCGGTTCGAAGCTCGATCGCGGGAACGTCTCGTCGGCGCAGATGTGGAGCGGGCCCCGGCGCGGGATCCTGTTTCGCCGCGTGCTGGGCATCCTGGCCGTGGTCCTGCTGCTGTTCTTGACCATCAGCATGAACAAGAAGGCGACCAAGGCCGATGTGGCCAGTGAGGTCACCTCGCAGATCAAGGCCTCGGGCCGCACGTTCCCGCAGGGCGAGGCGGTGATGTGGGCGGCGCCGCTGGTGAAGTTGTTCGCCACCTACGACGCCACGCATGTGGATCAGCGGGCGGCGGCGCTGCAGCCGTACACCGGGGACGGGGAGGACGGTCAGCTGGGCTGGAATGGGCAGGGCACCCAGTCGGTGATCGACATGGTGATGTCGCCGACGGTGCAGGTGCTGGACGGCGCGCACGGCATCGTGCGCAGCACCGTGCAGGTGCAGGACGGTTCCTGGCGGTGCGTCGCGGTGCCGGTGTATGCGGTGGTCAAGGGGGCGACCACGGCGTTCGGGCTGTCCTCGGAGCCGGTGTATGTGCCGTGCTCGGGTCTGACCTCGCCGCCGGCGCAGGCCGACACCTCCGCCAACGCCGACACCAACCTGGCGCAGACGCTGCACTCGCAGCTGCTTCCGCCGTTCATGGCGGCCTGGGCGCAGAGCGACCGGCAGGCGCTGGCCCGCTACATGCTTCCCGGCACCAAGTCGCTGGGGCTGGGGGGCGCGTTCACCGGGTCGGGCGACGGCGGGCGGCCGCAGATCGGGGACGTGTTCGTCCCGCAGGCCACCAAGGGGGCGCTGGTCGATCGGCGCACCGCGGTGTTCTCGGTGACGTTCCTGGGGCTGGACGGCAAGTCGACGCAGACCTCGATGTACCAGGTGAGCATTCAGAGCCAGAACGGTCAGTGGTTCTTCACCAGCGATCCGACTCCGGCGCTGAGCCACACGGGGCTGGGGGGCAACAACGTTCCGGCTCCGCAGCCGACGTCGGGCACCGGGGGGATGTACTCCCATCCGCCGTCGCCGAGTCCGACGGGCAGCCCGTCCGCGCACCCGAGCACCACGGCCTCGCCGTCGCCCGGTAAGGGCTCGCCCTCGCCGTCGCCCTCTTCTTCCTCGTCCGGCAACTAACTCCGCATCAGCCTGTCACGGAATCCGAACTCCACAACCCGCCAAGTGTATATACACTGTGGGCGCTGGTGTTGCGCACGGCGCGACCAGCTCCTACCTGCTGCCTGACGGCCTTTGGCCGCACACCGAGAGGATGGCCTTCTCCCATGCTGACCAAGACTCTGAGCGCGGTTCCGCCCAGCACGCATGTCCTGCTGGCCGACGCCACCGGCCTGACCAACAAGGCCAGCGACATCGGCAAGGCGATCCTGGCCGCCACCGTGGTGCTCGCCCTGGTCGCCGCCTTCTTCACCCAGGCGCAGCGCCGCTGGGTGACGGTGGGCACGATCCTGCTGATCGGCGCCTTCACCTTCATGATCGTCGGTAGCCCGGCGGCGACGCTGACCCAGCTGGGCAACTTCATCAAGACCAACGTGTGGGACCAGATCCTGGGCTGAGCGCGGCCGCGCTCAGCCACTGACAGCCAGCCAGACAGCCAGCAGGAGAGGGGGAGGGCGTGGACGACGAGACCGTCATCCTGCGGGACTACACCGAAGCGTTCAAGGTCAAGAAGGCCATGCGCAAGCTCGGCCGGGCCCATGTTCCGCTGAAGGAGGGCCTGTTCGTCGACGACATCAAGGTCTTCGGCATCACGCTGGTGCTGTGGCTGTTCCTCTACGCCTTCGTTCTCAAGCCCCCGCTGCGGGCGGCCCTGGGGCTGGTGGGAAGCGCTCCCCCGACCGGGTTCGTCTACATCATGCTGCTGCTCGTTCCGCCGATCATCGCGGTGGGTGCCTCGCGGCGTCCCGTGCGCCACAACCTTCAGCTGTTCGGTTTCCTGCGCTCCCTGTGGCGCGACCTGGTCGACGACCCGGTGCACCGCCGCGGCGTCCCCGTCCGCAGGACCCGGGTGCCCCGCGCCTACCGGATCGTCCTGTGGCGGGCCCGGCCCGATCTGCTCCCCGCACTGGCCAGCACGCAGCCAGCGCCGCTGGGCATGCACATCCCCGACTCCGCGGCCTCCGCCTTCCCCGACGACGACCTCGACGAGGATGAGGAACCGGACCAAGAGCCGGACGAGGCCGAGCAGATGCCCGACATGGCGCCGCTCAGCGAGAGCGAGCTCGCCGACGACTTCGTGATCACCACGCGGAGGGCCTGAGCGTGAAGAAGATCATCTCGAATCTGATTCCCGAGGGCTACCAGGCCCCCTCCCGGATCGGCTACCGCTACCTGGATGACCACATCCTGCTGGACGCCGACGGCGCCTACACACTGCTGAGCGTGCCCACTCGCACCTGGGAGCTGATGACCGCGCTGGACAAGCGCGCCGCCCTCGCCCAGGTCTACGCCTCGCTGACCGGTCTGCCGCGCGGCGCCAGCCACACCTCCCGCTTGCTGACCACCCAGTTCCCCTTCAACGCGGACCTGTGGGCCAAGCAGCTGGACGAGCGCACCCAGAGCCACGGCATCCCGGCGCCCGCGTGGAGCGTGATGCTGGATGACACCCGCAAGCGCATCAACGACGCCGACTGGCCCCTCAAGCGGGTGTACCTGATGGTGCGTCTGGGCGACCGGGCCGCCTACAACGGCGCTTGGGGCCGCATCCAGCGCTTCTTGGACCAGGTCCGCAAGCCGCTGGACATCGACGACGAGATGCCGGGCCTGGATGAGCTCCAGGTCTGGCACGACGCGGCCAACGACGTGCGCAACACCCTGACCCGCTCGATGCTGCGCTGCCAGACCGTGGGCCGGCACGAGGCGGAGATGCTGCTGCTGCACCTGACCCACCCGGGCCTGCCCTTCCCCGACCCCGCCAACTCGCCCGTGCAGCGCTACGGTCCCGGAGAACTGCAGGCGCTGTGCGGCGGCGAGGTCACCAAGGAGCCGCTCGGGAAGATCGGCAAGTACCAGTACAAGTGCCTGCGCCACGAGACCTCGACCGGCACCTCGTACCAGATCTGGTTCGCCCTCTCCATGGGCCCCGAAGAAGTCAGCTTCCCCCACACGCTGTGGCTGGACCAGACCAGTTCCCTGCCGTTCGGTGTGGTGCAGTCCATCGGCTTTGAGATCCAGGAGCTGTCCGACACCCGCAAAGACGCCGACAAGGCGATGCGCAACGTCGAGGAGCAGTTCTACAACGACGCCGAGGCCGGGGTCTCCACCGACCTGACGTACCACCAAAAGCGCGAGATGGCGACGCAGATGAAGTACCTCGTCGACCATCACCGCATCCCGTTCGTGCGCATGCGGGCCCTGTTCGGCATCGCCGCCACCGACCGGGAGGAGTTGCGCGAGCACGCCCGGGACTTCGTGCGCACCATGCGCGAGGGCGGCGGCTACACCGTGGACGCGCCCCCCACCCACCAGAAGTTCTTCTTCTACGAGGCGCTGCCCGGCGGGCGGCCGATGGACACCGACTACCTGCGGCGCGTCCCGCTGGACTATCTGGCCGCCGGAATGCCGCACCTGTCGCCGTCGGTGGGCGACGGCGAAGGCCTGTACCAGGGCTACACCATCGGCTCGGGCGGACAGCCGGCCGAGCCGGTCTTCGTCGACCACATGCTCTACGCGACCCAGTCCCAGATGGCGCCGACCGAGGGCGTGCCCGGCGACCCCGGCGGCGGAAAGACCGTCAGCCGCGGGCTGAAGCCGGTGTGGGAGGACGCGCTGCGCGGCATCACCCAGGTGGTGTGGGACCCCAAGGGCGACTACCTGGTGCTGAAGAAGTACGCGGACGATCTGGGGCTGAACCCCAACAAGATCATCTGTGTGAACGTCTACGATGCCGAGCCCGGGATGCTGGACCCGGCCGCGCAGGCCGCCTCCTCCGAAGAGGCCGCCCAGCTGATGCGCGAGACCCTGCTGCGGCTCGTGCCCGACCTGCTGACCGGCCAGTCGGGCAGCGATTTCGGTGACGTCATCCGGCAGGCGGTGGCCACCGCGATGGCCGAGGGGCACGGCACCACCTATCTGATGCGCGTGGTGGAGATCCTCGAGGGCTGGGAGCAGATGCCTGCCACCCCCGGCAACATCAACCTCGAGCGGCTGCGCCAGTTCGCCGGCCCGCCGGCCCGCCGCTTTCGGGACGTGTCCGCCACCCGGCTCGGGCAGCTGATCTTCGGGCGGGCGCCGCAGCCCTTCCGGATCCCGGTCGGCTACACCGTCGTCTTTTGCACCCTGGGCCTGCAGATGCCCGACCCGGGCAAGCCGCCGGAGATGATGAGCGAGCGCGAACTGCTCTCCGACGTCATCTCCGGGCTGATGGCCGACAACACCTGGAACATCATGGCCACGCTGGACCCGGCCATCCCCAAGGCCATCACCTGGGACGAGTGGCACACCAGCAAGGACAATCCGCGCGCCAAGACGCTGGTGGACCGCATCAAGCGCCTGGGCCGCTCCCGCAACACCTTCCTGCGCCTGATCTCCCAGTCGGCCGGCGACTTCGACTCCAGCTTCATCACCGGCGTGTGGGCGTTCGGCACCGCCTCCAAGGACGAGGCCGTCAAGACCTGCGAGTTCCTGGGCGTGGCGCCCAATGACCAGAACATCGGCCTGATCACGGGTCTGGGCGGCGAGCACGGCGAGAAGGGCGTGTGTGTCTTCAAGGACCGGGCCGGCAAACTCGCCCGGGTCAAGGTGGAGTTCATCTACGACTTCGTCCTGGACATCTTCGACACCAACCCGGAGAAGGACCCGGAGAAGATGACCCGCATCATCGAGGAGATCTTCGGTGAGGAGGCGGCCGGCGCCCGCCGCGAACTGGACGCCAAGGAGCGCGAAGCCGGCATGCGGGCCGAGGAGTCCGGCGACGCCGATGCCTCGGGCGGCGAGGAGGATGACGACCCGGTGCCGATCGAGGCCCTGATGGCCGCTCAGCCGCCGGCGCCCACCGCCGGATGACCCGCGCACCCACGCCCGCGCAGCGCCGGGTGGGCGGCCCCGTCATCGCAGGGCCGCCCGTCTCACCCGGTGGCCGGATACACCAGCCGCGTCAGCGTGGCGTGGGCGGCGCCCGCCCGCATCCGGCCCTCGGCGATCCCGGCGAGCGTCGACCCGTCGCGGGCGGTGACGGTGAAGCGCAGCGTGAAGTGCTCCGCGGTGCCGGTGGCTGCGGTGGCCCGGAGCGTTGCGGCGTCGACGGTGCCGTCCAGGCTCAGCGCGGTGCGCAGTCGGCGCGCGGGCGCCGCGGCCAGCAGCGCCGGGTCGGAGACCTTCGCCTCGCCGCCGGCCGAGCGCACCCCGGGGTCGGTGTCGTGCCGGGCGGTGTAGGCGAACGTCGACGTCGGGTCGGTGGCGGCCGGCAGATAGGCGAGCCAGGCGCTGCCCGATCCGCCGGCGGCGGTCAGGAAGGCGCGTACCTGGTCGCGCCACGCAGCCTGTTGGGCCGCGGCCGGGGGGTGGGCCGAGGCCGAGGCGGTGGGCTGGGCGGACGCGGTGGGCGAGGCCGTCGCCGCCGCGGCCTGGCGGCTGTGCATCGACGCCATCCCGCGGGCGGCCAGCGCCGAGCCGCCCACGGCCAGCAGCAGCACCACCGCCACCAGTCCCACCAGCAGCAGCAGAGGGCGAAGCAGGCCGCGCAGTTCATCGCGCGCGCCGGCGTTGATGTCCGAGAGCTGATGGAGCCATTCACGCTGGTCCTGACGCTGTCTCACCGCTGCCCCCTGTCCGGCAAGTTCACTGGTCAACCTCTCCGCAACCGCGGTCGTCGTGCTAGCGTGTCTAGTGTATAGACACTAGCTTGGCGTCGAATACGTAAAGGATGGACATGGCCCTCACTACGACAGTGGCGCCGCCGCGTACCCGGCTCACATCCTTTCGCGACCAGCCGGCGCGCAGCCGACCGCTGACCCGTGGCGAAAAGCGGCGCAGGCGCTCCCGGCGCATCGCCCGACGCCTGGCCGTCCTGGTGCTGCTGCTCACCTCGCTCTTCTCCGTCGGCGTGGCCACCGCCACGCCCGCCAACGCGCTGTTCGGCCTGGGCGGCATCGTCGACGACATCCTGGGCTCGTGCGGGGACATCAACGTGCCGATCCCCAACGCGCGCGGCCAAGACATCGAGCAGTACATCCCGACCATCGCCTACTCCTCCACGGATCTGGGCGTGCCGCAGTCGGCGATGGGCACCTTCGTGCCCCAGGAGAAGAAGCAGGACGACCCGCGCGCGGGCGAGCCGGTGCCCAGCTTCCACCGCTACGGCATGGTGGCGCTGGACTGGCAGGCGTTCGGCTCCAACGTGGGGTGCTTCAGCATCCCGCGCGCCATGAACTTCTTCGCCAACGGCATCTTCATGGTCTCCAAGCTCTTCGCGATCTTCAGCATGGCGCTGGTCGCGTGGAGTTTCGGGGAGAATCCCTTCAGCTATCTGGATGGGAGCATCAACTCCCTGTCCAAGGCCGTCGCGGACATCGCCTTCCCCTACATGATGCTCATCGGCTGCGTCGGCGCCGTTTACCTGGGGGTGAAGAACCTCGGTCCACACGGGCGCATGACCGCCGTCCTCAAGGGCGTGGCCTGGATGGGCCTGGTCGTCGGCATGTTCGGTTGGTTCAGACAGAACCCGACGTATGTCGGCAAGCAGGTCAACACCTTCATCGGGAACTTCGCCGCCACCGGCTTCCAGTCCGTGCAGAACATCGCCAGCAGCAACCGCGACATCGACAACGTCTGCAGCGGGACGGGCAACACCGACCGCACCATCGCCTGCATCCAAGACTCCCTGTGGTACCCGCTGGCGTATCAGCCCTGGCTGTACGGGGCGATCGGCACCTCGGACAAGGCCACGGCCGACAAATGGGGCCCGGTCATCATCAACACCCTCTACGTCGGCCGAACCCCGGACGGCAAGATCGACGCCGCCGGGTTGAAGGTCATCTCCCGCAGCACCGACTGGAACAACGACGGCGACGAGTACGGCGGCGGCTCCAAGCACGGCAAGAAGGCCTGGGACGACAAGTACGTCGACGACGTGCCGTACCTGAAGCTGTGGGGCAACGACATCTGCCGCGGCTATGAGGACAACGGCGCCCGCCACGACTTCAAAAAGTGCTGGAGCGGCGACAAACAGGTCCACCCCGGCGACCTTCAGATCTACAACAACCTCGGCGGCAACTCCCCCATGACCCGCATGGGCGCGGCCGGCATGAGCGTCTACGGCGGCATCACCATCAACTCGGCGCTGTACCTGGTGTGCGGGATGATCCTGATCACCAAGCTCGCGCTCTATGTCCTGATCATCTTTACGCCGCTGTATCTGATGCTCGGTGTCTTCCCCGGCCCCGCGCGGGTGGCCGCCATCAAGATCGCCGAGATGATCGGCGCCAACGTCGGCAAGCAGGCCGCCCTCACCCTGATCCTGGTAATCATGGTGACCGGCGACCGTCTGATCTTCAATCAGGGCGGCAACTGGGTGATCATGGTGCTCACCTGCGCCGGATTCACCATCGCCGTCCTGGTCTACGCCAGACCACTGGCAAGAGCATTGGTGGGCATGGCCCAGGGCAACAAGGATGCCGGCGGTGGCATCGAGGGTGTGGCCACCGATGCCCTCAAGACCGGCGTCAAGGGCGCGGCGATGGTGGGGCTCGCCGCCACCGGCGCGGGACTCGCCGTGGCCGGCGCCAGCCAGGCGGCCGCGGCCGCCGGGACCAGCATGTCGGCCGGCGACGCGATGAAGGCCGCCGGAATGGGTATCTCCCGGGCCGTCCCGGGCGTCACCAAGTACGGCTCCAGCCTGCGCGGTCTGGCCTCGGCCAAGGAATCGGGGCGGCTGTCGCAGCACCGCTCCGAACGCGACCGGGCGGATGAGGAGCAGGCAGAGGCGTACCGGACGACACCGGGCGCCCGGGAAGGTATCAGGGCCAGGCGTGCGCAGGGTGCGACCCGCCGGGCCGATGCCGCGGCCCAGGCCGCCATCGACGCACGCCGGGAAAGCGGCGACGTCGCGGGCGCGGACCGGCTCGCACGCGAATACCGCCGTGAGCGTCAGCAGGTGGACCCGGCCACCGGCGTGCGCGTCAATCGCCTGGGCGAGGAGATCCAGGAGAGCAGCCGGCGGCTGCGCACCAACGAACGCGCCTCGGAGAACCTGGGCCGGGTGCTGCGCAGCTACGACAACAACGGGGCCAACATGGACCCCAATCACGCCTCCACACCTGCGCTGCGCAACCTCGCCGCGCACAGCGGTGACCGGGACTCCGACGAGTACCGCAGCGCAGCCCAGATCGCCAGGACCGCGGTAGCCCGGCACGGCCTTCCGGACCGCATCGATGCGGTCGGCGCGGCAGCCGGCAGCACGGGCGCATCGTCCGCGTCGGTGGTCCAGGCCATCCACCAAAACCCGCTGCCGGAGAACGCCACGCCCGCGCAGCGCATGGCGTTCCAGCAGCAGGTCGAGCAGGCCGCGCGGGTGACCCCGACGGGTACTCCGCTGAGCACCGCGCTCAACGACCTCAACCGGGTCGCCGGCGACCCGAACGCGCCGCGCGCCCAGGTCGACCAGGCGCTGCGGGCGGTCTACGACGCGGGACGGCCGGCTGCCGCGCCGACGGCGTCCAACGGGTTCGGGCCGACGACGATGCCGCCGCCCGGTGACCCCGCGCAGGCCGCGGCCGCGACGCGGCCTCCGGCCGCTCCGGCGCCGGGATTCGGACCAAGCTCCGCACCACCGCCCGCCAACCCGAGCGCACACGTGACACCCACTCCCGCACCGGCCGCGGGGTTCGGCCCGAGTTCGGCGCCGCCGCCGGCCAATCCGAGCGCGCACGTGGCACCCGCACCCGCACCCGCGGGTCCGGCCGCTCCGGCGCCGGGATTCGGACCAAGCTCCGCACCACCGCCCGCCAACCCGAGCGCACACGTGACACCCGCACCGGCCGCTCCGGCTTCGGCGCCCGTCGCTCCGGCGCCGTCGGCTCCGGCTCCGGCTCCGGCTCCGGCTCCGGCTCCGGCTCCCGCGAACGGCTTTGGGCCCACCTCGGCTCCCCCGCCCGGCGACGCGGGTGCCTATGTCGCACCTGCGCCGGCACCAGCCGCTCCCGCACCCGCAGCTCCGGCACCCGCGGCTCCGGCGAACGGGTTCGGACCGGCCTCGGCTCCCCCGCCCGGCGACCCGGGTGGATATGTGGCACCCACGGCCGCGCCGGCGGCACCGGCGCAACCGGCACCGGCACCGGCACCGGCACCGGCACAACCCGCGCCGGCGCAGGCGCCAGTGCCGACGCCCGAGCCCGATCCGGTGCCGCTGGTTCCGGGGCCGTCCACGCCGGCGCCTTCCGCGCCCGCGCCGGTCGCTCCGGCGGCCTCCGCTCCGGCCCCCGCAGCTCCGGCGGCATCGGCCGCGGCCTCGGTGGCACCCGCCCCCGGCGCGCCGCCGCTGACCGGCGGTGTCTCTCCGGCGAGCCAGCAGTTGGTGATGCAGGAGGTCGGCCAACTTCAAGACCAAGCCACCGTGAGCGCGGCGGACGTGGTGGTGGGGTTGCAGAACCTGGCCAGCCGGGTCGCGGGCAACGCCCAGGACCAGGACGCGCTCATCCGCGTGGCCCAGCAGTACCAGGCGCAGTCGACCGGCCTCGAGCCGGCTGACCGTGTCTCCCTGCTGCAGCGGCTGTTGGGGGTCATCCGATGACGCATCGCGGTCGGATCGCCGCGATGCTGCTCATCGCGATGGTGCTGGGCGGGTTCGTCATCAACATCTTCACGGCCAAGAAGCCGGCCGCCGCCGATCCGCAGGCCAAGGCGGCGGCGCTGGCCAAGCAGGTCGCGGCCCGCCCGGTGCAGTCGCTGTATGTGCCGCGGCCGGTCACGCTGATCTACGGCCGGTCGCTGACCTCGGAGTCGTCGGCGGAGGAGGTCGCCAGGGCGTTCGCGATCTCGCTCTACACCTTCGACACCAAGAAGCAGACCGCGGCCGGTTTCGCCGCCTCGTTGCCGCGGGTCGCCGCCCACAGCCGCTCCGACATCAGCGACTTGGTCACCACCATGTGGCAGCCCTACAACAACGCCCCGATCACCTCGACGGTGGTCGATCCTGGGAAGGTGACGGCCACCGCGCAGGGCGGGACCCAGGTCTCGACGACCGTGATGGTGCAGCTGACTCAGCGCACGGCCCAAAAGGGCGACACCGGCGGACCGCAGAACACCGCGGTGCAGTTGTCGGTGGACCTGGTGGGGGGGACCGACGGCGACGGCTGGATGGTCACCAGTGCGGAGAGCAACCAATGACGCGAGGAGACAACGCCATGACGGCGCCGCCGTCCGCCCAGCGCACCGCATCCAGCTCGCGGCCGAAGAAGCCCCGGGTGGCCCGGCCCTCCAGCTCCGCCAGGAGCGGTCCCGGCACGGGGAAGAAGACCAAGCCGAGGACGCCCCGGCAGGCCTCGTGGGGACCGGCTTCCGGACCGGTGAAGGTCAAGGTGCGGCGCCCCTCGCTGCGCGCGCGGGTGCTGCCACACCTCAAGGTCGTCCTGGTGGTGGTTTTCTGGCTGGTCGTCATGGTGCAGCAGAGCACCTTGATCACCAATGTCCAGGAGTACTTCACGCAGGTGTTCACCGCGCTGGGCGCCCTGCTGGTCTGCGGCGTCCTGGCGGTGTATCTGTATCCGCCGCGCACCGCCCGCTGGCGGACCCTGGCCTGGGAGTACCTGGCCTCGTCGGTGGCCGGGGCGTTCGGCTACGCCCTGTTCGGCGGGCACGCGGGGGTCATCGCGGCGCTGGCGGCCGGGGCGCTGGTGGTGGTCCTGCGCTGCAACCAGCTGGGGCGGCGCGGCATCCGGTGGAGCGTGACGAAGTACTACGCGTGGCGGCTGCGTCCGCACCGCGCGGGTACCGCTGACCGGTAGTCATCCGGTCAGCGGCAGCCGCGGGCGGGGAGCTCAGCGGTGGCTGGTGATGCCGTGCCGCTCCTCGTACTCACGCTGGCGGATCATCTTGCACTTGCGGCAGGTGCGGACGACCTTGCCGTCCGGGCGCTGGTGCTCGTAGGTGTTCTCCGGGGTGAAGGCGTGGCCGCGCTTGCAGGTGTCCTTGCGCTGGGCGCTGGAGCTGTGCTCCTGGCGCGCCTCCAGGCAGATGCGGCACAGCTTGACCTCGGTGCCGTCCTTGCGGTTGTAGGCGACGGTGTTGTCGTCGGTCAGCGGGTGGCCCTTGGGGCACACCGCGCCGGTCAGTTCCTTGCGGGATTCCACCATCTCGCGCTGGCGCCGCGCGTGGCAGGTGCGGCAGGAGCGGGCGATGCGTCCGTCGGGCCGGTGGTACTCGTAGGTGTTCTCGGGTGTGAACTCGTGGCCGGCCTTGCAGTACTCGCGCTTCTTGGCGAACTCGGCCTGCTTGCCCTTGTAGGGCTGCTCGGTGGCGCCTCGGTTGATGTGGCCGTGGCGGGCCAGGCGGGCGCGAATGGTCGCGGGCGCCTGGCCGGTGATGCGCTGCAACTCCTTGCGGGAGACTCCGCGCTTCCACAGGTCGGCCAGCAGTTGGCCGTACTCCACGGCCGCAGCGCGGCTCGGGTCGTCCTCGGGGGTGACGCCGCGCACCTTGGTGGCCAGCGGCGCCAGTTCGCGCAGCCGCTTGGCTTCGCTGGGGCTGATCTGCGGGGTATCGCGAAGCTTCTTGGACGCTGCCGGTTCCTTGGCGGGCAGCGGCGGGACCTCGGGCAGGCTGCGGGGCGCGGGCAGCTTGGCGGCCTGGAGGCTGAGGCGGTGAACCTCCTGGCGGGTGACCTCCATCGGCGTGGCGATGGCGGACTTGGCCCACCCTGCCTCAACCAGGGCCAGTATGTAGTGCGAGAGCATGGACTTCGCTTCGTTGGCGTCGGGTCCCTTCTCGCGTGCGGCGGCCCGCAGCCGGAGCAGTTCCTGCCCGACCTGGTCGGGCACGGGAGCGACGATACGCATAGCGCTTCTCCTCTTTGGCGTCCGTGGTGAACGGGATACGCCTAAAGAGTAGCTCTACGGGTATCTATTGTCAAGAACTGTCGGCGTCTCGACCCCGGTCAGCTGACGGCGTAGCGCGAGGTGATCAGCTGGCCGTTGGGCGACTGGGGCTCCGGCGAGAACCGGGCCATATCCAGCAGCTCCTGAAGGTTCAGCACATTCCCCGCCTCATCGACGATCGCCCGGTCCCGGATGGCCAGCAGACATGAGGTGCGATAGCCCTTGTCCCAGGCGCGGTCGATGTTCTTCCACACCGCCACCGATGCCTCCTTCCACGCCAGCACCTCACCCGCCGAGTCCGGCGTGGGCGCCGGAGCGGCAGGGGCGGGTGCCGAGACGGGCGCGGGCACGGGCGCCGTCGGCCGCTCCGCCGGCGGGGCCGGGGAGGTAGGCACGGGTGGCGTCGGCGCGGGCACCGCGGTCTTGACGTCGACGGCGACCGGCTGGGGGGCGGCGGCAGGCGAAGGCCCAGGGCTTGCGGGTGCGGCCACCGCGAGGGGGACCGCCACCGGCTCCGGCACCGGAGTGGGCAGCTGGATGGGCACGATCCGGTGAATGGCGGTCCCGGTCTCCTCCTCGTCGGGCTCCTGCGGCGCCACGGCGGGCTCGGGCTGCGGCAGGCGCGGCGCCGCAGGCCCGGGTTCGGCCGGCCTCGCGGCGGGGGCAGCCGGCGGAGGGCTTGCGGGGCGGGGCTCGGGCGGCACGAAGTCGGGAATGGGGCCCTGGTCGACCAGGTGAAGGATCCGGCCGAGGTCCTCGCTGTCTCCGCGGGTGCTGTAGAGCAGCACATGATGCCCGATCAGGTCCCGGGCCCGCTGGTGCAACTCCCGCTCGCTGGCGGTGGTCGCCGCGGTGGCCACGGCGATGCACTCGCGCCAATCGCCCCGCGCCGCATCCCACGTGCGCATGGTCGCCTTGAGCTCCTCACCGGGCGCGCCGCCGGTGACTCCCGTCCACCACACCGCGGTTGTCTCGGCGATCAGCAATGCGGACAGTCTGCGCATCAGGGGTGAGGTGGACACAGTCTTCAGGTGCAGATCGGTGACCACACGGTCGATCTGCCCAAGCCATTGCTCATACGGTCGGTCATCGAGCGGCCCGACCGCCTGGACCGCCAGGGCCACCAGGGCCTCGTAGCGGCTCGTCTCGTACTCAGCCAACGCGGGTGCTCCCTCGTGCGGTGGGGTGATGGTGGTCGAGAGGTGAGTGGCTAGGGCCGCGGCCGGGTGTCGGCGTCGGGGCGCGGGGCGCTGTGGGCGAGGTAGAACAGCATCGCCTTGCGCCAGAAGGCGGATTGGTTGCTTGCACCTTCGGCTTTCATCCGTGCGCGCACCTCGGCGTCGAAGCTGAGCGGCAAGCGCATCATGAAGCTGCGGCTGCGCTGCTTGCGTTCCTCTGCCGCCACGCGCATGACCTCCACCATCCACTCGTTGTGTCAATACACAGTGTAGAGAGCGAGATGCCCCGGCACTGCTCGACGAAGGGTCGAGTGCCTACCAATCGCATCGGCGCGGACCGGGCAGAAACGCTGCAATCGGCGGCCGAGTCGGCACCCGTCAGGTGCGGCAGCGCCTGCGCAGCGCCGCCATCGCCACCCCCTTGGTGGCCTCGCTGGCATTCAGGGCGTCGTCCAGGCGTAAGGCCAGCAGGGCGACGCCGGGGTTGGCGTTGTGCTGGTACTGACCGATCAGCTTCTGCACCGCGGGGCGGAGCGTGCGCTGCACCTGGGCGTCGCCATCGGCCCAGGCCAGGCCGGATTGGCACATCAGGTGGGTGGCCGTGTGTGCGTCGACGGTGGCGGTGGCGCTGTCGGTCTGGGAGGTGCATCCGGTTGCGGCGAGCGCGACTGCCAGCAAGGACAGCAGACGCGCACGGCCGGGGGCGGGGTGCTGCATGCGCCGGGTCCTTTCGCCGTCCAGCTGTAGAGTGTATATACACTAGCGGCTTACTCTATCGGGCGGGACCAGGGAGCGAGAAGACGTGGCAACCACACCACCGCAGGCTCGGATCATCGTCTTCGCCAACCCCAAGGGCGGCGCGGCCAAGAGCACTTCGGCGATCCATACGGCCTGGAACCTGGCCGAGCGCGGCCGGGTGCTGCTGATCGACACCGACCAGCAGCAGGACGCCTACGGCTGGTACGCCAGCGTCGTCGACCCGGAACAGCCGGACCAGGTGCCCTTCCATGTCCACCGGCAGGCGGACGACAAGGTCTACCAGGCGGAGATCAAGAAGTTCCGCCAGGAGTACGACTTCATCGTCGTCGACACCCCCGGCAAGGCGGACCGGATCGTCACCCGTGCGGTCTTCACCGCCGACGACGTGGTGGTCACCACCGTTCCGGCGGGCACGGAGCTGAAGAATCTTCCCGATGCGCTGGCGCTGATCGAGCAGGTCAATGAGCTGCGGGAGCAGATCGAGCAGCCGCCCGCCCGTCCGCATGTGCTGCTGGTGCGCATGGATGTGCGCACCAACGTGGGGACCAAGGCGCGCGAGCGGCTGGCGGAGATGCGGCTGAGCGCCATGCGGGCCACAATCCCGCACCGGGTGGAGATCCTGGACGGCTACGGCCGGGTGCCGCGCCGCGACTACTACGCGCCGTTCGTCGAGGAGCTGCTGGGCGGGGCCGACGTGCCGCAGGGTGGTCAGGCCGCGCCGGCCGCGCCGGCTGCCGCGGTCTGACCGCCCCTCATCCTCCTGCGCGCCCCTATGCGGGGGCGTGGGCGGTGGCGCGGGGGATGCGGCCCGATCCCCCGCAGTGCGGGCACGGGTCGAAGTCCTCGCCATCGGCCCGCTGGCCCGGAAGGTCCAGCTCCGGCGGCAGGTCTCCGCCGAGCGTCTCTCCGTCCTGGGTGGTCTCGGGCTGCCCGGTGTAGGCCAGGTAGGGATTGACCGCCTCCTCGGACACCTCGCCGTCCATGGGCGGCCGCTCGGACTCGCCGTCCTGCGGAGTCTCGGCGTTCTCGGATTCCACGGGCGCCGGGTTCTTCTTGCGCTGGACGAAGTCCTTGACCACCCGCGGCAGGATCTCCTCCACCACCGTGTCGGTGGGCGCGGACTCGCGATTGGCCTGGCGCTGCACCTCTTCGGTCAGCATGGTCAGCTGAGGCCGGATCAGCTCGGCGTTCTTGGCCGTCAGCCCGGGCAGGTCCAGGACGCGCTTGACGCCGTCGGGGTCGTCGAACAGGCCTGCGGCCAGGGCAAGTTGCTCGGCCACCTCGGCGAGGTAGACATCGCGGTAGGCCTGACTCTTGGCCACATCCTTGATCGCCATGACGCCCTCGGCCGCCGACTTGAAGCCCAGCAGCGCGGGGCCGTCGCGATGCACCCACAGAGCGATGTCCCGGCTGAGCTTGCCGGTGTTGCGCACCAGGCGCTCGAACTCGCGCTTGGCGGCGCGCTTGGTGGTGTACTTGCCGGCCGGGTCGTCGGCGCTGGTGGCCACCTCGCTGTCGTCGCGGTGGTCGTCGGGATCCTGGGACACCAGGGCGGCCCGCTCCGCCTGGTCCTCGCCGGTCAGCACGGTGCCCTCGAGGGGGTCCCGAACGTGATCGTGCTCGGCCGGTTCGCTGCTGGTGGCGGGAGCGGGTGTGGCGTCGTCGTCCAACAGGCCGGCGAGGGCCTGCGCGATGTCCTGCCTACCTTCAGCTTCACTCATCTGCTGCTCTCCCCGGTGGTGCGCATGTCGATTGCGCGCATCGCTTCCACGAACATTGCGCGGTACAGGACGGGCATGGCTACCGCCCTCCGCAAGTGTCTATACACTAGCACTGGAGGGGGGAATCAGGGGGGAAGGCCGCGGATGAACGCCTCCGGCCGACGATCCGTGCGGCGGCCGGGGCGGGCGGGGCGGGCGGAGAAAAGAGTGAGGGCCTCCGCGCCGGCAGGGAGGGGCACCACCCCCAAGCCCTGGGCTCCAGCAACGAAGACCCTCGTGCCGACCGGCCACCCGGCACCACCCGTAAATGGCTGAGGTCAGCGCCCCCATCATAGCGAAGGCGCAGGCAGCGATGTGCGCGGGGCGCAGCGTCCGGCTCTGCCGCAAGTGCCCCCGCCCCACTCATCTGTCTATACACTCAGGCGAGGCCGGGTACGGCACGCCGCGCGGACCGCTCCCGGCGGTCCGCCTACTGCAGGGTGAGGAGCATCCGTGTCCACTGACCCCGGCGAATCGGAGTTCGTCGACTACTACGCACTCTTGGGTGTGGATGCCGGCAGCACCCCGGACCAGCTGCGTCTGGCCTGCACGGCGGAGCTGCGGAAATGGAGCCGGCGCGCGCAATCCAGCCCGGTCCTGGCGCACCGCCAAAGCGCGGAGACGCGAACGGTCCTGCTCAGCGACGCGCGCACCCACCTGCTGGATCCGGACCGGCGCCGGGCCTATGACCAGCGGCGGGCGCAGGCGTTGCAGCCCGTGCCGCCGGCCGGCGCGGCGGGCGGCGAGGACGATCTGCCCCCGCAGCTTCCCCCGCCCGCGCCCACCCCGCCTCCGCCGCCTCCTCAGCCGCAGGCCGATTCAGCGCCCGCGGAGCCGGCCGCCGGCGCGCCGCTGAAGCCGGCGGCGGTCGCGGAGCGCG
>NZ_MLCF01000035.1 GCF_001879105.1 Mangrovactinospora gilvigrisea | reverse complement strand
CCGAAGCCCGCCGAGGAGTCCGCGCCCCCCGCGCGGCCGGCGGAGGAGTCGGCAACGCCCCCCGGTGTGCTCAAGCCTGACGGGCTGTTCGGCGCGGGCGAGCAGATCCCCCGACCGGTGGAGTCGCCCGAAGAGCGGACGGCGCCCCCCGCGCCCGTCCCCCCGGCGGCCCCCGAGCCACCGCAGCAGCCCGCCGCGCAGCAGCGGCACCAGCAACCGCCGGCCGGACGGCAGCCGCGGCGCGTCCGCGGCGTGCCCGACCCGCGGCAGCCGGTGCCCCCGACCGGGACGGGCTCCTTCGAGGTCCGCACCCTCGGCTCGCACCCGGCCGGCCACGACTCCACCTTCGGACAGGGCTGGGACACCAGCGGCCTCTCCCAGCCGAGCTTCCCCGAGCCCGCCGGCGGCCCCCGCGGTGAGGACGGCGGCCAGGAGACCCCGGACGACGGCCCCGGCAACGGCAGCCACCGCCGCACCCGGCACCGCGCGCCCGAGCCCCAGCAGCCCGGCCGCGACCCGCGGCTGACGGACGGCCAGCCGGAGCCCGCGCCCCGGCCCGCGCCGCCCGCGCCCGGCGCGCCGGACACCGCGCTGCTGCACATCGTCCGCCCCGACGGCACGCCGCCGCCCGCCGCGAACGCCGGAAATGCCGCGAACGCCGGGAACGCCGGGAACACCACCGTCGGCGGGGGCCGGCGGCGGCGTCCGCTGCAGATGCCGGACGCCCCGGACGAGGACGCCGCGCCCGGCGGCGACGCCCCGGAGGCCGGCACCCCGGCGGAGGACGCGCCCGCGGCACAGGCCCCGGCTCAGGCGCAGGCGCAGCCCGCCGAGGAGGAGCCCGCCCCCGCGGCGGACGTCCCGCTGCCGCTGCTGGTGTGGCCGCAGCCGGATCCGTCGACCCGTCAGACGCTCGTCGACCGCGGCTTCGCGCCGATCGCGGTGAGCAGCGCGGCCGAGCTCGCCGAGCACCGCGGGGACGGCCCGGCGGGCCTCTTCGTCGACCCGCTCACCGGCCCCGTCACCCGCACCGCGCTGCGCGGGCTGCGCGAGGCGGCGGCGGCCGACGGCCTGCCGGTGCTGATCACGGCGGGCCTGGGCCAGGCCACCCGGGAGGCCGCCTACGGCGCCGACCCGGCGGTGCTGCTGCGCGCGCTCGGCCCGACGCCGGGCGACGGCAACCGCCCCCCGCGGGTGCTGCTGCTGGAGGCGGACCCGGACGTGGCCGCAGCCTTCGCCGCCACTCTGGAGGCGCGCGGCATGCAGGTGCTGCGGGCCGCCTCGGAGGGCGACGCGGTGGCCGCGGGCACCGCGGCGGGCGTGGCGCCGGACATCGTGGTCGTCGACCTGATGCTGGTGCGGCGGCGCCGCAACGGCCCCGGGCTCGTCGACTGGATGCGCGAGGAGGGGCTGCTGCGGCGGGTGCCGGTGGTCGTCTACACCTCGGTGGACGTGCCGGCCGACGAGGGCCACCGGCTGCGGTCCGGCGAGACGGTGCTCTTCCTCGCGGAGCGCTCGACGCGGGCGGACGTGCAGTCCCGGATCGTCGACCTGGCGCATCGGATGGGCGCGGCGGAGGGCGCGGCGGCGCGCTGACGCGGCCCGGTTCGCCGCCCCTCCGCCCCCTCCGCCGCCCCTTCCGCCCCGGCGGCACCCCGTCCGGACGCCTTCGGCGTCCGAGGGGGCGGCGGAGGCGGCGGAGGGGTCGGAGGGGTCGTCACTCGCGGATCTCGCGCACGTCCAGCTCGCCGTGCGCGTAGCGGCCGCGCAGCACCTTCTTGTCGAACTTGCCGACGGACGTCTTCGGCACCTCGTCGATCTCCGTCCACCACTCCGGCACCTGCCAGCGCGCCACCCCCTCCGCCAGGTACGCCCGCAGCCCCGCGAAGTCGACCGCCTCGCCGGCCGGCACCACCGCGGCCAGCGGCCGCTCGCCCCACTTCTCGTCGGGCACCGCGATCACCGCCGCCTCGGCCACCTCCGGATGCCCCATCAGGCGGTTCTCCAGCGCCACCGAGGAGATCCACTCGCCGCCCGACTTGATGACGTCCTTCGCCCGGTCGGTGAGGGTGAGATAGCCGTCCGGGGTGAGCGTCCCGACGTCGCCGGTGCGCAGCCAGCCGTCGTCGAAGCGGTCGTCGGCCGCCGTCTCGGGGACGCCGTGCGCGCCCTCGTAGTAGGCGCCGGTGATCCACGGTCCGCGCACCTCCAGCTCGCCGGCCGACGCGCCGTCGTGCGGCAGCACCTCGCCGTCCGGGCCGACGATCCGCGCCTGCACGCTGCCCGGGACGCGGCCCTGGCTGCTGCGGTACAGCTCGGGATCGACGTCCGGCAGCGGCCGGCTCGGGGGCCGGTTGACGGCGCCCAGCGGCGACGTCTCCGTCATCCCCCAGGCGTGCACGACATGCGCGCCGTACCGCTGAAAGCCCGTCATCAGGCCCTCCGGGCAGGCCGATCCGCCGATGACGACGGTGCGCAGGCTGGAGACGTCGTAGCCGCGCTCCGCGCCGTGCGCGTCCAGCTCGGCGAGGAGGCCCGCCCAGATGGTGGGGACGGCGGCGGCGAAGGTGGGCCGCTCGGCGGTGATCATCTCGGCGAGCGGGACGGCCTGCAGATGCCGGTCGGGCATCAGCAGCGAGGTGCCGGCGAGGAACGCCGCGTGCGGCACGCCCCAGGCGTTGACGTGGAACATCGGCACCACCGGCAGGGCGGTGTCGTTCCAGCTGAGCGCCAGCGACTCCACCGCCATGCACTGCAGGGAGTGCAGGTAGACGGAGCGGTGGCTGTAGACGACGCCGCGCGGCAGGCCGGTGGTGCCCGAGGAGTAGCAGATGGCGGCGGCGTCCCGCTCGTCGACGTCCGGCCAGGGGTAGTCGATGCGCTGCCCGTCCGTCAGCGAGGCGTAGGTGTGCAGGTGCGGCGCGGCGGAGCGGATGCCCTCCAGGGTCGGCCCGGTCTCGCCGGCGGCGATCGCCGCGGCGGCGGCGGTGAGCGGCTCCGGCACCGCGTCCGCGACGACCACGACGTGCTCGACGGTCTTCAGCTGGGGCAGTATCCCGGCGAGCAGCGGCGCGGTGGCGGCGTCGGCGACGACCACCCGGTCGGCGACGTGGTTGACGATCCACACCAACTGGTCGGCGGGCAGGCGCAGGTTGAGGGTGTGCAGGACGGCGCCCATCGCCGGGATGGCGAGGTAGCACTCCAGGTGCTCGGTGTTGTTGAACATCAGGGTGGCCACCGGCTCGCCGGGGCGGACGCCCAGGCCGGCGGCGAGGCCGTGGGCGAGGCGGGCGGCGTTGGCGCCGGTCTCGGCGAAGGTCTGGGTGCGGGGTCCGCCGCTGTCGGGCCGCCAGGTGGTGACGCGGGCCTCGGCGTGCACGGTCGAGCCGTGTTCGAGGATCCGGCGGAGGGACAGGGGGACGTCCTGCATGGTGCTGCGCACAGCGGCCTCCTCGGTGACGCTGGGACGTTCTCCGGCGTGAGGGGGATTCTGCTCTTCCCGACTGCCCGCGTCACCAGTTCTGACGCGTCGGTAACCTTCCGGCTCAGCGGGAGACCGGCGCGTCGACGGCGTTGACGTCGATGGTGAGGGCGGCGCCGCCGTGCGTCTCGCGGACGTTCCCCTTGTACTGGTGGATCCGCGCGCCCTGCCAGTCCGCGTCCGGCACGGCCTTCTCGCCGACGGTGGCATCGCGCTGGTCCCAGTGCGCGTACCAGAGGACGTCCGGCAGGTCGGCGGGGCCGGCCCGCCCCGCACGGGCCGCCCGCACCAGGTCGCGGATGCCGGAGTCGGCGCTGCTGTAGAAGCCGGTGAGGTGCCCGGCGGCCCGCACCGTGCGGTTCCACGCGGCGGCGAACGCCTGGACGGTGGCGGTGCAGGACGGGTCGTTCTTCCTGTACGCCTCCATGTCCAGGTAGAGCGGCGCGATCCCGGGGAGGCCGAGCCGGTCGGAGGCGCGCAGCGCGTCCAGCGCCTCGGTGCGGCCCTGGGCGAGGGCCTGCCCGGCCTTGATCCGCCGCTGCTTGATCTTCGGGTTGAGGCAGGGCGCCTGGGAGCCGACGTAGACCGGGATGAGCCGCCAGCCGATGGCGCGCGCCCCCTGCACCCAGGCCGCGTTGAGCCGGGGCTGGGAGCAGTAGCGGTTGGCGCCGCCCATGTAGATGCCGACGGCCTTGTAGGGGGAGTGGCCCCACCAGGCGCGCAGGGTGTCGAGCGCGGGGGCGGAGCAGGCGTCGAAGGCGGGCCCGCGGTAGTGCTGCGCGGCGAGGGCCCGGGTCAGCGCGGGACCGCGGGCGGGCCGGGCGGCCCGGGTGGCCCGGGTGACGGCGTCCGCGTTCTGCACGGCGTGCAGCGTGCCGGGGACCGGATCCGCTCCGGGCCCGGAGGCGACCGCGCCGCCGGCGGCGGCGCGGACCGGGCCGAGGGCCGCGAGGGCCAGGATGAGCGCGGAGAGCTCGGCGGCGGGCAGCCTCAACATTCTCCTCATATCGGACGATTGAAGCCTCGTCGGGAGCGGCGGGTCCCCAGGCGCGCCGCCCGTCACACGAATGACAGACGGAGGGCCGCCCGGCGCCTGGTCGCCGGACGGCCCTCCGCTAGAGCTCGACCGCTCAGAAGTCCTGGATGAACTTCAGCGTGGTGTTCTCCTGGTTGGCGAACACGGTGGCGCCGTTGCCCGCCTGCAGGGAGTTGCTCTGGTTGGTGGCACCGCTGCCCGTGGCGACCTGCTGGCCGTTGTTGTAGTTGCCGTGCACGCTGCCTCCGACTCCGGCGTGCTGGGCGGCGCCGGCCGCGGTGGCGGTCGCAGTCGACCCGTGGTCGGCGACGGCGCCGTTGGAGCTGGCCGAGGCGATCCCGGCGCCCCCGAGCACCAGAGCGGCAGCGGCGGCGACGGTACCGAGAACGCGGGTGCGAGTGCGGCTCATAGTGTCCTCCTGAAAGTGATGACCGTGGTGACGGAGCCAAGTGGCCGCTCGGCTTCGTCGGTTGGTGCGGCGTCGCGAGAAGAAGACTTCCGCACGGCGGCCGCATTCATCCAGACCTTCATGAGCGTCTTACTACCTATGAGTGACGGTTTGTCGACTAAACCCCAGGTCAGATGAGGTGACCGGGCAGGGACTCGAACGGGTGACGGTGCAGATTAGTCGACAGATCGTCCGCCGCGGACAGATTGTGCCGAAAAGCCGTCAGAAGAAAATACGCTGACCTGAATGATTGCGCACCGAAGCTGAATTCGACATATTTTCGGCCCACCGGCTTTTCGGGGCGGTCGGCGCGGGCGCGGTGGGATCGGCGGGCCTGGCCGTCGGCGAGGCGGTGTCCGAGGACGGCGAGACCATCAGGTCGTTGCCGTTGCTGCTCCCGCTGCTGCCGCCGTGGCCGCCGGTGGGCCCCGGGGTGGGCGTCTGCTGGCCCGAGTTGCTCGTCGAGGGCGAGGGCGACGGGGAGGAGGAGCCGGACGGCGAGGAGCTGTCGCCGGTGGAGGGCGACGAGGTGATGGTGCCGCCCACCGAAGTGCCGTCCCCCTTGCCGGGGCGCTTCGGGCCCTGCTCCCGGTGCTTGCCGGGGTCGGGGTCCTTGCCGTGGCCCTGCGTGTGGTCGGAGGAGCCCGGGGAGGGGTGCGGCGGCGTCGCGGAGCCGCTCGTCACGCCCCGTCCGCCGCCGCCGGCCTCGCCGCCGCCGGTGCCCCCGGTGGCGTGCGGGCCGCCCGACTCGGTGGAACTGACCTGGACGGTCGGACCATTGGGGTCGCCGTGCTGGGGGGTGAGCAGCGAGGTGGTGACGGAGCCGATCAGCGCCACCCCGGCGGCGAAGCCGACGGCCGCGCCGACGCGCACCCCCGGCACCATGCCGCTGCCCCGGTGGCGGCGCCGGGCCCGCCGGCGCGACCAGGAGCGGCGCAGCTGCCCGGCGCGCTCGGCGCAGCGGGCGGCGCGGGTTCCGCCGACCGGAAGGACAGAGGGGGAGGAAGTGGACGAAGCGGAGGAAACGGATGCCGCGTCGTCGCCGGGCCGCTCGGGCCCGGTGCCCGACTCGGACATCTCGGCACTCCCTCTCTTCACCGGTACGACATCGCTGACATTGTCCCCCGTGCGGCTGTACATCCGCTCAGTTGTGGCCATGCGCACGGTGAGCGCGCCGAGCGTAACAGCGAGCCGCGCGCAGGACGGATGCGTTCGGGGGGAAATTCGGGCAACATCCGGGTTTGGCCTCGGGGTTGGTGACGCGTCTCACCGGGATGCGGTTGGGGTGGTGCGACCCTTCTCACACGCCCGTCGGGCCGTCCTCGGCCGCGCGTCTCACACGTGCACGCCGTGCTCGCGGAGCCAGGAGAGCGGTTCGACCTCGGATCCGTACACCGGTGTGACGCGCACCTCGAAGTGCAGGTGCGGGCCGGTGGAGTTGCCGGTCGATCCGGAGAGGCCGATCTGCTGCCCCGTCACCACCTGCTCCCCCGGCCGCACCTGGAGCCGGGAGAGATGGCCGTACTGGGTGTACCAGCCGCCCGGGTGCTTGATGACGACGTTCAGCCCGTACGCCCCGCCGCACCCCGAGACGATCACCGTACCGGTGCCGGCGGCGTGCACGGGGGTGCCGGTCGGCACCGCGAAGTCCTGGCCGCTGTGGCGGTGCGCCCAGTGCGAGCCGGCCTGGTTGAAGCCGGCGGAGAGGCTGTAGCGGGTCACCGGGGCGATCCACGGCGCGGCGGCGCGGCCGGGGTGCTCGCCGGCGAGGTCCTCGGGGTGCGGGACGGTGGAGACGCCGGGCGGGCAGGAGCCGCCCTGTCCCTCCCCCTCGGCGGCCGATCCGCCGAGCGCCTTCCGGACGGCGGCGCGCTGGGCGGCCTGCAGCCGGGCCAGCAGCGCGCGGGCGGCGTCCAGGCGGCGGTTGACGTCGGCGAGCAGCGCGGTGCGGCGGGCGGCGGTGGCCGCGAGGGCCTGCTGGGCCGCGGCGGAGTCGCGGCGGTCGCGGGCGAGGCGGGCCCGCGAGGCGTCCAGGGCGTCGAGGGTGGCGGCGACGCCGGTCTCGGCGGAGTGCGCGTCGGAGACGGCGTCGAGATAGCCGGCCGGATCGCGGGAGAGCAGCAGCTGCACGGCCGGCGGCAGCACGGGCTCGCGGTACTGGGCCCGGGCGAGCCGGCCGACGACGAGGCGGATGCCGGCCTGGCGCCGGCGCTCGCCCGCCTCGGCGGTGGCGAGGCGGGCGGTGGTGCGGCGCTGGGTGGTGGCGGCGGCGGTGGCGGTGCGCACCGCCTCGGCCGCGGTGGCGGCCTGGCGGTAGAGGGTCTGCACGGTGGCGGTGGCGGCGGCGTCGCTCGAGTCGTCCGCGGTGCTCGCGTGCGCGGGCAGGGCGGGGCCCAGGACGAGGAGCGCGGCGGCGAGGACGCGGGGGAGTGCGGCCATGGGTCGACGCTGGCGCGGGCGCGGGCGCGCGCTCCGCAGGACACGCCGTCACGGCGCAACGCCCCTCGAACGGCCCCTTCTCTGGTGCCGCCCCTCCGCCCCGGCACCCCACCCGGGGTCCGCCCGGTGACCGCCGACCCGGGGTCCGCCGACCCGGTGGCCCCAGGGCGGGTGGGGTGCCGGGGCGGAGGGGGCGGCGTCTAGACCAGGCCGGCGCGGCGGGCGCGGGCTACGGCCTCGCCGCGGGAGGAGGCGCCCAGCTTCGCGAGGACGTTCGAGACGTGCACCGACACGGTCTTCGGCGAGATGAAGAGCCGGTCCGCGACCGCGCGATTGCTCAGCCCCTCCGCCACCAGCCCCAGCACCTCCGCCTCACGCCGCGTCAGCGCCGGCGCCTCGTCGCCGCCTTCCGCGCCGTCCGCCGCACCGCGCCCCCGCACCAGCGACATCACGTAGTGCGGCGACCCCACCGCCACCAGCGCCGCCTCCGCAGGCTCCCACTCCGCCTCGTCCCCCAGCCACGCCCGCGCCAGCCGCGCCCACGCCTTCCACACCGCCGGCAGCGCCTGCGCGTCGTGCGCCTCCACCACCTCGCGCAGCTCCGCCGCCTCCGGCGCCTGCGCGCCCAGCACCCGGGCCGCCTCCACCACCAGCGGCAGCGCGTACCGGGCCGTGCCGGGGCGGCGCAGCATCCCGCGGACCTCGTCCAGCACCCGCCGCACCGTCTCCGGCGACGGATCGACGAGGATCTCCGTCCAGGCGCGCGGCACCAGGTACTGCGCCTCGTCCGCGCGCCGCGCGTCGGTGCGCCGGGTGCGCTCCAGGTGCTGCCGGGCGTGCTCGCGGTCGCCGCGCAGCGCGGCCAGCTCCGCCCACTCCAGCTCGACGAAGTCCCGGGTGGACTGCCACGCCGAGTCGACCGCGTGCCCGTCCACCATCCGCGCGGCCTCGTCCCAGCGGCCCAGCTCTATCAGCGCCTCCGCGATGTTGCCGGCGAGGAACGCCCCCGCGCCGCGCTCCACCCCGAAGCGGGCCGCGTGCGCCATGCCCTCGTCGCCCATCCGCACGGCCTCGTCCCAGCGGCCCCAGTAGACCAGCACCGACACCAGGTTGAGGTAGGCCCGCACGGTCAGCTCGGCGAAGCCCTCGGCCGCCGCCCGGCGGGAGGCGTCCCGCAGCACCTCGACGCCGCGCGGCTCGTTGCGCAGCGTGGCGAGCGCCACGCCCAGCGAGATGTCGGCGTCCACCTCCTGGCTCTCCGAGCCGACCGCGCGCGCCAGTTCGCCGGCCTGCTCGGCGAGCGCAACCGCGCGCTCCGGGTCGCCGCCGCGCACCACCGCGCCCATCGCCGCGCGGGTGTGCACCTGCGCCTTGATCTGCGACGGGGGGCGGTCCGCCAGCAGCCGCAGCACCTCGTCGGCGTGCATCCCGGCCCGGCCGCGGCCCAGGTTGGACATCGCCCGGCCCTCCTGGAGCAGCAGCCACGCCTCCCGCTCCGGCGGCTCGACGGCGTCCGGCTCGGCGCGGATCGCCTGAAGGCACGTCATGGCGCGCTCCGGACGGGAGGCGTAGCGGGCCGCCACCACCGCCTGCGCCAGCAGGTCGATGCGGCGGGCCGGGCCCTCGGTGCGCGGCCACCCCTCCAGCAGGCCGGCCGCGGCCGGCAGCTCGGCGCGCGTCGCCTCCGCCGTCAGGTCCCACAGCTCCAGCGCCCGCTCCAGCATGTGCAGCCGCTCGGCGTGGGCGTGCCGCTTGCCGGCCTCCTTCGCGGCCCGCACGACCAGCGGCAGCGCCAGGTCGGGCTGGCGGGCCCGGTAGCGGTAGGTGGCGAGGCGGGCGGTGCGCAGCTCGGCGGCGACGGCGAGCGGGTCGGCGTCCAGCGCCTCGGCGAACCGCCGGTTGATGCGGGCCCGTTCGCCGGGCAGCAGGTCGGCGGCGACGGCCTCGCGCACCAGGGCGTGCCGGAAGCGGTAGCGCTCCCCGTCGGGGACGAGCACCTGGGCGTCGACGGCGGCGCGCAGCGCCCCGTCCAGCCCCCCGTCGGGCGGGCCGGAGGCGCCGGGCTCCCCGTGGTCCCCGTGCTCGCCGCGGGCCACCGCCGCCAGCAGCGCGTGCTCGACGGCCGGCCCGCCCTCGGCGGCGAGGCCCACCACATGGGCGGCCTCCGGCGGCAGCGGGTCGACGCGCAGCAGCAGCAGGTCGCGCAGCGGATCGGGGAGGCCGTCGGCGCCGGCCAGCTCCTCGACGAAGAAGGCGTTCCCCTCGGAGCGCTCGAAGACCGCGTCGACGAGGCCGGCCTCCGGCTCCCGGCCCAGGATCCCGGAGAGCTGCTCGCGCACCTCGGCCTCGGTGAGGCGCGGCAGTTGGACGCGGGTGACGCTGCGCAGCCGCTCCAGCTCGGCGAGGTAGGGGCGGAGCGGATGGCGGCGGTGCAGGTCGTCGCTGCGGAAGGTGGCCACCAGCAGCAGCCGGGCGGACGGCAGCGCGCGCAGCAGGTAGGCGAGCAGATCGCGGGTGGAGCGGTCGGACCAGTGCAGGTCCTCGACGGCGAGCACCAGCGGCCGCTCGGCGGTGAGGTTCTCCAGCAGCTGCCGGGCCGCCTCGAAGACCTGGGCGTGCGCGAACTCCCCGGACTCCTCGTCGTGGCCCTCGCCCTGATCGCCCGTCACCAGCTCGGGCAGCAGCACCGCCAGCCGGCGGCGCAGCCCCGGGGAGCCGATGGCGCGGTCCAGCGCCTCCTCGCCGATCCGCTCGCGCAGCGTCCGCAGCGCGGTGGTCAGCGGCACATAGGGCAGGCCGTCGACGCCGAACTCGATGCACGCGCCGGTGGCCTGGACGGCGCCGCGCTCCTCGGCGCGGGCCAGGAACTCCTCCAGCAGGCGGGTCTTGCCGACCCCCGCCTCGCCGCCGACCAGCACGGCGCGGGCGCCGGCGCCGTCCATCACGGCTGCCAGGCGCCCGTCCAGTTCCCGCCCCTCGGCCTTCCGGCCGACGAAGATCGGACTCATGCGGCTCACGGCATCAGCCTACGGTGCGGCGCACCGCGCGGGTCGAGGTCGGAAGGTCCGAGGGGTCGGGACGTCAAGCGGCTCGGCCGGTCGGCGCGGCCGTCACTTGTGCATCGACGACGGCTTGGGCGCGGACTTCTCCGGCACCGCCTCGCTGTAGCCGAACCGGCTCTTCTTGATCTCCTCGGCGACCTGCTGCGGCACGCCGCGGTCCCGCAGCGCCTTGGCGCACTTCTGCTGAAGGTCCTGCGCGCCCTTGGCGTCGCCGGCGTCGGAGAGCGCCGCGGAGGTGCGGGCCACCAGCTCGGCGAGGCGGACGTTGCCGAAGGTGTCCGCCGCCCTGCCCATGTCGCCGTAGGCCGTGGAGATCAGCTGCCCGGCGGCCTTGCCGTCGGGGCGCTGGATGCGCACCCGGCGCTTGCCGCCCGGGCCCTCGTCCTCCAGCACCGCGCCCGGACCCGCCGCCGGCACGGCCAGCGCCGCCGCCGCGTGCTGGGCGATCGGCTGGTCGGGGAGCTGCTTCATGGCCTCCCGCAGCACCTCGTTGGCGCCGGTCAGCACCCGGCTGCCGGCGAAGGCCAGCACCCGGCGGACGTCGCCGGTGAGGATATCGTCGCCGATCCGCTCGTGCTGCCGGGAGACCGGCCGCTCGACGTGGACCTGCACCGGAGCGGCGAGCGAGCCGCCGTCCTCCCCGGCCAGCTCGGTGGAGACCGCCGCGTAGACGGTGTACCGGCCGGGCTCGTCGATGCGTCCCTCGCCGGTGCCGGTGGACAGCTGCACGGCGCGCTGCAGCGACTCGCCCGGCCTGAGCACCACCGGGCGCGGGGCGCCGCTGTAGGAGCAGTACGGCGTCCACTGCTTGGGGGCGCTGCCCTCCCGCGCGATCACGATGTCGACGGCCGGGGAGTCCAGCAGGTCCCGGTCGACGACGACGGGCGAGAACCCGCGGTTGCGCAGCCGCAGTTCGGCGATGACCGGCTCCAGCATCGCGTAGCGGTACCGGCCGGTGCGGTCGATGCGCTCCTTGGGCCGGCGCAGCCGGACGCCGAGCTCCAGCGGCTGGCGGCGGCGGCGCTGCTCGCGGCGCATCTGCTCGAAGGTGTGGTGGTCGAGCTGCTCCAGGCCGGCGGTGCGGCCCTCCGGCTGCTCCGGGGCGTGGCGCAGGAACCGCAGCTCGTCGGGGTCGAACTGGTAGCGGAACCCGTCGAAGTAGCCCTCCAGGCCGCCGCGGGCGGACCACGGGTTGGCCATGATGCTGCGCGAGTCGGAGTGCTCCGGGCGGCGCGGCAGCCCGAGCGCCCGGCCCGTCTCGTGGAGCAGCTGGAAGAAGCGCATCCGCTGGGCGAACGCGGCGTGCTCGTACTCGTCCTCCACCGGGGACTGGGCCGCGGCCGAGTTGGCGAAGACGATGCTGGCGCGGCGCTCCGACCGCCCCAGGGTGTCGATCTGCAGCCCGGTGAGCATCGGGCCGTACTCGTGCTCGCCGGCGATCAGCGTCCAGATCTGGTTGCGCCCGTCCTCGTGGTGCTGCTCGTGGCCCGCGGTGTAGCCCTTCTCGAAGTGCTTCTGCATGGCGTCGTGGAGCTCGGCGCTGGTCCACTTGTGGTCGCTGCCGGCCTCGCCGGAGTCGATCGGCTCGTGGCGCGGGTCGGGGGTGCGCTGCCGCACCTTGATGCCCAGCCGGGTGAGCACGTCGGCCACGGTCAGCACGGTGTCCGGCAGCTCGGCGGGGCGCTGCGGGTGCGAGGCGGGGGCGTAGGCCCGGACGGACGGGATGCCCTGGAGGGCGTCCGTCTCGATGCCGACCTCCCGGAAGTAGGCGTGCTCGTAGCGGTACTCGCAGGAGATGGGGGCGGCGCCGGCGCTGAAGACCAGGTGCGCGCCGATCGGCTGCTGCCACGGCACGGGCTGGTCGACGGAGACGCTGACATAGCCGTGCGGCAGGGCCGCGGTGTCGCCCTGCTTGTACTCGATGGGCCCCGACCAGGTGCCGTCCGGCCGCGGGGCGACCCGCGCGGTCCAGTGCACGGTCCCGGACGGCAGCCGGAAGCGGGTGCCGCTGACGGTGTACGTCGGGGCGTTCCCGTCGATGTCGAGGCGGAGTTCCTCGCGGCTGTAGGGGCTCGGCCCCTGGCCCAGCGGCGGGAACGGCTCGGGGCGCGGCCGCAGCGAGGCGGCCTGCTGGGCGGCGCGTCCGGCGCCGTCGCCGAACTGCCCGCTCTGCGCGGACGCGGTCCCGAAGGGCTGCTCGAACGGCGGCTGCGGACCGGCGGTACCGCCGGTGAGGGCCTGGGCGACGGCCTGCGCGATGCGCGGGCCGGGGCCGCCGGCCGCGATGCCGGGGCCCGGGGCGCCCGGCTCCTGGCTCTCGAAGCGGCGCTGCTCGTCGCTGAGCTGCTCGCGCCCGGGGCCGTCGGTGCGGCGGTAGACGCCGCTGGCCTGCACATGGCGCGGGCCGGCGGGGATGCGCCGCGGGACGGCCGCGAGGGCCTCGGCGGCGCGCCGGTCGGACTCCGTCCCCGGCCGGGTGATCTGGTCCTTGACCCGTTCGACCAGTTCGTCGAAGGCGCCGCTCTGCTCGACGTTGCGCTCGACTGGCATGTCGTGTCCTCCCACCCCGGGCCGCGCCGATGCGGCCCAAGGGGTCGTCGAGGGATCCGCCGCGCGTCGGTGGGATCTGCGCGGCGGCGGTGAGGGTGTGTGCGGGACGAGGGCCCTCGGCTCGTCGAGTCGTGCGTGCTGCGCGTGATGCGCTGCCACGTCGCGGCGACGTCTCGCCGCGCCCCACACTCTTGCACCGGAGTCGGGCGCCCGGAAGGCGCGCGCGGCGCCCTCCGGGCGATTGGCCGGAAGGGGGCGTTTCGGATGGGACGGGATGGGGAACAGCGGTACGGGCTCCCGGATGTGGCGGCCCGTCGCCGCCCGCTCAGCCGCCGGGCCGGACCAGGACGACGGCCGAGAGGGAGTGGCCCGCACCGAGGCCGCGCGGCGCCTTGAGCTCGTGCTCCAGCAGCGCCCGGGCGAGCGCCTCCGGCCCGGCGGCGGCCGTCGCCAGCAGCGTGTTCCAGCCGTCGGCGAACTCGGCATGGAAGCGCAGCACGTCGTCGGGCGCGCCCTCGGTGGGCGGGGTGTGGCGCAGCTCGGCGGGGTCGATGTCCTCGCCGCGGTGCAGCCGGTTGACGAGGGTGCGGTAGGGCGCCGGCAGCGCCGGGTTGAGGGCGCGGGTGGCGGTGTGCCGTCCGGTGAGGACGGAGCGGTCGGCGTACTCGACGGCGAACGGCACGCCGAGCGCCGGGAGTCGGGCCGCGTCGGCGGCCTGGTGTATCAGCGCGTCGAGGCCGGGGCGGTCGTAAGTGTGCATGATCTCCTCGACCGTCGCGTCGACGTCCTCGAAGAAGCTCATGGCGTAGTTCCAGCGGGTGCGGCCCCAGTTGGGCGTCCACTCCACCGAGTAGCGCCCCAGCACGTCGACGACGATCGCGGTGCGGCGCGGCCGCGCGGCGGTGGCGCGCCGGGCGGCGGCGGCGAGGATTCCGGCGAGGGCGGTGCGCGCGGCGTCCGGGTCGAGGTGCGACCACGGCACCCCGCAGGAGAGGTAGAGGTCGGTGCCGCCGAACCGCTCGGGGTCGCCGGCGTCCCGCATGTCGCCCTGGACGAACCGGGCCTCGGGCCGCAGTTGTTGGGCTGTCGCCACCATCCCGGGGTCGGCGTCGAGCCCGGTGTAGCGCAGCGGGTGGCCGGCGGCCGGGGCGGCCGGCTCGCCGTGGCGCTCGGTGAGCAGCGCGAGCCCGTCGCCGGTGCCGGCGCCGAGGTCGAGCACGGTGAGCGGGGCGCCGGGGGCGAGGTCGAGGGCGGCGACGGCACGGGACAGCACCCGGTGCGTGGCCACCTCCTCCATCAGCACCTTCACCGGGTCGCGGCGGCGGGCGGACAGGTAGTGCGCGGTGGCGTCGCCGTATCCGGGCCGGCCGTTCGTCGTCATGCTGCGGCGTCCTCTCGAATCAGAGCAGGTAGCGCAGCAGCAGCGTGTCCCCTTCGGCGAGAGCCGACGCCAGGGTCAGCGCGGCGGGGTCGAGTGCCGTTGCGCCCACCGCGATCCTTCCCGCCCGACCGGAGATCAGCAACGGGGCGATGGTGAGCCGCAGTTCGTCGACGAGGCCGGCCTCCAGCAGCGAGCCGAAGAGGTGCGGGCCGCCCTCGCAGTCGACGCGGGCGAGGCCGCGCTCGCGCAGCGCGTCCAGGGCGCGGCGCATGTCGACGATGCCGTGCGCCCCGCACGGCACCACCTCGGCGCCCGCGTCCGACCAGGCCTTCTTCAGCTCCGCGGGGACGTCGTCCGGGGCGAGCACCAGGGTGGGCACGGCCGCGCCGGTGAGAACGGGCGCGTCGGGCGGCAGCGAGCGCCCGGTGGTGACCACGGCGATCGGCGGGACGGGCGCCAGCCCGTGCCGGCGGCGGCGGTCGGCGGCCAGCGTGTCGGGGTGGATCCCGTCGAACGCCTCCCGCACGGCCGTGCCGGCGCCGAGCAGCACCACATCGGCGAGGTCGCTGCCGAGCCGGTAGATCTTGCGGTCCGCCGCGTCCGAGAGCGGGCGCGACCGCCCGCCGACCTCGATCCCCCCGTCGGCGCTGGAGACGAAGTTGACGGCCGCCCAGGGCCGTTCGGAGGGATACGCGTACAGCTCCTCCAGCACCGCGTCGTCGACCTCGCGCTCCCGCCCGGCCGGCCAGATCTGCCGCACTGTGGGTACACCCTTCCGTCGTGGACGCGCGCTCGGGGGCGCGACCCGCCCCTAGATCCACCTGCGCGCCGCCGCCGGCGGCCTGGACCCCTCGATGCTCGCGACCATCTCGCACACCTGCCGCGTCTCCCGCGGCTGATGCGCGCGGAACATCGCCGCCCCGTCCCGCGCCGCCAGCGCCGTCGCCGCCAGCGTGCCGATCAGGCGGTCGTCCATCTCCACGTCCAGCGTCTCGCCGACCACGCCCTTGTTGGACATCGCCATCAGCACCGGCCACCCCGTGGCCACCAGCTTGTCGACGTTCCGCAGCACCTCGAGCGACTGGTAGGTGTTCTTGGAGAAGTCGATGCACGGGTCGATCATGATCCCCTCCCGCGGCACCCCCTTCTCCAGCGCGCGCTCGGCCAGCGCCGTGCAGTCGCGCAGCACCGAGGCCACCACGTCGTCGTACTGCGGCCGCACCGGGTCCGTGCGCGGGGCGAGCCCGTCGGTGTGCGAGCAGACGTAACCGGCGCCGAACTGCGCGGCCACGTCCAGGATCTCCGGCTCGGCCGCGCCCCAGCTGTCGTTGATCAGGTCGGCGCCGGCCTCGCAGAACGCCGCGGCGGCCTCGGCGCGCCAGGTGTCGACGCTGATGACGAGGTCGGGGTAGGTCTCCCGGGCCCACTGCAGGGTGGGCACCACGCGGGAGATCTCCTCCGCGACGGTGACCTCCGGCCCGGGGCTCGCCGGCACCCCGCCGAAGTCGAGGACCTCCGCCTGCTCCTCCACCGCGGTCTTGATCGCGGTGCGGGCCAGGTCCTCGGCCCAGATCGCCCCGTGGTCGTAGAAGGAGTCGGGCGTGCGGTTGATGATCGCCATGACCATGGCGCGGTCACTGGTCAGGCGACGGCCCCGAAAGACCAGCTCATGCAACGACATTGACCCTCCGGGGCACTACCAGGACAGAAGACGCATTCCGACGTGGTCGATCACGACCCAACACCGACCGTACCCTGCCCCCGCCCCGCGCAGAGCGCGCCCACGCGGCGCCGTCCTCACTGGTGCTGGACGGGCGAGCAGTAGCCGGACTGCTCGCCGATGCTGTTGATCTCGGCGTTGGAGCGCGGGTCGCCCGCGTAGTCGACCTGATTGGTGCAGCTGACACCGGGCTTTTTCGGCGTTCCGGTGTGCGCGGCGGCCTTCTCCGGGGCCGGGCAGTGGCCGGTGTCCGCGCCGATGCTGTTGATCTCCGCGTTGGAGCGCGGGTCTCCGGCGTAGTTGATCCGGTCGGTGCACTTCGCGTCCGACTGCCGCCCCGAACCGGAACCCGAGCCCGCGCCCGAACCCGAGCCCGTGCCCGTGCTCGTGCTCGTACCGGTGCCGGAGCCGGTGCCCCGCCGCGGGGTCGTGCCCTGCTTGGGTGCGGCGGTGTGCGCGCCGGAGGTGGGCGCGGCGCTCGCGGAGTGCTGCGCGGTGACGGTCCCGGAGCCGCTGCCGGAGGCGGAGTTGGTGGAGGTCGAGCCGGTCACGGTCCCGCTGCAGGCGGTGAGCCCGAGCGCGGCGACGGCGAGCACGGCGGCGGCGAAGGCCTTCTGGGCGGTGCGGAACGGGGTGGTCTGACGCGACATGTTCGCCTCATCCTCTCGGGGTGGCGCAGCGGGCTTGGTGAGATCCACACTGCCGCCGCCCCCTGGCGATCCACCGCCGCCCGGCTAACACCCCGCTAACGCGAAAGGCGCGAGTTGGAGCAGGTGCGGGCCCTGTCCTCCCGGGAGGTGCGCGCCCGGCGGGAGCGGCGTGACGATCCCACGGTCGGACCGTGCGGATGACCGGTGACGGCTTGATGTCCTGGGCGTCGACCAGTGCACCGGAAACCGCATCCACACGCAAAAACACCCTCCTGACCTCATTTCTGCAGGCCAGAAGGGCGTTCTCGGCGGTGAGGGTGGGATTCGAACCCACGGTGGCCGCGAAGCCACGATGGTTTTCAAGACCATGCCAGCACAAGTAGCCTTACGGTATCTGACCTGCGCGTACGTCGCGTTCGGCGCCCTCGGCCTGGCTGTGTGGCACACGAATGGCACATAGAGCCGCTGGAGTGTGGGACGCACGACCACCGCAGGGTCAGCGCAAGGACCATTCCGCCGCTGCTGCACCCTCCTCCAGTACCAGCTGGCGGACTTCCAGGTCGTGCTCATACGCCGCGGCCTGGGTTGCTGGTTCTCAGATGCCCGGCGTGCATGTTGGGTAGTGGCGCCAGGACCGTTTTCTGAAACCGCGGCAAGCGAAACTGGCTCGCTCTGGACGCCAAGCAATCTTCAGTAGCTCATTCCTGGACGTGCCGTTTCTTGGCCTGGACGATGTCGAGGTTGTCTAGGGCCTGGCTCTCGCCGTGCCGGTCGCCGGTCTCTCGGAAGATGGCGACAGCTTGCCGACAGGCGTCAACCGCCTCCTCGAACCGCCCCACCCCTGCCATGGCACCACCGAGGTTGCTCAGTGCCATGCCCTCGCGGTGCTGGTCGCCGGCCTCTCGGAAGATCACGGCAGCCTGCCGGCCGACGTCGATCGCCTCCTCGAACCGCCCCACCCCTTGCAGGGCGGCCCCGAGGTTGCTCAGGACCTCGCCCTCGCCGTGCCGGTCGCCGGCCTCTCGGAAGATCACGGCAGCCTGCCGGTGGGCCTTGACGGCCTCCTCGAACCGCCCCACCTCTCGCAGCGCGATCCCCAGGCAGACCATGCCTATGCCCTCGCGATGCCTGTCGCCGACTTCTCGGAAGATGACGGCGGCCCGCCGGCCGACGTCGATCGCCTCCTCGAACCGCCCCACCTCTACCTGGGCAAACCCGAGATTGCCCAAGGCAAGGCCCTCGCCGTGCCGGTCGCCAGCCTCTCGGAAGATCACGGCAGCCTGCCGGCCGACGTCTACCGCCTCCTCGAACCGCCGCGCCTCTCGCAGCGCGATCCCAAGGCCGTTCAAAGCCAAGCCCTCGTGATATCGGTCGCCGGTCTCTTGGAAGATGGTGGCGGCCTGCTGGTGGGCTTTGATGGCCTCTTCGAACCGCCGAACCTCTAGGAGGGCGACCCCGAGGTTGCCCAGGGCGCCGCCTTCACCGTGCCGGTCGCCGAACTGGCGGGAGATGGCGGCAGCCTGCCGACAGGCGTCAACCGCCTCCTCGAACCGCCGTACCTCTCGCAGCGCGATCCCAAGGCTGTTCAGAGCCAAGCCCTCTCCGTGCCGATCGCCGGTCTCTTGGAAGATGGCGACAGCTTGCCGACAGGCGTCAACCGCCTCCTCGAACCGCCGCATCCGTAGCAGAGCGGCCCCAAGGTTGCCCAGGGCGCCGCCCTCACCGTTCCGATCGCCGAACTCGCGGAAGATGGCGGCAGCCTGCCGACAGGCGTCAACCGCCTCCTCGAACCGCCGTACCTCTCGCAGCGCGATCCCAAGGCTGTTCAGAGCCAAGCCCTCTCCGGATCGGTCCCCGGCCGTCTGGGCAGCCAACAGGCCTACTTGGCCCACCGCCAGCCAGTTGTCAAAGCGCCGTCTCCAGTTCAGGTACTCACTCATGCATAGAGCGAGGGACAGCCCGGTCTTCGGATGGACCTGCGCTGCGTGCGCGGTCGCTGCAACGAGGTTGCCAACCTCGGCATCCATCCACGCGAGGGCCTGATCTCTGCTGTCGAACAAACGCGGCGCGGTATCGCCGGGAAGAGCGCGAAGCCAAACGTCGGCCACATTGGCCGTTTCGCGGTAGTACTCCAGCACCCGGGCCTCGGCCGCTTTCGCATCCGGCTCGTCCGGGCAAAGCCGCGCGGCGGCGTACAGACGCAGGAGGTCGTGGAAGCGCCAGCGCCCGGCTTCGACAGCTTCGATCAGATGAGCTCGGGCCAGGGCGTTCAACCCTTGCCTGGTTTGGGCGGAAGGCGCATCGGCGAGCGCGACGGCGGCCTCAGTGGACACATCCGGCCCGGGGTTCAGCGCGAGCAGGCCGAACAGATGCTGCTGCTCCTCGGGTTGAGCGCGCAGTGACAGGGCGAACGCGGGATGGACGGCTAGCTGGCGGCCGTCATCATCTCGGTAGTCCAGCACCTCCAGCCGGGACTGCTGTTCCTCTAGGGCCTGGGCCATCTCTGCCATCGTGAGGTCCGGGGTGGCGACCAGGAGTGCGGCGGCGATCTGCAGCGCCAGGGGAAGTCCGCCACAGTACTGGACAACATCGGCCAGGGCTTTGGGCTCGTCGGTGGCGCGGGAGTCATAGGCATTGGCGGCGGTCAGCGCAGCGACGATCAGCGCAGTGGCGTCCACGGCGGGCAGGACATCGATAGCAAGCCGATAGCCCGGCAGGCCCGGACTAGTCAGCCGGTGCCGGGAGGTGAGCAACATGCGGTGCCGGCCACGACCAGGCAGCAGCCGGTCTGCGTGCGAGGCGGGGTGAGCGTTGTCGATGACCAGCAGCGCGGGCCCGCTCTGCTCACCGAGTTTCGCCAGTTCCGAGCGGTAAAGCGCGGCCCGATCCTCGGGTGTAGGAGGCAGGTCGGCGTAGCGAACGCCCAGCTGGTGAAGCAGGGACTGGATCGCCTGGTCTGGGGTGAGCCGGTTGGTCTCCTCGTAGCCGTGCAGGTCGATGAAGAGCGCCCCGGCGGGGAACCAGTCCTTGTGGTCCAGAGCTCGGTGGGCCGCATGTAGCGCAAGCGTGGTCTTGCCGACCCCCGCCATGCCGTCCACCGCGCACACCACGACCACAGAGTCCGTCTCCGCCGCATCCGGGCAAAGCCGTGAGGTCAGTTCATTCAGCTCTCGCTCGCGTCCGCAAAGGGCGACTGGGAGAGGAGGCAGCGAGGACAGGGCACGCGGAGCGGGGCCAGGATGCTGATGGAGGTCCCCTGAGTGGATGAAGCCGTGATTATCCCTGCCGACACCAATGGACCGCTCGCCCCCCGGCGGGGTCGGCGCCGAGGGCGGGTCAGCGTCAGACATGTGGTTGGTTTGAGGGGCTGTCACCGGTGCGGATGGTGCCGGTGTTGTCTCGGCCGATGGCGACGGAGCGCTCCCCGATGGCCTGAACGGCATCGCCGGGGCCGGACGGCCGGGGCAGCGCGCTGATCTCCTGGTATAGCTCTGGGTCGGCGGTCAGGGCTCGGCGGATGGCCAGGCGCAGGGCTGCCTGCAGGTCCTCGTCCGCCGGCGCCGCGGCCAGGTCGGTCACGGCCACGGTGACGGGGTCGGGGGCCGTGTCCGGGGAGCGGCGGCGGTGCACCAGACGCCGCAGCAGGCGCTGGCCGAAGGCAACGGTCGCGTCGGCGGCGCTGTTCTCGGCGCGGGTGAGGACACCGGCGCCATAGGCCGTCACCGCAGCAGTCGCGTACGGCGTGATCTGCTGTGCGAGTGCGACGATCTCATCCACGCTGGCATCCCCCGCTCGGGTGGCCGGCCTATGGCCGGTGAGGTCTAAGGCTGCTTGTCGGGCAGATTAGCCCCGGCCGGGGCCCCAGGAGCGGGAAACGGCGCCAGCGCACCACCCCTTGTGCCACGTGCCCACCAAAACCAATAGACCTCGCAATCGCCTCTGTTCGAACACCGATGCGGGTACTACCGACGCGCACGCAGTCGGCTACTGCTTGTTGAGGCGAAGAGCGAGCTGTCTCGCCTCCAACTGGCGCTTGCCAGTGATGGGGACGATCGCCGCCGCGTCACCGTTCTCGATCGTCAGGAACAGCTGTCCTACGTGCTTCTTCGCCGCCAGAGCAAACGGGCCGATCAACGCCAGGCGCGTCATTGTGATCCGGCGGCGTGCCGCGTCGCCGTCATCGACGGTGGCGGATGCCCCGGCGATCGGCACAGACTTCCCGTCGATCCGGAAGGCATCACCGCGGACTGTGATACCAAGCTTCCCAGCGAGCTTGGTTACGTCTTTGATCAGGGCTTTGTCGGGCATTGGATCCCCCTGGCAGGTAGGTGTGGGAAGGCTACGGCTGGCTGACGGGGAGTCGGGAGGGCCGTATGGGGCACGGTGGGAATGCCGCATGTCCCAAGGGATGCCAATAGCGCTGGGGCCATGGAACCGCCGCAGATGAACGTCGCCGGATGACGACGTCCGCTCTGAAGTCGTCCCCGGGCCCCCTACCGCGCGCCGGGGCACTCGCGCAGCGGAAGAACGGTTCTCCGGCGGCCCGCCCGTGTCCCCGGATAGACAGACACCCACGGCAGATGACCCAAGGAGTGCGTCGCATGCTCACCACGACGACTGTCGAGCAGCTACTCGGTCCGAAGAGCACGAACGCGATCCGCGGTTCGGTCCGGATGGACGGCCACAGCCTGCTCGTCGAAGCCACCGCCTTCGCCGACGAGATCGAGCGGCGCGAGCACGCCGGCCTGGGAGCGCTTGAGGATCGCGAGCTGCTCCAGGCGATGTTCGAGCTGCCGCTGGGCATCCCGACGTGGATCGAGAAGCTCGACCCATGCCACCGCAACCTCATCGAGCACGCCCCGGCCGGAGCTGTCGACTTCACCTGGGGCGGAGACGTCACCCGCCTCGCGGTGCCGCCAATCCGGGCCAGCACCGTTCTGCTGCGCTCCCGCGACTGGGAAACGGGGATTACCGCCGCATCCCAGTACGCGCCGTTCTGCGCCCGCGCTGTGATCTTCCCGGCCGGTCTGCGCGAGTTGGATCTGGCCGTCATGGAGGGCCGTTACTACGGCGTTGGCGTCGCAGCAGAGGACCGGAGCGGGTCCGCCCATTGGGTGGTCGAGCCGGCGAACTACCGGCAGTGGCACGATCCAGCCCGTTGGCGCTTCGACGAACAGCTCTGGGGCAGGCTGCTCCACGCCGATCAGCTGGGATAGCGCTATCCCAGAGCGGTGCCCTCCGTCAACGGAGGCGGCGAGCCCTGAAGCCACCTCAGCAGTACCGCGGGAACCGCGTCCTTCTCCCTGATCTGGGCCTTTGCCGCCATGTGCCGATGCCGTTCGATCGCGTCGGCCAGCTGCTGGCGCCACCAATCCAACCGGTCCAGTCCGGCGTTGCACGCGGCGAGGTCCGCCCCGAGCGCGTTGATCACAATGGTGTTGTGCCGTGCGACCAGGAGCTGGTCCTCGCCGATGTCCTTGAAGCTGGCCAGCGACCTCCCTTGGCAGACCGTGCAAGGGCACTCCAGGCCGCACACAGCGTCGAAGAAGCGATTCTTCTCCTGGTCGATCCGCATGAAGCGCAGCAGCTCGCGAACAAGCAGCGCGGAAAACGAGCCTGCCGGACCACCGTCCTTCTTGTCGTCCTCGCACGGGGGGCGCATCCCGTGCCGGAGGCCGGGATAGATCCCGACGGCCGCTCCGAGGGCACCGTGGGCGAGCGAGTCAAGACCGGCCAGGTCGGTCCGCCACACGACCAGACGATCGCAGGAGGCGCAGAGTGCTCTCAACTGCTCGGATACACCGGGCTGCTCCTGCGGGTCGGTACGGTTGCCGCCGTCGATGACGAGCGCGATCGGATGGTGGATGGATTGAATGGCTGCCATCAGCCTTCGGACCCGCGGCTCGGCGAGCCAGAGGTGGCCGACCGGGAGAGCGACGACGAGCGCCTGGTCGTCGATCTCGTTGGTTCGGTCGACGACCGCGTCAAGCGCTGCCTGTCCGTCTGCCGGGATGTAGCCGGTCGGGGTCACCGCGAAGGCGCTCCAGCGCGTGCGCGTCTGATCCCTAAGCCGGTCCGCGAGAGTGGCGTGGCCGAACAGGCCGCCGTCGTCCGCTGCGACCCCGAAGGGGTCTCCAGCCGTCGCGACCTGCTTGGTGTAGCGCGCAGGGTCTCTCGCAATCAGCAGACGCTCGCGGTAGTGGTTCAAGCCCGGCGTCGCATCGCGGGATGTCGGCCCCGTGAGGACGAGCCCGCCGCACTCGGGATCGACATGCCCGATGATGTCGTTGGCCTTGCGTTCCGGTGCCACGGTCAGGACTCGATCGCGCAGTGCCTCTATCAGCTCCTCGGGCCCTTCGAGCGGTCGCGCCATGCTTCCCCTCCTCAGCCGGAGCGTCGCGCGCGGCCCCGCGACCCGCGGCGACGATCGCCTGACTCAGCGTCAGCGCTCCTGGTAGTCGGCGCAAGACCCCTATCCGGCCACCTGGAGCCTCTTCGGCCCGACCCGGCAGGCGGTAGCGCAATGGAAAACGATGTCGTGGTACAGGCCGCCTGCCAAATGGCGCGGCCGGTCAGCACTCGCAGGTGATTCGCCCAACGTCCACGCAGGTCGTTGGTCAGTGGCTTAAAGGCGTTCACACTCCTTTGGAACTGCATGGCGCTCGCAAGGCGTCAGATTGTTCGCAGCGAGGAGGGAGGCGTGGATGGTCCAACGGTTCGAAGGATCGCACGGCGCACCGGGGATCTTGTCTGTCCTTGAGGTGGCCCGCCCAGACGGCGAGGCGCCTGCAGCGATGCGTCGGAGGCGGGCCGCCGGGTGGCTGATGGTGCTGGCCGCCGTCCCGCTCGTAGCCCTTTCTGTGATCTATCAAGTGGGCTACGGGTGGGTTCCCGGGGTGATCGGTGCAGCGCTGATTACGATCCACGGCCTGGCCCTGCTCGTCGACATCGATTTCTTGCAGCGATTCGTCGAATGGCTCTCTGGGCGCATCGCCTACGTTGTACCGTTAACGCTGATCGGCGCACTCATTTGGCTGGCCATCAGCAACGACCGGCCCTCTCAGCGGGCACTGATGGGCAACTTCATCATCATTGCGGCGTTCATCGCCCGGTTCCTTTCGCCACACTTCGAGCCCATTGGAGCGTTCGACGGCGTCAGCGCGGTCCGCTGGAGGATCTTGCGAGCCATCACCATTCACTGCCTCTTCATCTCCGGATTCTCCTTCGGATCCCTAATCATGCTCACAAGCATGGTGAGGCAAGAGCCCATCGCGATTCCAATCAGCATCACGATCGCAACCGCGGCCTTCATCTTCAAAGCCCATTCCAGGACCCGCAAGGTCTGCACGTTGGTAGCTCAGCGCGCCTACCAGGTCCGTTTGCTGATCGAGGACATCCCAGCAAGCAATCCGGTAGTGCCGGCCGACCGGCGGGCGGCACTTACGGCGGTGGAGAGCCTGGACAGCGCATTGGCGACCTGCCTCCAGACGGGGTTCCGATGCTGGGGTACGACTCTCCTACCTTCGGACCAGCGCACAAGGATCATCGCGTGGCATCGAATGCGAGTGTGCTTTCCACCGGTCGCCTCGGCCTTCAACAATGGCGAGGCTGCCGCCTTGGACATGCTGATCGGCGCATGCGACCGGTGGACCGATGCATCCTGCTGACTTCACGCGGCGGATTGGAGACCCATTCGGCGTGGGCTCGTGCGGTCATGGAGCCCAGCACCGTCAGCGGGCGGGTCGGGCGGCGTCCGATGGCACCGAGTGGCGGGCGTCCCACTCATCCGCCGCACGGAACCCGGGTGAGGCCGGGGCGAGGCCGGTGCGGGTCTCTGCGGCAGCCGCTCGCGCCTCCGCCGGCGCGGGTCCAGCGAGCCGGACGATCCGCCAGATGATCACTCGTGCGGGGTGGGTGGCGCTGTCCAACTCCCGGTGCGCTTCCGCTCGCTGCAGCAGCGCGCCGCCGTCAGAGCCGTTGCGCTCGGCGTGCTGCAGCTGCGCTGCCAGCGCAGGCCAGTCCTCATCGGCGAGGATCCGGTCCGCCTGGTCGGGTAGGGCGGAGCGCACCTGCTGCGCGTAGCGCGCAAGCCCGCGCGCGGCGGGCCGGGCCGAGCGCAGCGCGGCCAACGGTTCAGTGCTCGCCTCCTGCTGGGCTGCGCGCAGATGGGCCAGGGCCAGGCGAGCGGCTTCGGCCTGCTGGGCGTGCTGGTGCGCCTCGTGCCAGAGGACAGCCACGGAGACGGCACCGATCAGCGTGTGGACGAAGGCGGCAAGCACCAGGTCCGGCAGGTCCCCGCCCGCGGAGTAGACGATGCCGCGGGCGGCCTCGCTCAGCGCGACGCCCGCCCTGTGGTCGGCGCGGATCCGCGACCGCGTGGCGTTCTCGAACGCCCGTTGAGCCCGCCGCAGGTGGACCCGCACATCGACGGGCCGGGCGGCGGCCGCGGCCGCGTCGAGGACGGCGCCGACCTCGACCAGGACCCCGGCCCCGCTCGCGTCCGCCTGGCCGAGTGCGGCAGGCACAGGGTCCAGCTCCCCGATGGCGTACCGCCAGGCCACCGTGGCCGGCTGCCGAGGGGGCGGCGTAGTCCCCGCCCGTTCGGCCAGCCGGGCCCTGATCTTGGGCAGGGACAGGTCCGGGGCGAGTTTGCCGCCGGGGAACCACACCGGAACGCCGCTCTTGTCGACGTCACCGGGCAGCGCAACCCGGTAGCCGAGCGCATCACCGGACGGCGCGCGGCGCCGCTCGACCAGCACTCCCAGCGCGCCCAGCGCGGCAAAGAAACCCGCCTCGTCGGCTGCGCTGGCCACGGCCAGACGCACCCGCTCACGCAGCGTCTCGCGTGCCGGCTGCGCGCGTCCGGTGCGGCGGGCCTTGTGCTGCTCGGGGCCGGTCGGCTGCCGGTGGGCGGTGCCGTCGCCGGGATTGAGGCGGCGCAGACCGAACTCGACCTCCAGACGCCGGCATTCGGCTTGGGCCCGGCGGCGCTCGTTGTCGCGGTTGGCGCGTTTGCCATCGACGCGGATGACGGTCGCCACAATGTGGATGTGATCGTCGGCGTGCCGGATGGCGACCCACCGGCAGGCCTTCAGGTCGCCATCCGGGGCGATGCCGACGGCGGCGACGATTCGCCGGGCGATCGTCGCCCACTCGGCTTCGCTCAGGTGCCGATCCTCGGGCGCGGTGCGTACGGAGCAGTGCCAAACCGGCTTGGCCGGGCGGCGCTTGTCCGACAGGGCGAGGACGGGGGCGTCCAGGACGTTGGCGAGTTCCGTGAGGGTGGCACTCGGCTCACGGCCGGGGTCGGGGGCCAGCAGCGGATCCCAGGCGGCGACCATGTGGGGGTCGGTGTGTTCGTCCTTCCGGCCGGGTCCGTAGAGGTAGTAGAGCAAGCCCCGGGTGCGCTGACCGTGGACGATGTTCGGTACGACCATCGTCACCTGCCTACGAAGTCGTTGGTGGCCCGGCGCACTTCGGCGATGGCCGCGCCGCAGTCCCGCAGCGCTTCCTGGATGTCGAGCGCGATGCCTCCGGAGTTCACGATCTTCGCGATCTGGTTGAGGTTGTTTCCCACCCGGCTGAGTTCGCGCGCCGCGTTGTCCAGCGCCTCGAACTTCGCGTGGTCATCGGTGACCAGGGCCTGGGTGTGGCTGTCGGCGAGGGCGACCGCGAGTGCGGCCTTGCCGACGAAGCTGGCGAGGGTGAGGCCGGAGCGGTGCGCGGCGGCTTCGACCTCGCCGAGTTCGGCGTCGTTGTAGCGGATGCTGCGCACGTTGGTGCGAGGCTCGTCGGCGCGGAGGCGCTGGCGGATGTCGGGCTCGTCGCGGTCGGCAAGGTCAGGGTCGGCATCGCTCCCCAGCTGCGGTCCGTCCCCGGCCGCGGCCTCCGCCACCCCTGGGGCGGAGCCCTGTTCCGACACTCGCCCCTCAGGGGGCGAGTGTCGGAACAGACAGCTCGCTCCGCCGTCGGCGGTGTGGCCACCGTCGTCATCCGGGCGGCTGCCGCAGGGTTCGTCCGGGTGCGGGACGGGGGTGGACTCGCTCACTTGGCTGGTCTCCGATCTCGGTGGATTGGCAGACGGACGTGTGCGGACTACGGGCCCAGGGGGAGCTATTCGGAGAGGGCCGCGCGGATCCTGTCGAAGCTCTCCTCGGCGCGATGGGCGAGGTCGCGCAGCCGGTCGACGGTCGGCTTGTCCTCGCCGACCTCGCGGGCAAGGTCTTCGAGCAGCCGGAGGCACGACTCCGTGCCGTTGACGAGTTCCGCGGTGGACCGGCGGGCGAGGGCTCGGCGGCTGCGATGTGGCAGTCCGCTCTTACGGATCCCGTCGATCCGGGCGGCGTACTTGGCCAAGCCGCGGATGGCTCGGTCCGCGTCGTTCTTGGTGGGCTGGCGGGGCGCAGTCGAGCTTTCACTCGCGGGCCGCTTCGGCCGCCGGCGGGTCCGATAGGTCTTGCCATTGAGTCCCCGCACCAAATCATTCACCTGGTCGCGCGCCGCCTGTAGATCGGTCCGCACGGTCTCGCGGGAAACGCCGATGGCAGAGGCAATGGCCCGCGTCGACATGGCGCCCTCCCGCAGCGCAGCGACGATCTGCTGCCGCTCGGACCTCGGCAGCCGTACACGGTGCGCCCCGAACTCGCCGGAGAGGTAGGCGTCCCAGTCGCGGTATCCGAGCGTCTCCCAATCACGCTCGCGGAACGCCGCGAGCACCTCCACGCGCCACTGCGCGACCAGCTCCATGCCCTTGCGTATTCGTTCAGCTCGGTTTCGAGCGCGCTCGTGTCCGACGGATCTGGGACCTCTGCTGTTGTCGATGACGAACTCCGGACCGGCTCGGCGTCACGCACGGACAGATGACCAGCGCCAGAATAGGAGCCCGATCTGACAGTGCCTCAGTGGGGGCAGCACGCACCAAGCGCTGAGGCACGGTTGCCGGGGCGCGCGACGCCAACCGCGAGCCCCGGAAGGCACCGTTCAGGTCCGGACCGTCACGGATGGCTGCAACGCTCTGCCATGACTCGCATCGAGGTGACCTGGCTGGGCCTCATCGGCTGGTGGATACTCGCGCTCCCCCTGTGGATCATGGCAATGTTCGTCATGGTTGCCACCAACGACCCCAGCCACACACCCGGCGTTCGGTCGTTCTACCCGGTCGCGGTGCGCCCCGGGTGCACGGCCGGCGTCGTCTGGTCAGCCACATACCTGGACCACCAGCACGGCCCGTGCCCGTACCGCGGCGGCCGTCCAACGGTCGGCCGATAGACCGGCGCGTAGGGCGACAGCACCTCTTCCGGCGTGTGCTTCCGCAATCCACCCCGAGCGGAGCAGAGTAGCCTGCAACAGCCCCGACTCGGAGGCGAGGCAGCGGCGATGGCGATGACATCGGCGAAGCGCTCCTGCTCGAACTGCGGAACAGCCTTGGGACGCGACAACCCCAGCATCCTCTGCAGTCCGTGCCAGCGTGCCGAGAGCCGCCGGCCGGTGCTCCCGTCCCAGCAGCCGACGCAAGGACCGTGGTTGTACTCCTCACAGCAGCAGACCGCTCCCCCTGACGGCTCGCAGCTCGGTGAGCTGCTTCGTGAGTACCGGGACCTACACGGACTGACGCAGATTCAACTGGCGGCCCTCGTAGGCGTCGATCAGTCGTATGTCTCGATGATCGAGCGCAACAAGCGCCAGGTCCGCGATGTCGGCGAGCTACGGCGGTTCGCCGAGGCTCTGGGGCTGCCCGAGGATGAGCTCGGCCTAGCCCCGCTCGGCTTCGCTGCTCGGCTGACGGAGGCCCCAGCGACCCCCGCGACGGGGCCCGCAAAACCGCAAGAGGCGCTCGGCGAACAGCAGCGCTGGCGCCACGTGCGCCGGGCGCTCAACAGCCACCGGCTTGAGCTGTCCCGCGCGGCCGCCGCCTTCTACGCCGATATCCCCAGGGCGGGGCAGAGCCTGGTCCTGGCCAAGCCCGAGTGGATGGCGCCCACCCCGGTCGATCTCTCCGATGTGTCCCTGACCTGGATCAACCAGGACACCCCACCCCTCGTGACTGGCGTGGAGCCCGAGTCGCGGGCCGTACGTCCGATGTCCGCGCAGGGCCGGCCCTTCGGGCGGTACTCGCAAGCGATCCGGATCGTCGACCCACCGCGGCTGTTCGACAACCGACTCAGCTATCGGCTGCTGGAGGTCGACTGGTCTGGCGGCGTCGCCGACCTCGCCTTCGGCTACACCATGTACTTCGACATGTTCGACGTCTGCGAGGGCCTTGCCCACGAGACAGCGCAGGGGTGGATCGACGCGGCATCCGATCCCAATTGGCTGGACGCCCCCGCCGCCGCGCTGCCTTTCCGCAAGCTCATCGGCGACCCCTTCGACCTGAGTCGCCGCCCGCTGCTGCCCTCCATCGACACCCTGACGATTCGCCTCGGCCGCGCCGGCGAGGATCCATCATTCGTGCTGCACCATCGCTCCTCAGCAAGCGTGGCGATCGCCGGCGACACCTACCACGTCATGCCCGCTGGGGTCTTCCAGCCGTCCTCGCCGTTTCCCGCGCACCAATCCAACGACTTCAACCTGTGGCGCAACATGATGCGCGAGTACGCGGAGGAGTTCCTCGGGCTGCCGGAGGCCGACGGCAACAGCAGCGAGCCCATCGACTACCAGCACACCGAGCCGTACCGCGCGCTGAGCCGCGCCCGGCGCAGCGGCCAGGCGCGGGCGTGGTGCTTCGGCATCGGGCTGGATCCGCTCACGCTCGCAGGGGAGATCCTCACCACGGTCGTGTTCGACCCGGATGTGTTCGACGAGCTGTTCGTCGACATGGTGAACCAGAACATGGAAGGGACGGTCGTATCCACGTCTCCGGACAGGTTCAGCAGCGGCATCCCCTTCACCGAGGACAACGTCCGGCGATTGCTGGACCACGAGCCGCTCGCTCCGGCGGCGGCAGCGTGCTTGTCACTGGCGTGGGAGCATCGCGGAACGGTTCTGGGTTAGCTCCAACGAGTCGTCTCAGACAGGGAGTTGTGCATGCGTGTCCTGGTCACCGGTGGCTTTGGCTTCTCCGGCACCGCGCTTGTCCACCGGCTCACCGAGGCAGGTCACACGGTGATCGTCCTGACGCGCCGCCCTCGCTGGGACCTGGTCCAGGAGCGGGTTGTCGAGCGCGCGCTGTTCGGCGACGTGCGGGACGAGAAGGCGGTCAGGACGGCCATGTACGGCGTGGACGCCGTGTGCCACTTTGCGGCCCTCACTCGGGTGCGCGACTCCTTCGAGCGGCCAGACGAGTACCGGGATGTGAACGTCGATGGAACTCGGACGGTACTCGCCGCGGCGGTCGCGGAAGGCAAGCGGAGGGGCCGGCCACTGGTGTTCCTTCAGGCATCCACTGCTGCGGTCTACGGTGCCCCCGAGCTGCAGCCGATCGCTGAAACTGCCCCTCCGGCGCCGAGCAGCCCCTACGGCAGAACCAAGTTGGAGGCCGACGAGCTTGTCCTCCAGGCGGCGACGGCCGGCAGTGTCTCGGGAGTGGTACTGCGAGCCTTCAACGTCTGCGGCGCCGTGGACGGAGTCGGCGACTCGGACCTGACGCGCATCATCCCCAAGGCGATCGCGGTGGCGGCCGGGGAGGCGCCGGAGCTCGGAGTCAACAGGGACGGGACGGCCATCCGCGACTTCGTCCACGTTGACGACGTGGCGCGGGCCTACGTCCTCGCGCTGGATGCCGCCGAGCCGGGACGGCCCCAGATCTACAACGTCGGCGCCACGGGCGCCAGTGTCGCGGACATCATTGATGCAGTTCAGCGGCTCACTGGGCGGAATATGACGGTCATTCATAACCCGCCGCAGCCCGAACCGCCAACCGTCCTTGCGGACTCTTCGCTCATTCGTCAGCGGCTCGGCTGGAGCCCTGAGCGATCGTCGCTGGATGAGATCGTTCGGGACGCCTGGGCTGCTGCCGCGGCCTCATCGGGCCGACGCGCGGCCGGTTCGCCGCGGGGCTGACGCCCGGGCTTCATCCCACCGTTCGAGCGCCTCGCGAGCGGCTTCGCCGTCCAGTTCGCCCTCAACCGCAGGCCGAAGCACGGCCGCGAGGCCGTCGCCGGCCTGCAAGGTCGCGTCGATCCACGGATAGACGTCGCGAGGATCTCGCTCTGGGCGCGGCGGAAAGCGGGCGAACACCGCCTTACCTGGGTGTCCTTGTGCGTAGCCGAGAATGCGCAGGACTAGTACCGCGTTCTTCACGAGGACACGTCCCGCCGTCTCTTCGCGAATCCCTGACGACCATGCCGCACGACTCAACCGCACGAAAGATCTGAAAGGACTCGACACATATTGCAGCACGCTTCGCCCCAGCTGCCATGCCGATCCCTGAGTTCCATCACCCCGAAATCCCCACCTGGGGCATTCGCCCCACCTCGCGGCTGACGCCCTCGGCAAGCCGCCATTTCGCCGTCTGACGGTACGTCACGACCGCGTGCAGCCCGCCCGGATGCTGCCAGGCGACCACGGGCATTCGCTTCGCCCCTTCCCTTCCGCGCTCTTCGCGCACCCTCACGATTCGCGGCCCGTGCTGCCCTCAAGCGCCGGACCGCCAGGAGGCCATTCCGCCATGCGCCACGCCCGCCTCGGGACCGCCGGCGAGCTGCCCTACGCCCCCGCCTCGGGACCGCCGGCGAGCTGCCCTACGCCCCCGCCTCGG
>NZ_MLCF01000034.1 GCF_001879105.1 Mangrovactinospora gilvigrisea | reverse complement strand
CGCACGAGGTGGCCGCCGTGGTGCGCGCCGCGGGGCGCCGCGAGCCGCGCCCCGGCGGCGAGCCCGCGCACGCGGAGCCGCTCTCCACGCCCATCGTCTCCGGCACGGCTGGCGTCTGGACGGTCACCGGGGACGGCTGGCAGGCCGTCCTCAAGGTGCTGCAGCGGGACGCGGACGCCGCGGGCGGCCATCCGCACTGGCGGGCCGGCGACGAGCCCGACCACTGGTACTACTGGCGGCGCGAGGCGGAGTTCTTCGCCGACGCGGATCTGCGCGGCGCCGTCGAGCGGGAGCTGCACATCCCCGAGACCTACCTGGTGGCGGACCGTCCGGACGGCACCGTGGCGCTGTGGATGGAGCGGGTCGGCGGCTGGGCCAGCGCCGGATGGCCGCCGGACCACTACCACCGGCTCGCGCGCCGGGTCGCGCGCCTGCAGGGCCGGCTGACGGGCGATCGGCTGCCGGGCCGGCCCTGGCTGGGCCGCCGCTGGCTCGCCGCCTACCAGGAGATCCGCGAGGACCAGGGCGCGATCCTGTGGGACGGCGGGGCCTGGGCGCACCCCGCCCTGGACGGCACCGGCGTGCGCGAGCGCGCTGCGGAGTTCCGCGCCCTGTGGGAGGCGCGCAAGGAGCGGCTGGCGGAGGTCGAGGCGCTGCCCCGCACGCTCTGCCACTTCGATCTGCACCCCTACAACCTCTTCGAGGACGACGGCCGGCTCGGCGCGATCGACTGGGCCTTCACCGGCCACGGGGGCGTCGGCGAGGACGCGGCGACGCTGGTCTTCGACACCGTGTTCGACTTCCATGTGCGGCCGGACGAGGCGGACCGGCTCTTCGCCGAGGTGGTCGACGGCTATGCGCTGGGCCTGGCGGAGGTGGCCGCGGAGGCCGCGGCGGAGGCCGGGCCGACCGGCGGCTCGGGCGAGGGCGGCGACGTCCGCGAGCAGGTGCGGCGGGCGGTGCTGACCACCGCCGCCGCCAAGTACGCCTGGACGATGCCGGCCGTGCTGCACGCCCTGCGCGACGGGATGCCGATGCTCAACGGCCGGGCGCTGGGCCTGTCGGTGCCCTGGTGGACTCAGGCGTCGCTGCGGCTGCTGGACCTGGTCGGGACGCGCGGACCGGCCGAATCCGACCGGCGCGTTTAGCGCTCGTCGCGCCCGGGGAAATCGCTCAGGTGAAATAGCCACTCTGTTCGTATGCTGGACGTACTTTCCAGTATGTGGACTGAAGGCTCATCAGGTTCGATCGTCTGATTCGATCGGATCCAGCCACGGGTCGCCCGGGGCCGCACGGGGGACGGCCTCGGCGCGACCTGTGTCGTGCCGGCCGCTCACGGCCTCAGTCGGCTTCAGTCGCCCAGCGCCTTGGCCGCGGCCCGCCCGGCGGCGCGCCCCGAGAACATGCAGCCGCCCAGGAACGTCCCCTCCAGCGCCCGGTTGCCGTGCACCCCGCCGCCGCCGAAGCCCGCCGCCTCGCCGGCCGCGTAGACGCCGTCCAGCGGCGAGCCGTCCGCCGTCAGCACGCGCCCGTCCAGGTCGGTCTCCAGCCCGCCGAGCGTCTTGCGGGTGAGCACGTGCAGCCGCACCGCGATCAGCGGCCCCGCCTTGGGGTCGAGCATCCGGTGCGGGCGGGCCACCCGCACCGCCCGGTCGGTGAAGAACCGGCGCGCCTGCGAAGTGGCGATGACCTGGAGGTCCTTGCCCAGCTTGGAGGCCACCTCGCGGTCGCGGTCGACGAGGGTGCGGGCCAGCGCGTCCGCGTCGACCAGTTCCTTGCCCGCCCCGTCCGCGGTCAGCGCATTCATCTTCGCGGCCAGCTCCGGGACCGTCCGGGCGATCACGAAGTCCTCGCAGCGCTTGGCGAAGCCCTCCACCGGCCCGGTGGCGCCGGGCAGCGCCCGCCGGAGGACGGCCCGCCAGTCCTTCCCGGTCAGATCCGGGTTCTGCTCGGACCCGGAGAGTGCGAACTCGTGCTCGATGATGCGCCGGTTGAGGACGAACCAGGAGTGGCCGTGCCCGTTCCGGGTGATGTGGTAGAGCGCGCCGAGCGAGTCGAAGCCCGGGAAGAGCGGCACCGGCAGGCGCGTGCCCTCGGCGTCCAGCCAGAGCGGGGAGGGCCCGGAGAGGATCCGGATGCCGTGGTGGCTCCAGACCGGGCTGTGGTTGGTGATGCCCTCCGGGTAGTTCCACATCCGGTCGTTGTTGATGACGCGGGCGCCGGCGCGGGCGGTGTGGCCGATCATCAGCCCGTCGACGAAGTCCGGCACCCCGGAGAGCATCTCGGCCGGCGGCTGCCCGGCGTCGGCCGGCCAGTTGGCCCGCACCAGCTCGTGATTGCCGCCGATCCCGCCCGAGGTGACCACCACGACCGGCGCCTGGACGCGGAAGTCGCCCGCGGTCTCCCGGGAGGTCTTCTCCGCCCGCTCGGTGGACGGCGACGGCGCCAGCACCTCGCCCTCCACGCCGTCCACCGTGCCGCCGCTCCTGGTCAGGCCGGTGACGCGGTGGCGGAAGAGGAAGCTGAGGCGCCCGGACTGCTCGGCCGCCCGGCAGCGCCGCACGAACGGCTCCACCACGGCCGGGCCCGTCCCCCAGGTGACATGGAAGCGCGGCACCGAGTTGCCGTGCCCTCCCGCGAGGTAGCCGCCGCGCTCGGCCCACTGCACCAGCGGGAACCAGCGCATCCCGAGCGAGTGCAGCCAGGCGCGCTTCTCGCCGGAGGCGAAGTGCACATACGCCTCGGCCCACTTGCGCGGCCAGTGGTCCTCGTCGCGGTCGAAGGCGGCCGAGCCCATCCAGTCCTGGAGGGCCAGCTCCTCGGAGTCGCGCACCCGCAGCCGGCGCTGCTCGGGGGAGCCGACCAGGAAGAGGCCGCCGAAGGACCACCAGGCCTGGCCGCCCAGGGTCTGCTCGGGCTCCTGGTCGACGACGACCACGCGGCGTCCGGCCTCGGCGAGCTCCGCGGCGGCGGCGAGGCCCGCCAGGCCCGCGCCGACGACGACCGCGTCGGCACGGGTGACCTCGGCGGTCGCGCCGCTGTCCTGGGTGGTCGCGCCGCTGTCCTCGGGGGATCGGGGTGACGGTTCCGTCATGCGCGCGAGCCTACGGCGGGAGCGCCGCGCTTGGCTACCGTTCGGTAGCGCGCGGCGGACGCCGGACCGGGGCCAACGGACGCCGCACACCGCGCGATTGCCGTGTCGTAGGGTGCAGGGCGTCGACACCGAGGCGCGGCGCACCCCGCCGCCGCCTCGCGCAACGGGGGAGAGGGCAGAGATGGAGCCGCTGGAGCCGGCCGATCCGCTGACGCTGGGACCCTACCGGCTGGTCGCCAGGCTCGGCGCCGGCGGCATGGGCCGCGTCTACCTGGCCCGATCCGGCGGCGGCCGGACGGTGGCCATCAAGGTGGTGCGCGCCGAACTCGCCGGCGACACCGCCTTCCGCCGCCGCTTCGCCCGCGAGGCCGCGACCGCCCGCCGGGTCGGCGGGCGCTGCACCGCGCCGGTCGTCGACGCCGATCCGGACGCGGCGACGCCCTGGCTGGCCACCGAGTACGTGCTCGGCCCGCCGCTGGACGAGGCCGTCGCCCGTTTCGGCCCGCTGCCCGAGCAGAGCCTGCGGGCCCTCGGGGTCGGCCTCGCCGAGGCGCTGACGGACATTCACGCCGCCGGGCTGGTGCACCGCGACCTCAAGCCGTCCAATGTGCTGATGGCCGTGGACGGGCCCAAGGTCATCGACTTCGGCATCGCCCGCGCCCTCGACGAGGAGCGGCTGACCAGCACCGGGCTCGTCATCGGCTCGCCCGGCTTCATGTCGCCCGAGCAGGCCTCCGGCGCCGAGGTGACGCCCGCCTCGGACGTCTTCGCGCTGGGGTCGGTGCTGGTCTTCGCCGCCACCGGGGTGCTGCCGTTCGGCGACGGCCCGTCGGCGGTGCAGCTGTACAACGTCGTCCACGAGCCGCCGGAGCTGACCGGGGTGCCGGAGTCGCTGCTCCCGGTGATCCGCGCCTGCCTCACCAAGGATCCGGCGAAGCGTCCGCAGCCGGCCTCGCTCGCCGGGGAAGGCGGACTCGCCGCGCTGCTCGGGGAGTCGGGCGGCTGGCTGCCGGGGCCGCTGGCCTCGTCGATCGCCTCCCATGCCGCGTCGATCATGGACATGGACGCGCCGGACGCGCCCGACCACTTCCCGCAGCCGGTCGCGGCGACCGTCCGCGAGGGCGGAGCGGGCGGAGCGGGTGGGGCAGCCGGGGCGGGCTCGGCCGGCGGGGCCGGCACGTCGGGCCCGGGGGCCTCCGGCGCCGGGACCACGCAGGTCGGCGGCGGGCCGTCCGGCCCCGGGCGCCCCTCCCGCCGGAAGCTGCTCGCCGCGGCCATCGGCGGCGGCGCGGTGGTCGCGGGCGGCGCGGCCTGGGGCATCACCGCGCTGGTCGGCGGCTCCGGCTCGCCGTCCACCGGCCCCACCCGCGCCCCCGGCCAGGCCCCGGACGCCGATTGGCGGACGACCGTCCCGCCCGCGTCCTCCGCCGGACGGCCCGTCGTCAGCGGCGGAACGGTGCTGCTCCCGGTGGACCCGACGGCCGCACCGTCCTCCGGCGCCGCGGTGGTGGCGGTGGACGCCGCGTCGCACCGCACGCTGTGGAAGAAGCCGGGCAGCGCGATCTCCGGGCAGCCCGTGGTCGGCGGCGGCAAGACCGTCCTGCTGCGGGACGGCGCCCAACTGCGCGGCTACGACGCGCGCGGCGGACAGCAGCGGCTCGACGACCGCCCCGGCGCCCCGTGGCAGGTGCTCGCCGCCGACGCGACGGCCGCCTACCTCGTCGTCCGCGCGGCCGGCGGGGCGTGGTCGCTGACGGCGGTGGACCTGTCGACGCGGCGCCCGCGCTGGACGAAGCCGCTACCGGCGGGCGGCGCCCCGGGCACCGGCGCGGCGGCCGCGCTCGACGGCGGCAGCCTCGTCTACGCCTCCGGGACGGGCTATCTGACGTGCCGTGCGACGGCGGACGGCGGCGAGGCCTGGCACGCGTCCGGGAAGCTCACCTCCCCGGCGCCCATGCCGGTGATCGCCGACGGGACGGTCTACGTCAGGGACGGCAGCAACGACCCGGACAGCGGGACGGCCCGGCTGCTCCGGTTCCCGCTGCGCGGCCCCGGCACGCCGACCCCCCTCGCCACGGCGGGCGACGGCGACGGCGGCGTCTCCGCCCCGGCGGCCACCGGCGGGGCGGTCTTCGTCGTCGCGGGCCGCAGCCTGGTGGCCTACGACACCGCGTCCCACCAGCAGAAGTGGTCGGTCGACCTGGTGTACGGCATCGACGGCCAGGCCACGGTCCTGGCCGGCTCCGGAACGGTCTACGTCGCCGAAACCGGATCCCTGGGCATCCAGGCCTTCGACGCCTCCTCCTCCAAGCAGCTGTGGACCTTCCGCTCCGGCGATGCGTCCACCGCATCTCAGAACTGGACGGCCACCCTCTCGGGCGGCCGCCTCTACGCGGTGCTGGGGACCGCGCTCTACCGAATACCCGCGAAGTAGCGGCAGATGCCGAAGCAGACAGAGGACTCGGAGACTCAGGGGGGCTGATCTTCCATGGTCATGCGTGAGTTGGGCACCGGCGACCCGCGGTTAGTGGGGAGCTACCGGACGCTGCGGCTGCTGGGCGAGGGCGGGATGGGGCGGGTCTACCTCGCCCGATCCCCCGGCGGGCGGACGGTGGCGGTGAAGGTGATCCGTCCGGAGTTGGCGGGGGACGGGGACTTCCGGGCGCGGTTCGCCCGGGAGGTGGAGACGGCGTGGACGGTGTCGGGGACCTACACCGCGCCGGTGGTGGACGCCGATGTGGAGGCGGCGGTCCCGTGGTTGGCGACGGCGTATGTGCTGGGGCCGTCGCTGGAGGATGCGATCGCGGCGCACGGTCCGCTGCCGGAGGAGAGCCTGCGGGCGCTGGGGTCGGGGTTGGCGGAGGCGCTGACGGAGATTCATGCGGCGGGGCTGATCCACCGCGACCTGAAGCCGTCCAATGTGCTGTTGGACGTGGCCGGTCCGCGGGTGATCGACTTCGGGATCGCCCGGGCGGTGGACGGGGACGGCTACACCCGTACCGGGCTGGTGGTGGGCTCCCCGGGGTTCATGTCGCCGGAGCAGGCGCAGGGCGAGCGGGTCGGGGTGGCCTCGGACGTCTTCTCGCTGGGTGCGGTCCTCGTCTACGCGGCGACCGGCAACGGCCCCTTCCGGGGGCCGAGTTCCGCCGCCCAGTTGTACAAGGTGGTCCACGAGGACCCCGACCTCGGCGGCGTCCCGGCGTCCCTGCTCCCGGTGATCCGCGCCTGCCTGGCCAAGGATCCGGCGAAGCGGCCGGCGCCGTCGCAGCTGGCCGGACCGGACGGTGCCGCGGCGCTGCTGTCGGAGTCCGGCGGCTGGCTGCCCGCCCCCGTCGCCTCGGCGATCGTCGCCCATGCCGCGGGCGTGATGCGGCTGGATGCGCCGCCCGCGGCACCGCCGCCGCCCGCCACGATCCCGCCCGCCCAGGCGTCCGGGCCCGCCGCCCGGCCGCGTTCCGCGGCGTCCCGGCGCGCGCTGCTCACGGCGGCGATCGCGGGCGGCGGCCTCGTCGCGGTCGGGGGCGGCGGCGCCTGGGCGTACGCGGCCACCGCGCCCAAGCCCAAGCCGAAGCCCAAGCCGCCGCGGAAGCCCGGCCAGGCCCCGTTGGCGACCTGGCGCAAAACGATGATCCCGGTCGGCGGCCCCTTCACGGTGCACGGCGGCGTCCTGGTCGCCCCGCTCTCGGGTGACAGCTCCACCAGCCTGGGCGCCTACGACATCGCCCACGGCCGGCAGCTGTGGACCAGCTCGTCGCAGATCGAGGGCGCCAATCCGCCCTGGGTGCTGCGGGGCGTCGTCCCCGCGATCACGAACACCGGTGATCTCGTGGACGCCCTCGGCGCCTACGACCTGACAAGCGGGCACGAGCGCGGCACCTACCGGCCCGCCGGCAACTACTCGGTCAAGCGCGTGCTGGCGGCCGACGCGCGGCTCGTCTACTGCGCGCTGGGGAAGGACGACCTCGGCAAGTCACCGGAGCTGATCACCGCCGTCGACCCGCTCACGGGCCGCGTCGCCTGGAGCGTCCCGTCCGGACCGGATCGGACGACCAGCATCGCGGAGGCGGGCGGCACGATCGTCGGCGACGCGCTCGTCTACCGACTGGAGGACGCGGAGCTGTACCGGTTGTGGGCCCGCTCGACCAAGGACGGCAGCCTGCTGTGGAGCAGGACGCGGCACAGCGCCGGCAGCGTCGACGCCCTGGTCCCCGCCGGCGGCCGGCTGGTGACCGTCGAATCGGCGGGCGCCGGCGACGGCAGCAGCCTGATGACCCGTGACCTGCGCACCGGCACGGCGGGGTGGACGGCGGACAACCGCCACCAGGCCACGTTCACCGCACCGGTGGCGGCGGACGGCCGGATCTATCTGCGGCGCGGCCAGCTCTTCATGGCCTACGACCCGCGGACCGGGCACCCGCTCTGGGACTCCCTGCTGGGCTCGAACAACGTGAGCGATCTGCGGATCGCGGCCGGCAGCGGAATGGTCTTCCTCGCCAACGCGCTCGCCGACGGCGTCCAGGCCTTCGACGGCGCGACCGGACGGCATCTGTGGACCTTCAGCTATCCGGGGGACTTCAGCGGCAGGGCCTCGACGTTCAACCTGGCGGTGGCCGCCGGCAGCCTCTTCGTCGCTGTCGCGACCAAGCTGTACCGGGTTCCGCTGAACTGAACCTCCCCAGGATCAGTAGTAGTTCGCGGAGAGCCGGAAGCTCTTGACGAGGGTCTGGAACCGGTCGTGGGTGCGCTTGATGCCGGCCGCGGTGGCATCGTCGCTGGAGTAGAGCGCCCACTCCTGGCCGGCCGGATCGATGAGGAACTCCTGGAAGGCGCAGTAGCGCTTCTTGGACTTGGTGTCCGTCGCCGTCAGCTCGAACCAGGCCCCGGGCATGCCGAGGACGGTGTTGGCGGTGACGGCGCCCACCAGCTTGCCGCCTCCGTGACCGGTGGAGTTGTTCGCCATGGTCTGCGCGGTGTGCAGGGCGCTGGTCTCGTCGGAGAACGAGCCGTCGCCGATCACGGTGACGTCCAAACCGGCCTCGGCGCTGCCCGGTTGGCTGTAGTCGACGGTGGAGCCGCCGTCCGTGACGCTGCGCTTCCAGCCGTTCGGCACGGCGAGCGCGAAGCCGGGCGCGGTCTCCGTCACCATGCGGTACCCGGTGGGCGCGGCGGTGATCGTCGGCTTGGGGAGCGTCGAGGCGGCGGGGACATGGACCCTGACGGTGGGCGAGGCGTGCGCCGACGCTTGCGCGGTCGGTGGTTGCGCGTCGAAGGGCCGGGTCGCGACGACCGCCGCCGCGGCCGCGGCGGCGACCAGTACTCCGGCCGCGGCTAATACCGGCCCGCTGGTGAGTTGAGCTCGACCGACCATGTCCCCGTCCCCCGTCCCCCGTACCCCGTTGTTCGCAGCCGGTCCGTATGCTCCGACTGCCCTTCGGATCATAGGCTGGTCCGGCCGTGACGGGCGACGAACGGGGATGGCGATGCGTGAGCTGGGTCCGGGCGACCCGCAGATGCTGGGCAGTTACCGGACACTGCGGTTGTTGGGCGAGGGCGGGATGGGGCGGGTGTATCTGGCGCGCTCGCCCGGCGGGCGGACGGTGGCGGTGAAGGTCGTCCGTCCCGAGTTGGCGGGAGATGAGGACTTCCGGGCGCGGTTCGCCCGGGAGGTGGAGACCGCGCGGGCGGTGTCGGGGACGTATACGGCGCCGGTGGTGGACGCCGATGTCACGGCCGCCGTGCCGTGGTTGGCGACGGCGTATGTGCTGGGGCCGTCGCTGGAGGATGCGATCGCGGCGCACGGTCCGCTGCCGGAGGACTCGTTGCGGGCGCTGGGGTCGGGGTTGGCGGAGGCGCTGACCGAGATCCACGCCGCCGGGCTGATCCATCGTGATCTGAAGCCGTCCAACGTGCTGCTGGACGTGGCCGGTCCGCGGGTCATCGACTTCGGGATCGCCCGGGCGGTGGACGGCGACGGCTACACCCGTACCGGGCTGGTGGTGGGCTCGCCCGGCTACATGTCGCCGGAGCAGGCGCAGGGCGAGCGGGTCGGGGTGGCCTCGGACGTCTTCTCGCTGGGTGCGGTGCTGGTGTACGCCGCCACCGGAAACGGCCCCTTCAAGGCGCCCAACTCCGCCGCCCAGTTGTACAAGGTCGTCCACGAGGACCCCGACACCACCGGCATCCCCGACTCGCTCCTCCCGGTGATCCGCGCCTGCCTCGCCAAGGACCCGTCCCAGCGCCCCAGCCCGTCCCAACTCGCGGGCCCCGAAGGGGCGGCGCCGCTGCTCTCCGCCTCCGGCGGTTGGCTGCCCGCGCCCGTGGCGTCGGCGATCGTCTCGCATGCCTCGCGGGTGATGCGGCTGGAGGCGCCGTCCGGGCCGTCCGCGGTCGCCACCACCCTGACGCCCAGCGGCGCCTCCACGGCCACCGTCCCGCCGCGCTCCTCGCCGTCCCGGCGCCGCCTGCTCACCGCAGGGATCGCCGGCGGCGGCCTCGTCGCGGTCGGCGGCGGCACCGCCTGGGCGTACGCGGCCACGGCCCCCAAGCCCAAGCCGAAGCCCAAGCCGCCGCGCAAGCCCGGCCAGGCCCCCTTGGCGACCTGGCGGAAGACGATGATCCCCGTCGACGGCGCCTTCACCGTGCACGGCCATGTCCTGGTCGCCCCGCTCGACACGGGTTCCGGCTCGGTGGCCCTGGTCGCCTACGACATCGCCCGCGGCCGCCAACTGTGGACCAGCGGCGCCCACATCTTCGGTTACAACCCGCCCTGGGTGGTCCAGGGCACCGTCCCGGCGGTCACCGACACCTCCACCGGCTATGGCATCGGCTGCTACGACCTGATCAGCGGGCACCAGCGCGGCACCTACCAGCCGGCCGGCGGCTACGCGGTCAACCGCGTGGTGGCGGCCGACTCCCGGCTCGTCTACTGCTCGGAGCGGACGCCCAGCGCCGCGTATCCGATGCGGATCACCGGATTCGAGCCGCTCACCGGCCGCGTCGCCTGGAGCACCCCGCCGGTGCCGGATCCGAAGGGCACCGCCGACGAGATGGGCGGCACCGTCATCGGCGACGTGCTGGCCTACCGCTCCGAGCAGCCCGACTCGTACCGCCTGTGGGCGCGCTCCACCAAGGACGGCAGCCTGCTGTGGAGCAGGGAGCGGCACAGCGGCGGGGTCGCCGCCCTGAAGCCGTGCGCCGGCAACCTCTTGATCGTCGACGGAGCCGACGCGGCCACCAGCTTGACCGTCTGCGACCCGTCCACCGGGAAGACGGTCTGGACGGCCGAGAACCGGCACGGGGCGACGTTCAGCGCACCGGCGGTCGCCGACGGGCGGGTCTACGTCCGGCAGGGCCAACTGCTGGTGGCCATGGACCCGAGGACCGGCCGGCGGATCTGGGAGACGCTGCTCGCCTCGGAGGTCGACGAGCAGATGGTCCTCGCGGCCGGCAACGGCATGGTCTACCTCGCCGACTACATCCGCGACGGCGTCCAGGCCTTCGACGGCGCGACGGGGCGCCACCAGTGGACGTACAGCTATCCCGGCGACTTCACCGGCAACAGCGGCGACTTCCACCTGGCGACGGGCGCCGGTGCCTTCTTCATCGCGCTCTCGACCAACCTCTACCGCCTGCCGCCCCGATGACGCGCCGTGGCGCGTGCCGTCGCGCGCGGCGCGTCAGCCGTAGTTCTCGGTGAACCGGAAGCTGCCGATCAGGGTCTGGAAGCGCGCGCGGGCCTGCTTGACGCCGGCGGCGGACTCGTCGTCGGTGGAGGTGAGGACCCATTCCTGGCCGGCCGGGTCGATGAGGAACTCCTGGACGGCGCGGTAGGGCTGCTTGGCCTTGCCCTTGCCCTTGCCCTTGCCTTTGCCCTTGACGTCGATGGCGGTGGACTCGTAGCGGGCGCCGGGCATGCCGAGGACGGTGTTGCCGGTGATGTCGCCGATCCGCTTGGTGCCGTGGTAGCCGGCCAGCTGGCGCGCGGTGTTCTGGGCGGTGTGCAGGGCGCTGGGGGGATCGGCGTCCGAGCCGTCGCCGATGACGAGGACCTTGAACATCGCCTCGCCGGTGGGCGGTTGGTAGAGGAAGAGCGTGCCGCCGTCCTCGGAGGTGCGCTTCCAGCCGTTCGGCACGGCGAGCGAGAAGCCGGCCGCGGCCTCCGTCACCGTCCGGTACCCGGCGGGCGCGGTGGCGATCGGCGGCTTGGGGAACGCGGACGCCGCCGGGAGCTGCTGGCGGGAGCCGGGCGCGGCGCTGGCGGACGGGCTCGTCGCCGCGTGCGCGTCGAACGGCCGGGTGACCACCACCCCCGCGCCGACCACCGCGGCCGCCACCACCCCGGCCACCGCGAGCGCGGGGCCGCTGGTGAGCTGCGTCCTGCTGAGCATGTACTCGTCCCCCGTGGGCCCATCCGCATGTTCCGCCTGCCAGTCGGATCATAGGCTGGTCCGGCCGTGACGGGCGACGAACGGGGATGGCGATGCGTGAGTTGGGTGCGGTCTGCCCCGCCGGGTTGGTGCCGTCCCGGTCGTACCGCCTTCCCCTTGCCGGACTGACGAACCGATCGTAGGCGAATGCCGTATCGTGCTCGTGCTCGGCGGAGAATCCTGGGCATGGACGGGGAGTTGGGCGTGATGGAACCGCTGGCCGACTGCGACCCGGCGCACATAGGGCCGTACTGCATGCTGGCGCGGCTCGGCGTGGGCGGGATGGGGCGCGTCTACCTGGCGCGCTCGCCCGGCGGGCGGACGGTCGCGGTGAAGGTGGTGCTGCCCGAGTACGCGTCCGACACGGTCTTCCGCGACCGCTTCCGGCGCGAGGTCGCCGCCGCGCGCACCGTCGAGGGCAAGCACACCGCGCCGGTGGTGGACGCGGACCTGGAGTGCGCCTCGCCGTGGCTCGCCACCGACTACGTCCCCGGGCCGGATCTGGACGCGGCGGTGGCGGCGCACGGTCCGCTGCCGGAGGACTCACTGCGCGCGCTGGGCGCGGGCCTCGCCGAGGCGCTCGGCGACATCCACCGGGCGGGGCTGGTGCACCGCGATCTGAAGCCGCCCAATGTGCTGCTGGACGTGCACGGGCCGTGCGTCATCGACTTCGGCATCGCCCGCGCCGCCGACGGCAGTTCGCTCACCCGCGCCGGGACGGTGATCGGCTCGCCCGGCTTCATGTCGCCGGAGCAGGCCTGCGGCGACGAGGTGACGCCCGCCTCCGACGTCTTCTCGCTGGGCGCGGTGCTGGTCTTCGCGGCCACCGGGCGCTCGCCCTTCGGGGACGGCTCCACGGCCGGGATGCTCTACCAGGTGGTGCACGACGACCCGGACCTGACGGGGGTTCCGACGTCGCTGCTGAAGGTGGTCCGCGCCTGTCTGGCGAAGGACCCGGCGCACCGCCCCACGCCGTCCCAGCTGGTCGGGCCGGACGGTGCGGCGGCGCTGCTCACCGCCCCGGCGGGCTGGCTCCCGGCGGGGCTGACGGCGGGCATAGCCCTGCACGCGGAGACGGTGATGCGGATGGACACCCCCGCTCACGGCTACCCGGCCGCCCCCGCCCACCCGGAACCGGCCCGCCACACCCACGGCTGGCTGGGCCGCCACTTCCACCTCCGTCACCGCCCGCGGGACGCGCAGCGCTGACCGGAACATGACCGCCCTGGCTCGGTGAACGCCCGGCTGGTTAGTCTGTCGCTATGCGGCCCGAAGTAAGTGACCTGCGACGATGGGCCGTGAGGCGCCCGATGGCCCAGGACGCGGTGATCGCTGTCCTGTCCGCGGCCGTCGGCCTTCGGTTCGTGGAGATGGGGTCGGCCGGTGGTGGAGGGGACAGCCGGGCGGTTGGGGTTCTGCTGCTGGCCCAATCGGTGGCGCTCGTCCTCCGGCGCAGGTTCCCGCAGTCCGTCTTCGCGGTGACGTTGGCCGCGATGATCGGCGGGACTGCGGCCGCACTTCCTGCCGTGGCCCTGATGATCGCTCCCGCAGTAGCGTACGGGACCGCGGTGGCGCGCCTCGGCCGGCGCAAGGGCGTGCTGGCGGGGGCGCTGCTCTGGGCGGCGGTCGTGTTCGCCGCGGCGCGTCACGGGTCGCACGGTGTCCCGGATGCGGCGCTGCTGGGCCTGCTGGGGATCGCGCTGCTCGGTTGGGCCGCGGACGGCAGACGGCTGCTGCTCCGGCAGCGCGCGTCGGCCGAGGTGCAACTTGTCCGGTTGGAGGAGGGGCAGCGGGAGCGGGAGCGGCAAGCCGTACTGCTGGAGCGGGTGCGGATCGCCCGTGAGCTCCACGATGTCACGGCGCATCACCTTTCAGTGATCGCGGTTCAGTCCAGTATGGCCCGCTATGTCCTGTCCACCGAGCGGGAGACCGCTGAGCAGGCCCTGCTGAGCATCAGCGAGGTGAGCAGCGAGGGGCTGGCCGAACTGCGCCGCCTGATCACCCTGCTCCGGCCCGACGAGGAACGGGAGTCCGGGCATCGCGAGGATCGGCCCGCGCCGGGCATCGAGCAGCTCCCCGTGCTGATCGAGCGGATCGGCCTGTCCGGCGTTCCGGTCCTTTACACGGTGACCGGAGCCCAGCAGAGGCTGACGGCCGGGCTGGAGCTCTGCGTCTACCGTGTGGCGCAGGAGGCGCTCACCAATGTGCTCAAGCACGCACCAGGCGCGTCTGTCGACATCGTTCTTCACTATGGAACCGAGGAGCTCCGGCTCCATGTCTTGGACGATGGGCGGAAGCCGTCGGGTTCGACTCACCCGGTGGAGTTGCCCAGCGGGGGCAAGGGCTTGACGGGGATGCGGGAGCGTACAGCGCTCTACGGGGGTTCGGTGAGCACCGGCCCGGTTCCGGGCGGCGGATTCTCCGTCGATCTGCGGTTGCCGTTCGCCTCCGGCAAGGACAGATGATCGTGCGATCGACTGGGGAGACGGGGAACCCGACGTGACACGAGTGCTGATCGCGGACGACCAGGTGCTGATCCGGGCCGGCCTGGCGGCGATTCTGCGCGCCACGGCCGGCTACGAGGTCGTCGGCGAGGCGACGGACGGCGAAGAAGCTGTGGCCATGGCCCGCGCGACTCGGCCGGATGTGGTCCTGATGGATGTCCGGATGCCTGAGTCCGACGGCATCTCCGCCACGCGCCGCATCCTCGACGCGTGTTCCGACGACCCGCCGAAGGTGCTGATCCTCACCGTCTTCGATCACGACGAGTACGTGTACGAGGCGCTGCGCGCGGGAGCCAGCGGGTTCCTCCTCAAGGACACGCCGCCGGAGCGCCTCCTTCCGGCTCTTCGGTCCGTCGCCGACGGGGACATGCTCTTCTCTCCGACGGTGACTCGCCGCCTGGTGGAGTCGTACTGCGCGACCAGGGCGCCTGAGGAGGAGTCGTCCGAGGACGACGGCGCCGCCGGGGCCGTCAGGCTCGCTGCCGAGGGAACCGAGGCGCTGACGGCCCGGGAGACGGATGTGCTTCGCCTGGTCGCGGCCGGGCTGAGCAACGGCGAGATAGCCGAACGGCTCGTGGTGACCGAGGGCACCGTCAAGACCCATCTGAACCGGGCGATGTCCAAGCTCAACCTCTCCAGCCGGGCCCAGGCGGTCGTGCTCGCCTACGAGAGCGGGCTCGTCGTGCCGCGCCGAGCGGCCGAGGGCCCGGTGGGGTGATGCGGTCGACCGCATCACCCCACCGGGCCCTCGAGGCGCATGGCCAGGTCAGGAACCGGCCTGCTGGATGTTGTTGAGGATCTGGGTCACCTCGTGCTGCAGCTTGCCGAGAGCGTCCTGCATCTTCTTCAGCTGAGAGGTGGCGTCGGGCCAGACCTGGCCGCGGAACTGGTCGGCCTTCGGGCCCTCCCAGTGGTCCTTCTGGCTGAGCCGGTCACCCGTGGTCTTCAGGGTGCTCATCGCGCTGCCCAGATCGTGGTTGATGATGGTCAGCATCTTCTTGGCGTCCGCGTGGGCCTGCGGGGTCACCTTCACTGTGGCCATGACGTCTCCTGAGTGAGTGAGGCCGTGCTCGTTTTCCGACTCTCGTGTGATCCGAGTTGAACTCTAGGAGTCCTGGGCCACCGGAGGCGTCAAACCGGGGTTGGGTCCTTGTCTCCAACCCCGGGTAGCGGCGCTCGGCCGACAGAGCGGTCCGGGCGGCCGCCTACCGCTGTGGTTGACGGACAGGGTCAACCCACGGGCACCTGGACCCCCATCAGCTGGCCGCCGCGGACCAGGATTCCGCGTCCGGCCGGGCCGGATCCGGCATTGCGGGGCAGGCGGATGTCGAACAGCTCGCCCTCGTTGCCTCCCGGGGCCAGCAGCAGGCCGGCCTTGGAGCGGCGCGCCTGGACCACGAATCCCCGGTACTGGGAGGTCAGCACATCGGCCGCGCCGGCGACGACCATGCCCTGCTCCGCGTCCTGGGCCGCCTGGACCAACTCCTCCAGGCGGTCCGCCATTTCGTGCTCCTGGAGCAGCTCGGCGTCGTCGACCAGGACGACGTAACGGTCGTGCCCTTCCAGCGCCTGATCGATGTCGAGGGCGGTGCTGTCCGCGGAGAGGACGCCCAGCACCCCTTCGCGGCCGGCGAGTTCACGCAGCGGCGAGCGGCGGGGGCTGACGGCCAGCACCGGGACGCCGCGGCCGAGGAGCTGCCGGGCGACGGCCATCAGGGCGGTGGAGCGGCCGGAGCGGGGCGGCCCGGCGATGACCACCCCGGGGACCTCGTCCATCAGGTCGAACCCCTGCGGCAGCAGCTCGTCGCCGCCCGCGCCAAGGGCCACCCAGAGCGGCGAGGCGGGCGCCACCTGGTCGCCGAGCCCGAGCATCTCCTCGTAGCCGATCCGGGGCGGCAGGGCGTCGACCCGCATCGGCCGCTGCGCCGGAACCGGTCGGGCGTGCAGCTCGGTGGCGGCCCTGCCGATCGCCTGCACGGCGGACGTCTGCGCCATGCCGGACGGATCCGCGTCGAGCAGTGCGAACTGGGCCTCCAGGACGCCCCGCGCGGCGACGCGGAGCGTCCGGCCGTCCGGCATGTTGTTGGGAATGCTCCTCGGGGCGACGCCGCCCATGGCCATGTCGTCCGGGTTGGACATCCGGAGGAGCAGCCGCTCCTCGAACACCGAGGAGATCCGGCCGCCGAGGCCGCTCTTGTCCGACGTCACGACCGCGTGCAGCCCGGCCGCCGCGCCTTCGCGGAGAAGCCGCAGGACGTCGTCGACGAGCCTGCCGAAGTCGTAGCTCTCGAAGACCGTGTGGAAGCCTTCCCAGAGATCGAGCATCAGCAGCATCCAGGGCAGCCGGTCCTCCGGCGCGGCGGCCCGGCGCTGCTCCGCGACGCTGGAGAAGCCCTCGGCGGCGAGCAGCTGCTGACGCCGCGACACCTCGGCCTGAAGGCGGGCGAGCAGCCGCTCCACCCGATCCGTCTGGTCCCGGGTCACGACCGCGCCGCAGTGCGGCAGCCCGACCAGCGGCAGCAGACCGCTCGAACCGCAGTCCAGCGCGTAGACGTGGAGGTCGGCCGGGGAGAGCCGGGACGCGAGCGAGCCGGCCAGCGTCCGCAGCGCGGTGGTGCGTCCCGACCGTGGCGATCCCGCGATCAGGAGGTGGCCGGTGCCCGACGCGGCGAACGTCAGCGGCACCTGCGCCTGCTGGGCCGGGAGGTCGAGGAGCCCATACGGCACCTCTGGGAGGTTGGCCGCGACCGAGGTCCCCGTCGACGGCACTCCCGCAGCGGGCGCGCCGGAATCGGCCAGTTCGTCCACGGTCACGCAATCCGGCAGTGGCGGCAGCCACGGGCGGCGCTGCTCGGACTTGCCCTGGCGGACAGCCGCGTCCGCGATGGCGGCGACCAGCACCGCCATGTCGGTGGTCAGATCGGCCCCGGAGCCCTTGGCCTCCGGGCGGGGCGGCGGCGGATAGGCGAGATCGCGCCAGCCCGCCGGCGAGACGTCCGAGACCGGGACGGCTGCGGTGGTGGTCGGCCTCCGACCGCCGATCCGCGCGGTCTGGACGGGTCGCAGCGCCGAGGCCCCGGACCGCACATAGCAGCGGCCCGGGGTGGACTTCCCGATCAGCGCCGCGTCCGGGGCGTCGATGACGTCGTTCGACTCGTCGGGGGAGGTGACCCTGAGCGAGATCCGCAGGTTGGTGTTGGCGCGGATCTCGGCGCTCACCACACCTGCCGGGCGCTGCGTGGCCAGGACCAGATGCACGCCCAGCGAGCGTCCCCTGCGGGCGATGTCGACCAGGCCGGCGACGAAGTCCGGGAGCTCGGCCACCAGCGAGGCGAACTCGTCGATGATCAGTACCAGCCGCGGAATCGGCTCGAGTTCGGGCCTCAGCGCCTTCGTGTCCCAGTAGTCCTCGATGTCCTTGGCCTCGGCGTCGAACAGCAGGCGCTCCCGGCGGCGCAGCTCCGCGCCGAGCGACTCCAGCGCCCGCTCGGTCAGGTGCGCGTCGAGGTCGCTCACCATGCCGACGGTGTGCGGCAGGTTGGCGCAGTCCTGGAACGCCGAACCGCCCTTGTAGTCGATCAGTACGAAGTTGAGGGCTTCCGGATCGTTCGCGGCGGCGAGCGAGGTGATCAGGGACTGCAGGAGCTCGGACTTGCCCGCTCCGGTCGTGCCCGCGACCAGCGCATGGGGCCCGTCCCGGCTGATGTCGAGCTCGAAGACGCCGTCCGGCCCGTAGCCGAGGGGAACGCAGGTGGTGCGGCCGCCCGTGTGGGCCCACCGCTGAAGCACCTGGTCCGCGTCGGGATCGGGCATACCGAGCAGGTCCAGGAGCCGGGCCGAGGTGGGAAGCGCACTGTCCGCCTCGTCACGGCTGATGTCCCGGACCGGGGCCAGAGCGCGGGCCGTCCGGTCGCACCAGGCGACCGTCACCTGATCGGCCACGACTCGTCCCAGCCGATCGAGGCCGGCACCGCGGAGCACGACCGTGCCCGGAGCGGCCCGGTCGTCGGAAACCACCACGGAGCACTCCTCGGGGAGCAGGCGCTCCTCGCGGTCCAGGCAGAGCGAGTAGACGCCGACCTTCGGCCCGTCGATGAGCAGTTGGGGCAGCCCGGGGACGCGCCGCAGGGTCTGGGCGCCGTCCAGCACGACCAGGATCGCGGGATCGCGGTTGAGCGCCGAGACCATCCCGCCGCCGCTCTGCCGGACGCTCATACGGCGGTCGATCTCGGCGACCAGCTCGGCGACCCGGCGACCCACCGATTCCCCGTCGTTGCCGAGCAGGGCCCGGCACTGCTGCCCCTGGCGCGGCCGTGCGTGCGGGAGCCAGCGGAACCAGTTCCAGTCCGCCTCGGCCTGCGGGCCGGGAGCGAGCAGCACCAGCGACAGATCGCGAGGACTCTGCAGGACGCAGCTCTGCGCCACCAGCCAGCGCATCAGCCCGCCCATCGACTCCCGGGCGCCCGCGAGGCCGACCACTCCGGCCTTCGCCAACTCGATGCAGACCGGCGCGCTCTCCACCGTGGGCGGCACCGGCGCCTCGTCGCTCCGGTCAGCCACATGGATCTTGATTCCGGCAGGCTGGTCGGCGCTTCCGACCCGGAGGATCAGCGCATCCTCGTCGTCGAGGCGACGCTCCCACAGGCGCCGTCGGGGGCCGGTCGCAACCAGGAGGGTCTGGGCGGGGTCCGGGTAGCCCTCCCGCCGCTCGGCGCGGTCCTGGATCCGCAGGTACTCCAGCTGGCGCTCGTACTCCGCAAGATCCTTCTGGTACTTCTTGACCTCCTTGCGGCGCTTCTTCTTCCCGTAGCGGGACTCGCTGAAGTACTCCGCGAGCATCATCAGCGGTGTCAGCCCGCAGAACAGCAGCATGTAGGCCGATTTGAAGAAGTACCAGGCCGCCACACCCATGATCATCGGTGCGAAGGACGCCGCCAGCATCAGCCTGGCGCCCTCCGGCGGATCGCTCAGTCTGGGCTGGACGACCGCCTTGCCCGGCGAGTACGACGACACTCGCGGAGGGCGGTTGAAGGCAAGACCGCCGTCGTCCGAGGCCGACAGGAACGCGTCCGGCACGGACGGCGGGTAAACCGAGAGCAGGCTCGTGCCGACCGTGACCACCTCGCCGACCCTCCAGTCGGTAGGCGCGGCGGAGTCCAGACCGGTCCCCTCCAGGGCGGCGACGGCGCCCGGCACCGGCGCGACCCGCACGGCGTCGGGCGCGACTTCGATGCGCAACGAGGTCGGCGGGAGCGAAGGGTCCTCGATCCGGACGGTGCATCCAGGGGCGGAACCGACCGTGGCCACCCCGAGCGGCAGCCGCGCCACCAGGCCGGCCCCGGGACCGCCGACCACCCGGAGGTCCACGACCCCTTGCGGCTCGGTGAGCCGCGTGGCGGGCGCAAGGCGCGGATCCAGGCAGACCAACTGGCCGTCCAGCAGTGCCTGCTGAACCGGGCGATCCGCGGGGAGTGCGTTCCCGTTCGCCCACAGGGTGCCGACGCTGTCGCCGCCGGGCGTCGCGGCCTGGGCCATCAACCCGGCGAACGACGCCGACGGCGGTCCGAAGCCCCGCTGGGCAGGCTGCCGGTTCCCGTCGATCATCCCGGCCAGCTGGACTGCGACATCGCCGACCGTGGCGCCCTCGGGCGCATCGATCACGAGATCCCGCACAGGGCCGGCGAACTCCGTGACGACTGACAGCGCGAGCTGCATGGCGGCCTCAGATCCGCCCGGAGAGCTGCAGCTGCTCCATGTGGGCCTGCTGCGGTGTCACCTCTTTGTCGAGGCTGTTGCGCTCCTTCAGCACCGCGTCCAGGAAGGCGCTGGTCTGGCTGCCGAGTCCGGCCGAGTGGCCGTGCAGGTCGCTGCCCCAGCTCCGGGCGACCGGGCCCATCCAGACATCGCCCTTCCCGCTGTCCATCTGCTTGTCGGCGGCCTTCAACGCCTGCGCGACAGTCGTCTGATGGGCGGAGACATCGTTGTAGAGGTCGTCGAGCGCGCGCCACATGGGGCTTTCGACCTTGTTGCTCATGGGGTCGCCTCCGATCAGCGATCAGGGAATGCGGTGGGTGCGGGAGACGGGTCCGAGGACGTGGGGGACTTCAGCTTGTCCGCGCTGCTCGAGTAAGTGTCGAGCAGACCCTTGGCGGCGCCGCCTGCCTTTGTGCACGGGCTGAGGACCGTGAGGCCGATGGTCGGCTGCGACGCAGTCGCCTGCGACTTCACCGGCTTGAGCACAGCAGTCTCGCCCTTGCGGGTCGCGGACGGCAGCCCCTGGTACGTCCCGGCGGGGTGCCAGCCCGCCGCGGTGAGGCGTTGGGTGACGGCCGCCGCGAATCCGGGCTGCTTGGACGAGGTGCCCATGAGGAGCATGTACGCCGAGTAGCGCAGCGAATCGGAGGAGCTGCCGCCGCACGCAACGAACGTGCCGTCGTCGGGTCGGCGCTGTGCGGCGTCGCCGATGGCGTAGTAGGCGTTCCAGTAGGCCGCCACGGCCCCCTTGCGGGCGTCGCCGGCGGCGCTCTTCCCGCCGGAGTCGCTCTTCCCGCCTCCGCACGCGGCCGCACCCACCACGAGCGCCGCGGTGATGAGCGCGGCCGCGGCGCCGCGGCCGGACCTGGGACTCATTCTCCGTCCACCCTTCCGCTGATTCGGCCGTGGTCGAGGTCGAGGAATCGGCCGTCGGTCGCCTGTGCCACGTCCTGGTCCTTCAACCAGGCGTTGTACGCGGCCTGCTGCTGGGGCGAGGCATTGTCCACCAGTTGTCCGCCCGAGTTGAGGAACGGCTTGCCGTCCGAGTACATCTCGGCGTACTGCTGAGGATGCCCCAGGTCATGGTTCTTGGAGTAGGCGATCGACGCAGCGAGCGTCCAGTCGTCCTGCCAGGTCACGAGCTTCGGCGGTTCGGGGCTGCCGCCGCCGTCGACGCTCACCTTGTCCTGCATGAACAGCTTCATCGCTTCGGTGGCGACGCTGCGCGTGACGGGACGGGCGAGCTTGCTGGCGATGTCGGCGGCGCCCATCGGCGGGTCGAAGGCGACCACCAGACCCGTGGTGATCGTGGCATTGATCTCGTTGGTGACCGTGGTCTGCCACTTCTTCGCCGCGTCGCCCTTTTCCTTGTACACCTTCATGGCCTCGGCGCCGAAGACACCGTTCAGCAGGCCGGCGGCGTGCAGGGCCTCGGGGTTGTCCGGATTCTCCTGGGCGAGGGTGGTCGCCTCCTGGCGACTCGTGCTCAGCAGGTCCGCGGCGGTGGTGCCGTCCTGCATGGCCTCGTGGATGAACCCCTGCCACTGGGCGCTGCTCACCGAGACGTGTCCTGCTCCGAGATCGCCGGGCGGCGCCGGGTCGGTGACGGACGCCTGCATGTCCGACCAGTAGTTGCTGATGATCGAGCCGAAGGCGTTCTGGATCGGGCCGTAGGTATGGTCGCTGCCGCTGTAAGCCTTGATCAGAGCGGTGGCGTTGTCCGCGGCCATGTTGGGGTCATTGCCCATCCCTGGAATCGTCCCGGCCTTGATGACCTTGGCGAACGCCGCCGCCTGGTCCGGCGCCATGCCGCCGTGGTGGTCCGAGCCGTGCTTGATCCAGTCGCCGAGCCGGCCCTTGAAGTCGTGGAGGAACTGGGTCGAGGCGGCCGGATTGTTCGCCATCGCGTTCCACACGTCGTTGCCGTACATGGCGTTGCCGCCGCCCGGACCGGTCGCCTGCATGCCCAGGTTGACCAGCACCGACTTGGGGAAATTGCCGTACTGCGCCAGCGGCGCGAGAAGCGACAGGTCGTCGTTGCCGAACCCGTCCTTCACCTGGACCCCGTTGTGCATCGCTGTGGAGAGCAGGGTGGCGAGCACGTAGGACCCGGCATCCTGGTTCGACGGGTCGTACGCCCCGGAGTCCATCCGCAACTCGTCGAGCCGATGGTCGGAGTTGAGCGCGTTCACCGCCGTCGTGGCGTAGTCCGGGTCGCTCTCGTTGGCGGACAGCAGTTTCATGTAGTCCTGGAGCGAGATCTTGCCGTCCTTGAAGTCCTTCTCGTCCTTCTGGGCGGCCTTCTGCGCGGCCGCCTGGGTCGGGAAGTTGCCCAGGGAGCCGGCGCCACCGCTGACCATGCCGTCCCCGCCACCGGTGTAGTCCTCCTCCTCGCGCTGGCTGTCGACCGCGAGGCTGTGGCGTCTGCGCAGCATGGGCAGTTGATCCTGAGCCCAGGACAGGTGCTTCTTGAGCGAGGTCAGCTGGGAGGTGTCCAGCCCGATCCGGTTCGCCTGCGACGACCAGCCGGCCAGCACGTCCGGTGCGCCGCCCGTGCCGTCCTTGGTGCCCGAGTCGATCGCGCCGATCATCGTGTTGAGTTTGTCGGGATCGATTCCGATCGCGTCGGCACCGTCTCCAGGTACCTGCATACGTGCCCCCGTTGCTGATGTGGTCCGACCACCGTCCGAGTGTTTCAACCGGTGGGTCACTATGTCAGCCGATCGCTGCACGCGCGACACCGGCGCTCGTCGGAACCGGACGCCGAAGCGCTGTTTTCCCCTTGCCCGACAAGTGGAGAGATCCTCCGAGCTTCACTGACCGCTGATGCATCGACGGACGCCATGGGGGGCGCCAGGTGGGTGTGGACAAAACAGTCCGGCCGGATTGCGCAAACGGGCCGCGGACGCTGGCACGCAGCCTCGACAAGGCCGGGCCGGGGGGCGACGACCACCAGCAAGGCCCTCGAGACCGTGCAGCGGACCGGATCCGTCGGCGTCGGAGTCGCCTCGCGCACGGCGCCGAGGACGTGGGCGACTTCAAACACGGCCTCGACTGGAGCGAGGCGTGTGCTCGAGCGATCAAGGAGGCGGGAAGGGGTTCTTCCGCCGGCCCGAGGGGAGTACCAGCACGGAGACGCTGGCAGACGGCAACGTCGTCAAGGCGAACACGGTCTTCGTCAAGGTCCGGCCCGACGGTCCAGTGCACGCTTATCCGCTGGCTCGGTGACACCGACTCGGCACGATTGGTGAAACGGGAACATGGAATTCTGGATTCACCTGGGATCGCCCGCGCTCCACCATCCCCTACGACTCTCTTTATGCGCTCGTCGATGATGTCGTACTGATGCTTGAGCGGCTCGGCGATCTGAGTGCGTCGTCGGCGGCTCCGAGTTCAACGTGGACTGGTCGCCGCGGTGGGAGGGTGGGCAACTCTCCGTCAGATCCCAGTGGGACAGCATCATCGGGGGCTACGAGTTCCTGCTCAACGAGCGGAGGAGTCCCCGTCACGCGCGATGCGCTCGTATCTGCGCATGGCGGTCTACTGTCCCGGGCGGGCGTGCCGCGCCACGCGTGAGATCGTCGAGCTGCTGCACGTCGGCCTCGACCACTGGGACGCGTCCCGGGTCCTGGCAGCCTTCTGGTGGACGGCGACCGGGCGGCACGGTCCGACGGCGCCCGGCTGGACGCCGCGCGCGGCGACGCCGCCATCGCTGCACGGCCTTCCGCGGAGGCGTACCAGCGGCAGCCTGGGCCGAATCCCGCATATCCGATGCGCGACGTGCGCGCACTGTGGTAGCGCGTGAACGAGCTGTCGCCGCGGACGTTGCAGTGGGGTAACGAGGTCGGTGCAATCAGGCGGACGGGGCGGGGGAACCGAGCCCCCAACGCCGCGCGTCGTCAAGGGAGACTCGACGTTTGTCAGGTGCACCCGGCTCGGTCCGACGCGCCTGTTCAAGGTGGGGTGTGTCTGCTAGACAGTGCAGGGTCAGAATCCTGATGTCCGGTTCCTGACACGGGCCCGGACGCTGCATCGACTCGACTCAACGGGGATGAAGAGAAGTTGGCCTCCAGGACACAAGAGCGTCCCGCGGCTCCGATCCCGGGCGCCTCGCCGCGTACTCCCTCGGCTCCGCGGGAGCGCAAGCCGATGCTGGCGGCGCTCGGCGTGCTGCTGGTCCTCGCCGGTGCGCTCGCCGGGACGATGCTGGTGCTCAACTCGGGGGACCGGGCCTCGGTGGTGATGATCACCAAGGCCGTCGCGGCGGGTGAGACCGTCACCAAGTCGGACATCGAGGAAGTGCGGGTCGCCAAGGACTCCTCGATCAACTACGTCCCGTGGTCGCTGAGCGGCACCCTGCCCCAGTACAAGGCCTCGGTGAACATGATCCCCGGGACCATCCTCATCGGGCAGATGCTCACCAAGAACGCCACTAACCTGAACGGCAAGGTCGTCGTCGGCCTGTCCCTCAAGGGCGGCCAGTACCCCGCGGGCATCAACAAGGGCGACCACGTCGAGATCTTCAACACCGACACGGCCGGTTCCTCCGGC
>NZ_MLCF01000033.1 GCF_001879105.1 Mangrovactinospora gilvigrisea | reverse complement strand
CATCCGTATCGGCGGGGGCGGGGCGGCCTCGGGGACCGCCTCGGGAGCCGTCTCCGGGCCCCGGCCCTGCGGACGGCCGGTGCCCGGAGCCGCCTCTCCCGAAGCGGTGCCCCCCGATGCGCCCCCCGATGCGGCGTCCCCCGGGCCGCCGTCCTGCGCCGCCGCGGCCTCCGCCGGCTCCGCCGACTCCACCGGCCCGGGGCCGAGCGCGCGCCGCCGCGTCGCGCCCTCCCCCGTCGCCGGTGCCCCCGCCTCGTCCGTCACCGTGCCAGCCATCGGCTCTCCTTCTCGGGCCCGGAAGACCCCGTCGGACCGCTTCCGCTACCGCGCGCTTCCGCTCAAGCACAGCGTGTCATCCGACGACGTCCGATGGGCGGATTCCCCCGAATCCCGCCCCACGGGCCCGTGGTGGGCTAGGCTCTGCGCCCCGCCCCTGGCGTCCCGCCTCCTCCTCAGCCCTCCTTGAGGAACAGCTCGATCACCGGCACGGCGACGTCCGGCCGCTGGATCGGCAGCTCGAGCGTCTGCGAGCTGGAGGGGATGCCGTGGATGCTGACGTTGGTCTCCCACTCCGGCGCCGGCTCCAGCATCTTCACCTCGGAGGCGTCGTGCAGGAACTGCGCGTAGGCGACCTTCCCGGCGAGGCCCTCCAGGTGGACGTGGCGCATCGGCCAGTCCATCAGGTGCAGGTAGAGGCGGTTGCCGCGGCGGGTGTAGCGGCAGCCGGTGGGGGCGGTGAGGCCGGCGGCCTCGCCGGCGCCGATCACCGAGCGCTCGTGCACCCGCATCCAGTCGCCGATCTCCCGCAGCCGGGTGAGCGCCCGCGGGTCGAACTCGCCGCGGCCGGTGGGCCCGACGTTCAGCAGCAGGTTGCCGTTCTTGGAGACCGTGTCGACGAGCATCCGGACCAGCAGCTCGGACGGCTTCCAGTCGAGGTTGTCACGGTCGTAGCCCCAGCTGCCGTTGAGCGTCTGGCAGGCCTCCCAGGGGAGCTGGGTGCCCCGTGCGCCGGAGGCGGCGCTGACCGGCTGGACCTGCTCGGGGGTGATGAAGTCGGCCTCCTCCAGCAGGTCGAGGCGGTTGTTGATGAGGATGCCGGGCTGCAGCCGGCGCACCAGCGCGGCGAGTTCGGCGGAGCCCCAGTCGTCCCGGCCCTTGGCGTTGAAGCCGCGGCCGGGGTAGGAGAAGTCGAACCACATGGTGGAGATGTCGCCGTACCGGGTGAGCAGCTCGGTGACCTGGGCGTGCAGGTACTCCCGGTACTTGGCCATGTCCCGGCCCTTGGTGGCGGCGATGAACTCCTCGTCGTCGCGCTGCGGGTGCATCAGGTCGACCGGGAAGTCGGGATGGTGCCAGTCGATCAGCGAGTGGTAGAGCCCGGTGCGCAGGCCGCGGGAGCGGAACGCGTCGAGGAACGGGCGCAGCAGGTCGCGCCCGCAGAGCGGGGCGTGCACGGCCGAGTAGTCGGTCTGCTCGGTGTCCCAGAGGCAGAAGCCGTCGTGGTGCTTGGTGGTGAGGACGGTGTAGCGCATCCCGGCGCGCTGGGCGGCCTCGGCCCAGGCCTCCGGGTCGTAGAGGTCGGGTTCGAAGTGGTCGAAGTACCGCTGGTACTGCGCGTCGGTGAGGCGCTCGCGGTTCTTCACCCACTCGTGGCGGGCTGCGGCGGAGTAGATGCCCCAGTGCACGAAGAGGCCGAAGCGGGCCTCGGTGAACCAGGTGGTGTCGGTGCGGCCTGCGGCTGTCGTCGTCATGCGGTCGATCCTCGCCGCACCGCCACCCCCGGTCAATCATTCATCCGATGTTATTGGGTGAACGCCTGGAGCTCGGCAAGATCGTCGACGCGCTGCGCGACGCCGTCGCCGTGCATCACCAGCCGCAGCCAGCGCGCCCGGACCGGCCCGGCGAGGGCGTGCTCGTCCTCGGCGGCGGCGGCCGAGGTGCCGCTCGCGACGGTGCTCCAGTGCACGCCGTCCTTGCTGATCCGCAGGTCGTAGGGGACGGTGGGCTGGTCCGGGCCCCACCAGGCGCGCAGCCGGCGGACGGTGTCCCGGGGGTCCAGCCGGACGGTGACGGACTGGTCGCCGGCGGACGGCGCGCTCTTCCAGTCGGAGCCGGAGCGCCAGTCGTCGGCGAGCCAGGGCGCATGGTCGGCGTCCAGCGAACTGCTCGCCGAGATCGGACGGTTGAGTGCGACGTCGACATGCGTCCCGACGGCCCCGTCCGGCGCGGAGCCGATCGCGAGGTCCTGGGTGGTGCCGGTGGCGTCGGCGGTGACGACCGAGTTGCCGGTGCACTCCGCCCGGGTGCCGGCCAGTCCGGCGCGCACCGTCCCGTCGTTCGCGGTGGGCAGGCCGAACCGGACGGTGGTGTGGAAGAAGTCGTCGCAGGAGGTGTTCACCGACGAGGAGTTGCGCTGGTAGAACTCCGACCAGTTGACGACGCTGGACGGCTTGACCGTCCAGCCGGACGGGTCGTCGTCGGGCCGGATGGTGCCGAGCGAGAAGACCTTGCCGGTCTGCACCTCGCGGACGGTGACGCGCAGCCCCTTGGCGCCGACCGGCCGCATGTCGAAGGCGTAGGTGAGGCCCTGCCGCCAGTTGAAGTGGATGCGGCAGCCGACGTACGGGGTGCCCTCGGTGGCCTGCTCGCACCAGGCGCCCTGGTCGCGGCTGGTGAGCGAGGAGGCGGCGCCCCAGATGGAGAAGAGGAACATCCGCCGGCCGTCGCCGTTGGTCTGGAACCCGTAGTAGCCGGTGTGGCCGTTGCCGAGGGTGAACTGGGTGGCCCAGTACTCGTGGGAGTTCGGGCCGGGGTCGGCGGTGATCGTGGTGCTGGACTGCAGGCTGGTGAGCGGGGTGCCGGAGGGGAACGCGTAGTTGGAGTAGCCGTTGGGCGCGGAGCCGGCGGCGTGCGCGGGCGCCGCGGCGGCGGTGAGCAGGCCGCCCGCCGCGAGGGCGGTCGCCAGCAGCGCGCGGGTGGCGGGGCGCGGTCGGGTTCTCACGGGGCGGTGCTCCAATCCGGGTGGCCGGGCATCGGGGGGTTGTCGGGGCTGAAGAGCCAGGCCTCCAGGAAGGGGCGGAGGGAGGAGTCTCCGGTGCTGCGGACGGCGGTGTCGATGAAGAGGTCGGAGCTGCCCCAGGCGTTGCGGTGGGTGGTGACCCAGCTGTGCATGATGCGGGCGAAGGCCGCGTCGCCGACCTGCTGCTGGAGCGCGTAGAGGACGACGGCGGCGCCGTCGTAGATGTTGAAGCCGCCGAGGCCGGTGGGGCGTCCAGGCGGTCCGTCGGTCTTCCGGACGGCGTCGAGCTGCTGGTACTTGGCCTTCATGACGGACTCCAGGCTGGCGCCGCCGTGCTCCTCGGCCCAGGTGTACTGGTAGAACATCGCGGGGCCCTCGTTGAGCCAGGCCTGCTGCCAGTCGTGCGGGGTGACGGAGTCGCCGAACCACTGGTGCGTCAGCTCGTGGACCATGACGTTCTGGTACGACTCCGAGGTGGCCGCGCTGCCGAACCAGTTGGGGCCGAAGAGGCTCAGGGTGGCGTTCTCCAGGCCGTCGGCGTAGCCGTCCCGGACGATCTGCACCCCGTAGGTGCCGAACGGGAAGCGCGCGTCCAGCTTCCGCTCCAGCCAGGCGATCTGGTCCGAGGTCTTCGCGACGATCGGGGCGTACTGCGCGGTCTGGTCCGAGGGGACGTAGGAGCGCAGCCGCAGCCCGTGCGGGCCGGTCGCGTCGATCTCCGTCTGGTGCTCGACGGAGATGCCCATCAGCTCGCTGGGCATCGGCGAGCGCATGGCGAAGTCCCAGGTGGTGCGGTCGTCCCCGGCGGGGCGGCGGCCGAGCGCGTCGCCGTTGGCGGAGGCCGTCCAGCCGTTCGGGGCGGTGAGGTGGAAGGTCCAGGTGGGCTTGGACGACGGGGTGTCGTCGACCGGCAGGAAGGTGTCGGCGCGGGTGGCCTGGACGGCCGAGACGAAGCCGCCGTCGCTCTGCTTGGACCAGCCGGAGAGCGAGGTGAAGGGGCCGTTGCCGCTGCCGGAGAAGGCCACCTTCACGGTGAACCGGCGGTGCGCGGCGATCGGCCGGGCCGGGACGATGTTCAGCTTCTGACCGGTGGTCACCCGCGAGACGGTGAAGCCCGCGGGGGCCCCGTCCACGGTGACGGAGGCGATCGCCTGGCCGTCCATGTCGAGGCTGAGGCCGGACAGCGCCTCGGTCGCGGTGGCCGAGACGGTGTTGCTGCCGGTGAAGCCCCGGGTGGCCGGGTCGTAGGCGAAGTCGACGTCGTAGTGGCGGACGGCGTAGCCGCCGTTGCCCAGGTAGGGGTAGAGCGGGTCGCCGACGCCGTAGCCGCCGACGACCGGCGCCCCGGGCGCGGCGGCGGACGCGGACGGCAGCGCGCTGCCGCCGACCGCCGCCAGCGCGACCAGCAGCGCGGCGGCGCGGACGGCGGTCCGGCCGCCGGTCACTTGGCGGCCCCCTTGCCCTTGCCGTGCGCCTGGGCGTAGGCCTGCTGGTACTCCTTGCGGATCTGGTCGCCGCCCTGGGAGCGCCAGGTGGACACGATCTTGTCGTAGTCGCCCATCGGCCGGCGCCCGGCGACGATGTCGGTGAGGGCGTCGGTGACGGTCTGCCCGATGGTGAGGCCCTTCTTGCCGTCGGTCGGCGAGTAGAGGCCGGTGGTCGGGTCCATGATCCCCTTGGGCAGCGAGTACTTGAGCGCCTCGTAGACCATCCGCGCCCCGTCCGGGTCGGTGGGGTCGTAGATCGGGTACGACGGCCCGGCGAGGTACTTCCAGGGCACCGCGGTGTCGCTGGTGCCCTTGGCGGTGAGGATCGGGTTGCCCTTGGCGTCCGGCTTGTAGTCGGTGCCGGCCACGCCGAAGTAGATGAGCTGGTACTCCTTGCTGCCGAACGGCGCGGCCATGAAGTTCGCGACGCCGAGCAGCTTCTCCACCTTGGCGTCGTCCGCCTTCTTCAGATAGGTGGTGGAGAAGGCGATGTTGTCGAGGAAGTCGACCGCCTTGGCGCCGAACGGCACGAACGGCCGGACGTCGGCGGCGGGCACCGACTGCTTGGTGAGGGCGCGCGCCCCGGTCGGCCCGGAGAAGCCCGGCAGCCCGTTGTACTGCATGGCCGCCTTGCCGGACGTGAAAGCGTTGTCACGCTGCTGCCCGGTGAACCCCTCGGAGCCCGGGTAGAAGACCCCGGCCTTGCGGAGCTTCACCAGGTAGGCGACGGCCTCCCGGTACTCCGGGGTCTCCATCGCCTTGGTGAACTTCCCGCTGCCCGCGTCGACGCGCCAGTTGAAGGGCGTCCCGAAGAGCCGCGCGAAGATCTCCATGTTGTAGACGGTGCCGGTGGAGGTGACCATGCCCCACTGCTTCGCCGACGGCGCGGTCAACTCCTTGAGCAGGGAGAGGAACTGGTCGGTGTCCTTGATCGCGGAGGCGTCGGCGACGCCGGCCTTGGCGAACAGGTCGTGGCGGTAGAAGCCGGTGCCGCCGCTCATGCCGCGCGGCACCGGGATGCCGTAGATCTTCCCGGCGGAGGTGCAGGTCTGCCAGGCGGCGGTGGGGATGCCGGCCAGGTTGGGGTACTTCTTCACCTTCTCGCCGCTGAGGTGCGGGGTCAGGTCGGCGCAGGAGGAGGCGAGGAACCCGGGCAGGTCGTCGATCTTCGCGCCGGGCTGGAAGATGTCGGGCAGCTGGCCGCCCGCGACCATGGTGTTGAACTTGGTGTCGTAGTCGGAGGCCGGGATGATCGTCCAGTTCACCGTGCCGCCGAGCGCCTTCTCCACCGCCTGCCAGGCCGGGTTGGAGCCGCGGGCGGGCGGCATCTGGACGAAGATGTTGGCGGCCGCGGTGACGGTGTCGCCGGAGAGCGGCGGCTTGGCGACGGAGGCGGCCGGGCTCGCCGGGTAGCTCGCGAACATCGGGGAGAGGCCGCGGGTGTCGCCGGGCAGCGTGGGGGACGCGGTGCCGGCCGCGGCGAAGGCCGGCAGCTTGACGCTCTCGGCCTGCACCTTGTCGGTGCCGGAGTCGCCGCCCCCGCCGCAGGCGGCCAGCAGCGGCCCGCCGACGGCGAGCGCGGCGGTAGAGGCCGCGGCGTTCCGCAGCAGCCTGCGGCGGGAGAGGACGTGCGGTGCCTCGGTCATGGCGATGGGGCCCTTCGCTGAGGGG
>NZ_MLCF01000032.1 GCF_001879105.1 Mangrovactinospora gilvigrisea | reverse complement strand
GTCGGCGGCGGTGGCGGCGGTGGCGCCGTGGGGGGTGGTGGTGGAGGCGCCCTCGGCGGGCGGCTCGGGGGCGGCGTCCCCCTCCTGCTCGGCCGCCGCCTCCTCGGCCTTCTCCTTGCGGTGCCTGCGGACCCGCCACACCACCAGGGCGGCGACGACCAGCACGCCCACGACGATGGCCACGACCTTGCCGGCCACCGCCTCGACCTGCTTGTAGGCGCTGCCCGCGAAGTAGCCGAGGAGCGTGAAGCCGACGCCCCACACCACGCCGCCGATGGCGTTGAAGAGCAGGAAGACCGGGTAGCGCATCCGGCTGATGCCGGCCAGCGCCGGCATCATCGCGCGGAAGAAGGCGATGAACCGGCCCAGGAAGACCGCGATCGGCCCGCGGCGGCGGATGAACGCGCGGGCGTCGTCGATCCGGGCCCGGTGCTTGCGGAGCAGGCGGATCTCCAGGATCCGCGGGCCGAAGTGGCGGCCCACCTCGTAGCCGACGCTGTCGCCGCCGATCGCCGCCGCGACCACCACGACCGCCAACCACCAGACCGAGACGGCCCCCTGACTGGCCAGCACCCCGCCGACCACCACCGCCGTCTCCCCCGGCAGCACGAAGCCGACGAAGATGCCGTCCTCGGCGAAGACCAGCGCGCCGACCACCGCGTACACCAGTGGTCCGCTGAGCCCGCCGAGCCAGTTGACGATCCCGTCCACGCGCCGCTCCCGCCGAGGTGCCGCCGAAATGCCGGTTTTGCCGGTCGGTCTCCTGCAGTCTATGACCCGTCAGCGTCCCAGCGGTGCAGGGTGAGTGCCGTCACCTCGGCCGCGTAGTCGGCGAGCGCCGGGGCGGCGCGGGCCACCTCGGCGGCGATCGCCGCCCCGCCCGCGTCCTTGGGCAGGCCGATCCGCTCGGCGCCCCGCTCCAGCAGGCCGCGGGCCGTCCCGGTGCGTCCGCGCCGCACCGCCTTCACCGCACCCACCGCGTTCGCCAGTGCGCTGGCGTGCGGCGACCACGGGTCGGCCGGCGGGAGCGAGTCGCGCACCGGGCCGTCCGCCGTCATCTCCAGGTCGAGGCGCCAGAAGAGCGGCAGATCGGCGAAGCGGGCGAAGAGCAGCCGCCGCTCCGGCGGCGTCGGATCGGGGTCGGTGCGCAGCAGGGCCACCGGGTGGCCGGCGCTCTCCAGCGTCGCCCGGAGGCCGCGGACCGCCGCGGCGAACCGGGCGGCCGGGACCGTCCAGCGCAGGTCGATGTCGCTCCACCCGTCGGCCTCGCCGCGGGCGAGCGAGCCCAGCAGGCCGGTGCCGGAGCCCGGTTCGGCGGCCTCCAGGGCGGCCCGCAGCTCCGCCACCACCGCCGCGCGCCGCTCCGGACGCAGATCCAGATCGAGAGTCATGGCGCCGAGCCCATCACGCCCGGGGCAGCCAGGCGAGGTACTCGGCGAGATCCAGCGGGTTGCCGTCGGTGCGCTCGCGCTCCGGCGGGCGGCCGGCGACCGGGCGGTCGCCGGAGGGCCGCGAGATCCACAGCGCCTCGCCGTGCGCCAGCGCGGGCAGCCGGCGGCGGACGTCGCCGACCCGGCGGGCGGGCACCGTCCCGGCGAGCGTCCAGGCGCCCCGCTCCTGCCCGTCGGGCTCGGTGGACTCCACCGCGGCCTCGCAGGGCGCGAGGAGCGCCGCCGCGGCGCCGATGTGCTCCTGGGGCACCGTCAGCCGGTAGGCGTGGCAGGGCTCGAAGACGCGCGAGCCGGCCGCGCGCAGCGCCCGGAGCAGCACCAGCGGGGTGACCGTGCGGAACTGGCCGGCCGCCGAGAGCGGCGGCGCGAACCCGCTGCGGACCAGGGTGACCGTGCAGTCGGTGACCGGCCAGCCGTGCAGCCCCTGTGCGAGGGCGGCCGGAACGGTCTCCTCGACGGCCCGCTGGAAGGCGTTGGGCAGCGAGCCGCGCTCCACCTCCAGCCGGTAGGCGAGGCCGCTGCCGGGCGGGGCGGGCTCGATGCGCAGCCCGACGGTGGCGAACCAGCCCGGGTGCAGCCGGACGCCGATGTCGTGGACGAACTCGCCGCTGCCGACCGGCCGTTCCAGGTAGACGGGGCTGGACGGGGCGAACTCGGCGGCCAGGCCGTGGTCGGCGGCGAGGGTGGCGGCCAGCACCTCCTTCTGGATCTCGCCGTGCAGCAGGACCGAGGTGGCGCCGCCGGGCAGCGCCCGGGTGCGGATCAGCGGGTCCTGGTCGGCGAGCGCGCGGAGGGCGGCGTGCAGCGCGGCGGCGGTCTCCGGGCGGCCGTCGGCGGGGCGCACCACGCTCTCCAGGGCGGGATGCGCGAAGTGCGGCTCGTCGCCGTCCGGCTGACGGTCCGCCGGGGGCGGGCCGAGGCGGTCGCCGACCCGGACGCCGGGCAGGCCGCGCAGCCGGGCGAGGTTGCCGGGGGTGAGCCCGCCCCGGACGGGTTCGCGGGAGACCACCCGCAGCCGGGTGAGCCGGCCGTGGTGGACGCTGCGCGAGCCGTCCGGCTCGCGCCGGTGGAAGACGACCCGGTCGCGCTCCCGCAGCCGGCCGGCGTCCAGCCGGAGCAGGGCGGTGCGCTCGCCGCCGGGCGCCTGCTCCAGGGCGAAGACGGTGCCGCGGGGCGCGGCGTCGGGGTCGCCGGGCGCGGCGGCGGGCAGCAGCTCGGCGACGGCGTCCAGCAGGCGGGGGATGCCGTCGCCGGTGAGCGCCGAGCCGAAGCAGAGCGGGTGGACCAGGCCGGCCGCGGTCTGCTCGGCGAGCAGCTTGGCGAGCCGGGCCGGTTCGGGGGTGCGTCCCTCGACGAGGTCGGCGAGGAGCGCCTCGTCGTGCTCGGCGAGCGCCTCCGCGAGCGCGGCGGGGTCGTCCAGGGGCGCCGGGTGCGGGACGAGCAGCCGGCGGATGTCGGCGATCAGCCCGTCGCGGCGGGCGCCGGGCCGGTCGGTCTTGTTGGCGAAGAGCAGGGTGGGCAGCCGCATCCGGCGCAGCGTGCGCATCAGCACCCGGGTCTGCGCCTGGACGCCCTCCACGGCGGAGAGCACCAGGACGGCGCCGTCCAGCACGCCGAGGGCGCGCTCCACCTCGGCGAGGAAGTCGGCGTGCCCGGGTGTGTCGACCAGGTTGACGCGGCGCCCGCGCACGGTGAACGGGGCGACCGCGGTGCGGATGGTGATGCCGCGGGCGCGCTCCAGCGCGAGGGTGTCGGTGGCGGTGGTGCCGGCGTCGACGCTGCCGAGCCGGTCGATGGCGCCGGTGTCGTGCAGCAGGCGCTCGGTGAGGCTGGTCTTACCGGCGTCGACGTGCGCCAGGATCCCGATGTTCGTGGCGGTGTGCGAGAAGGGAGACAAAGAAGAGGTCCTCGGATGCCCGGGTGCGGTTGATGTCCTGGGGTGTTCCGAAGACTCGGCGCATGCGCCTCTCCTGTCTCATGCTGGTCGGCACGCGGATCGTGCCCGATTGTCGCAGGGCCCGGCGGCGCCGCGCACCCGCATTTCCGGGTGGCGGCCCCACCGGGACCGGCACAGAGCACGGCGCCCGACGGCGCCGCGACCTGACGGACAATCAGGCGGCGTCGAATTCACCGTCCTTGGTGCCGCGCACGAAGGCGTCCCACTCGCCGGCAGTGAAGCGGAGCACGGGCCCGGCCGGGTAGTCGGAATCGCGCATCGCGACGGCGCCGCCGGGCAGGCTGGCGACCTCGACGCACTGCTCGGTGCCGTTGCTGTAGCCGGACTTGCGCCATTCGGCGTCGCTCAGGTCCAGCCGGTACAGATCCTGCTTGTCCATGAAGGTCCTCCTTCGGGGAAGAGGTGACGTTCCGGATCTGCGTGAACACTATCAGTGATGATCTCCGGCTCGGGGAGCGGAGTTGACGCCCGTAGACCGAATGCCGGGGCCGACCGAGGGCACGCCGGGACCGGCTTGCTGAGGTAAGGGATGAACAGCACCGCCTGGGGCCAGGGCAGCAAGGGCGCGCCGACAGCGGTCGATAGTTCGTTCGCAGAGTAGCACCGGGATTGTCACTGCGATATGACGCCTCACCGGCACCGCAGCCTATGATCCGGCTGTGACGATGCGGATTTCGATCGTGGTGCCGACCTACAACACCGGCCCCTACCTGGAGCGGCTCGTCGACTCGCTGCTCGCGCAGTCGCTGGGGCGGGACCGGTTCGAGGTGGTCTTCGTCGACGACGGGTCGACGGACGGCACTCCCGCGCGGCTGGCGGAGCTCGCCGCCGAGCACGAGTTCGTCACCCTGCACCGGGAGCCCAACTCCGGCTGGCCGGGCCGCCCCCGCAACGTCGGGATGGCGCACGCCCGCGGCGACTACATCCTCTTCCTCGACCACGACGACGTGCTGGGGCGCGAGGCGCTGGAGCGGATGCTCGACCACGCCGACCGGCACCGCAGCGATGTGCTGGTCCCGAAGGTCTCCTCGACGATGGTGCGGCCCCGCTCGCTGTTCCGGGAGACGGTGGGGGCGGTGACGCTGGACCGGATGCCGGAGCTGATGGACTCGCTCTCGCCGCACAAGATGTTCCGCCGCGCCTTCCTGGAGGCGCACGCGCTGCGCTTCCCCGAGGGCCCGTGGATCCTGGAGGACCAGCTCTTCGTCTCCGCCGCCTATCTGGCCGCCGAGTCGATCGGCATCGTCGGCGACTACCCCTGCTACTACTGGCTGCGCCGCGACGACGAGGGCAACTCCACCCGGTTCCGCTTCGATCCGCGGCACGACTTCTTCGGCAATCTGCGCACCGTCGTCGCCCAGGTGCGGGACAGCGGCCTCCCGGCGGACGTGCGGGACGCGCTGCTCCACCGCCATCTGCGCGGCGAGGTGCTCTCCCGGGCGTCGGAGCCGGAGCTGCTGCACGTCGAATCGCCGCTGCGCGAGGAGCGGTTCGAGGCGGCCCGCAAGGTGATGGCCGAGGAGTTCCCGCCGAGCGTGGTGGACGCGCTGCCCGGCCTGCTGCGGCTGCGCGCCGAGCTGCTCGCCGGCGGCGACCTGGAGGGCGCCGCCGAACTCGCCGGCCGGATGGCCGGGGTGCGGGCCGAGACGCACGTCGAGGGGGTGCGCTGGTCCGCGGACGGCGTGCTGGAGGCGGACGTCGTCGTCGGCCTGCGGCACGGCGAGGAGCGGGGCGGCGGCCCCGTCGTGCTGGAGCGGGACGGGGCGGACGCGGACGGCGCCGGCTGGCTGCTCGACCCGGCGCTCCGCGAGGGCTGGGCGGTGCCGGAGCCGCTGCACCGCTCCTTCGGCGAGCTGGTGGTCAAGGACCGGGACCGCGGCGACTGGTGGTACCCGCTGGACGGCGGCGCGCTCGCGGTGCGCCTCGATCCGGCGGGCGAGGGCCGGGTGCGGCCGGTGGCCGCGGGCCGGCTGCGGTTCGACCCGCGGGTGCTGGCCGGCGGCGGGCCGGCGCCCCGCGGGGTGCACGACGTGTGGGCGGTGGTGGGCCTGCTGGGCGTGGAGCGGTTCGTCCGGCTGACGCTGCCGGACGCCGAGCCGTCCGCCGCGGCGGGCGCGCCGGCGGTGGTGGACGGGCGCGCGGTGCTGCCGTACTGGACGGCCAACCGCCAGCTGGCGGTGGACGTCGGCGAGAAGCAGCGGCGGTTGGGCCGGGAGTTGGGCACGGCGGCGGCCCCGCAGGGCGCGCGGCGCGGCGGCCGGCGCGGCGACCGGGTCGAACTGCCGCTGGAGGCGGCGGCGTTCGGCGGCGGCGCGGGCGGGGCCGGCGCCGCGGCAGGGGTGCGCGGGGTGCTGGTCGGCGGCAGGGAGGTGAGGGGCGCGCGGCTGGCCGCCGGCGAGGACGGGCGCGCGGTGCTGTCGCTCCCGTCCCGGCTGGCGTCTGGGAGTTCGCCGGGGAGCTCGTCGGGGACGGCGCTGCCGTCCGGACGGCATACGGTGGAGCTGCCCGGCGCGGACCGCCCCGTGGGGTACGCGGTGGCGGTGGACGGCCGGCTGGTGTGGGCGGCGCAGCCCGGCTACCGCCCCACGCTGCGGGAGCGCCTGGCGGCGAACCCGGCGGCGCGGGCGGCGCGCGGCGCGATGCGGAAGGCGGCGGGACGTTGAGGTCCTTCGGGGTGCTGGCGGGGGCGGCGGAGTCGCCCGTGGTGCTGCACGTCCCGCACGGGGCGCGGGCGATACCGGGTCCGGTGCGGGACGGCATCGTCCTGGACGACGCCGAGCTGGAGCGGGAGCTGGACCGGATCACCGACGCGCACACGCTGCGGGTCGCGGCGCGGGCGGCGTTCGCGGCGTCTGCGGCGGGCGCCTCGGCGGGTCCTTCGGCGGGCGGGGCGTCGGGCGGGGCGTCGGGCGGGGCGTCGGGCGGCGCGGGGATGCGGCCGTGGCAGTTCGTCAACCGGCTCTCCCGGCTGGTGGTGGACCCCGAGCGGTTCCCCGACGAGCGCGAGGAGATGCGCAGGGTCGGCATGGGCGCGGTCTACACCGCGACGACGCTGCGCGGGGTGCTGCGCGAGGCGGAGGACCCGGCGCTTCTGGACGCGTACTACCACCCCTACGCGGCGGCGATGGAGCGGCTGGTGGAGGAGCGGCTGGCGGCGTGCGGCCGGGCGGTCGTCCTCGACGTGCACTCCTACCCGGCGCAGGCGCTGCCGTACGAGCTGCACGGCGACGGCCCGCGGCCGGCCGTCTGCCTGGGCACCGACCCCTTCCACACCCCGGCGTGGCTGGAGGAGGCGGCGCGGGAGGCCTTCGGCCCCTTCGGGACGGGCCTGAACTCCCCCTTCTCCGGGTGCTACGTCCCGATGCGGCACTACGGGCGGGACGCCCGGGTCTCGGCGCTGATGCTGGAGATGCGCCGGGACGCGTCCCCCGAGGAGGTGGCGGCGCTGGGCCGCGCGCTGGCCCGGGTGGTCGCCCGGGCGGCGGCTGCCGGGGGGTGAGGCGGGGGCCCCTCGGCCAGGATGCTGCTGCGTGCTGTGTCCGTTCCCTCCGGAGGTGAGTGTGATGATGGTCGACCAGAGCGAGGGCCCGATCACCGTGGTGGCCACCCTCCACCCCAAGCCCGGCTACTCCGGCGAGGTGCGGGAGGCGCTGCTGGCCGTGGCACCCCGGGTGCACCACGAGCACGGCTGCGAGCTGTACGCGGTGCACGAGGCGGCGGACCGGTTCGTGGTGGTGGAGAAGTGGGCGACGCGCGGCGATCTGGCGGCGCACACCGAGGCCGACAACATGGCGACGCTCAATGCGTCGCTGGAGGCGCGGCTGTCGAAGGAGCCGGACGTCCAGGTGCTGGACCCGGTGCCGGCCGGCGACGAGCGGCTCGGCGCGATCTAGGCGGGTTGGCGACGTAGGGTGCTCCCCCGGCCTTCGGCCGGGCGGGCCCCCTCCCCACGTCATTCTCGGTGCGTGGTTCGTCGTGGTTCTCCGTGCGTGCCTGGGCAACGCCGCGGATGTGCGTGCCGGGCGGCACGGGGAGTGTGCCTTCCTTCGCCAAGCCCGCTCAGAGGGTTCAGCGGGTTCAGAGGGTGATGCGGGTGCCGGTCACCACGTCGGGCCGGATCCGCACCAGGTGGCTCATCTCCCGATCCACCCACGGCCGGGGCAGGGCGCCGGGGCCGGAGTCGGAGTCGGAGTCGAGCGACCGGTCGAGGGCGGCCCAGCCGACGACGACGACGCTCCAGCCGGTGCGGGTCTGCGCGTCGATCTCGTCCGCCTCGTAGGCGACGACGACGCCGGCGGGGTCCTCGGATGCGTCGATCTGGTCGACGAGCGCGGCGCCGTGGTGCATGCGCACCAGGATGTCGCCGCCCGCGTCGAGGAGGTGGTTGACGACGCGGACGGCGGGCAGCGCGTGCTGGGTGAAGACCACCCGCCCCACGGGCACGCCGCGGAGCAGCCGGAGCGCGTCCTCCGGGCTGGTCTCCTGCTGGTGGCGGCGCTGAAGCGGTCGGGTCACGGTCGTTCCGTCCTCGGGGCGGCGATGGTGGTGGCTGTTACCAGCGTGGACGATGCGGGACACCCGAAACAGTGCCGGGTGTCCCGCCCCACAAGGACTGGAGGCCCGTGACGCCTCTCACGACAGCGCGGCGAGCACCATCACGATCGCGGCCACCACCAGCACGGCGACGCCGATGGCGGTGTACACCGCCCACCCGGCGCGGCTGGCCGGCGCCCGCCGCGGGGCCGCGGCGGCGGGCTCGGGGGCGGGGGCGGCCAGCTCGGTGGTGATGTCCCCGTCGGGGGTGACATGGGGCCGGGGACGCGGGGTGGGGATGGCGGAGGAGGCGGCGACCGGAGCGGGGGCGGGCGCGCCGGGCTCGGCGTCGGCGCCGGCGGCGGCGCTGCGGGCACCGGACAGGACCGGCTCGACCTCGGACTCCGCGTCAACGGCCCCGCGGCGGGCGTCGGATGACGTCTCCGCGGCCGCGTCCGGCTCTTCGTGGTCGGCGTCCGGCGTGACGGGCTCCGGCACGGCCTCCACGTCAACGCCTTCGACGGGGGCCTGGGACGACGCCTCGGCGGGCGCCTCCGGCTCCACTGGGTCAGTGCCCGCGTCGGCCGGGACGGGCTCCGGCTTGGACTCAACGGCTCCGCCGTGGAGGTCGGATGACGCTTCGGCGGGCGCCTCCGGCTCGGCGTGGTCCTCGTCGGTGTCGGCGAGGGCCGACTCGGTCTGAGGGTCTGCGGATGCCTCCGGGTCGGCGTGGTCGGCGTGGTCGGCCGGTTCTGCCTCGGTCTCGGCGCCCTCGGCGCCGGAGGACGCCGCGGCAGCAGCCGCCGGCTCGACGGCAGCTTCGGACTCGGCGGCCGCGTCCGGGAGGTTCGGCTCCGCACCGCTCTCGGCGCCAACGGCTTCCCCGTGAGCGGCGGATGACGCTTCGACGGGCGCCTCCGGCGAGTCCGCGGCAGCGGACGGCTCCCCGGCCACATCCGACGCGGCCTCCACACCCTCGCCGGCGTCGGCGTGGGCGTCGGACGACGCCTCGGCGGCCGTCTCGGCCGGGTTGGCGATGGCGTCGGCCGGGATGTACTCCGCCTCCGGCGAGTCCCCCGCGGGGGCCGACTCGGCAGCGGCCTGCGCCTCGCCGACCGCGTCCAGGATCCCGGACTCGGCGTCAACGGCTTCGCCGTGGGCGACGGATGACGCTTCGGCGGTCGCGGACTCGTCGGCGGCTTCCGGGACGACCGGCTCCGCGGCGGCGTCGGCCTCGGCCCCTAGGGCTCCGGCATCGGCGGCGACGGGCACCTCCTGCGAGTCCGCGGCAACAGAGGACTCCTCAGCGACCTCGGACTCGTCGGCCGCATCCGGCGCGACAGATTCCGAGAACGCCCCGGCATCCGCCTCCACCGGGTCAGTGCTCGTGTCGGCCGGAGTGGGCTCCGCCACCGGCTTGGCGGCGGCTTCAGGGACGACCGGCTCGGCGGCGGCGTCCGCGGCGACGCTCTCGGCGTCGGCGTCGGACGACGCTTCGGCATCCGCCTTCGGCGATACCTCGGCATGGGCCGGCTCCGAGGTGCTCTCGGGCTCGGCGTCAACGGCTTCGTTGCGGATGGCGGATGACGCCTGCGCGAGCGGGGCGGGGGTCGGCTCGTCCGGGACGTCCAGTTCCGTGGTGCCCGCAGCCTCGACGTCAGCGGCTTCGCCGCGGGCCTCGGCGGACGTTTCCGCGGACGGCTCCTCGGTGGCCTCGAACTCGTCGGACCCATCCAGCGAGGCGGGCTCCGGCGCGGCCTCCGCGTCAACGCCCTCGGCGGGGGTCGGCTCCGGGGCGCTCCCCGGCTCCGTTTCAACGGCTTCGCTGCCGGGAGCGGATGACGCCCCGGCGGCCGACGCGGGCCCCGCGTCAACGGCTACGCCGTGCGCGGCGACGGGCGCCTCCGGCGAGACCTCGGCGCGGGTCGGCTCCGGCTCGGCGCCAGTCTCCGGAGCGGTGGTGGCTTCGGGCTCGTCGGCCGGGTCAGGGATGACCGGCTCCGCGCTGGCCTCGGCTTCGCCGCCGGCGGCCGGGAGGGGCTCCGGCTCCGGCACGTCCCGCGGTGCAGCGGACTCGGATTCGGCGGCCGCAATGTCTTGGTCGTGGGTTGCCGCCGGCGTCTTCGGACCCGCCGGACCGGCGTCCACGTCAGCCGAGACGGACTCCGCCTCCGGCTCCGACGTAGGTTCCGTCGCCGCAGGCTCGCGCTCGGCGGCCGCAACGTCCTGGTCGCGGGCGGCCGTCGGCGCCTTCGGCTTCGCCCGGCCCGCGCCCGCGTCCGCGTCCACGTCAATCGGGACGGACTCCGCTTCCGGTGCGCCTTCCGTTGCGGCGGACTCGGGCTCGTCGGCCTCAACGTCCTGGTCGTGAGCAGCCGCTGGCGCCTTCGGCTCCGCCGAGCCCGCGTCCGCGTCAGCCGAGACGGACTCCGCCTCCGGCTCCAACGCGGGCTCGGTGGGCCCCGGCTCCGGGGTGGGGATGTGGGCGGAGGTGGCGCGGTGGCGTTGGGTGTTGGCGGCGGCCGCGCGCTGGGGCGGTGACGCGGCGGGGCGCTGGGGCGACTCCGCGGCCGCGGCCGCTCGGCGGGCGGTGCGGGTCCAGTTGGAGAGGGTTCCGGGGGGTATGTCGAGGTCGCGGGCTACGCGGGAGACCGGGAGGCCGTCGTCGAGGACCCGTCGTATCGCGTCCTGCTTGAACTCGGCGGAATAGCTTCTGGCCACGGGGGTCGCGCCTTCCTCGGCTGGGTGCGTGCGAACGGGTCACCACACCCTATCCGCGGCCCGCGCGCCGCGACGCGGCGAGCGTGCAGAGCGCGAGCAGCACCGCGCCGCCCGCCGCCAGGCCGGCGATCGGCAGGCCGACGCCGGCCGCCGTGCGGCCCGCCGCCAGCAGCGTCAGCGTCTCGTGGACGGGCGGGATCCACGTCACCAGGAGCAGCAGCACCACCGCCGCGACCGCCGCCAGCACCGCGGCCCCCGGCCGCCCGATCACCGGACGGGACGTCAGCAGGCCGACCGAGACCGCCGCGCACGCGCAGCCGGCCATGGCGAGCGCGCCCACGCCCAGTTGCGCGGCCGTCACCGAGGGGTGGTTTCCGGCCACCACCGGGTACCCGAGCCCGAGCACCGCCGGCGCGGCGCACGCCGCCAGGCCCGCCAGCGCGTCGCCCGCCCACACCCGCTCCGGGCCGCCCGCGTTGACGCCGGTGACGGCGCGTCCCACCGGGCTCTCCGCGTTCACCAGCGCAGCCGTCAGCCACACCCCGCAGACGAACTCCGCGCCCGCCGCCACCGCGTAACTGCTCAGCAGGGGGCCGCTGTCGGAGCTGGTGAGGACCGCGAGCGCGACGAGGTTGAGGAAGAGCGGCGGCAGCCACCGCTGGGAGTGCAGCAGCACCGCCAGCCGGTACCGGACCAGGGCGGTCATCACAGCGCGCGCACCCCCAGCACGGTCCGCCCGCGGGCGAGCGCGTCGGAGAGCACCGCGTCGCGATGGGTGGCGGGGACCTTGAGGACGGTCTCCTCGGCGCCGCCGAGGACGATCTCGTACAGCGGCGCCGCCTCCGCGCCGGCCGGCGCGAGCCGGCCGCCCTCCAGCAGGTACGCCGCGGTGGGGGAGGCGGACCCGCCGTGGTCGGTGAGGACCACCGCCCCGCCCGACCCCGCCGTCTCGGCGATCAGCTCGGCGAGCACGCCCCGCGCGGGCGCGTCCAGCCCGGACCACGGCTCGTCGAGGACGAGCAGCGCCGGCGGCGTCAGCACCGCCTGCGCCAGCGCCACCTTCTGGGCGTTGCCCTTCGACAGCCGCGCCATCGGCGTCCCCGCGCCGCCCGCCAGGGCGAGCCGCTCCAGCAGCCGCGCGGCGCGCTCCCGCGCCGCGTCCGCGCGCAGGCCGCGGATGCGGCCCTGGTGGACGAGGTAGGCCGCCGCGGAGAGCCGCTCCGAGGGCGGGAACCGCTCCGGCACCCAACCGACCGGACGGGGGCGGCCGTCGACCGTCCCCGCGGTGGGCCGCGTCAACCCGGCGAGGATGCGCAGCAGCGTCGACTTCCCCGAGCCGTTGGCTCCCCGGACGGCGACCACCTCGCCGGCGGCGACCTCCAGGTCGATGCCGTAAAGCACCGGCCTCGCCCGCCTGCCGTACTGCTTCGCCACGCCGCGGGCGCGTACCACCGGTGCCATGGGCCCCTACGGTAATCCCGTTGCGGCGGGCGCGGGCCGGACGCCACGATCCGGGGCATGAACGCACTCGCGCGCCGCGCGCCTCGAACCGCCGCCGTCCGCCCCGGGATTCCGACGCGGGGCGGGCGGCAGCAGCAGGCGAAGCAGGCGCCCCCCGGGAGGCCGACCGCCGTGCTCCGATGAGGGCGGCGCTGACCGCCGGGCTGGTGGCGGGCTACGGGATCGCGATGCCGGTGGGCGCGATCGGGGCGTATCTGGTGGCACTGGCGGCGCGGACCCGGCTGCGGGTCGGGGCGGCCGCCGCGCTGGGGGTGGCGACGGCGGACGGCGTCTACGCCACCGTCGCGGTGACGGCGGGCGGGGCGGTGGCGCCCCTGCTGCGGCCGGCCGCCGGGCCGCTGCGCTGGGCGGCGGCGGTGGTGCTGGGGGCGCTGGCGGTCCGGGGGACCGTCGCCGCGCTGCGGCAGTACCGGGCCTCGGCCGACGTCGGGGGCGGCTCCGCCGCGGACCGCCCGGATGCGGCCTCGCCGGTCCGGGCCTGGGCGGGGCTGCTGGGGCTGACCATCCTCAACCCGCTCACCGTGCTCTACTTCGCCGCGCTGGTGCTCGGCGGGGGCGGCCGCGCCGCGGCCGGGACCTGGCCGGACCGGGCGGTCTTCGTGGCGGCGGCGTTCGCCGCGTCCGCGTCCTGGCAGCTGCTGCTGGCCTGCGGGGGCTCCCTGCTGGGCCGCCTGCTGACGGGCCGTCGGGGCCGGCTGGCGACGGCGCTGTGCGCGGCCGCGCTGATGGCCGCGCTGGCGGTGCGGGCCGCGCTGGAATGACGGGGGAGGTTGAGTAGCCGCCTGAGTAGGTGTGCTCAGGCGGCCTCCGGCGCCCCGCGGTGGGATGGGACCCATGCGGTGGACAGGAACGGGAAGGCGCGGCCGGCAGGCGGCCGCGGTGGCACTGGCGCTGGTCGCGTTGGCCGCGGGGGCCGGCGCGCTGCGGGCGGGGACGCTCGGCGGGCCCGGCAGGGACGGCCTCGCCGCGCTCTGGGCGATGTGGCGGAGCGCGGCGTGAGCCGGATCAGCCGACCTGGCTGCTGTCCTTCATCGAGCCCCAGCCGTGCCAGCGCTCCACCTCGATCCAGGCGCTGACGCGCTTGCGGTCGCGTCGGGGGTAGTCCTTGCCGGTGTAGTGGCGGGAGAGGCGGTCGATGTCCTGGAGGTCGACGTCCTCGTGGGTCTCCACGACCCGCCCCAGCAGCGTGATGTGGGTGTACCAGCCGTCCGCGTCCAGGACGGTGAGGGTGACCCGCGGGTCGTTGCGCAGGTGCTCCAGGCGGCGGCGCCCCTCGTCCATGTTGACCAGGACGCGGCCGTCGTCGCCCCACAGGTACCAGGTGGCGGTGGAGACGGGCGCGCCGTCGGAGCGGAGGGTCGCGACGACGGCCGGGTTGGGCCTGCGGAGCAGCTCGACGGCGTCCGGCGGCAGCGGCGGCTTGGACATGGGCGGTCCTCCTCGGACTCGTGTTCCGGTGCTGAGCTGGCCTCAGACTACGGCCGGGGCGCGGGCGTTCAAGGGTGCGACGCGGCGCCCGGCCGCCCGCGTCAGGAGCCGGTCTCGCCGTCGACGCCCTCCCGGAGCAGGTCGGCGTGGCCGTTGTGCCGGGCGTACTCCAGCAGCACGTGGACCATCACCATGCGCAGCGAGACGTCCTCGTCCCAGCGCGGCTGACGGCCCGCCAGGTCCCAGCTGTCCGCGGCCGCCTCGATGCGGCGGGAGTGCGCGACCTCGGCCTGCCAGGCGGCCAGCGCGTCCTCCGCGGTGCTGCCGTCGGCGCCGCTGGCGTCGTAGGCGGCCTGGAAGTCGTTGGGCGTCTTCGACCACACCATGGGGGCGTCGGCGTCCTCGAAGACCCGCCGGAACCAGGTGCGCTCCACCTCGGCGAGGTGCCGCAGCAGCCCCAGCAGGGTGAGCGAGGAGGGCGGCGAGGACTGCTCGCGCAGCTGGGCGTCCGTCAGCCCGCGGCACTTCATCGCCAGTGTCTCCCGCTGGTAGTCCAGGAAGGCCCGGACCGTCTCCCGCTCGTCCCCGAAGTGCGGCGGCCCTGTGCGCGTGTCGTCCATGGTCGGATCCTACGGGCCGAAAGCGGACCGGGAGCGGGCCGTTAGCGGGCGGTTAGGGCGCGATTAGCGGCCCCCGGAATGCTCATGGGTGTCGGGCGGAGGGACCGCCCGGGTACGCACGGACGGAGACCGCCATGAACCGCACCCGCACCGCCCCCCGCACCCGCCTGGTCCGCCATGTCGCGGTGGGCCTGCTGTCCGCCGCCGCGCTGGTGTCGATGACCGCCTGCCGCGCGGACGGCACCGTCACCTCGGACGGCAACGGGAACGTCACCGCGCACGGCACCGCCTCCGGCTCGGACGGCGGCTCCTCCAACGGCTCGGGCGGCTCGAGCGGGAACGGCGGCTCAAGCGGGAACGGCGGCAGCGGCTCCACCGGCGGCAGCGGCAACGGCTCGGGCAGCGGTTCCGGCCACGGCTCCACCGGCGGCGGCAGCGGCAGCGGCGGCACCCGGACGTCCACCGCCTGCACCGGCGGCGAGCTGCGCACCAAGCTGCTGCACGGCACCGACGCCGACCCCGACGAGAAGGCCAACCAGACGCAGGCCGTGCTCGCCTTCACCAACGTCGGCAGCCGCAGCTGCACCCTGCAGGGCTACCCGGGCGTCGACCTGGTGCGCGACAACGGCAGCACCTGGAGCCTGGGCCGGCAGCAGATGGCGAGCGAGAAGGTGACCCTCTCCCCCGGCGAGGCCACCTCCGCCAACATCACCCTGATGCCGTTCGCGCACGACGGCGGCAACCCGGAGAGCAGCGACTTCAAGGTCGCCTCGGTCCGCGTCACCCCGCCGAACACCCGCGCCACGGTGACGCTGAGCTGGCCCTGGGGGAACCTGTCGATCCTCCAGCAGGACGGCGCCACCCACCCCGGCACCTACGTCGGCGCGGTCAACGGCACCATGCGGTGAGGGGGCACCGCATCGCCCCTCACGGACGCCAGTCAGTGAGGGCGGTGGTGTCGACGGAACGGCGCCAGGCGGCGAACCCGTCCCAGTCCCGCACCCCGCCCTCCAGCACCGCCCGGTACACCCACACCCCCGGCAGCGCCTCGCCCCGGTCGGCGGCGGCCTCCTTGACGGCCAGCACCGCGTCCCGGGTCTCCGCGGTGAACGCCTCCCGCAGCGGGCCGACCAGCTCGGCGGCGCGCGGACCGGGGTAGTCGCGGGCCAGCGACCACATGTCGACCTTCCAGGTCTCGCCGCCGTGCTCCACGTCCAACCGCCAGTACAGCCCCGGATCGTCCAGGTCGAGGGTGTTGGTGAAGCGCAGCCTGCGGACGCCGGGCAGCTCGGCGCAGGGCGCCACCGCCGCGAAGCCGGCCGCGATCGACGGCGCGTCGGAGTAGATCTCCAGATCGATGTCCGCCTCCACGACCAGGCCCAGCGCCACCGATCCGACCAGCAGCGGATCGCCGTGCGGACGCCAGCGCTCCAGCAGGCCCAGCCGCTCCAGGACCGTCCGGGCCGCCGCCTCGCGCTCCGCGGCCCGCTCGCGGCGGGCCGCCTGTTCCTCTCCTTGGTCTCCCATCCGGCCGAACCTACCGGTCCAACCGCACCTCGTGGACGCGGAGGTGAAGGACCGCCAGGTCGAGCAGCGGGGTGGGCACGGACAGCGCGCGGGCCCGGCGGGTGAGGTCGCCCAGGATGTGCTCGCCCTCGGTGGGCAGCCCGGCCGCGGCGTCCCGGTAGAGGGAGGCGGTGGCGGTGGAGCCCTGCTGGGTGACCATCGCGGTGACGGCCGACCGGCGGCGCTCGGAGAGCGGATGGCCGGCCGCCTCGGCGACCGCGGCGGCCTCGGCGAGCAGCGCGGGGCCCAGCCACGCGCCGCCGGCCTCGGCGATGTCGCCGACGGTGCCGCGCATCAGGGTGGTGAGCGCGCCGAGGGTGCTGATGAACACCCACTTGTTCCACATCGCGCCGAGCACGTCCGGGGAAGCGCTCACCTCGAAGCCGGGGACGTCGAGGTGCTGCACGAGCTTCTCGACGCGCGCGCTGCTCCCGCCTCGCTGCTCGCCGAGGGTGAGGTCGCCCAGGTCGCCCAGGAGGCGGACGTCGCCGACCGGGTCGAGGGTGGCGAGCACCTGGACGATGCCGCCGAGCACGGCGTCCTCGCCGAACCGGGCGTTGAGGGTGTCGAGATGGGCGAGGCCGTTGAGGAACGGCAGCACCGCGGTGCCGGGGCCGACGGCCGGGGCGGCGTCGTCCAGGGCCTGCGGCAGGGCCCTGGCCTTCACCGTCACCATGACCAGGTCGTACGGCCCGGCGAGCGTCTCGGGCGACGCCAGCCGGGGGCGCAGCGCCTCCTCCGGGCCGCGCCCGGTGATGCGCAGGCCGCGCTCCTGAAGCAGGCGCGCGCGGGCGGGGCGCACCAGGAAGGTGACGTCCCGTCCGGCGAGGGCGAGCTTTCCCCCGAAGAAGCCGCCGGTGGCTCCGGCCCCGACCACAAGAATGCGCATGCGTCCGTCCCTTCGGTCCGTCGTGCGTTCGCAGGGATTATCGCCGGACGGGCGCGGGCGCGGGGGACGCGTGCCACGCACGGAGATAGTCGTGCACGGCCGCGGTGGCGGCGAGGCAGGCGGCGGAGGACTCGTCGAGCCGGGTGAGGCGGGCCTCCAGGGCGGTCCGCACCTGCTCGGGGCTGCCGGCGGCGAGCTCCTCCAGCACCTGGGCGATCATCGGGAAGCGGTAGTCGACGGAGCGCAGCAGGGCGATGAGCGTCACCTTGGCCAACTCCCCGGCGTCGTAGCGGCGGTAGCCGGTGCCGGCCTCCCGGGCGGGGGCGAGCAGCCGGTGCTCGTCCTCCCAGAAGCGCAGCGCCGAGACCCGGACGCCGGCGCGGGCGGCGGCCTCGCCGATGCGCAGCGGCTCGGCGCGGCGGCCGCGGGGGCCGCGTTCCGCGGCGGCGTCGGGACGGGCCGCGGCGAGGGCGGCGTCGACGGCGGCGGTCGCCTCCCGGGTGCGGGCGCGCTGCGCGGCGAGCCGGCCGTGCGCCTCGTCCACCAGGGTGCGGGCGCGGGCGGGTTCGCCGCGGTGCACGGCGGCGAGCACATCGGCGGCGGTCTGCCAGCCGTAGCCGGCCATCGCGGTGCGGGCGGTGCGCAGCGCGTGCAGATGGCGGGGGCCGTAGCGGCGGTGGCCGGCCGGGGTGCGGTCGGCGGGCGGCAGGATGCCGAGCCGCTCGTAGGTGCGGACCTGGCTGACGCTCAGGCCGGCGTCCCGGGCGAGGTCGACGGGGCGCAGCGCCGGGGGCTCCGGCGCGGCCGGGCCTCCTGCGGAACCTTGAAGTGCCGACGCAGGTTCGCTGCCGTCTGCGGTCTCCACGGATCCTCTCTTCCTGGGCTGATGACGGTGCGTGTCCGGATGGTCCTTCAGCTTGCGTGAGGCTCCTAGGTTCGGGGCATGACTACCAGTTCGGCAACCCCCGCCGTGCTCGCGGACGGCCTGGGGATGGATTTCCGCGCGCCCGTGCGCCCGCCCGGTCTGCGCGCCGCGCTCGCCTCCGTGGTCCGGCCCCGCTACCGGACGGTGCGGGCCGTCCGGGGGCTGGAGTTCGCGCTGCGGCCGGGCGAGGTGGCCGGGTTCCTCGGCCCCAACGGCGCCGGCAAGACCACCACCATGAAGATGCTGGCGGGGATCCTGCACCCGACCGCGGGCACCGCCCGGGTGCTGGGTCGGGTGCCGTGGCGGCGGGAGCGGTCGCTGCTGCGGCGGATCGCGCTGGTGCGCGGCAGCCGTCCGCTGGGCGGCCCGGAGGAGCTGACGGTGCTGGACACGCTGCGGTTCCAGCGGCTGCTCTACGAGGTCCCGGATGCGGAGTTCCGCCGCAACCTCGCGGAGCTGGGCGAGCTGCTGGAGCTGGCGGAGCTGATGGGGCGCCAGGTGCGGGCGCTGTCGCTGGGCGAGCGGATGCGGGCCGGGCTGGCCGCGGCGCTGGTGCACCGGCCGCGGGTGCTGTTCCTGGACGAGCCGACCATCGGCCTGGACGTGGCGGCGGCCGCGGCGGTGCGGGCGTTCCTCGCCGGGTACGCCGAGCGGACCGCGGCGACGGTGCTGCTGACCAGCCATCACATGCCGGACGTGGAAGCGCTCTGCCGCCGGGTGCTGCTGATCGAGCGCGGCCGGGTGCGCTACGACGGCGCGCTCGACCGGCTGGCGGCGGAGCTGGCGCCGCACCAGCTGGTGCGGGTGACGCCGGCCGTGGCCGGTGCCACCGCCGAGTGGGAGCGGTTCGGGACGGTGCAGGAGCGCGGCGAGGGCGGCCGGGTGGCGCTGCGGGTGCCGCGGGCGGAGGTGCCGCGGGTGGTGGGCGAGCTGCTGGCGCGGCTGCCGGTGGCGGAACTGGCGGTGGAGGAGCCGCCGCTGGAGGCGGTGCTGGCGCGGTTCCACCAGGAGGACGCCGAGTGAGGGGTTTCGCGCGGCTGCTGGCGGTGGCCTGCTGGCGGGAGTCGGTGACCTGGTGGAGCCTGCGGTCGTTCCTGATCACGCTGATCGTCGACCAGTCGGTGGCGCCGCTGCTGGGCCTGCTGGTGTGGACGGCGGCAGCGCCCGGCGCGCACGGGGTGACGTCCTACTACCTGGCGCTCGCGGCGGTGCAGCTGCTGACCGTCTCGTTCGAGCAGCACACCTTCGCCAACGCGGTCTACGACGGCACCTTCGCCGACACCCTGGTGCGGCCGCAGCCGGCGCTGCTGGGGGCGGTGGCGACCAATCTGGCGATCCGCTTCTGGTACGGGGTGTTCGGGCTGCCGGTGGTGGTCGCCGCGGCGGCGGCGACGGGGGCGCTGCCGCGGCCGGCGGCGCTGCTGGCGGCGGTGCCGTCGCTGCTGCTGGCGATGGCGCTGCGGTTCTGCCTGACCTGCGGGGCGTCGTTCTCGGCGTTCTGGACGCAGCGGGCGCACGGGGCGGTGTCGCTGATGGAGACGCTGCTGTTCCTGCTCGGCGGGATGGCGGCGCCGCTGGCGCTGCTGCCGGGGCCGGGGGCGGCGGTGGGGCGGCTGCTGCCGTTCTGGGCGGCGCTCGGCGCTCCGGCGGAGGTGGCGTCCGGGCAGGCGGACGTCCTCCAGGTGCTGCCGGTCCAACTGGGCTGGCTGGTGGTGCTGGTGGGTGCGGTGGCGCTGCTGTGGCGGCGCGGATTGCGGCGGTTCGCCGCGGTGGGAGGCTGAGGACGGATGCACACGCTGCGGATCCTGGCGGCGCTGCAGTCGGCGGCGCTGCGGCGGGCGCTGGCCCATCGGGCGGACTTCGCCTTCGAGTTGGTGCTGGCGGTGGTCGGCGGGGTGTCGTCGCTGGCCGCGCTGGGCGCCGTCTACAGCCGGACGCGGGCGCTGGGCGGCTGGGACCCGGCGTCGGCGGTGGTGCTGCTGGGGACGTTCCAGATCGTCAGCGGGCTGCGGTCGGCGCTGGTGGAGCCGAACCTGGCGTGGTTCCACCAGCGGCTGCGGGACGGGCGGTTCGACCAGGTTCTCACCCAGCCGGCGTCCTCCCTGCTGCTGGCGACGCTGGGCGGGTGCGCGCCGGCGGCGCTGCTGCAGTCGGCGGCGGGGGTGCTGGTGGTGGCGGGCGGGGTGGCCGCGGAGCCGGCGCCGCCGTCGGTGGCGGCGGTGGCGGTCTGGCTGCTGCTGACGGCGTCGGCGTCGGCGGTGATGTGGGCGACGCGGACGCTGGTCGCGGCGGTCGGCTTCTGGGCGCTGGGGCTGGCGCTGGACTCGGTCTACAGCGCCACCTGGCAGTTCGGCCGCTACCCGGTGCAGCTCTACCGCCGCCCGCTGGACCTGGTCCTCACCTATGCGCTGCCGGTCGGCCTGATCGCCACCGTCCCGGCCTCCGCGCTGGTCCGCGACGCGTCCCTCCTTACGGCCGCCACCGCCCTGGCCGCCACCGCGGCCCTCTGCGCCCTCACCGCCGCCACCTGGAGCCGCGGCCTCCGCCGCTACACGGGCGCCACCAGCTGACACCCGCGGCCCGCGGCCCACGGCTGGGCAACCAGGCGTGGCGCGGGACCGAATTCCGCACCCGTGGCGGGCCTTTTCACGGCGCCGAACTTTGCACCCATCCGCCGCAATAGTTATGCACCACACTGCCGCTTGACAGCCTGTCAGGAGCGGCAGTAGCTTCACGAAACCGTCGAGCCCCGGAACCACCGTCGGGTCTCGTCCCCTTTTTGTGTGCTCGGGCATTACTCCTCACTCGTAGAAGGCTGTGCCACTATGAGCGCGAATTCCTCCAACCTGTCGTCGCCCAAATACGGGTACGACTTCGTCGTGGCCACCACACAGGCCAGCATCAACGCGACGGTCAAGTCCTTCCTCTCCGCCCTCAGCGAGCCGGTGACGACCGTCTGCTACGTCGCGGACGCCAAGGGCAATCCGACCGCGATCGACTACGCCGAGCTGAAGAAGCTCGCCAACGACGCCGACCCGTTCGCGATCCCGCCGACCGCCGACCCGGCGACCGACCCGGACCTGCAGAATCTCATCCACGCCCGGTTCATGATGGGCTTCCGCGCCCAGCTCGGGCTGCCGCCCGGGCTGCCCCCGGCGCAGATCCCGGACATCGTGACGCTCGGCGGGGACACCTCCGCCGTCATCTACAACCTGCTCTGCTCGCAGTTCACCGTCGTCGAGCTCAACCCCGGCGGCGGCTACTCCCCGCCGACCTGGTTCAGCGAATCCCAGCAGCCCGGCAAGCCCTGGGTGTTCACCTCCAAGGTGGATCTCCGCCTCACCACCGCCGACGAATCCGAATTCGGAAAGCTGCCGCAGGCCGTGCAGGCCCAGATCAAGAATCTCGGGCCGGGTGCGTTCAGCGTCCAGCAGCTCCTCTTCGACCTCGACAATGCGGCGCTGGAGAACGTGCCGACGATCAGCGGGGTCGTTCCCGGAACCACGCTCTATCAGATACTGCAGCAGGCGTTCCTGGGCGCCTACTTCACCCAGCTGCAGTCGCAGGGCCAGCCGCTGCTGGGCTGCACCATCAAGCAGACCGGCGCGCCGACCTCCACCCTCACGCTCTCCGACCTCAACCTCGAGGTGAACCCGTTCGTCGACGCCACCGGCGCCACCGTCGTCAACCCCACCAAGGACCAGCTCGACCTCGCCACCCTCAACTACCTGTGCGCGGCCGACGGGGACGCGCTGCCCGTCGCCAGCCGGTTCAACTGGAACTGGATCGACCCCGCGGAGGAGGCCGACTACGACGGCGTCGTCGCGATCAACCGGCACACCTTCGCGAACTACTTCCACAGCCAGCTGATCGGCCGGGTCTCCGCCAACTGCTACCGGCCGTCGGTGACCGTCACCTACGACGTGGGCAAGGCCCAGACCAACTACGCCTGGTCGCTGACGCGCGGTCAGCAGCCGACCGTCACCATGCCCCCGTCCGGGCCGACCGTGCTCACCTACCACTACGACGCGGCCGCCTCGGACCAGGCGGGCCTCAACGGCGACCTGGGCCGGATGGAGCTGCACCCCTCCTACGACTGCACGGTGACCTTCTCCGGGACCACCATCCAGATCGTCCAGCACCTGGTGGTCTACCTGTACGCGCGCAGCCTCGCCACCTCGGCGGACGGCAACGTCGTCGATCTCACCGTCACCGACACCTACACGCTCGCCGTCGGCCAGGACGGCCGGCTCGCCGTCACCCTGACGACCGCCCGGCGGGACGACTCCAAGAACCCCTCCACCGACCCGTTCCTCAACTTCTTCACCCAGCTCAACTCGCTGATTTCGTCGGTCTCGACCTGGCTGCGCGGCGTCACCTCGACGAGCCTGACCGACATCCCCGTCTCCGTCGCCCAGAACTTCGTCTTCCCAGGCGGGCGCACCTTCGCCTTCAAGTCGGTCGCCTTCGCCGGCAGCAGCGACCTGGTCTCGCACATCACCTACACCGACCCCAGTTGAGGCGGCGACGCCGATGAGCAGCTACTCCCTGACCTGCTCCAGCGAGCTGATGCACAACTACCTTCAGGCGGAGGTCCTCGCCCCGGACGCCAGTTTCGAGGCCCTGCAGGCCGCCGACGGCACCTCGCTGCTGTTCTCGCTCGGCACCGACCGGGCGCTCTACCTCACCAAGGAGGTGCCGGCCGAACGCGGCGGCTGGGAGCGTTCCGACCTCGGCGCGGCCGTCCTTGGACGGGACTTCCCGGGCCGCACCGACACCCGACCCAGCGCCTTCGCCACCGCGCATGTGCCGGCCGGCGGGCCGAACTCGATCCATCTGGCGATGGTGGTCTCCGACCCGCGCAACGACCACCTCTACCTGAGCCTCGGCAACTCCGACGCCGACACCTCCTGGAGCACCCAACCGGACTGGACGGCCTACCCGTTCGACGACCCGGCGCACTCCCTGTCGGCCGTGAAGATCGCCGGGGTCTTCGTCGGCGAGGCCTCCGACGGCGAGTACATCGTCGTCGACGTGCTCCGCGACCCGTCCGCGCCCACCGGGCTGATCTTCCGGTACTACATCGACCCGGCGCGCACCGACGGCCACGCCTGGCACCCCCACGACCTGGCCATCGACCTCCAGGCCGGCACCTACACCAGCCGGCTGGGCCGGCGCACCGGCCAGTACGTCGACGGCATCTACACCATCGGCAGGGTCGCCGGGTCGCCGCAGTTCCAGTACCAGCCGCTCTACAACGCCTTCAACCCCAAGGTGCCCGCCCCGCCCAGCCTCTACCAGCTGCCCGGCGGCGCCGCCCCGGAGGCCATCGCCCCCGCCCGCAACGCCGACAACACCACCGACCTCTTCGTCACCTCCGCCGGAACGCTGTACTACCTGGCCGCCGGCAACCAGGCCAGCGGCGCCACGCCGATGCCGGTGCTGAACAGCCCGCGCTTCCTCGGGGTGCGCCAGCTGTGGGCGGAGACCAGCGGCGGCACCGTCCTGGTGTGGGGGCTCAACGCGGACAACGAGATCTTCTACGCCACCTGCCCGAGCGCCCAGATCACCGCGGGCGCGCTGGCCTGGAGCGTGCCGCTGCCCATCCTCACCGGCGTGGAGCAGCTCTCGCCCTACCTGGACCGGAAGGCGGACGCCAACACGATCTTCGCCCACACCGGCCAGAACAAGCTCACCAAGGCCGTCAAGTCTCCCGACACCGGCCTCTGGTCGTTCTGGGACATCACCCTCGACCCGCCCTCCACCGGCACCCCGGCCGAGCGGTTCCCCTCCTACACCACCCGCATCCAGGTGGTGGACGCGACCACCGGGCAGCCCGCCCCGAACGTCTCCGTCACGCTCACCGCGGACAACGTCACCGCGGTCCGCGTCAACCACCTCTACTACGTGCTGGGGCCCACCCCGGTGCGGATCCCGACGGACGCCGCCGGGGCCGTCACCGTCATCGAGCCCGTGCAGACCGTCTCCGGCACCCGGCTGCAGGCGGCCGTCTCCGGGGCGGCGGCAACCGTCAACCCGATGGACAACGCCTTCCGCAAGGCCGCCGCGCTCACCACGCCCGGCGCGCTGACCTCGGCCGTCATCAACTACCCGGACGGCAGCAGCAAGATGCTGGTGCCGCCGGGCACCAGCCCGTCGGTGCTCGCCGCGGTGGCGGCCGGCAACGTCCAGCTCGCCGCCGCCTACGACGCGCTGCCGACGACCGTGCCGGGCGTCAAGGGGGTGCGCGGGCCGGGGCTCCCGGTCGCCACCTCGCTGGTCTCCGCCGACACCCTGCTCGTGGACGCCGGCGACCTGTTCTCCTGGCTCGGCGAGCAGGTCGAGGAGGGCCTCAGCGAGGCCGTCCGCTTCATCCAGGACACCGCCACCGGGCTGTGGAACCTCGTCGTCACCGTCGCCGGGCAGGCCTACCAGTGCGTGCTGGACTCCGTCGAGGCGGTGGTCGGCGCCGCCGAGTGGCTCTACTCGGCGCTCAAGACGGCCGCCGAGGATTTGCTGGACTACCTGGAGTTCGCCTTCGACTGGGGCGACATCACCCGCACCAAGCAGGTCGTGCAGAACCTCACCCGCGTCTACCTCAACCACCAGGTCGACCAGATCGACGTGGTGAAGGGCGAGTTCGACACCCTGATCGGCAACGTCAAACAGGCCGTCAACAACTGGGCCGGACTGGGCACCTTCTCCGGGCTCGGGGCGGACGGCACCGCCACCCCGAACAGCCGCTCGGCGCCGGACGCCCAGCAGACCGCGCCCGGGGCGCTGCTCTCCCACCACCTGGAGGCCAACGGCAGCTCGCTGACGACGGTGCGGCCGATGCCGGCCGTCAACCCGGCGGCCAACCCCATCCAGCTGCTGATCAACGCGATCCAGCAGGAGGGGCAGGCGATCGGCGACACCATCGACCAGCTCCAGCTGCTCGCCGCGGACTTCGACACCCTGCCGGTGGTCGACATCCTGCAGAAGCTCGCCGCGATCCTCGGCGACCTGGCGCTGGACACCGCGCGGATCGTCGTCGACACGCTCTTCGACATCGTCAAGCAGATCGCCAAGGCGGCGATCGCCGTCCTCGACACGCCGATCCACATCCCGGTGGTCTCCGACGTGCTGAACGCCTTCGGCGTCCCGGACTTCTCCTTCCTCGACCTGATCTGCTGGACGGTCGCCCTGCCGGTGACCGTCGCCCAGAAGATCGCCACGGGGACGGCGCCGTTCCCGAACAACGCCGAGACGACCTTCCTGATCACCGTGACGGACTACAACACCCTGGTCAACGCCTTCCAGGGGAAGGCCACCGAGGCGGCGGCGATCACCGCGCCGCGGGCCGAGGCCGTCACCGGCGCGCCGGCGTTGGCCGAGGGCGTCGCGCTCTCGCCGTCCACCGCCACCGCGATCCACATCACCGGGCACGCGGTCGCCGGCTTCTGCTCGCTCTTCGGCGGCACCATCGTGGCCGGCTTCGAGGCGGCCTCCCCCAACGGCCAGAATCCGTGGGCGATCCCCTCGGCGGTCTTCGGCGTGGTCAGCGGGGTCTCCGCAGGGCTCGCCAATGTGCTGGCGCCCAACGACCCGATCTCCAACGCGTACGTCTCGGCGGTCTCCACGACCACCACGGGCATCCGGATCCTCTGCAAGCTGATCTTCTCCGGGCCGGCCCAGAAGGCGTTCGCGTCCTCCCAGCGGTTCGGCGGGCTGGCCGTCTCCGACGGGCGCGGCGTCGGCGCGATCGTCGACGCGGTGCTGGTGCTGCCCGGCGCGATCTGCACCATCTACCACTTCACGGAGCTCGCCCAGGACCCGGCGGGCGCGCCGCGCAGCATCGCCATCGTCAACGAGGTCGGCAACCTGACGGACGACATCGCCCGCGTCTCCTACGCGGTCGCCGTCAACACCCAGGGCCAGGCGAAGGCCGTGGCCACCGGCATCCTGGTCGGCGCCAACATCTGCACCGGCGGCCTCCAGTTCGCCCAGACCCTCATCCGCTGACGCCTCCCCGCGTCCGAGGCGCCCCTCCCCCCGCCCGGGGGGAGGGGCGCCGCCACGTCGCATCCGCGACGGTGAGGGGATAGCGGACGAGGCGGGCCCGGCCGGCCCTCTCCGGCCGCCGCCGGCGGCAGCAGCCGGGGCCGGGCCCCGAACTGCGGTGGCCAACGCACTGTCCATCACCCACCGCCCCAGCCCAACGGCACCACGACCATCCCGCGCGGCGCCTGCCGCCACCGACGGGGGCGCGGGGCTACGCTGTCCGGCCGGGGCCGGGCCCCGAACTGCGGTGGCGAACGCACTGTTCATCACCCATCGCCTCGGCACCGCGGCAGCAGCGCCTGCTGCCGTCGGCGGCTGGCGCTGCCGGCGAGGGCGGGGGGCTACACCACCCCGGCCCCGAACTCGCGGACGCCGCCGGCGACAGCGGCTAAGGCCCCGGGGCCCGAGCGCGGTTGCGATCGCGCTGTACGTCACCCATCGCCTCGGCACCACGGCACCACGACCATCCCGCGCGGCGCCTGCCGCTGCCGGCGAGGGCGGGGGGCTACACCACCCCGGCCCCGAACGCGCGGACGCCGCCGCCGGCGACAGCGGCCGGGGCCCCGGGCACCGAACTGCGGTGGCCAACGCGCTGTACGTCACCCATCGCCTCGGCACCGCGGCAGCAGCGCCTGCTGCCGTCGGCGGCTGCGGCGGGGGGGACGGGGCTCGGCTTTCGCGCGGCATCACCCGTCCGCCGCGGTGGCGGCCGCGGCCTTCCGCGGCGGGCGGGGGCGCGGAGCCGGGATGCCGCGCGGCGCGCGCAGGGCGCGCGGGACGCGCGTGCGCCGGGTTCAGTCGGTTGCCGGGCATGTCCACGGGGGTGACGGGGCATCAGTTCCCTAGAGTGCTGGCGAACCCCACCCGTCCGACCCGGGAGACGCCCGTGCGCCGCCGCCCCCTCGCCCTCGCCGTCCTCACCGCCGCCGCCGTCCTCGCCGCGTCCCCGACGCCCGCCGCGGCCGCGGAGCGGGACCCGGCCGGCCTCAGCTGCAAGATCCTCGACGACGGCGGCGACACCGCCAAGAACCTCTACGCCGCCTGCACCGGCGCCGCCGACGCCGGCGCCTGGCTCGCCGCGCATCTCGCCCACGGGCTACGCTCCGCGGCATGAGCCGACCCCCGCGCCGCTGGAGCAGGGCGCTGGACGCCGCCGGGATCACCGAGGCCGGGCTGCGGGACGACTACACCCGGCAGCGCGCCCTCGTCATCGGCTACAAGCCCGCCGCCGCGCTCGCCGTCCAACTGCTGCTCCCCCGCGGCCTGGTGCCGCACGCCCTCGCCGCCACCGCGTACATGCACCGCAGCGACAACATCCTGGAGGGGGACGGCGACGAGACCCTGCCGTGGCCCGACTGGGAGCGGCGCACCCGCGACGCGCTCGCCTCCCCCGGCGCAGCCGGCGACGCGACGCTGCGCGCGCTGGGCCGCACCGTCCGCGCGCACCCCGCCCTCGCCGGGCACCTCGACACGTACCTGCCCACCGCCACCACCGACCGCGACACCACCGGCTTCGCCACCGAGGACGACTACCAGCGCTACCTCGACGCCTACTCGCTGCCCGCCTTCATGCTCGTCGCCGGGGTGCTCGGCGCCGACCGCGCCGCCTGCCGCACCTTCATCGACGCCGGCCAGCGGCTGGACTTCGTCAACGACCTCTCCGAGGACCTGCCCCGCGGGCGGCTCGGCATCCCCGCCGACGCGCTGGCCGCGCACGGCGTCACCCGCGCCGACCTGGAGCGGCGCCGCGACACCCCGGCCGTCCGCGCCCTGCTCGCCGCCCAACTGGACCGCGCCGCGGCGGCGATGGCCGCCGCCCGCGGCCCGCTGCTGGCGACCACCCCGCCGGCCGGCCGCCGCCTGGTGCGGATGCTGCTCGCGCTGGACCGCCTCACCCTCGCCGCGGCCCGCCGCGGCGGCGCGTCCCTGCTGAGCGCCCCGGCCTCCCCGTCCAAACCCCGCGTCCTCGCCGCCCTCGCCGCCTGCGCAATCGCCTGACCTCCAGCACGGCACTAGGCTCGCGTCCGACGAAAGGGGGCGGCGTGGGTACATCATTCGCCGCGGGCGAAGCGCAGTGGCGGGCGCGGCTCGGGACGCTGCGGCAGGTGGTGCGCCAGGAGCTGGTGGGCCGTCAGCTCGCCGCGCACCTCCCGGCGGACGCGCCGCCACGGCGGGTGCTGGACGTGGGCTGCGGGCAGGGCACCCAGGCCCTGCTGCTGGCCCGCCGCGGCCACCGGGTGGTCGGGCTGGACGCCTCCCCCGCGCTGCTCGCCGACTTCGCCCGCGCCCTGGACGCCGAACCCCCGGAGGTCCGCGCCCGGGTGAGCACCGTCCGGGGCGACGCCGAGCGGCTCGTCGAGCTCTTCCCCCCGGGCGCGTTCGACGCCGTGCTCTGCCACGGGGTGCTGATGTACTTCGACGATCCCGGCCCGCTGCTGGACGCCCTCGCCCGAGTCACCGCCCCCGGCGGCCTCGTCTCGCTGCTGGTCCGCAACGGCGACGCGCTGGCCCTCCGACCCGGCCTGCTCGGCGACTGGGAGGCTGCGGAGCGCGCCTTCGCGGGGACGGCCTACCTCAACCGCATCGGCGTCGGCGCCCGCGCCGACCGCCTCGACGAGCTGACGGCCGCGCTCGCCGCCGGCGGCCTGCCGACGCGCGCCTGGTACGGCGTCCGCGTCCTCACCGACGCCGCCCCCTCCGACGCCCCGCTCCCCGAACCGGACGAGCTCGACCGGGTGCTGGCGCTGGCGGAGCGGGCCGGCCGCACCGACCCCTACCGCCGGGTGGCCGCTCTGCTGCACGTGGTCGCCGAGCGCCCCTGACCAAGCGCTTCAGGCAGCCCGGAACGCCGAGAGCCCCCCGCCGTGCCCGGCGTAGAGCGCCCCGCCGGCGGCGTCCAGCGCGGCGACCGGCCCGGCCAGCGGATACCTCCCGAGCGCGGCGCCGCTCCTCGCGTCCACGCTGATCAGCGCGCTCCTGCCGCCGACGCACACCACGCCCCCGAGCGGGCAGAGCGCCAACGCCCCGCCGGCGCCCACCGCGTGCGGCGCCTTCCAGCGGCCGGTGCCGTCGGCCAGCGCGACGGCGGCGACGCTGTGCGGCGTCCCGACGAACGCGGTGCCACCGGAGACCGCGATCCGCTGCGCGGCCCCGTCGGTGGCGAACGACCGCTTCCACTCGGCCGCCGGCTGCATGGTGCCCAGGTCGAGGAGCGTCAGTGCGCGGCCGGTGCCGACGAGCATCCGGTCCGGGCCGGAGCGGTCCAGCGCGTACATCCCGTCGCCGCCCGGCTGGAACTCCCGGCTCAGCGTGTTCATGCCGCGCACCAGCCACAGCGCGTCCTCGTTCGGGGCGTCGGCGTGGTAGTCGGCGACGTAGACCCCGCCGGGCGCCGGCGAGAGCCCGGTGGCGTTCCCGTGCAGGGTGGCCATGTAGCGCTCCATCGCCATGCCGTCCGAACCGATGGACGGGGCGAGGCCGAAGCAGTGCACGAAGCCGTCCGCGCAGCCGAAGTAGACCGCGTCGGAGGTCGGGGCGACGGCGAACACCTCGACCGGGTCGACCATCCGGTGCTTCCACAGCTGCCGGCCGGTGCGCACATCGGCGGCGACCATCTCGCCGGCCATGGTCCCGATGTAGGCGCGGCCGCCGGAGACGGCGAGCGAGGAGACGGCTCCCCCGGTGCGCAGGGTGGCGGACCAGGCCGTCTTCCGCGCGGAGATCCGCACGGCGTCCAGGCCCTTGGCGTGGCCGACGAGGACGGTGTCCCCGCTGACGGCGAGTGCGCCGACGGCCGGCAGGGCGACGTCCCAGGCGTGCGCCGGGGCGGCCGCCGCCGGCGTGACGTCCGCGGCGCGATCGACGGCGGAGCCCCCGGAGGAGCCGGCGTCCGAGGCGCCCGCGGCGGTGAGCCGCCAGGCGGCGAACCCGCTGATCCCGGCGGCGCCGGCGAGCGCGGCGGTCATCACGGCCCGGCGCGTGACGCGCGGCGGACGCTCCGCCGCAGGCGCCGGTCCGGGGGCGGGCTCGGGCTCGGGCGCGGGCGCGGCCCGGAGTTGACGCTCCGGCTCCGGCTCCGGCTCGGGCACGGGCACGGCCTCGGCCTCGGGCGCGGGGTACTCCGGCGGCCCGAACCCCACCGCGGCCGCGGGCGCGGCGACCGCCTCCGGGGCGGTCGCCTCCGGCACCCCGGCCATCCGCAACCGCATCCGGTCCAGCACCAGGTCCAGGAACGCGGGCGGCAGCCACGGCTCGTCCCCGTCGCTCGCGTCCACCTGCAGCTGCGCCAGCACCTGCTCGGGGCCGGGCCGCTCCTCCGGCGCCCGCGCCAGCAGCGCCGCGACCGTCGGCCGCAGCCCGTCCGGGACGGCGGAGAGGTCGGCCGCCTCGTAGACGATCCGGTAGAGCATCTGCGGCAGCCGGCCCACCCCGAACGGATGCGTCCCGGAGCAGGCATGGGCGAGGATCAGGCCGAGGCAGAACTGGTCCGCGCCGGGGCCGATGGCATGGCCGCGGGCCTGCTCCGGGGAGAGGAACCCGGGGGTGCCGATCACCTGGCCGCTGACGGTGAGCGCGGTCTCGTCGAGGGCGCGGGCAATGCCGAAGTCGATGACGCGCGGGCCGTC
>NZ_MLCF01000031.1 GCF_001879105.1 Mangrovactinospora gilvigrisea | reverse complement strand
GCTCAGGGGCACGATCCGCACCACGGCGCCGGTGTGCGGGGCCTCGATCAGATAGCCGGAACCTAGGTAGATCCCGACGTGGTTCGGGGCGGCGGCGCTGCCCTCGGTGAACAGCAGATCCCCCGCCTCCAGCGCGTCCTGCGGGGCGGGCCGGCCGGCGTGGACCTGGGCGTAGGTGGTGCGCGGCAGGCCGATCCCGGCCGCAGCGTAGGACTGCTGGACCAGCGAGGAGCAGTCGCAGCGCTTCATCGGATCCCCGCTCTTCGGTGCGGTGCAGGTGCCGCCCCACTGGTACGGGGTGCCCAGCCGGGCCATCGCCGCCTGGAGCGCGGCACGCACTGCGGCCGGCGCGCCGGCAGGGATGCGGTAGCCGGCCGGGACGGTGCCCGGCGGCGGAGCGGCGGCGTTCGTGCTGGTGCAGGAGACATCGGTGACGGGCTCGGCTGTTCCGGGCGTGGGTGTTGGGGTGGTGGTGCCGTTGAGGTGGGTGGCGAGCGCGGTTTGCAGGGCGGTGGCCAGGGGTTCCCAGTGGGCGTAGGCGCCGGGGGTGGCGGACTGCTGGACGTGCTGGGCGGCCTGATCCACCGTCATCTGCTGCCAGCCGGACAGGTGCAGAAGGTGGGTGTAGAAGGCGGTGGAGGCGTGGACGGGGTCGGTGATCTGCGCGGCGCTGCCCCAGCCCTGCGAGGGGCGTTGCTGGAACAGGCCCAACGAGTCGCGGTCGCCGTAGGAGAGGTTGCGCAGCCCCGATTCCTGCAGGGCGGTGGCCAGGGCGATGACCTGGCCGCGGGCGGGCACGTTCATGGCGATCCCGGTCGCGACGACGATCTTCGCATTGGGGATCTGCCCGCCGGGATCCGACAGGCCCTCCACCTTCGGGGTCTTCGCGCCGGCCCCCTTGTCGAGGATCTGCTGGACGGCCTCGGCGACCGCCGCGCTGTCCACGGAGGCCCCGCCGGCACAGGTGGCCGAGGCGGCGTCGCCGCCGGCCAGCAGCATCGGCAGCAGCACGATCAGGGGCAGCACCAGCAGGGCGGCGAGGCCCAGGACGAGGGCGCGCTTCATCCGCCGCCCGAACCCGGACGGGATCGAGGGGCCTCGGGATAGGGGCGGGTTCTGCGGTCGGGTCGTGCACGGGAGAAGGAATGCGGCATGCGGCCTCCGGGATCGGGGCGTGCCAATGGGGGGACCACGACGAGAGCAAGCGCGGGCACCGGCGGCCCGCGCACCGTTCATCGCCCGGGAATTGCGGGCGGGACGAGGTTTTCGAGGTGCTTCCAGATTAAGCCGGTGGGGACGACCGGCCTTCAGCGAAGTCGGGTCGGTCGGTGCGGGGAGAATTGAGGTGTGGGAAGGGAGTTGCGCACCGTGTGCAGCTCGTCGCCCGTGCACGCTTGGTTCTCAGGAGGCGCTTGGATCGATGCCCTACACCCTGCACCGCGGCGACGCGCTCGCCGTGCTCACCACCCTCACCGACGCGTCGATCGACGCGGTGATCACCGATCCTCCCTACAACTCCGGCGGCACCACCTCGGCCGAGCGCACCGGCCGCACCGCCCGCGCCAAGTACACCTCCGCCAAGGACGAGAACCTCAAGGACTTCCCCGGGGAAGCCCGCGACCAGCACTCCTACACCCGGTGGCTGACGCTGATCCTGACCGAGTGCTACCGCGCCACCCGCGCCGGCGGCATTGCGGCCGTCTTTTGCGACTGGCGGCAGCTGGCGCCGACCACCGATGCGCTGCAGGGCGGCGGCTACCTGTGGCGCGGGGTGATCGTGTGGCACAAGCCGGTCTCCCGGCCGCAGAAGGGCCGGTTCAAGCAGGAGTGCGAGTTCGTGCCCTGGGGATCGAAGGGCCCGATGGACGCGGCCAGCAATCCGGTGTTCCTGCCCGGGATCTACTCCGCCTCCCAGCCGCGCAAGGACCGGGTCCACATCACGCAGAAGCCGCTGGAGGTGATGCGGCAGCTGGTCAAGATCTGCCGGCCGGGCGGCACGGTGTGCGATCCGTTCACCGGCTCGGGCACCACCGGGGTCGCCGCGCTGGCCGAGGGCTACGCCTTCGTCGGCGCGGAGGTGAGTGGGCACTACTTCGCGATCGCCCAGCAGCGGCTGGCCGCACAGGAGCAGCTCACCCGGGACGACTTCGACCTCGCCTGACCAGCCGCCAACACGCTGAAGGAGATGCAGTCATGAACTTATACGGAGACCGCCCGTCGCCGCAGCCGTCGGACCTCCCGATCGCACCGGCCACCCCCGATCAGGCGCGGAAGCGGGCTGCGCGGATTCGCTCGGGGATGCGGGTGGTCGCCGAGTGGCAGCAGGAGGTGATCACTGCATTCCGGGCCCGGGACTGGGCGGCGCTGGGCTATGCGAGCTGGGAGAGCTACCTGGACGGGGAGTTTGGCTCCCACCGCGTCCAGCTGCCCCGCGGCCAGCGCCAGCGGATCGTCGAGGCGATGGCCGAGGCCGGGATGTCCACCCGCGCCATCGGCGCAGCAGTGGGTGTCGGAAAGACCACGATTGAACGAGACGTGGACATGTCAGGTGGCCCAGATGGGCCACGTCAGATAACGGGCATAGACGGCAAAGTCTATGAAGTGTATGCGGAGGTGCCAGGACCCGACCTCGGGCCCGCGGTGTCGGACGAGCAGTTGAAGGCGGAGGCGCTCGCGATGCTGATGCCGCCCGGCACCGAACGGTCGGCGACCGACACCGTCGGCGCCGAGTTCGGCGTGGAGGTGCGGCTGGCCGACATTCCGGGCGTGCCGGAGCCGAAGCCGCATCCGCCGCGGCGGCGGCCGCTGCCGGATGAGATCGAGGAGGCGGTGCGCGAGGAGCTGCGGGTCGCCCAGCGCAAGGACCGCATCGCCGGCGACAAGCGCCTGGCCACGCACTGCGCCGCGGTGCACCACCAGCTGCCCGAACTGCTGGCCGGCCTGGGATCGAGCACCAAGTTCCTGGCGGCCGCCGACCTTCCGCACGCCGACACCCCGCCGGAGTCGCGCCGCTGGTGGGCCGAAACCTTGCGCGCCTTGGCCGAAGACCTCGGCCAGGTCGCCGACGCGATCGACAAGGAGCTGGACCAGTGACGGTCGACGTCCCCGGACCCGACCCGTTCGACCCCTTCCTCGACCCGTTCGCCTACACCGCGGCCGGCGATCCTTCCAGCAGTCCGGCTCCGCGGGTGCGGACGCTGCTCGTCGGGCCTCGGCAGGCCACCAGCTGGCTGGCGGCGCACAATGCCGTTCAGCGGCCGCTGCGCGAGAAGGTGGTGGCCGCCTACGCCCGCGACATGGCCGCCGGCCACTGGCGGCTGAACGGCGACACCATCAAGCTGTGCGTCCACGGCGACGTCCTGGACGGCCGGCACCGCCTGGCGGCCGTCGCCCGCTCCAAGGCCAGCGTTCCGGTGATGCTGGTGGAGAACCTTCCCGACTCCGCGCAGGAGTCGGTGGACTGCGGCTCCCGCCGCTCTGCCGGGGATGTGCTGGCCCTGCACGGCGAGCAGCGCCCTCACCTGCTGGCGGCGGCGTTGCGGCTGCTGTGGCGGTGGGAGGTCGGCGACCTTCGCCTGACCGGCCACGCCCCCACCACCTCCGAGGTCCTCCAGTTGCTCGCCGCCCGCCCGACCATGCGCGAGAGCATCGAGGCGGCCCACCAGACCCATGCCGCCTTCCCGTATCCGCAAGCGTCCGTCCTCGCGCTCGCCCACCACCTGTTCACCCGTCAGGACGCCGACGCGGCGACGGTGTTCCTCGAGCAGGTCGCGTCGGGCACCGGGCTGCCCGACGGGCATCCGGTGCTGGCCCTGCGCCGCACCCTGGTGCGGGCGACCTCGGCCGGGAATGGCAGCCGGTCTCGGACCTGGAAGCTGGCGGTGCTGATCCGGGCCTGGAACGCAGGCCGCGTCGGCCAGCCGCTGCACCGTCTGTCCTACCTGGCCGGATCGCAGATGCCCCTCCCCCGCTGACGGCCTGCTCCATCCGCGTTCCCCGCCATCCTCTCCGTCCGCCGGAACGAGGTCCGCCCTGCCATGACTACCGCTCTCGACCCCGATGCCGTCGATGCTGAGCTGTCCGCCCGCGCGATCTTCGCGCTGGCCGGCCAGCAGATTGCCCAAGCCGCCACCCGCACGAGCCTGACGGCGCGGGCCGATCTGGACGCTCTCCATCAGATCCTGATCACCTGCCACACCCTGACCGCAGCCTCCCCGCGCCCGCCCGGGGATGCGTGCGCCGATCACCTGGCGGCGGCCCGGGTGCGGCTCTTCCAGGCGGCCGAGGAGGTCCACCGCGCCTTCCACGCCGCCAGCCGCACCGAACCTGCCGACCAGACGCGAAGCGTGCAGCGCCCCGGATGCGGGGGCTCGCATCCGGAGGGCCGGCCCGCGCTGCAGATCTGCAGCCGCCAGGTCAAAGCCGGCGCCGCGATGCGCGCCACCGCGACCCCGGCGGCGCTTCGCGCCTCGTTCACGGGCCGCATCCGGCACGGCGCCGAGGGCCGTTGATGCGCATCCGCGCAACGGCAGCGCCGCTGTTCACCCCCCGGACGGTGAAACGCGCCCAGGCCCAGGCGCGCCGAAAGGCGCTGGCCGAGGCCCAACGGCACGCACGGAAGGTCGCCGAGGACGCACGTTCCGCCCAGCGGCCGGCACCGGAGGACCAGGACGATCTCGCCGGCTCAGGAGCTCTGTTTCCGCCCGGTGGACGCCCCGGAGTGGCGTCGGCGCGCGGCGGCAAGTTGAAGCTGCCGGCGCACCGGGTGACCACCGCGGTCGCGGCAGGTGCGTATCCGTTCCTGGCCGAGGGCGGCCTCGGCGCGCAGGGCCTGCTGATCGGCCAGGACGTCCACGCCGAGGCCGCCTTCTGCTTCGATCCGTTCGAGCTCTACGGACGCCTGGCCGGCTTCACCAACCCCAACCTCCTGCTCGCCGGGGTCATCGGGATGGGCAAGTCTGCACTCGCCAAATCGATCGCGCTGAGGGCGACCTGCTTCGGCTACCGCGTCTACGTGCCCTGCGACCCCAAGGGCGAATGGAGCAGCGTCACCCTGCAGCTCGGCGGCTCCGTCATCGCCCTCGGCCCCGGCCTCCCCGGCCGCTTGAACCCCCTCGACGCCCCGCCCCGACCGGCCGGGGTCAGCGTGGCGGCGTGGGCCGGGGAGGTCCGCAAGCGGCGCCTGCTGCTGCTGTCCTCCCTCACCCGCACGGTCCTGGGCCGGCCGTTGACGCCGATGGAGCACACCGCACTGGATGTCGCCCTGGATGCGGCCGTCAACTGGGCCGCCGGCCAACACACCGTCCCCCTGCTCCCCCACGTCGCCCGGATCCTGAACCACCCCGACGTGCTCACCAAGATCTCCGGGGAGGTCGCCGGCCGATTGGGCGACGCGGTCTTCGACGTCGCCCACGCCCTGCGCCGCCTGGTCTCCGGCGACCTGGCCGGCATGTTCGACGCCCCCTCCACCACCGCCTTCGACCCGCGCGTGCCGGTGCTGTCCATCGACCTGTCCCGCTTGAACGGCACCGGCGACGACACCGCCCTGGTCCTGGCGATGACCTGTGCCTCGGCGTGGATGGAGGCCGCCCTGTCCGACCCGAGCGGGGGAAGGCGGTTCGTCGTCTATGACGAGGCCTGGCGGGTGATGCGCCACCAGGGCCTGCTGGAGCGCATGCAGGCCCAATGGAAACTCTCCCGCGGCCTGGGGATCGCCAACCTGCTGGTCATCCACCGCCTCTCCGACCTGCTGTCGGCCGGCGACGCCGGATCCCGAAGCCGCGCCCTGGCCGAGGGGCTGCTGTCGGACTGCTCCACTCGCATCATCTACCGCCAGGAGCACGACCAACTCGCCGCCACCGGGGCCCTGCTGGGGTTGACCGGCGTGGAGATGCGCGCGGTGGCCGATCTGCCCCGCGGCCGCGGCCTGTGGAAGATCGCCGACCGCAGCTTCATCGCCCACCACCAGCTGCACCCGGCCGAGCTGGCGATGTTCGACACCGACGCCCGCCTCACCGAAACCGCCTGACCCACTGTCATCAGCACAGCGCTCTGTCAGAGTCCCACTCCTCCTTCTCTTGGGAGGTCTCTTTGCCCGATTCCCCCTCCGACCCGCCCCGCGAGCTGCTGCGGCAGCTAAGCGAGGCGCTCTCCCAGACCCTGAACGCGATCGCCGCGGCCACCGCAGCAGCCGCCGACGACCCGGACGACACGCGCGCCCACCTGGCTCCCCGCCTGGCCGCAGCCGCCGACCGCATCGACCGGATCTGGCGGCTCACCCTCCAGGCGGCGGCCGCGCAGGGCGTGGACACCGACGGCATCCCCGCACCGCAGCCCGCCACCGAAGCGACCGCCGCCGCACCGGAAACACAAGGCGAGGCGATCCGCCACCTTGCCGACCTCCACGCCTCGGCCGAGGCGCCGCTGAACCGCGCCCAGCACCTGCTGGCCGCACTGCGCCGGCCCGCCGAGGGCGTCCTGCAGCTGACGGCCGTGCGCACCGCGGTACTGACCGCGGCGCACGCCCTGAACCCGCCCGGCTCTGACGGCCCGTCGGCCGCTGCACAGCAGCCCGGTCGGCAGGGCGGTTCCGGCCGCCCGCGGCAACGCTGACCCCGACCGAGGTCCTGCTCGCCCCACTCCGCATCATCCCCCTTCGCCTCCTCGGAAGGTGCCGTCGTGCCCAAACGCAGTGCTGACGCCGCGTCCGACCCCGCAGCAGACCTGGTGCTCCTCCGCCTGCCGAACAACACCGTGCTGGCCCATGCCCTCACCGATGCCCCCGCGCTGGAGGCGATCCTGGTCGAGGCCGGCTTCACCCCCGAGCAGCAGAACGCGGCGATGTTCACCGCCGGCGGCCTGGAGCTGGAGGACGTCAACCGCCTGGCGCGGAGCGTGGTGGCGGCCGGGTTCGTGCCGGATCGCCTGGACGCGCCCACGTTTACCCCCAGCAAGGCCGAGGCCGTCCGACAGGAGGTGTTCGCCGGCCTCATCGAGGAACTCCGCGTACTCGCCACCGGCCCGGACGCACCCTTGCTGGAGACCCTGGCCGAGATCGGCACGGTCGCCAAATGGGCCGAGCAGCAAGCCGACCACCGCACCCACGCGCACGCTGGAGCCTTGATGGCCCAAGGTGGCGTCATCAGCACCGCGTGGGAGGAGGCCTTCTCCGCCGCCGCCGGCCTTGCACAACCCCGCGAGGTGAACGCGGCCGTGGTGCTGGCCGTCGCGATGCGCGACCCGGCCCTTGATGCCGCAGAGGCGGCGACGCGTCTCCGGGCCCTCTGCGAGGGGCCGAACGCGCCCCTGTTCACCCTATACAACCGCCTGAATCGGATGGCCGTGCTGGCGCGGGCCGGGCTGGGGGCGGACGGCAAGGGCCTGGGCGCGTCGTTCACCCTCAGCGCGGAGAGGACGCTCATGGCCGCAACCCAGGTCCTGGACGTCTCCGATCGGCTCGGGAGCGGCCACGATGCATCCGCCGCCCGCCACACCAGCCGCGTCCCGCAGGAACGCGGCGCCCGGCCAGCCGATCCGTCGCCTCCTCCGCGCACCGACGACGGCGGGCCGCCGCACGGTCGCCACCGCTGACCGTGATCCCCCCGTGATCCTGCTTACCTTCCTCCTCCCTTTCATCGGAAGGATCTGCCATCCCCGAATCAGGCGACTGGGATGTGGCGCTGCTGCGCCTGCCCAACAACCGACTGCTCGCCCTCACCAACACCAACGCCCCCGCACCGACCGCGATGTTGATAAGCGCGGGCTTTCGGGTCGAGATGCCCCACACCACCGTGCTCACCGCAGACGCCCTGGAGCCGGAGGCGATCGACCATCTCGTGCGGGATCTGCTGGCCGCCGGGTTCGTGGCGGACCCCGACCGCGCCGACGCCCTCACTCCGGACCAGGCGGTCGACGCCCGCCAGCAGCTGCTGGACGGGTTCGTCCGGGACCTGCGGGGCCTGGGCACCCGGCCCGACTCGCCGCTGATGGTGGCGCTGGGGTCGCTGAGCCAGGTCGCCGAATGGGCCGACAGCCGCGCCGATTCCGATCTCGGGCTTCATGCCGATGCGCTGGCGAACGCCGGCTGGCAGCTGCTGGAGGCCTGGCAGCAGGCGTTCAAGGCCGCCCTCGCGCGGGCCGAGCCCAGCGTCGCCGCGGTGGAGGTCGGCATAGGCCTGGCCCTGCGCGACCCGCTGCTGGACGCCGCCTCCGCGGCCCGGCAGGTCAACGACCTGTATGTTGCCCGCTCCTCACCGGTGTTCACCATCTGCGAGCGGATGCAGTACATGGCCACCGTCGCCCGCGCCGGACTGGGCGAGGACGACGCGGACCTGGCCGCCGTCGTCGCCCGCAGCGCGGAGCGTGTCCTCGCCGTCCCCGAGGGCCTGAACCGGGTGGCCGACCACCTCACCGCAACACCTGTCTCTTCGGCGGCCCGCGGACGCAGCGGCGTGCCGCACGATCCCGACGCGCATTCGGCCGCCCCGACCATCGGGCCGCGCCCCGGCGATGGCACCCCACCGCCACACGGGCACCGCCGCTGACGATGGCGCCGCCGCCCGGTCATCGTCAATTCCCTTGATCCTTCGTGCCCTTGGAGGGGCCCTTCGTGACCGCTGATGCCGTCATCCACCGCCTGCCCGACCATGCCCTGGCCGTCGCCGTCGACCCCGACTCCCAGCTGGCTGACCTCGCCGCGGAACTGCTCCGCAGAGAGGGCTTCACCTCCATCAAGGCCCCGGGACTGTTCACCGCCCAGGATGAGGCCGACAGCTACCGGCTGTTCGACCACGCCGCACTGGCTTTGATGAGCGCCAAGCTGACCGTCTCCAACGCCTATCTGCCCGACCTGGCCGGCACCCAGCTGCAGGTCCTGACCGAGATCGCCATCACGGCGCTGGGCACAGCCAGCAGCCGGCTGCTTCAGGCCGAACACGACGCCCCGGTGCAACAGCTGATCGACGATCTGGCGACGCTTCAAGTGTGGAGCGCCAGCAGCGGCCGGCAGGTCGTGCGCGCGATGAGCGAGGGGGCGGTCGAAGCCTCCGGGGCGGTGCTGTCGGGGTGGCTGACCGCCCACGGCGCCGTCCTGGAACTTGCCGGGGACGCCCTTCCCAACGACCCCTACGTCCCGGCCTTCGCCCGCCCTGCCGCCTCGATGCCGCTGACGGATGCAGCGCTGCTGGTGCGGAACCTGCACGCACTCGCCGCATCCCCGCTGCGCACCATGCAGCTGCGCATCGAGCGGATGGCCGGCTACGCCGCCGCCAACCTCGGCGACAGCGGCCGCGCAGTTGCTCGGCAGATGCGGCTCGGTGCAGACATCATCCGCACCGCCGGGCCGATGCTGCGCCGGATGGAGAAGACCCTGGCCCTGGTCGCCGGCGGCGCGGGCGCCGCGCAGGTCGAGCGCGCCCTGGCCGCCACCGACACCGGCCGGACCGCGGCCGAGCCCAGTAGAGGCGCCCTGCGCAGCGCGACTCCCTTCACTCGCGCGGAGCACAACAGGCCGCGCCCTCGCCCCTGACCCCCCGCGCCTGCCGAATCGTTTTACCGATCCAAGGAGCTTGTTCTTGACCGATGTTGTGCTGCCCCCGGTCGTGATCCGCTACGTGGTCGCCACCGGCATCACCGCCTTCACCCCCGCCGTCGACCCCAAGGCCGACTCCCTGCTGGCCGACGCCGGCTTCACCGCCACGCCGGTCCCGTCCCTCCATACCCTGCCCGCAGGAATGTCGCGCCCCGAGCAGGTAAAGCGGGTCAAACGCGCTGCCTCCCTGCTCAAGCGGGCCCGCATCCCCGTCGATGTGCAGAGCCTGGCGCTGCCGCTCAATCCGCGGGCGGCCGCTGCCGCCGAGGCCGACAGCTTCGGCCGCGGCCTGCACCGCACGTTCGTCGAGGTCGCGTTCAAGCAGGACGGGCCGGCCACCCGGCTCGCCGCGACCCTGCTGGGCGCCCGCCTGTGGGCCTCCCACCAACCGGGCGGATCCAACGCGGAACTGCCCACGCTGCTGGGTGATCTGGCCCGGGACAGCCAGAAAGTCTTCGAGACCGCGCACTGGTCGCTCTGCCGCATCCACGCCGAACCGGTCCGCCTCCCCCACCGCTCCTACGCCGTCGCCGCTTCCGCCGATGTGGGCCCGGAGCAGGCCGGACAGCATTTGCGCGCCCTCACCCGCATCAACGAAAGCGCCCTTGCCGACGCGCAGCAGTTGGTGGACTACACCGCCGCCGGCCTGAAGCTGTTGTGCGGGGAGCGCGGCAGGGCAACCGCGGCCGCGCTGCGCGGCCTGCGGCCCGGCCTGACCGCGATCGGCACCGCCATCGACCAGGCCGCCACCGCCGTCGAAGCCCTCTCTGCCCCCGGGTCGCGCTCGACTGCGGCCGCCACCGAGTCCGCCGTTCACGGCGACAAGCCCGGCCCGAGCGGCGATGGGTCTTCGTCGATCGCGCCCCCGCAGGGTTCCCCCGCCCCCAAGCACCGGAAGTCCGGGCGCTGAGCCCCGACCTATCGCTTCCCATCAGGCCAGGAAGGAACGTTCCGGCATGCCCGTTCCCACCCACTTCGACGTCGAGCACCTGTGCGGCCACAGCCTGACCCACGACCTGTCGGACAAGCGGGCCGACGAGCGAGCAGGCTTCGCCCGCTGGCTCGGCCGGCGCCCGTGCACCGACTGCTGGCGGGCCGCCAAGGACGCCGAGAGCGAGACCCCCGAGCACCGCGCAACCCGTCATGCTGCCAAGCACGCAGAGGCCCGCGCCTGGTCCAAGGACCAGCACCTGCCGCCCCTGGAAGGCAGCGACAGCCAGATCGGCTTCGGCGAGGTGATCCGACGCAAGATGCTGACCGCCGCCTACCAGGCTCTGGTCCTCGACGGGCAGATGAGCGAGACGGACTGGGAGCAGGTCGAGGACCGGGCCCGGGGCGTGGGCCTGGCCCGCTGGTGGCTGGACAACAAGGAGCTGGACCCCGAGCTGCTGCCCGAACTGCTTGAGGCAGCCGGCGAGGACGACCGCGGCTGCGAGAACCCAGCCATATGACCTGGGGCCCCGCTCCGCTCCTGTCGCGTCTGCCCTGCGTCCGCCTGCCGGTTATTGGAGGGCGATGGCCGAGCCTTTGCTCCTCAGCACCCACTACATCGATCCGCTCGCGGACCAGGCCGCGCTCGATCATCAGTCGGCCGAGCTGGCGTTGCATCTGGAGAGCGTCGGCGATGAAACCGACGTCATCGCCCATGGAGCCCTGCGCGGGCAGGGCCTGGACTTCGCGATCACCCGCTACCAGAACCCGCAGTTCGACCGGCCCGGAGCCGACATCTTCGGCGTCCTCCGGCTGCTGCGCACCCCACTCGGCTTCCACCTGGCCTTCAGCCAGGAGCCGACCTCCGCACTGGCGATGCGGCAACTGGCCCTACTGCGCTGCCCGCTGGAGCGACTGGCCGTCGAGCCCGGGGCGCTGCTGCCCGACGATCCGCTCTCCCGACGCATCACCACGCGAACCTCGTCCTCTGGGCTGGAGGCCAAGGTCATGGCCTCGTGGACGGCGCTGAATCCCGGGCCGGGCTCGTTCTGCGAAAGCTGGGCGCTGCTGTCCCACCCCGACGAGGACCACGTCCGCCTGCAGATCGAATCCTGGCCCCACCAGGGCGCGGTGCTGCTGCGCGAGGGCTGGTTTCCCGAGACTGCGGACGCCTACGCGTGGTTGGAGCGCCGCTACGCCTGCGCCCCGTGCCGGCCCCTTCCCCCGCCGCCGGAGGACGCCGCGCTCGCGGCCCTGGCACCGCAGCTGCCGATCTTCGACCCGACCCACCCGGCGATCACCGCCACCACTCTGACCGCCCTCGCCCACCCGAGCGCCGACCGGCAGCCGCCCCCGCCGGCGCCCGGGCCCCCGGACCATCGCCGACACCGCTAAACCAACACAGTCCTCATCCTTGATCAGGAGTCGCATGTCCGATCTTCTGCCGATGAGCTTCACCCTCCTCGACGACGGCGCTGTGCACGCCACCGCGCCCACCACCCAGCAGGGCCGCGACGCCCTCTCGGTGCTGGGCTTTACCGAGCACCATCTCGCCGCGGACCGGCCCTACTTCCGCCTCGCCCCCGCCCCGCTCGAAGAGCAGCGCCGCACGGTCACCGCGGCCGCCGCGGGCCTGACCGCCCTGGGCATGGAGTACGAGGTCGATGTGCTGCTCGCCCCGCCGGGCTCCGCCGAGCACATCCGCACCGCGGTCACCCCCGGGCAACAGGCCGTGGCCGCGGCCGCCGCACTCGCGGACAGCGGCCCCCTCCGGGCAGCCGACCAGGCCATGGCCGCACTGGCCGAGCGCGCCAGCGCGCTCAACCTCAACTACGGCGACCCGCGCCTGGACCTCCTGGTGCACCAGTTCACCTCGGCCGTCCAGCAGCTCAACACCGTCCGCAGCTACCTGCGCGACACCGCCGCGGTGCTGCGCGAGGTGGAGGCCGACTTCCCCGCACCCCGGTTCGAGCGCTTCAGCGCCGCCCGCTCCACCACCCACCTCAGCGCGACCAGCAGCGCCGCGCCCGGCCATGCCGAGGCGTCGGCTATGGCGCAGCCGGCGGCGGCGCGCCGCACCCACTGATCCTTCTCTCCGCCTCGCCCTGGAGCCGCCGTTGATTGCCGAGCTGCACCGCACCGACCATCCCGAATGCCTGTTGGCCCGCCTCCTGAACAGCACGGACAGCCCCACCCCCTACCTGGCCGGAAGCCTGCCGCACCCGCCTTCCACCGCCGACACTCACCGCGCCGACCTGCTTCACTTGACCACCCGCCACCTGCAGAAGCCGCTGGACGCGACGAAGGAGCACGGACCAGCGGCTCGACTCGTGGTGTGGCATTGCCGGCTCGCTCATCCCGTCGATCAAGCCGTGCTGGGCGACGGGCAGTGGGCGCGGGCCGCCACCGCCATCGCCCGCACCGGCCGCTTCGCCAGCCCCGAGCACGAGGACGGACCGCGGTGGGTCGCGTTGCGCACCGGCCCCGACCGGCTGGATCTGGTCGCCGTCCTGCTCACCGAGGACGGCCGCGCCCATCCCGCGCCTCAGCCGTCCGAGGTCGCGGCCCTCTGCCGCCGCCTCACTGCGGAACTCACCTCGTCTGCAGCTCCCGGCTCTCTGCCGGTCCGCCGGATCCGGGGGTGGTGACCGGTGACCGACGACGCCCACCTCGACGACGTAACGGGCTGGTGGACGCTGCACCCGCACGATGAAGAGACCGCCGTAGCCCGGCGGGAGTTGAGCACCATCGGCGCCAACATCCGGGCCGAGGCTATCGCCCGCTCCGACGGCGGTGGGGTGTTCCTGGCGGCGCTGGATCGGCAGGCAAACTGGATCGCGCCCCGCCACCCGGCGCACCTGGTGCTGCACCTGCAGCCAGTCGATCCTGCGGATCCGGACCGCTTCCACCTGGACTGGGGATACCGGCCCACCCTGGCGCTGGCCGAGGGCTGGCTGCTGGAGCACGGCTGCCCGTCCGAGCAGTTGGCGCGCACCGCCTTCGCCCGCCGGGAGGATCCGCTCACCCAGCACATCGAACAACGCATCCGCACGGCCGGGGACCGCTTCGACCTGATCGACCAGGAGACCCGCTACGGCGACGACGCGCCCGACCCGGAGGTGGACATCGAAGTCTTCGCACTTCTGCAGGACCTGGACCCGTCCCCCGCCGCCGGGGCGGCGTTCCGGATCCAGCTGGAGACCCACCGCAGCGACGGTTCGGTGCTGCTGCGCGAGGGTGCCTTTCCCACCGTGCAGCGGGCGGTCGGCTGGCACGCGGCCCGCTACGAGCAGGGCCGCACCAAGCAGTTGCTGCCCGCACCGCCCGAGGACGCCGCGTTCCTGACCTCCGGTCAGCTGCGCGCCGATGCCGCCCGCAGCACCAGCAGCAAGACCCGGCCCGCCGCGGCGCCGGAGTCCGCTCCGGGCCCGTCCTCCACGCCGGAACGGCCGCGCGGCCGCCACCGCCGCTGACCTCCCGGATCACCCGAGACACCTTCCGGAGGACACCCCATGCCTCCCACCGCCTCAAGCTGGAGCAGCCAGGGAAACCGCGGTGAGCGGGCCGAGCAGGTCATCCGCCTGCTGAGTCCGCCCGGCACGATCCCGATGCTCCGGATCACACGCGCACACGGCCCTTTGTCGATCGGCTCGCTGCGTGAGCACCTGGCCGACACCAACACCGGTACCGTCGGCTCCCGGCTGCACCACCTGCGCCGCCGCGGCCTGCTCGTCCCGGTGCAAGGACTGACCACTCCCGTCCGGACCACCGCGCTCGGGGACGCCGCGGCGGAGGTCGAGGAGGCGGTGGTGGCCGCGGCCGAGCTGCTGCCGGCCCCCTGGGCGGGCGCCGACCCGATCAACCAGGCCGAGTCGCTGCTGGAGCGGCTCGCCTACCGCCACGTGCCCGCGATTCTGCTCGCGCTCGCCGAAGGCCCGTGCACTGTACCGGAGTTGGCCGACCGGCTGGCGCGCCTGCCGGACAAGACCGTGGCCCGTCAGGCGGATCTGGCCCTGGGGATCGCCTGGATCGACCGGTCGGCTCCAACCAGCCGCCGCCGCTACGGCACCCGCCTGGTGCTATCCGAGCGGGGCGAGATCGCCACCGTGCTACTGGGGCAGCTGGCCGACTGGGCCCACACCCACCTCCCGCCGGAAGCGCCGCACCAGGCCACCGTCACCGCTGCAACAGCCCTGTCCCCCGCTGTGCGCCCGGCGGCCACCCACTCGCCCGCGCCGGTCGCCCCTGCAAGGGATGCCGACTCTTCACACGCACGTCATCGCTGATCAGGAGGCATGCTGTTGACCGAGTCACTGTCCGAACAGGCCCGGCGGCGGATCACCACCGCCCTGGGCGCCGATCCCGCTGCGCTCTTCAGCGAGATGCGGGCCGGCACCGCCCGCCACCCGATGGTCCCCCTGGTCCTCCACCAGTTCGTCCGCCTGGTCACAGCCGAGCGCGACCAGCACAGCGCCCGCCGCAACCTTGGCCAAGCGGCCGGAGACGACTCGGTGGACAACCTCACCGCCCGCATCCAGATCCTCGCCGAGCACACCCGGACCGCCGAGCACCTGGCCGGCGCGATGCACGAGCTGCTGTCCGCTGCTTCGGGGCGGATGCCGCAGGTGACCTCGGAGCAGATGCGCAGTGCCCTGTCCCAGATCGGGCTCGGCCTGCCCAGCGCCACCAACGTCACCCCCAACCGGTCGGCGCCGCTTTCCGTCCCGGCCCCCGCACCGGCCTTCAAGCACGGCATCCCGCCGCTGACCGATCCGCAGCGGACCGCCCTGGTCAAGATCGCCGACGGTGGGGCCGCGGAGAAGGGGTTGAGCGGCAGCCGCTCCCGCGTCCGCGCCGCCGACCGCACCGTCCTGGACCGCGACGCCGTCTCCGAGCTGCAGCGCCTCGGGCTGGTCACTGTCGGCACCGCCGATGCCAGTCGCATCCTCGGCCTTCGAAACGCCCCACTCGCGGTCACCGACCAGGGCAAGCACATCGCCGCCCAGCTGGTGGCCGAGGCCAGGCGGCACGGCGCCACCACCGCCCGCACCCAGCTGACGCCCCCAAACTCGCCGGAGTCGCCGGTCCTGCCCCGGCAGATCACCGAGAGCGGCCAGGCCCAGCAGCGCCGGCGCGGACGCTGACCCACCGTCACTCACCACCAGGAGTCGCCGTGCCCGATCCCGCCAACGAGCCGGTTCTCGTCTCGCCCGTCTACCTCGCGGGCTGCACCTACGCCGAGCAGACGGCCCTGCTGCCGCTGCTCGACGAGGAATGGCCCATGCACGACGACGACGCCGACACCTTCCACCTCACCAGCCCCGACACCCGCATCCGCCTGGCCCACACCACCGGGGACCGGCGCTGGAGCGGCGCGTGGGCCTGGCACCTGACCGGCTTCGCCGACCCCTTCAGCGCCCCGACCTGGGCGGCGAAGTTCACCCACGCAACCCCCACCGAACTCCTCACCGCCCTGGCCGCGGCCCTACCCGGCAACCTCGGCCTCAGCTCGCCCTCCCTCGCACGCCAGCGCGTCTGCGAGCAGGAGGTGTTCAACCCGCTCCACCGGGCGGGCTGGGAGCGTCCGGCCGATCTGGCCGACCGGCCCGGCTACCACGTCACGGCCCCCGACAGCCTCGCCCTGCTGGCCCTGGACCGGCGCGGCTTCCCCGACCTGCGGCTCGGCAGCACCGGACTCGCGGTGTGGCAGATCGCGGTGCGCGATCCGGACGAGGTCGAACCGCACCCGGGGTCCTGGACGGCCGCCTTCAGCCGCGACTTCCCCCTCCACCTGCTGGCCGCCCTCACCCGGCGGCTGGCCGACCCGACTCCCGTCCACCGCTACCCCCACCAGATCCCCGAGCACTTCCGCACCGCGGTCCATTCCCGGGCAGCTTCGGCCACGTCGGCGGCGGCGGCGAGCACACTCACGGCCGGATCGACAACGGGCACTCCGGCACCGCGAATCGATCCGGCCCCGGAGCCGCCAACCGCCAGGCCGCAACGACTGCGCTGATCACCCCGAGGCCCCTCAACTGCCCGCACGTATGCGGAGGTCTGCTTGCCCTCACCCCGAACCGGTCAGCCTCGTGCCGCCTCTCCCACGCCCGGTCTCGACATCGCCTTCACCGTCCTGCTGGTCCTGGCGACGGTGGTCGTCGTGGGCGGCAGTACCGCCTGGATCGGATGCAATCTGGCCGCCACCGGCGCGCATCCGTCCGAGTGGACCGGCTACGACCCGCTGTGGGACGTGCTCCAACCCCAACGGCAATGGCCACACCTGTCGCTGTGGCCTCGCACCTTACTGGCCTGGGTGCTGCCGGCCGCCCTGGTCGCGGGCACGGCTGCGGCCGGGTGGCGGTGGCGCGATGCCCTTCGGGCGCCCCGCTCCTCCTCCGGCTATCTCGCCGGACGGATGGATCTTGCAGCGATGATGCCCCGTCAGACCACCGAGCGCGCCCGGCAGCTGCGCCCCAGCCTCGCCAAGACACCCGCCAAGGCCATCGCCGGCGACCAGACCGGAGTCCTCCTGGGGAACCTGGACCGCTCGCGGCGTCCGGTGCGCTCCTCCTGGGAGGACGTCCTCCTGGCGATCATGGCGCCGCGCTCCGGCAAGACCAGCGCGCTCGCCATCCCCGCCATGCTCCGCGCGCCCGGGGCGGTGATCCTCACTACCAACAAGGCCGGCGGCGACGCCTACACCACCACCCTCACAGCCCGGGCGAAGGTGGGCCGGTGCTGGACGCTCGATCCGCAGCAGATCGCGCACGCCGCCCGCGAGATGTGGTGGGACCCCCTGGCCACTGCCGACACCCTCGAAGGCGCCAGGAGGCTCGCGGGGCATTTCGTCACCGCCTCGGTGGATGAGAACAGCCAGAACGACTTCTGGTCCACCGCCGCACAGAACACGCTCATGGCCCTGTTCCTGGCCGCCGCCTCCACCGCACGGCCCATCACCGACGTCCTGATCTGGCTTGCCTCACCCGCCGACCGCACCCCCGTCGACGAACTCCGAGCCGCCGGACACGA
>NZ_MLCF01000030.1 GCF_001879105.1 Mangrovactinospora gilvigrisea | reverse complement strand
CCGCGAGGCGGGCGGGGGTGGCGGCGGGGGAGCCGTGCAGCGGGCGGCCGGGGTGCAGGCGGCGGGGGTCTGCGGACATGAGCGGATCGTACCCCTTGCGTTAGTGCTCCTAACGGTCTAGTTTCGTTAGTGCCACAAACGTTAGTGGAGCTAACGCCATCGTTGAACGTCGAACGGAGACCGCCGCCATGACCGTGCACGACGACCGCGCCGCCCTCACCGAGCTGCTCGCCCGCTGGGACCGCTGGCTCGACGACAGCCGCTTCACCACGGCCGAGACGGCCGAGATCTTCGCCCCCGACGCGGAGGTGTCGACCCCGGGCGGCGTCCTCCGCGGGCTGGAGGAGATCACCCGGGAGGCCGCCCGCACCCACGGGCGGTGGACCGCCACCCAGCATCTGCACACCGGCACGCTGATCGAGGTCGACGGCGACCGCGCCGACCTCGACATCAGCCGGCTGATGGTGATGGTCGGCGAGGGCCGGGCGCCCGCCAACGCCCTCGGCGAGCGCGCCCGGCTGCGCGCCGTCCGGACACCGGACGGCTGGCGCCTCAGCCGTGTGGCGGGCGAGGTCCTGTGGGCCGCCGACCCCGCCGGGCTGGCCCGGGTCGCCGCGGCGGCGGCCGCGGCGCGGGCCGCCGAGACGGCGACCGTGTCCGACGCCGAGTCCGACGCCGAGTCCGACGCCGACGCCGACGCCGACGCCGAGAGCAAGTCCGAGTCCGAGACCGCGGCCGCGAGCAAGACCGCGTCGAACGCCTGAGGAGAACCGCCATGCCCAGCACCCCCGTTCTCGACTCCCACCTCCACCACGAGGAGTACGGCACCGCGTCCGCCGGCGGAACGCCGATCGTGCTGCTGCACGGCAACCCCGCGTCCTCCTGGATGTGGCGGAACGTCGTGCCCGAACTGCCCCTCGGCACGCACCGCGTCCTCGCCCCCGACCTCATCGGGATGGGGCACTCCGGCCGGCCCGCCGGCCTCGACCACTCCTTCGCCGAGCACGCCCGCTACCTCGACGCCTGGTTCGACGCGCTCGGGCTGGACCGGGTGATCCTCGTCGGCCACGACTGGGGCGGCACGCTCGCCTGCGACTTCGCGGCCCGGCACGCCGGCCGGGTGCGCGGGCTGGCCCTCTTCGAGGCGATCGTGAAGCCGCTCGACGCCGACGAGCTGTCGCCCCAGGCGCGCGAGCGCACCGCGCGGCTGCGGCGGCCCGGCGAGGGCGAGGCGCTCGGCCTGGAGAGCGACGCCCTGATCCGCGGCGCCTACACCGGCGGGGTCCTCCACCCGCTGGACGAGGCCGCGCTGGCGCCGTACCTCGCCCCCTACCCGACGGCCGAGAGCCGCCGCCCGCTGCTGGCCTGGGCGCGGCAGATGCCGATCGGCGGGGAGCCGGCCGAAGTGGTCGCCCGGATCGAGGCGTTCGGCGAGTGCCTCACGCCGGCCTCCGCGGTGCCGGGCTCGCCGCCCCTCCGCCCCGGTCCCCCCAGGGGGCGGGTACGCCGGGGGCGGCGGGGGCGGGGCGCTCAGAGCCGGGGGTCGACCGGCTCGGACTCCAGGGCGAGGACCGCGAAGACCGCCTCGTGGACGCGCCACAGCGGCTCGCCCGCGGCCAGCCGGTCCAGCGCCTCCAGGCCCAGCGCGTACTCGCGCAGCGCCAGCGACCGCTTGTGGCCCAGGCCGCGGCCGCGGAGCTTCTCCAGGCGCTCCGGCTCGGTGTACTCCGGGCCGTAGATGATCCGCAGGTACTCCCGGCCGCGGACCTTCACGCCCGGCTGCACCAGCCGGTGGTCCTTGGTCGCCAGCGCCTCGGCCGGCTTGACGACCATGCCCTCGCCGCCGGCCTCCGTCAGCTCCGTCCACCAGCGGCCGCCCGCCGCCACCGACGCCTCGTCCTCGGTGTCGACGAAGAGCCGGCCGGTCTCGCGCAGCAGGCCGGTGCCGTCCGCCGCCACCAGTGCGTCGATCCACGCCAGCTGCTCGGCGTGCGGGACGGCCGCCAGGCTGCGGCCCTCCGCCGCGAGCAGCTGGAACGGCGCCAGCCGCACCCCGTCCATGCCGTCCACCGTCCAGCAGTAGCGGCGGTAGGCATCCCGGAAGAGCGACGCCGCCCCGTCCCGCGCCTCCTGGCGGGACGTCAGCGCGCCGACGTCCACGCCCCGTTCGGCCGCCGACCGCAGCGCGGCCAGCGCCGGCGGGAACGAGGCCCCGGCCGCCGCCCCCACCGCCGCGTACTGGCGGCGCAGCAGCTCCCCCGCCTTCAGCGACCAGGGCATCAGCTCGCAGTCGAGCAGCAGCCAGTCGGTCTCCAGCGACTTCCAGAGCCCGGCCGCGGTGATCGCGTCGCGGACCGCGGCGAGCACCGCCGCCTCCCGCCCGTCCGACGGATCGAAGAACGGCCGGCCGGTCCGCGTCACCACGGTGCCCGGCGACGCCAGGCCGAAGCGCCGCTCCGCGGCCTCCTCGTCCTTCGCCACCAGCACCACGGCCCGCGAGCCCATGTGCTTCTCCTCGCACACCACGTGCCGCACCCCGTCGGCCCGGTAGCCGGCGAACGCCTCCACCGGGTGCTCCAGGTACCCCTCGCGCGCGGAGGTCGCCGAGGGCGCCATGGTCGGCGGCAGGTAGGCCAGCAGCCGCGGGTCGACGGCGAACCGGCTCATCACCTCCAGCGCCGCGGCGGCGTTCTCCTCGCGGACGGAGATCCGTCCGGCGTGCCGGGTGTCGATGATCCGGCGCCCGGAGACGTCGCGCAGGTCGAGCGGACGCCCCTCGCGGCCGCCCGGCCCCTCCGGGACCAGCGGGCGCACCGGCTCGTACCAGACCCGCTCGGCCGGCACGTCGACGATCTGCCGCTCGGGCCAGCGCAGCGCCGTCAGCCGGCCGCCGAAGACGCAACCGGTGTCCAGGCACAGCGTGTTGTTGAGCCACTTGGCGCCGGGCGTGGGGGTGTGGCCGTAGACGACCGACGCGCGGCCGCGGTACTCCTCGGCCCACGGGTAGCGCACCGGCAGGCCGTAGGAGTCGGTCTCGCCGGTGGTGTCCCCGTACAGGGCGAAGGAGCGGACCCGGCCGGAGGTGCGGCCGTGGTACTTCTCGATCAGCCCGGCGTGGGCGACCACCAGCTTGCCGCCGTCCAACAGGTAGTGGCTGATCAGGCCGCGGATGAAGGTGCGCACCCGGGCGGTGAACTCCTCGCGCTCGCCCTCCGGGAGCGCCTCCAGCTGGGCGAGCGTCTCGGCGAGGCCGTGCGTCGTCTGCACCGTGCGGCCGGAGAGCGCGCGGCCCAGCTTGTTCTCGTGGTTGCCGGGGATGCAGAGCGCGTTGCCCGCCTCCACCATGCCCATGACCAGGCGCAGCACGCCGGGGCTGTCCGGGCCGCGGTCGACGAGGTCGCCGACGAACACCGCGGTGCGGCCCTCGGGGTGACGGGCGTTCACCGGGCGGCCGGACTCGTCGCGCTCCACCGCGTAGCCCAGCTCGCCGAGGAGCGACTCCAGCTCGGAGCGGCAGCCGTGGATGTCGCCGATGATGTCGAACGGCCCGGTGAGGTGGCGCAGGTCGTTGTAGCGCGGCTCCAGGGCGATCTCGGCGGCCTCGATCTCCGCCGCGCCGCGCAGGTGGTGGACGGTGCGGAAGCCCTCGCGGGCCAGCGAGCGCAGCCCCCGGCGCAGTTCGCGGACGTGCCGGGGCACCACGTGGGCGGGCATGTGGGCGCGGTCCGGGCGGGTGCTGTTGCGCTCGGCGCACACCTCCGGCGGCACGTCCAGGACGATCGCCACCGGCAGCACGTCGTGCTCGCGGGCCACCTCCACCAGGTGGCGGCGGTCCTCGGGCTTGACGTTGGTGGCGTCGACGACGGTGAGCCGGCCGGCGGCGAGGCGCTTGCCGACGATGTAGTGGACGAGGTCGAAGGCGTCCTTGGTGGCTTCCTGGCTGCCCTCGTCGTCGGAGACGACGCCGCGGCAGGTGTCCGAGGAGACGGTCTGGGTGGGCAGGAAGTGGCGCCGGGCGAAGGAGGACTTGCCCGAGCCGGTGGCGCCGACGAGGACGACCAGGCACAGGTCGGGTACGGCGAGGCGGGTCATCGGACGTGCTCCTCGGGGGCGTCGGGCTTCGCGTTCGGGTCGGCGGCGGGCTTTGGGTTCGGGTCGGCGTCGGGCTTCCTGGTGAAGACGGCCAGCTGGGTGGGCGGGCCGACCTCGGGGTCGTCCGGGCCGATGGGCCGCCACTCGGCGGTGTAGCCGTAGCGGGACGCCACCTTCTCCGCCCAGCCGCGGAACGTCGCGCGGTCCCACTCGAAGCGGTGGTCGGAGTGCCGGGCGTGCCCGGCCGGGAGCGTCTCCCAGCGCACGTTGTACTCGGAGTTGGGCGTGGTGACCAGGACGGTCCCGGGGCGGGCGGCGCCGAAGACGGTGTGCTCCAGCGCGGGCAGCCGCGGCTCGTCGAGGTGCTCGATGACCTCCTGGAGGACGGCCGCGTCATAGCCGTCCAGGCGGGCGTCGGTGTAGGTGAGGGCGCCCTGCAGCAGCTTGATGCGGCCGGCCTGGCGCTCCGAGATCGAACCGGCGCGGTCCAGGCGGAGCTTGCGGCGGGCGATGGCGAGGGCCCGGACGGAGACGTCGACGCCGACGATCTCCTCCAGCTGACGCTCCTTCACCAGGTCCTGCATCAGGCGGCCGGGGCCGCAGCCCAGGTCGAGGACGCGGCGGGCGCCGGAGGCGCGCAGCGCGTCGAGCAGCGCGGTGCGGCGCTGCTCGGCGAGCGGGACGTGCCGCTCGGCGGGGGCGGCCTCCGGGACGCCGGCGTCGGACGCGTCCTCGCCGGACGTTCCGGCGGCCTCCCCTTCCGCAGCCTCCTCCGCCTCCTCCGCGGCGACCGCGTTGTCCAGCTCCTCGAGTTCGAGGTCGTCGGCCTCGGCGAGACGGGCCATCTCCAGCCGCTCGTCGGCCTCCCGCACCAGCGAGGTGCGGCGCTGGAAGTAGCGGCGCACAATCAGATCCCGCTCCGGGTGCGCGGGCAGCCAGCCCTCGCCGGAGCGGAGCAGCTTGTCGACCTCGTCCGGCGCGGCCCAGTAGTGCTTGGCGCCGTCCAGCACCGGCAGCAGGACGTAGAGGTGCTGCAGCGCCTCGGCCAGCCGCATCCGGCCGGTCAGCCGGACGGCGAGGTAGCGCGACTCGCCCCATTCGGGGAACCGCTCGTCGAGGGCGACGGGCTCGGCCGCCACCTCCCAGCCGAGCGGCGCGAAGAGCCGGGCCAGCAGCTCGGCGCCGCCGCGCGCGGGGACCGCGGGCAGCGCCAGGGTGAGCGGCAGCGGGGCGTCGACCAGCTCCGGGCGGGCGTCGCAGCGGCCCTTCATGGCGCTGGCGAAGACGGCCTTGAGCGCCACCGCGAGCAGCGAGGACGCCGCGTACGGGCGGTCGTTGACGTACTCGGCGAGCGTCGCGTCGGGCGCGCCGCCGCGGCCCTTGCCGCGACCTCGGCGGACCAGGGCGCCCGGGTCGACCTCCAGCAGCAGCGCCGCCGTGCAGCGGTCCGCGCCCGCCTCGGGGTAGAAGACATGCGCGTCGCCGTAGGAGGTGGAGAACCGCTGTGCACGATCGGGGTGCTTGTGCAGCAGGTAGCCGAGGTCGGTCGCGGGCGCGTCGGGCCCGCCGCTGGTCGAGATCGTCAGAAACACCCCGCCAGTATGCTGAGCCGCAGGTCATCCCAGGTACTGGTTTTCGTCACCGTCCTGCCACAAGCGCCTCGAGCGGAACCCGGGGGCGGATGCGGCGGCGCGTTCACCGGGGCGCGCCGGCGGGTCCACCGGGGCGCACCGGCGGGGTCAGCGGTACTCGGCGAGGCGCGGCCTGACGCCCAGCCAGGCGCCGACCGCGGCGGCGCCGAGCAGCGCCAGCGGCAGCGCCGGATGCGGGGCGAGGTCGGCGCGGCCGGCGCCGGTGGCGGCGTCGAAGGCGGCGGACCGCGCGGCGGCGCGGGCGTCCAGGTGGACCTCGACGTCGTAGACGTCGAAGGCGAGATGGCGGCGGGCCACCCCGGTGAGCAGATCGGCGGCCCGCGCGCTGTCGGCGGCGCCGCCGAGGGCGCGCAGCCGGCGGTCGTCGGCGGTGAGGACGGCGAGGCGCTGCCGCACCGCGGCGTCCGGGACGGTGGCGATGCGGCGCGTGTCCGCCGCGAACTGCTGGGCGAGGGCGGGGCGTTGGGACGGATCGACGACCAGCCAGGAGGCCTGCGCGGACGCCGCCCGGGCGGCGGAGACGCGGGCGGCGGCGGCGTCCTGCCAGGCGCGCAGCCCGCCGGAGACGGCGGTGCGGGTGTCGTCGGCGGCGGAGAGCACGGCGAGCGGGGCGCTGACCGCGACCGCGGCGGTGAGGACGGTCGCGCCGAGCAGCGCCGGGCTGAACCGGCGGCCGTAGCGGCGGGCGAGGTCGCGCTGCCACCAGACCAGGAAGCCGACGGTGGCCGCGCCGAGCCCGGCGGTGGCGCCGCCGAGGACCGTCCCGGCGGTGCCGGCCCGGTCCGCGAGATCGGCGGCCCGGTCGGTGTAGGCGCGGGCGAGGGCGTCCGCCTGGGGGAGCGCCTCGGTGTCGAAGAGGTCGCCGGACTGCTCGGTGTGGAGCAGCGCGAGCTGCGGCGGCCGGCCCGGCGGGTGGTCCAGCCCGGCGGCGTCGTCGGCGCGCGCGGTGGTGGCGTCGTAGCGGGAGAGGACGTCGAGCAGGACGGCGACGCGGGCGTGCGCGGAGCCGTCCTCGGCGAGGTCGGCGATGAGCGCACCGGCCTGGGTGCGCAGCAGCCGGGCGCTGGTCAGGGCGAGTTGGCGGTTGCCGATCCCGCCGCCGGGGACGAGCCCGGCGGTGTGCTGGGCGTCCAGGTCGGCGAGCGTGGCGTGCAGCTGGTAGGCGGCGGCGGCGCGGGTCCGGGCGGTGGTGGTGAGGTCCCGGAGGTCGGCGCGCAGCCGGAGCGCGGCCAGGCTGGTCAGGGCGGCGAGGACGGCGAGCAGCAGGAGCGCGATGCCGGCCTGGGCCCACAGCCGGGTGGGCGGGGTCCGCGGGGGCACGGTCCGACTCGGCAGGATGCGCGGCGCCGTTGTTGCCCCCGTCGACGCCGCGGCCTTCCGCGGAGCGTTCACGGCGTCGACGCTAGGCCGCGGGGACGGCGCCGCGGTGACGCACCGCCATCGCGTCGACGTCGTCCGAGGAAACGCTGGGGGCGCGGACCCGACCCGCCGTCAGCCCAGCTGCGGCGCCACCTCGTCGGCGATCAGGGCGATGTGGTCCAGGTCGTGGATGTCGAGGATCTGGAAGTAGAACCGCGTCGCCCCCGCCTCCGCATAGCGGCCGATGGTGTCGACCACCTCCGCCGGCGTCCCCGCCAGCCCGTTCTCGCGCAGCTCCGCAGGCTCCCGCCCGATCGCCGCGGCGCGGCGCGCCACCTCCGCGTCGTCCCGGCCCACACAGGAGACCAGCGCCGCCGAGTAGCGCATCGACTCGGCGGGCCGGCCCGCCGCCGCGACCGCGTCGCGGACCCGGCCGAACTGGGTGCGGGCGTCGTCGACGCTGCCGAAGGGCAGGTTGAACTCGTCGGCGAACCGGGCCGCCAGGGCCGGCGTGCGGGTGGCGCCGTGCCCGCCGACCAGCACGGGGATCTTCGGCTGCACGGGCTTGGGCAGCGCGGGCGAGTCCTTGAGGGTGTAGTGCGTCCCCTCGAAGTCGAAGGTCTTGCCGGCCGGCGTCTCCCACAGGCCGGTGATCACCGCGAGCTGCTCCTCCAGGCGGCCGAACTTGGCCTTGGGGAAGGGGATGCCGTAGGCGGTGTGCTCCTCCGCGTACCAGCCGGAGCCCAGGCCGAACTCGACGCGCCCGCCGGACATCTGGTCCACCTGGGCCACCTGGATGGCCAGCGGCCCGGGGTAGCGGAAGGTGGCGGCGGTCATCAGCGTGCCGAGCCGGATCCGCGAGGTCTCCCGGGCGAGGCCGGCGAGGGTGAGCCAGGCGTCCGTGGGGCCGGGCAGCCCGGAGACGTCGCCCATCCTCAGGTAGTGGTCGCTGCGGAAGAACGCCGAGAAGGCGCCCGCCTCCTCGGTGGCGCGGGCGACGGCCAGCAGCTCGTCGTAGGTGGCGCCCTGCTGGGGCTCGGTGAAGACGCGAAGATCGAGGTCCATTCCCCCATCGTGGCCCATCGGCCCCGCAGCCGGTGCACCCGGCGCACCCGGCGCACCCGGCGCACCCGCCACGCACTCCCACCACGCCCGCCCCGCCGTGCCCGCGCCTCACGGCACCGCGCCGCCGCCCCTCCCCCGGATCGCCCGGGCCAGCTGCTGCAGCCGGTCGTTGATCTCCCCCGTCGCCGCCAGGGTGTCCTCCCGCAGCTCGCCGTCGTCCAGCGCATGGAGGGTGGCGCGGACCCGGCCGAGCAGCAGGGCGAGGCCGGCGAGCGCGGCGGCCACGTCCAGCTCGGCCTCGACGTCCGCGTACGCCTCGGCATCGGCCTCGGCGCCGGGCTCCGCCCCCGGCAGCGCGGCCCGCGCCAGCGCCGCCGACCCGCAGAGCGCCGCCGCCTCCACCGCCGCCCCCGGCATCTCCCGCCCGAGCCGCTCGCCAATCGCCTCCACCAGCGCGAACGCCCGCCCGCAGAGCGCCAGCCGGCGCTCCGCCTCGGCCCGTCCCCCGCACAGCACCTCTGCCGCACCCATCCGGCCCACCCCGCTCCCGCGACCCGCCCCTCGTTCTGACGCCCCCTACGCTGTCACCCCGGGAAGGACCCGCCGCAAACCCGCCGCGGCGCCTGTGGATAACTCTCGAAGCCGCAGCTCACCGGGCTTTCGGAAAGCGCCCCTCATTGCGGACGATCTTCGCGGCGAGCGCCTCCAGCGGATCGACGTCCAGCACCGTGCAGAGCTGCAGCAGATACGCCAGCACGTCCGCGACCTCGTCGTGCACCCGGTGCGCCCGCTCGGGGTCGTCCATCACCGCAGCCGACTGCTCCGGCGTCAGCCACTGGAAGATCTCCTGCAGTTCGGCCGCCTCCACGCTCAGCGCCGCGACCAGGTTCTTCGGGGTGTGGTACGGCCCCCAGTCCCGCGCCGCGGCGAACTCGGCAAGCCGCTTCTGCAGTTCGGGGACGGTCGGGGGCCGCTGCTGCTCGTTGTCGTTCACGCCCCGTTTCTACCGCTCCCGGGCCCCGCCGCGCCGTCCGACCCCGCCGTGCCGCCCGGCCCCGCCGTGCCGTCCGCCCCCGCCGGATCGGCGGCGCGGAGCGGGCGAACGCGGGCGCCCGGCATGCCGGTGACGATCCGCGTCTCGCGGACCGACCGCTGCCGCGGCAACACGCCCTCCGCCTCGACCGCCGTCCCGGCCACCGCGCCGAGGGTGCCCAGCCGCACCGGTTCCGTCCCGCCGGCCTGGCGGCCCACCGGGGCCAGCACGCTCGCGCCCGTCTCCGGGTCGCGCCGGCAGTGCACCAGCGCGGCGCCCGGCACGTCCGCGGCCGCGCCCGGGTCGTGCACCGCGCCGACCGCCCGGACGTGCCCCAGCGCGCACATCTCGGCGGCCAGCCGCAGCAGCGCGAGCTGCTGGCCGCGCGCCATCCCGGCGTCCATGTCCTCGGCGAGCACCGTCAGCAGCCGGTCGGCGTCCGGCACGTCGACGGGGTCCATCTGCAGCACGCCCGGCCCGGTGAGCAGCACCGAGGCGAAGGCGAGGAAGCGCAGCAGCCCGTCCGACGCGGACTCCAGCGGCACCAGCCGCCCGTCGTCCCCGGACCCGGACCCGGACCCGGCGCCGGATCCGAACCCGGACCCGAACCCGACGCCGGACCCGCCCGCGACCGCCTCGCGGAACCCCGCGACCAGCCGCTCCCCCGCCCGTCCCGGGCCCGGCTCGCGCCGCACCTGCAGCGCCCGCACCGGCAGCGGGCTCACCGACTGCACCGCCCGCAGCAGCCGCCCGTGCCGGAACCGGCACTCCTGCTGGATCCGCTCCACCACGGCCGCGATGTTGTCGGCGTGGCGGCGCAGCATGGTGTCGCCCGGCACCCCCGGCCCGCGCATCAACTGCGGCACCGGCTCGCTGGGGTAGACGCCGCGCAGCGCGACGAGCACCTCCTCGGCGGCCATCGACACCTGGCGCTCGGCCGCCGTGGCGCCCGCGATCCGCAGCGGCAGCTGGGCGGTGAGCAGCCGGTCGTCGTCGAAGGGGGCGCGGATCTGACCACCCGGCACATCCGAGTGCCAGGCGCCGTGCAGGGTGCCGCGCGCCGAGCCGGCGCCCTCGAAGCCGCCGTGCGGATGGAGCGTCTCCAGCAGGATGCGGCCGTGCCCGGTGAGCCGCTCGCGGACGATGCGCGGCTCGGGCCGCACCTCCACGGCGACGTCCAGCCGGATCGGGCCGTGCCGGGTCTCGACGGTGCAGCCCAGCAGGAAGCCGCGCCGGTCGAGCGGCGCGCAGCCCGCGGCGCCGCCGCGCACCGGGCGCGCGGCGGGTCCGTCGCCGCCGCCGTCGAGGCTCTCGGCGAGCGGGCGGCCCAGCGCGAGCCGGGAGAGCACCTCCAGGCCGTCCAGGGCGTTGGACTTGCCCGCGCCGGAGGGCCCGCAGAGCACGGTGAGGGGGGCGAGGGGGAGCACTGCCCTCCGGTACGACTTGAAGCCGGTGAGCCGCACCTCGGTGACGGCCGGCCGCACCATCCGGTCGGTCATGACGGGCACGCTAGCGGCGCGCTCGTCCGGACCGACGATCCTGAGGTGACGCTTCATCATTTCCGGCGACACCGGTACCGCCCCCTCCCCCTGTGCGGTAAGCGCATGCTGTCCTTCGTTGTCCATCCGCGAATACGCACGGCGGGCGCGGCGGGTTGCGGCCGTGCGGAACCGTTACCGGCCTGCGGCGCGGCGGTGTACTGTGAGCGCGCGCCGGAGGCCCGGCGCGATCCGCCGCTGCCGCAGGCAGCCGGCCCGAGGAGGTGGGAACGATCACCGTCCGTCCGGTTCGGGCGCTCCCGCCCCGGGTGCCGATGGCCTGAGCACGCGTCGCAGCATGCCGTACGGCAGGCGTCGCGCGGCCGCGCCGCACGCCCCCGGGGGCGCCCCGCGGTCCCCGAAAGGCCCCCGCCATGACCACCCGCCGCGTGCCCGCCCCTTCCCCGACTCCCGCATCTCCCGCATCTCCCGCCGAAGGCTCCCCCCTTGCGGCCGCCGTCGTGCGGCTGCGCGCCGCCGGCTGCGTCTTCGCCGAGGACGAGGCCGCGCTGCTGGCCGCCGAGGCCGCGACCCCGCAGGAGCTCGACGCCCTGGTGGCGCTGCGCGCCTCCGGCCGCCCGCTGGAACACGTCGTCGGCTGGGCCGAGTTCTGCGGTCTGCGCATCGCGGTCGGGCCCGGGGTGTTCGTGCCCCGCCGCCGCACAGAGTTCCTCGCCGGCCTCGCCCGCCGGGCGCTGCGCGAGGCGGTGGCCCGCGCCCCGCGGCCGGTCGCCGTCGACCTGGGCTGCGGCTCGGGCGCGCTCGCCGCGGCGCTGGCGGCGGACGCCGTCCCCGGCGCGGAGCTGCACGCCGCGGACGTCGACCCGGTCGCCGTCCAGTGGGCGCGCCGCAACCTCGCCGCCTTCGGGGCGCGGGTCCACCAGGGCGACCTCTTCGACGCGCTGCCGTCCGAACTCCGCGGCCGGATCGCGGTGCTGACGGCCAATATGCCCTACGTCCCGAGCGGCGAGATCGGCCTGCTGCCGTCCGAGGCGCGCGACCACGAGCCGCGGGTCGCGCTCGACGGCGGCCCGGACGGGCTCGCCCCGCACCGCCGGGTCGCCGCCGAGGCCGCGGCGGGCTGGCTGGCCCCCGGCGGGGTGCTGCTGGTGGAGACGAGCGACCGCCAGGCGGCGGGCGCGCTGGCGGCGTTCCGGAGCGCCGGACTCGCGGCCCGCGTGGAGCGCTGCACGGAAACGGACGCCACCGCGGTGATCGGAACACAGCCGTCCGAAAACCCCGCGATCCGCATCCCCAGGGCCGATCCGTAGCCCGCGAAACCCGGTGGGGCGGCGGCACCTGCGGCGCCCGCCTCGGCTATGTCGGCCTGCCCACCGCGCTCGGCCTGCTCGACGCCGACTGCCGGGTCGTCGGCCTGGATGCGAGTCCGCGGCGCCTCGAGGCGATCCGGGCGCGCCGCGCCGACCTGACGCGTGACGACCGTCTGCGCCTGGAGCGCTGCGCCGACGACCCGCGGCGGCTCGGTGCCGCCGGTCTTCCACCATGGGTGCGCCGACTCCTGCGAGCCCACCTGCGCCACCACGCCGGCGCTGCTCTCGGCGTTCCTCGACCGGCCGGCCGCGCGCGCCCCGCGGGGCACCACGGTCTCCACCGTCGGCTACGGCACCTCCACCGCCGCCTGGACGTACACCGCGGACGCGCACACCGGCTCGCACGCCGAGCGGGTCGACCTCAGCGCCATCTCCAGCGGTGACCGCAAACTGGTGATCACCCAGGACACCCCGCCGTCGGCAGCGCCACGGTGGACGACTTCTCCTACCGCGCGGCCTCCTGACGGAGGCTCAGGACCCGCCCTCGCCGGGCGCGTCGCCCAGATCGACCAGCAGGGTGCGCAGCAGCCCGGCGAGGGCGTCCTGCTGCTCGGGGTCGAGCGACTCCAGCAGCCGCCGCTCGTTGGCGACATGGCCGCTGAGCGCGGTGTCGACGAGCGCGCGGCCCTCCTCGGTGAGCCCGATCAGCACGCTGCGCCGGTTGTCCGGATCGGTCTCCCGGTCCACCAGCCCGCGCTTGACGAGCCGGTCGACGCGGTTGGTGACGGCCCCCGAGGTGACCATCGCGCTGGCGCCGAGCGCGCCCGCGGTGAGCCGGTACGGGGGGCCGGAGCGCAGCAGGGTGGCGAGGATGTCGAACTCCCACAGCTGCAGGCCCTGGGTGGCGAAGTAGTCGCCGAGGCCCTTCTCCAGCAGCCGGCAGGCCCGTTGGACGCGGCCCACCACGCCCATCGGCGCGGCGTCCAGGGCCGGGCGCTCGGCGCGCCACTGCTCCAGGACGCGGTCGACGTTGTCGCCTCGGGTGTCCGCCGGCATCGACCTCAACTCCTCAATGTTGAAGTGTTTGACATCAAGGTAGCAGAGGCCTAGTCTCCTCAACGTCGAACAGTTCGACATTAAGACGTTTTCGCCGAGGAGGCTCCCGTGAACCGCACCGTGCTTCCCACCGCTCTCGCCCCCGCCGCCTGGGGCACCACCTACCTGGTCACCAGCCAATGGCTGCCGCCAGACCGGCCGCTGCTCTCCGGGGTGCTGCGCGCCCTCCCGGCCGGCCTGATCGCCCTGGCGCTGGCCCGCCGCCTGCCGCAGGGCGTCTGGTGGTGGCGCTCGCTGGTGCTCGGCACCCTCAACATCGGCGCCTTCTTCGTGCTGCTGTTCGTCGCCGCCTACCGGCTCCCCGGCGGCCTGGCCGCCACCCTCGGCGCCGCCCAGCCGCTGCTCGCCGCGCTCTTCGCGATGCCGGTGCTCGGCGACCGGCCCACCCGCCGGCGGCTCGGCTGGGCCGTCGCCGGGGTCGCCGGGGTCGCCCTGGTGGTGCTCCGCGCCCAGGCCTCCCCCGACCCGCTCGGCATCGCCGCCGGGCTCGCCGGCACCGCCTCCATGGCGCTCGGCACCGTCCTGGCCAAGCGCTGGGGGCGCCCCGCGGGCGTCGGTGCGCTGGCCGTCACCGGCTGGCAGCTGACCGCCGGCGGGCTGCTGATCGTCCCCCTCGCGCTCGCCGTCGAGGGCCCGCCGCCGGCGCTGGACACGCCCGCGGTGCTCGGCTACGCCTGGCTGGCGATCGTCGGCACCCTCGCCGCCTACCTGCTGTGGTTCCGCGGCATAGCCCGGCTGCCGGTCGCCGCGGTCTCCTTCCTCCCGCTGCTCTCCCCGCTGGTCGCCGCGATCGTCGGCTGGGCCGCGCTGGGGCAGGGCCTCACGCCCGTCCAGGTCCTCGGCTTCGCCCTCGCGCTGACGTCCGTCGCCGCCGCGCAGTTCACCCCCGCCCGCCCCGAGCCCGCCCTCGCGAAGGGAATCTGACCGCCATGAGGATCACCGTCATCGGAGCCGCCGGCACCACCGGACGCCGCATCGTCGACGAGGCGCTGGCCCGCGGCCACCGCGTCACCGCCGCCGTCCGCAGCCCCGAACGCGCCACCGGCCTCCCCGCGGGCGTCGCCGTCCGCACCGCGGACGCCGCCGAGGCGGCGCAGGTCGCCGCGCTCGCCGCCGGCCAGGACGCGCTGGTCTCCGCCACCCGCCCGGCGCCCGGCCGCGAGCACGAGCACCCCGCCACCGCCCGCGCGCTGCTGCGCGGCGCGGCGGCGGCCGGGGTGCGGGTGCTGATCGTCGGCGGCGCGGGGAGCCTCACCGCCCCGGACGGCGGGCTCGCGGTGGACGACCCGCGCTACGTCGACCCCGCCTGGCGCGCCATCGCGCTGGCGAGCAACGCCCAGTACGACGCCGTCCGCGAGGAGGCCGCCGCCGACCCGGAGGCCGACTGGACCTACCTCAGCCCGCCCGCGATGCTCGGCCCCGGCACCCGCACCGGCCGCTACCGCCTCGGCCGCGACGCCCTGCTGACGGCCCCGGACGGCGCCTCCGCGATCACCACCGAAGACCTCGCCGCGGCCCTCCTCGACGAGCTGGAGCAGCGCCGCTTCCCCCGCACCCGCTTCACCGTGGCCGCCGCCCCGTAAGGGGCGCGGGGAACTGCACGAGTGACCACCACCGACCCGCCGCCCGGCGACCGCCCCCGCACCGCAAGCGCGGCCCCCGCAGGGCGGCGCCGCCGGCCGCCTCAGCCCATCCGCACCAGCGTCGCCACGCACTCCAGGTGATGCGTCATCGGGAAGAGGTCGAACGCCTTGAGCGAGATCGGCCGGTACCCGGACTCCCGGAAGTAGGCGAGGTCGCGAGCCAGCGCCGCGGGGTCGCATGCCACGTACGCGATCCGCCGCGGGCCCAGGCCCGCGACCGCCGCCGTCACCTCGCGGCCCGCGCCCGACCGCGGCGGGTCCATCACCACCAGGTCGCACTCCTCGATCCCGGTGCGCGGCAGCACCTCCTCCACGCGCCCCTTCTCCACCCGCACCCGCTCCAGGTCGGCAAGGTTGAACCGCGCGTCGGAGACCGCCTGCTTGGAGGACTCGATGCCCAGCACCGCCCCCTCCTCGCCGACCCGCGCGGCGAGCGCCCCGGCGAAGAGCCCCACCCCGCAGTACAGGTCGAGCGCCATGTCGCCGTCCCGCGGGTTAAGTCCGGCCATCACGGCCTCCACCAGCACCTCCGGCGCCGAGCGGTGCACCTGCCAGAACCCGCCCTGGCTCACCCGCCAGGTGCGGTCCGCGGCCCGCTCCCGGACGAACTGCCGGCCGTGCACCCGCACCCGGCCGCCCTGCTCGTCCACCCGGGTCACCGACACCGGCCGGTCCAGCTCGACGAGCGGCAGCCGGGCGCCCGGCCGCGGCTCCAGCACCACCTGACGGTCCTTCGAACCGGTCGCGGCGATCGCCTCCACCTCGGCCATGCCCGGCCAGGAGTGCTCCTCGACGCCCAGCTCCTCGACGCCCTCCGCGGCGATCAGGCAGTGCTCGACCGGCTCCACCTCGTGCGAGCGGTGCCGGCGCAGGCCGGCCCGGCCGTCCTCGTCCACCGCGAAGTCCACCCGGGTGCGCCACGCCGGGACCTGCCCCTTCGCCACCTTGTCGCCCGGCGCCGGGGCGACGCTGCCGTCCCAGCCCACCTCGGACGGCTCCACCCCGGCGAGCCGCCGCAGCTGCTCGGTGAGCACGTCCGCCTTGAGCCGCCGCTGCGCGCCGAGCGCCGCGTGCTGCCAGTCGCAGCCTCCGCAGCGGCCCGGCCCGGCGTACGGGCAGGGCGCCGGCACCCGGTCCGGGGAGGCCTCCAGCACCTCCACCGCGTCCGCCCGCAGGAAGCGCGAGCCCTCGCCGCCGTCCGTGACCTCGGCCACCACCCGCTCGCCGGGCAGGGCGTGGCGCACGAACAGCACGCGGCCCTCGTGCTTGGCCACGCAGTGCCCGCCGTGCGCGACCGGGCCGACCTCGACCTCGTAGCGCTGCCCGACGAGGTCCTGGGCCCGTTCCCGCTGCTGCATCATGTCCTCGATTGCGTCGTGCTGTCGTTCGTGCCGTCGTTGGCGCCGCGGCCGGGCGCGCCCTGCTTCTGGTAGCCGCGCCGCACCGCACCGGGCGCGGAGAAGTCCCGCCGGACCAGCCGCTGCTTGGCGTCCCGCGCCGATTCCAGCTGGTAGGGCACCGAGGTGACCATCACCCCGGGGAGGAAGAGCAGCCGCGCCTTCAGACGCAGCGCACTCTGATTGTGCAGCAGATGCTCGTACCAGTGCCCGACGACGTATTCCGGGATGTAGATCGTGACGACGTCCCGCGGGCTCTCCCGGCGCACGCCCTTGACGTAGTCGATCACCGGACGGGTGACCTCGCGATACGGGGACGCCAGCACCTTCAGCGGCACCGGGATGCCCCGCCGGTCCCAGTCCTCCTGGAGCGACCGCGTCTCCTCGCCGTCCACCGAGACGGTGACCGCCTCCAGCGTGGACGGGCGCGCCGCCCGCGCGTAGGCGAGCGCCCGCAGCGTCGGCTTGTGCAGCTTGGAGACGAGCACCACCGAGTGCACCCGGGAGGGCAGCAGCTGCTCGGGCGCGTCGTCGTCGGCCTCCAGCTCCTCCGAGACCCGGCTGTAGTGCCGGTGGACGGCGCTCATCAGCAGGTAGAAGACGACCATGCCGGAGACGGCCACCCAGGCGCCGTGCAGGAACTTGGTGGCCATCACGATCAGCAGCACCAGGCCGGTGAGGAACGCCCCGAAGGTGTTGATCGCCCGGGAGCGCTTCATCCGGGCGCGCTTCTTCGGGTCCTGCTCGGTGCGCAGATGCCGGTTCCAGTGCCGCACCATGCCGGTCTGGCTGAGCGTGAAGGAGACGAACACCCCGACGATGTACAGCTGCAGCAGCCGGTTGGAGTCGCCGCCGTAGACGTAGATCAGGATCGCGGCGAAGACCGCCAGCAGCACGATGCCGTTGCTGAAGGCGAGCCGGTCGCCGCGGGTCGCCAGCTGCCGGGGCAGGTAGCGGTCGCGGGCGAGGATCGAGCCCAGCACCGGGAAGCCGTTGTAGGCGGTGTTGGCGGCGAGGAAGAGCACCAGCGCGGTGACCGCGGCGAGGAAGACGAACGGGATCGAGCCGTTGCCGAAGACCGCCGCCGCCACCTGCGTGATGATCGGGTCCTGGTGGTAGCCGCCGCCCGCCGGGCGGCCGTTGATGAGGATGTCGGTCGCCGGGACCTCCGCCATACGCACCTTGGTGTGCAGCGCCAGCGCCAGGATCCCGATGAACATCACCACGGCCAGCGCGCCCATCATCGCCAGCGTGGTCGCCGCGTTCCGGCTCTTGGGCTTGCGGAACGCCGGCACCCCGTTGCTGATCGCCTCCACCCCGGTGAGCGCCGCGCAGCCGGACGAGAACGTCCGCAGCAGCAGGAACACCATGGCGAATCCGGCGAGATGGGTCTGCTCGGCGCGCAGCGTGTAGCCGGCCGTCGGCGCCGCCATGTGGTCGCCCAGCCCGAGCCAGCGGAACAGGCCCCAGACCACCACGCCCAGCACACCGGCGACGAACGCGTAGGTGGGGATGGCGAACAGGACGCCCGACTCGCGCACCCCGCGCAGGTTGACCAGCGTCAGGAAGGCCACCACGGCGACGCCGCAGGCCACCTTGTTCTGCGCGACGAAGGGCACCGCCGAGCCGAGGTTCTCCAGCCCCGAGGAGACGGAGACCGCGACGGTCATCACATAGTCGACGAGCAGCGCGCTGGCCACCGTCAGCCCGGCGCGCCGTCCGAGGTTGGTGGTGGCCACCTCGTAGTCGCCGCCGCCGCTGGGGTAGGCGTGCACGTTCTGCCGGTACGACGCGACCACCGTGGCCATCAGCACCACGATCGCCAGCGTGACCCACGGGCTGAGCCGGTAGAACGAGACCCCGGCGATGGAGAGCACCATCAGGACCTCGCCGGGGGCGTAGGCCACCGACGACAGGGGGTCGCTGGCGAACACCGGCAGCGCGATCCGCTTCGGGAGGAGGGTCTCCCCCAGTTGGTCGCTGCGCTGCGCCCGGCCGATCAGGATCCGTTTCGGAAGGTCGCTCAGTTTCGGCACGGGCAGCAAGTATGCGGCATCCGGGCGGGGGGTCGCGACCTGCCCCGCGGAACCTCTTCCCCGGCCCCGCGGCGAACGGTCCCGAACGGGGATGCACAACCCGCTCACGGTAGCGGATACGGTTAGCGGTGGCATTGACATCACGCGTCCGGGTCTCGCACCCGGCCGTCCGACGAGGCGCACACGAGAGGTGCGGGTAACCGCGATGCACATCGTGATCATGGGTTGCGGGCGGGTGGGTTCCACCCTCGCCAGGACCCTGGAGCAGCAGGGCCACTCGGTGGCCGTGGTCGACCAGGACGCCACGGCCTTCCGGCGCCTCGGCTCCGGCTTCTCCGGGCGGCGCGTCACCGGCGTCGGCTTCGACCGCAACACGCTGCGGGAGGCCGGCATCGAGGATGCCGGCGCCTTCGCCGCGGTCTCCAGCGGCGACAACTCCAACATCATCGCGGCCCGGGTGGCCCGCGAGACCTTCGGCATCGAGAACGTCGCCGCCCGCATCTACGACCCCCGGCGGGCCGAGGTCTACCAGCGGCTGGGCATCCCCACCGTGGCGACCGTCCGCTGGACGGCCGACCAGATGCTGCGCCGGCTGCTGCCCAGCGGCGCCGAGCCGGAGTGGCAGGACCCGAGCGGCACCGTGCTGCTCGCCGAGGTGCACACCTCGCCCAAGTGGATCGGCCGCAAGGTGCGGCAGTTGGAGGACGCGGTGCCCGACCCGGGTGCCCGGATCGCCTTCCTCACCCGGCTCGGCGAGGGCGTGGTGCCGGACGGCTCGACGGTCCTCCAGGAGGGCGACCTGGTGCATGTGATGGTCCACCGCAGTCAGCTGCCCGCCGTCGAGGCGGCGTTCGAGAAGGGCCCGGAGGAGAACTGATGCGCGTCGCGATCGCCGGGGCCGGCGCCGTCGGGCGCTCCATCGCCGGAGAACTGCTCGAGAACGGGCACGAGGTCCTGCTCATCGACAAGAACCCGAGCCACATCACCGTGGAGCGGGTCCCCCAGGCCGAGTGGCTGCTCGCCGACGCCTGCGAGATCACCTCGCTGGACGAGGCCGCGCTGCAGCGCTGCCACTGCGTCATCGCCGCCACCGGCGACGACAAGGTCAACCTGGTGGTGTCGCTGCTGGCCAAGACCGAGTACGGGGTGCCGCGCGTGGTGGCGCGGATCAACCACCCGTCCAACGAATGGCTGTTCAACGACGCCTGGGGCGTGGACGTCGCCGTCTCCACCCCGCGTCTGATGTCCGCGCTGGTCGAGGAGGCCGTCAGCGTCGGCGACCTGGTGCGGCTGCTGCGCTTCAGCCAGGGCGACGCCAACCTGGTCGAGCTGACGCTGCCGGACGAGGCCGCCCTGGTGGGCGTCCGAGTCGGGGACGTCACCTGGCCCGAGGACACCGCGCTGGTGACGATCATCCGGGAGCACCGGGTGCTGGTGCCGAGCCAGGACGACGCGCTGGAGGCCGGCGACGAGCTGCTCTTCGTCGCCGCCCAGGAGCGCGAGACCCAGCTGGAGGACCTGCTCTCGCTCACCCGCGACGAGATGCAGGCGGCCAAGGCCGCCCAGTCCGAACCGGGCAGCGCCACCTCCGAGTAACCGTTTCCCCCTTCGCTTCGGCGCCGCACCCCGGAGGGGTGGGGTGCCGGGGCGAAGGGGCGGCAACCTCAGGAACGTTCCCGCTCCTCCTTGCGGCCCCCGCCGATCAGCGGCTCCGCAACCTTCAAAGGCGCCGGCGCCTTCGCCAGCACCAGCCACGTCAGGTAGATGGCGACCAGCCACAACGGCACGCCCAACCCCACCTTCGCCGCGCCCAGCCACGTCACGTTCCCCGCCCAGTACAGCGGGAACAGCACCGCCGCCCGCACCGCGAACAGCGCCACCCACACCCACGTCGCCTTGGTGTACGCCGCGCGCCGGCCCGGGTTCTGCGTCCGCCAGGACATGTTCTCGCCGAGCACCGGCCCCAGCAGCACGCCGATCAGCGGCCACCGCACCAGCGCCGAGACCATGTAGACGACCAGCAGCACCAGGCCGTAGATCATGCCGGGCAGGTAGAAGTCCTGCGCCTTGCCGGACTTCCAGGCGATGAACGCCCCGATGCCCACGCCGATGACGCCGCCGAACGCGTGCCGCAGCGTCTCGCGCCGCACCAGCCGGACCACGCCGAGCGCGATCGTCAGCCCGAACGCGGCGAGGCTCGCCGCGGCCAGCTGGTGCCAGATCGTGTAGACGAGGACGAAGACCAGACCGGGGACGGTCATGTCGACCATCCCGCGGACCCCGCCGAACGCCTCGACCAGCGAAGCCGTCCCGCCAGGATCCGATTCCGCAGCCGCCGGCGCCTGCCGACCGGGCACCGGCGGCTCCGCGGCCCCCTCCTCGACCGCCGCGACGTCCTCGCTCACCGAATCACTCCCGTCCGCTTCCCACCGGCCGCAGTTCGTACCAGGGGTTGAACATCACCGGGCGCCCGCGGCTCATGCCGACGCGCCCGCGCGCCACCAGGCGGCAGCCGGGCTCGACGCCGGCGATGGAGCGCCGCCCCAGCCACACCAGGTCGAGCGCGGCCGACCCGTCGAAGAGCTCGGCCTCCAGCGCCGGCACCCCGGCCCGCGGCCGCAGTGTCACCGTCCGCAGCGTACCGGTCACGGTGACGATCTCGCGATCCCCGCAACGGGCGATCGGCACGGCACCGGTCTCCTCGGTCTCCTGCTGCAGCTCCTCGGCCTGGAGCTCCTCCTCGCTGGAGGTCAGCCGCCCCAGCATCCGCCGGAACCGCCCCTGCGCCTTCTGCTCGCCACCCATAACCCCCCAGGCTACCGGTCGGCGCCGAGCGCCCGGCTAGCCCTCGAACCGGTACCCCATCCCGGGCTCCGTGACGAAGTACCGCGGCCGGGCCGGATCCGGCTCCAGCTTCCGCCGCAACTGCGCCATGTAGACCCGCAGATAGTTCGTCTCCGTCCGGTACGACGGCCCCCACACCTCCTTCAGCAGCTGCTGCTGGCTCACCAGCCGCCCCGGGTTCCGCACCAGGACCTCAAGCAGGTGCCACTCCGTGGGCGTGAGCCGCACATCCGTGCCCCCGCGGCCCACCCGCTTCGCCGCCAGATCCACCGTGAAGTCGGCGGTGTTCACCACCGCGTCGTCGGTGTCCGCCGCCACCGGCTCCGCGCGCCGCACCGCCGCCCGCAGCCGGGCCAGCAACTCGTCCATGCCGAACGGCTTGGTGACGTAGTCGTCCGCGCCCGCGTCCAGCGCGTCCACCTTCTCGTCGGACGCGTGCCGCGCCGACAGCACGATGATCGGCACCCGCGTCCAGCCGCGCAGCCCGCGGATCACCTCGAGGCCGTCCATGTCGGGCAGCCCCAGGTCGAGCACCACCACATCGGGGTGCCGCGCGGCCGCCGCGGCCAGCGCCTTCGCCCCGTCCTCGGCGGCGTCGACGCGATAGCCCCGGGCCCGCAGATTGATCACCAGCGCGCGGACGATCTGCGGCTCGTCGTCCACCACCAGTACCCGCGTCACCGCTGCGTCTCCACCCTCGCGCTCCCGACTCTCCCGCTGCTCCCGGTCCCGAACACCCGTCATGTCACCGCCCCCTCCGCTGTGCTGACGGCATCCCGCCCCACCTGCGCCGCACCGTCCGCCGTGCGCAGGCTGAGCACCATCGTCAGCCCGCCGCCGGGAGTGTCCTCGGCCTGCAGGGCGCCGTCCATCGCCTCCGCGAAGCCCCGGGCCACCGCGAGGCCGAGGCCCACCCCGGCGCCCCGCGGCGCGTCCCCGAGCCGCTGGAACGGCTCGAAGACCTGCTCCTTGTCGTCGTCGCCGACACCCGGGCCGTGGTCGACCACCCGCAGCTCCAGCCGGTCGCCCACCACGTCCGCGCGCACCCGGACGGGCCGCTCCTCCGCGGCCCCGTACTTCACGGCGTTCTCCACCACGTTCGCCACCACCCGCTCCAGCAGGCCCGCGTCGGCGCGCACCGCCGGCAGCGACTCGGCGAACTCCAGTGTGACGCGGCCCGGCGGCAGGCCGCGCAGCGCGGCCGGCACCACCTCGTCCAGCGAGACGTCCGCCATCAGCGGGGTGAGCGTGTCGGTGTGCAGCCGGCTCATGTCCAGCAGGTTGCCCACCAGATTGTCCAACCGGTCGGCGCCCTCCTCGATTCCGGCCAGCAGCTCCGCCTCGTCCTCCGGCGACCAGGAGACGTCCTGCGAACGCAGGCTGGTCACCGAGGCCTTGATACCGGCCAGCGGGGTGCGCAGATCGTGCGAGACGGCGGCGAGCAGCGCGGTGCGGATCTTGTTGCCCTCGGCCTGGCGGCGCGCCGAGGCGGCCTCGTCCACCAGCCGCTGCCGCTCCAGCACCACCGCGGCCTGGGCCGCGAAGGCGCCGAGCACCCGGCGGTCCTCGGCGGGCAGCACCCGGCCGCGCAGCACCAGCGACAGGTCGTCGTTGACGGGGATCTCCACATCCGCGTCCTCCGGCCGCTCGCAGGCCGGAACGTCGCCCACCGCGTCCACGCAGACCCACGGCGAGCGGTCGTCGGCGCGCTCCAGCAGCGCCACCGAGTCCACCGCGAAGGTCTCCCGGACGCGCTCCAGCAGCGCGGGCAGCGCCTGCTCGCCGCGGAGCACGCTGTTGGCCAGCAGGCTCAGCGTCTCGGACTCCGCCCGGCTGCGGGCCGCCTGGGCGGTGCGCCGGGCGGCCAGGTCGACCACCCAGGCCACCGCCAGGGCCGTGGCCACGAAGATCGCCAACGCCACCATGTTGTCCGGCTGCTGGATGGTGAGCGTGTGGTACGGCGCGGTGAAGTACCAGTTCCACAGCAGCGAGCCGACGATCGCCGAGGCGAGCGACGGGAAGAGCCCGCCCAGCAGCGCCGCGGCGACCGTGCAGGCCAGGTAGAGCAGCATGTCGGTGGCCGAGGAGAAGCCCTTGTGGAACGTGGTCAGCAGCGGGGTGAGGGCAATCGGCAGCCCGACGCCCACGATCCAGCCCGCCACCGTCCGCGGCATGCCCAGCCCCACCTTGCGGAACCGGGGCAGCGCATAGCCCTTGCCGGCGTACTCGTGGGTGACGATGTGCACGTCGACCTCGCCGGAGAGCCGCGCCACCGTGGCGCCCACCCCCGGGCCGAAGATGTACTCCCACGGCTTGCGGCGGCTGGAGCCCAACACGATCTGGGTGGCGTTGACGCCCCGCGCGAACTCCAGCAGCGCGGTGGGGATGTCGTCGCCGATCACGGAGTGGTAGCTGCCGCCCAGCTCCTCGGTGAGCCGGCTCTGCCGGGCCAGCCGGGCCGGCGACGCGCCCGCGGAGAGCGCGTCGCCGCCGGTGATGTGAACGGCCATCAGCTCGCCGCCGGCCCCGCGGGCGGCCATCCGGGCGCCCCTGCGCAGGAGCGTTTCCCCCTCCGGCCCTCCGGTGAGCCCGACGACCACCCGCTCGCGGGCCGGCCAGGTGCCGGTGATGCCCCGGTCGTCGCGGTACTTCTTCAGGTGCTCGTCGACCCGGTCGGCCGTCCACAGCAGCGCCAGCTCGCGCAGCGCGGCGAGGTTGCCGACCCGGAAGTACTGGGAGAGCGCCGCGTCGACCTTGTCGGGCAGGTAGATGTTGCCGTGCGCCAGCCGGCGGCGCAGCGCCTCGGGCGACATGTCGACCAGTTCGATCTGGTCGGCGCGCCGCACCACCTCGTCCGGGACGGTCTCCTTCTGGACCACCCCGGTGATGCTCTCCACCACGTCGTTGAGCGACTCCAGGTGCTGGATGTTGACCGTCGAGACGACGTTGATCCCGGCGGAGAGCAGCTCCTCGATGTCCTGCCAGCGCTTGGCGTTGCGGGAGCCGGGGATGTTGCTGTGCGCGAGCTCGTCGACGAGCGCGGTGCCCGGGTTGCGGGCGAGCACCGCGTCGACGTCCATCTCGGTGAAGACGCCGCCGCGGTACTCGATCTCCCGGCGGGGCACCTGCTCGAGCCCGGCGAGCATCACCTTGGTGCGCGGCCGGTCGTGGGTCTCCACGAAGCCGACGACGACGTCCCCGCCGCGCTCCAGGCGGCGGTGGGCCTCGCCGAGCATGGCGTAGGTCTTGCCCACGCCGGGCGCCGCACCCAGGTAGATGCGCAGTGTTCCGCGTGCCATGGCTCCCGCTTCCGGACTCTCAGCTCATCGTGGCGAGCGCGAGGTTCAATTCGAGCACATTGACCCGCGGATCGCCGAGAATCCCCAGCGTACGGCCCTGCACATGCGCGTCGACGAGCTTGGCCACGGCGGTCGCGGAGAGGTGGTTGACCCGGGCCACCCGGTCGATCTGCAGCTTGGCGTAGGCCGGGGAGATCTGCGGGTCGAGGGAGGAGCCGGAGGCGGTGACGGCGTCGGCCGGCACCGCGCTCTCGCTCACCCCGTTGAACTTCGCGACGTCGGCCTTGCGCTGCTCGACCGTCTTGGTGAGCTCGGGGTTGCTCAGCGCCAGGTTGGACGCCCCGGAGGCGGCCGGGTCGTAGTTGGAGGTCGACGGCCGCGGCTGGAACCACTTGGGGTTCGGGGTCACCACGGTCACCTCCTCGCCGTTCTGCTTGACGGTCTTCGCGGTGCCCCAGTACTGCCCGACGAGGGACGACGCGACGTTCTTTCCGTCCACCTTGACGATGGACCCGTTGGCCTTGTCGTGGAAGATGCCCTGCGCGAGGCCGGTCACCACGAGCGGGTACACGATGCCGCACACCACGGTGAGGACGAGCACCGCTCGGATGCCGGTCCACACCACGCGGACGCGGGAGTTGGTCTTGGTGCCAGCCATGGTCAGCCGATCCCGGGGATGAGAGAGACGAGCAGGTCGATGAGCTTGATCCCGACGAACGGGATGATCAGGCCGCCGATGCCGTAGACGAGGATGTTGCGGCGCAGCATCCGGTCGGCGGACAGCGGGCGGTAGCGGACGCCCTTCAGGGAGAGCGGGATCAGCGCGATGATGATCAGCGCGTTGAAGATGACCGCCGAGAGGATCGCGGACTTCGGGGTCGAGAGGTCCATGATGTTGAGCTTGTTCAGCCCCGGGTAGGCCACCGCGAACATCGCCGGGAGGATCGCGAAGTACTTCGCGACGTCGTTGGCGATGGAGAACGTGGTGAGCGCGCCGCGGGTGATGAGCAGCTGCTTGCCGATCTCGACGATCTCGATCAGCTTGGTCGGGTTGGAGTCCAGGTCCACCATGTTCCCGGCCTCCTTGGCGGCCGAGGTCCCGGTGTTCATCGCCACCCCGACGTCCGCCTGGGCCAGCGCGGGGGCGTCGTTGGTGCCGTCGCCGGTCATGGCGACCAGGTGGCCGCCGGCCTGCTCCCGCTTGATGAGGGCCATCTTGTCCTCGGGGGTGGCCTCGGCGAGGTAGTCGTCGACGCCGGCCTCCTCGGCGATGGCCGCCGCGGTGCGCGGGTTGTCACCGGTGATCATGACGGTGCGGATGCCCATCTTCCGCAGCTCGTCGAACCGCTCCCGCATGCCCTCCTTGACGACGTCCTTGAGGTGGATGACGCCGAGCACCCGGGCGCCGTCGGCGTCCCTGACGGCCACCAGCAGCGGGGTGCCGCCGGCCGAGGAGATCTCGTCGACCACGGTGCGGGCCTGCTCGGGGGAGGTGCTGCCGTTCTCCTCGACCCAGGCGAGGACGGAGCCGGCGGCGCCCTTTCGGATGCTGCGGGCGGACGCGCCGCCGCCCAGGTCGACGCCGCTCATCCGGGTCTGCGCGGTGAACTCGATGAAGACGGCGTCGTCACCGGCGCCGTTCGCGTCGTCGAACCCGTAGCGGGTGTCCGCCAGTTCGACGATGGAACGCCCCTCGGGCGTCTCGTCGGCGAGCGAGGAGAGCCGGGCCGCCTCGGCGACCTGGGCGTCCGAGACGCCGGCCATCGGGACGAAGGCGTCGGCGCGCCGGTTGCCGTAGGTGATGGTGCCGGTCTTGTCGAGCAGCAGGGTGCTGACGTCGCCGGCGGCCTCCACGGCGCGTCCGGACATCGCCAGGACGTTCCGCTGCACCAACCGGTCCATGCCGGCGATGCCGATCGAGGAGAGCAGCGCCCCGATGGTCGTCGGGATGAGGCAGACCAGGAGCGCCACCAGCACGGTGAGGGTCTGCGGCGCCTTGGCGTAGTTGGCCATCGGCGGCAGCGTCATCACCGCGAGCAGGAAGACCACGGTCAGCGAGGCGAGCAGGATGTTCAGCGCGATCTCGTTGGGCGTCTTCTGCCGGGAGGCGCCCTCCACCAGGCCGATCATGCGGTCGATGAAGGTCTCGCCGGGCTTGGTGCTGATCCGGATGATGACCCGGTCGGAGAGCACCTTGGTGCCGCCGGTGACGGCCGAGCGGTCACCGCCGGACTCGCGGATGACGGGCGCCGACTCGCCGGTGATCGCCGACTCGTCGATGCTCGCCACGCCCTCGATGACGTCGCCGTCACCGGGGATGATGTCGCCGGCCTCGCAGACCACCAGGTCGCCGATGGTCAGCTCGGTGCCGGGCACCTGCTCCTCGGCGCCGTCGCGCTTGCCGCCGACCAGCCGGCGGGCCATCGTCTCGGTCTTGGCCTTGCGGAGCGTCTCGGCCTGGGCCTTGCCGCGGCCCTCGGCCACCGCCTCCGCCAGGTTCGCGAAGACCACGGTGAACCAGAGCCAGACGGTGATGCCCCAGACGAAGCCGCTGGGCTTGAAGCAGGCCAGGATCAGGGTCAGCACGGAGCCGATCTCGACCACGAACATCACCGGCGACTTGACCATCAGCCGGGGGTCGAGCTTGCGGAACGCGTCCGGCAGCGCGGACCAGAGCATCTTCGGGTCGAAGAGGCCCCCGCCGACACGGGCGGCCGAGGCCTCGCCGTGCGGCTCCGGCGCCTTGCCGGGGGTCTGGCCCGGCTCCGCCGTGAGGGTTGGGGTGGACGACACAGCCGTCTTTCCTTCCGAGGTCATGACGAGAACCCTTCGGCCAGCGGGCCGAGTGCGAGCGCCGGGAAGTAGGTCAGGCCGCACACCAGGATGACGACCGACGCGGCGAGCATCGCGAACATGGGGGTGTTGGTGCGCAGCGTGCCCTTGGACGCGGGGATGGGCTTCTGCTCGGTGAGCGAGCCGGCCAGGGCCAGCACGAACACCATCGGCAGGAAGCGGCCCATGAGCATCGCGATACCGATCGCGGTGTTGTACCAGTCGGTGTTGGCGTTGAGCCCGGCGAAGGCCGATCCGTTGTTGTTGGCCCCCGAGGTGAAGGCGTAGAGGACCTCGGTGAAGCCGTGCGCCATCCCCGGGTTGGCCATCGAGGCCCTCGCCGTGGGCATCGCCATCGAGATGGAGGTGAACAGCAGCGCCACGGTCGGGGTGACGAGGATGTAGAGCGCGGCCATGGTGATCTCGCGGGAGCCGAGCTTCTTGCCCAGGTACTCCGGCGTCCGGCCCACCATCAGGCCGGCGATGAAGACCGTGATGACGGCGATGATCAGCATCCCGTAGAGGCCGGAGCCGACGCCGCCGGGGGTGACCTCGCCGAGCATCATGTCGAAGAGCGCGATGCCGCCGCCGAACCCGGTGAACGAGGAGTGGAAGGAGTCGACCGCGCCGGTCGAGGTCATCGTGGTGCTCACCGCGAAGAGCGAGGAGCCGCCGATGCCGAACCGGCTCTCCTTGCCCTCCATCGCGGCACCGGCCGCCTGGGCCGCCGCACCCGGGTGCAGGAACTCCGTGACGTGCATCAGGACCACGAAGAGCAGCCAGACGCCGCCCATCGCCCCGAGCAGCGCATAGCCCTGCTTCACGCTGCCGACCATCTTGCCGAAGGTGCGGGTCAGCGAGAACGGGATGATCAGGATCAGGAAGATCTCGAAGATGTTGGTGAACGGGTTCGGGTTCTCGAACGGGTGCGCGGAGTTGGCGTTGAAGAAGCCGCCGCCGTTGGTGCCGAGCTCCTTGATGACCTCCTGGGAGGCGATCGGCCCGGTGAACAGGTGCTGCACCTCGCCGCCGAGGCCGGTGACGGTCTCGGGCATCGAGAGGCTCTGCGTCACGCCGCCGGCCACCAGGATCAGCGCCCCGACGACGGCGACGGGCAGCAGGATGCGCAGCGTGCCGCGCACCAGGTCCACCCAGAAGTTGCCCAGCTCGCCGCCGCTGCGGTAGCGGGCGAAGCCCCGCACCAGGGCGATCGCCACCGCCATGCCGACCGCGGCGGAGACGAAGTTCTGCACCGCCAGCCCGGTCATCTGGGTGACGTGGCTCATCGTCGTCTCGCCGCTGTACGACTGCCAGTTGGTGTTGGAGACGAAGGACGCGGCGGTGTTGAACGACTGCTGCGGATCGACGTTGACGAGGTTGTGGCCCGTCGAGCCGTCGGTGCCGAGCGCCAGCCTGTCCAGCGGCAGATGGCTCTGGATCCGCTGGATCAGGTAGAGGAAGAGCACGGAGGCGGCCGAGAAGACCAGCACCCCGCGCAGGTAGGCCGGCCAGCGCTGCTCGGCGTCGGGGTCGACGCCCATCAGCCGGTACAGGCCCTTCTCCACCTTCAGGTGCTTCCTGGAGGTGTAGACGTTGGCCATGTAGGTGCCGAACGGCACGTAGCAGACGCCCAGCAGGGCGATCAGGAAAAGGGCCTGGAGGACCGCGGCCAGAACAGGACTCATCGCGGGTCAGAACCTCTCGGGGAAGACGAGGGCCACGATCAGGTAGACGAAGAGCGCCACCCCGACGATCAGCCCGATGATCATCTCGATGCCCATCAGCGGGACGCCCCGCTCTGCGGGTCCTCGCCCTTGCGGCGCTCACGCCGCTGCAGTCCACCGGCCGCGAGGCCGACGACGGCGAATATCGCCAACGTCAGCGCGACATAGGCCACGTCGAGCATTGCTCGGCTCCTCAACCACACTGGTGCGCGCCCGGCGTCTCCGGGCGTCTCCCGACGAGGAAACCGCGCGTTTGTGCCCTCACCCGATCCGTTGACGCCCCCCATACGCCCGCATTAATGATCTTGACGGCACTTTGACGGTCGCCTTCCGGCACCTTCCCGGGCCATCAGAAAACGCCCCGGCACCCCACCGCGCGGACGGCGCAGCCGTCCGGGTGGGGTGCCGGGGCGAAGGGGTGGCAAAAGGGGCCGCCACCAGCATCAAGCGTTAACGGACCTCGGTGATCTCCGGCCCGCGTTCGAACGGATTCAGCGCCGCCGACCCGGAGAACCGCGACGGCTCCTCCTGCGGAGCCGCCGGCTCCGCCGCGCCGCCGGTCCCGTCCGGGACCATCTGCGCGTCGTCGGGCAGCTGCAGCACGATCGGGTCCCGCGGGGCCATCGGCCCCTCCCCGCGCACCACCACCGTCGACCGGAACACGTTCTCCAGCACCTCGGCCGTCTGCGGCTGCGCCGCGCCCTGCCCGGCGATCACGCCGCGCAGGAACCACCGCGGCCCGTCGCACCCGACGAACCGCACCTGCTGCACCCCGCTGCTGCCGTTCGGCAGCGGCACCGGGATCTGCGCCCGCAGCTCCCAGCCCAGCGTCCCCTCGAGCTCGTCGACGGTGCCGCCCTGCTGCGTGATGCTGGACGCGATCTCCGCGCGGATCTCCCCCCACAGCCCCTCCGTGCGGGGCGCGGCGAACGCCTGCAGCGCGATCGAGCTCTGGCCGAGCACCACGGTGGCCGCCACGATCGCGTCGCCCGCGACCTCGACGCGCAGCTCCATCCCCTGGACCGCGGGAACCAGCAGGCCCCCGAGGTCGACGCGGCCCTCGGCCGCGTCCTGCAGCTCGGTGGCGTCCCACGGGCCCTCGGGCCGCGGGGCGGGGGGAAGGGACTGCCGGGCGGCATCCTCGGCGCCGGGCTCGAACTCGTCGGTGCTGGTGGCACCCTCGTCGAGCTCGTCGGCGGCGCCCTGGTTACGGCGGCGACGGAACACGGTCACTGTCCTTCCCGGTCGGAGACCTCGCGGCGGTCGGCTCCGCCTCCGGTCTCGGTGATGCTAAGCGCGTGGTGGCCACCAGTCGAACCATGGCCTCCGGTGCCGCGGGACGAGGACGGCAGGCCGGCCACGTCGCCGTCCTCCCCTCCCTCGCCGACGACGCGGAACCTCGCCCGCTCCACCCGCTGGATCACCAGCTGCGCGATCCGGTCGCCACGGCGGAAGCTCACCGGGTTCCTCGGGTCCAGGTTGATCACCACGACCTTCAGCTCCCCGCGATACCCCGCATCCACCGTACCGGGCGCATTGACGATCGAAACCCCGCAGCGCGCGGCGAGCCCCGAACGCGGGTGCACGAAGGCCGCGTAGCCGTCGGGCAGCGCGATGGCCACCCCGGTGGGCAGCGTCGCGCGCTCCCCCGGTTCGAGGTCGGCGTCGATCGCGGTGCGCAGATCGGCGCCGGCGTCGCCGGGGTGGGCGTAGCAGGGCGGGGGCAGCTCGGGATCCAGCCGGGAGAGCAGCACCTCGACGGTGCCGGGCTCGTCCTGGGGACGGTGGTGCGGGTCGCTCACAGGCGCGGACTCTACCGGCCCGGAACCACCCCGCGCGCAGGGTGCGGTGCGCGCCCCGGGCACAATGGGGCCATGTACGACGAGAGGCTGACCGCTCCCGCCACTTGGTGGCTCTACAGCGTGATCACGGGGCTGTTCGTCGGCCTCACGCTCTTCTACTTCGGTCTGGTGATCGCCTTCATCGGCTTCGTCGCCGGCACGGCCGCGGCCGCGGTGCTCATCAGCTCCTACGGCTCGGTGCGGGTGCGGGTGGTGCAGGGCGCGCTGGTGGCCGGCGACGCCAAGGTGCCCGTCTCGGCGCTCGGCGAGGCGCATGTGATGGACGCCGAGGAGGCCCGCGCCTGGCGGCTGCACAAGGCCGACACGCGGGCGTTCATGCTGCTGCGCGCCTACATCCCGACGGCCGTCCGGATCGAGGTGACCGATCCCGAGGACCCGACCCCGTACCTCTACTTGTCCACCCGCTTCCCCAAGCGCCTGGTCTCCGCCCTGGACAAGGCGCGGTCCGCGGAGCCGTCGCCCTCCGGGAGCTGACGGCCCTCGCCGCCGGCCCGGCGGCGCAGGTCGCGCCGGATCTTCTCGGCGAGCTTGTGGGTGTCGCGGTGGTTCATCGTGGCGCCGACGCCGGCGCCGATCAGGAACGGCGTCAGGGACGGGGCGCTGCGCGCCATCCGCCCGATGAGCCGGTTGCGCAGGTCGCGCTTGGCGGTGCTGGAGAAGGCGTCGCCGAGCGCCGTCGGCCGTCGCGGGTCGATGCCGCGCTGGTCGGCCCAGGCCACCAGGTAGGCCATCGAGCGCTGCCGGCCGTTGCCCTGCGCCGGGATCCCGTAGGCCTCGTGGAGCTCGGCCACCAGTTTGAACTCGATCGCCGCCACCGCCAGGGTCTCGGCGGCGAGCTCCACGGGCATGGTCATGGGGTTGGGCAGCACCGCGGCGGCGCCGATGCCGGCGCCCACCGCTGCGGTGGACCGCTCCGCGCCCTTCACCAGCTTGTCGGCGAGCTCCTCGGTGCCCAGCCCGGGGTGGTGCTGCCGCAGCGACTCCAGGCGGCGCACCGGGATGCGGGGTGCCGCCTCGATCAGCCGGTCGGCGAGCGCGTGAGCGCCCTTGCCGCCGGCGTGCGCGGCGCGTGCGCCGGCCCGTCCGGCGGCACCCGCTCCACGGCCCAGCGCGGCCCTGAGGGCCGCCAGGAGCCTTTTGCGGTCGCCGTTGCGCCCGGGGCGCCCGTCGGGGCCCTCCGGCCCCTGGGTGGCCACCAGGACGCCCTCAGGGGCGTCCTCGTCCCCGTCGTCCGACGGGGCGGGCGGCAGCGCGGCGATCCCCGCGATCAGGTCCGCCGCACTGCTCTCGTCGCCGTCCGGCGCCTGCGGGCCGTCCTGCCCCTCGGGCAGTGCGTCCCGGTCGCGCCGGCCGAACCGTCCCAGCCTTCCGGTCCTTCCGGTCCTGCGCGCCATGGCCGCTCCCGGCCTCAGGCTGCGCAGTCCCGGCAGATGGGCTGGCCGTTCTTCTCGGCGGCCAGCTGGCTGCGGTGGTGCACCAGGAAGCAGCGCGAGCAGGTGAACTCGTCCGCCTGGCGCGGCAGCACTCGGACCGAGAGCTCCTCGCCGGACAGATCCGCTCCGGGCAGCTCCAGGTTCTCCGCCTGCTCGAACTCGTCCACGTCGACGGTCGAGGTGGACTTGTCGTTCCGACGAGCCTTGAGCTCCTCGATGCTGTCCTCGTTGAGGTCGTCGTCGGTCTTGCGTGGGGTGTCGTAGTCCGTTGCCATGTCAGCTTCTCCCCCTCCGGGTGTGTATCCGTGTGTAAGTGGGTTCCGCGCACGTAACGCGCGAGGGCCCGGTCTTGTGCCCGACCCGAAGCGGAGATTTTGCCTTACATCAAGTCCCGTTACTCAATCGACACTCGGTCTCGGGCCGCCGAACGGTGATCCGATTGGATGGACGGTCGGTCCGGGAGGCCGATCTGCCGCAGCTCGCGCGCGCTCCACCGTGTACTTCCCGTGATCGAACCCTCCGGAAACCACGCCCGATATTCACTCTCCCGGGCGAAACGTCCAGCGGCCCTCGACCGCCCGTCGCGGCCTCGCACCGGGGTTCGGTGCGGATGCGGTCCATGTGGGCGGAATCCCCGCCTCCAGGGCCGCCCCCCCGGCCGGCGAACACACTCCGTGACCGAAATCGGGGGCCAGGACGGGACCCGGATCTTACGGGACGTCAGCGCGGAACCCCCGTGGAGCCGCCAAATATGACGTTGCTCACACCTTCGCCGCGGCGTGTCGCGGAGCCCCGGTACGACCGGAAATCGCCGCCCGCAACCCGGGGACGGAGCACTCGTTCGGAGGGTGTCGCGGACGCCTCAGGAGGGCAGCAGCACCCGGACGGAGAGGCCGCCCCCGGGACGCGGCTCGGCCGCGATGGAGCCGCCGTGCGCCCGCACCACCGACCGGACGATCGACAGGCCCAGCCCGACGCCCTTGTCGCTCCCGGTGCGCTCCGCGAGCCGCCGGAACGGCTCGAAGATGCCGTCCACCTCGTAGCCGGGCACCACCGCGCCGGTGTTGGAGACCTCCAGCAGGCCGCCCTCGCCCATCCGCCGGGCCTCCACCCGCACCCAGCCGCCGGGCTCGTTGTACTTCACCGCGTTCTGCACGAGGTTGAGCGCCACCCGCTCCAGCAGCACCCCGTTGCCGCGCACCACCACCTCCTGGAGGTCGGAGCGCACCTCCACCTCCTGGGACGCGGCGTCGGCGCGGCACTGCTCCAGGGCCCGCTCGGCGACCTCGGCGAGGTCGACGGGCTGGCGGTCCTTCTCGGTGAGCTCGTTCTCGCTGCGGGCGAGCAGCAGCAGCCCCTCCACCAGGGCCTCGCTGCGCTGGTTGGTGGCGAGCAGGCTCTTGCCGAGCTGCTTCACCTCCGCCGGCGCGTCCGGGTCGGAGAGTTGCACCTCCAGCAGGGTGCGGTTGATCGCCAGCGGGGTGCGCAGCTCGTGCGAGGCGTTGGCGACGAACCTGCGCTGCGAGTCGAACGCCCGGTCGAGGCGCTCCAGCATCTCGTCGAAGGTGTCGGCGAGCTCCTTGAACTCGTCGTCCGGGCCGTCCAGGTTGATCCGCTGGTGGAGGTCGGAGCCGACCACCTTGCGGGCGGTGCGGGTGATGCGGCCCAGCGGCTGCAGCACCCGGCCGGCCATGATGTAGCCGAACGCGAAGGCCACCACCGCGAGCCCCAGCAGCGCCGTCAGCGACTGCCGCAGCAGCTCGTTGAGGGCCTGGTTCTCCTGGAACTGCTGGATCGCGTTGAGCTGGCGCTGCACCGTGGCGTCGTCGCAGAGCTTGGTGTCGTTGATCTGCAGGCAGGTGTTGGCGCTCAACCTGATGTGGTAGAGGTCGCTCTGCACCTGGAGGCTGTTGCGCACCAGCACGTAGACGAGGCCCAGCAGCAGGATCCCGGCGATCAGGAACATCCCGCCGTACAGGGCGGTCAGCCGGAAGCGGATCGTCGGCCGCAGCAGCGGGCCCGCCAGCCGCTCGGGGTGCGAGGCGGTGCCGCCGCCGCCTCCGTTGCCCGAGCCGCCGCCGGCGGCGGCGCCGGGCAGCTTGTTCGTGCCCGTGGTGCTGGTGCTGGAGCTGCTGCGGAAGCCCGCCGGCCGGGGCGGCTGCGGGGGCCGGGGCGGCACCCGCGGGGCGCCCCCGCTCTCCGGAAGATCGGCCATGACGAGGTCAGATCCGGTAGCCGGCGCCGGGCACCGTGATGATCACGGGCGGCTCGCCGAGCTTCCGGCGCAGCGTCATGACCGTCACCCGCACCACGTTGGTGAACGGGTCGATGAACTCGTCCCACGCCTTCTCGAGGAGCTGCTCGGCGGAGACCACCGCGCCCTCGGCGCGCATCAGCACCTCCAGGACCGCGAACTCCTTCGGCGACAGCTGCACCGGGCGGCCGTCGCGGGTGACCTCGCGGCGGTTGGGGTCCAGGGTGATGCCGGAGCGCTCCAGCACCGGAGGCAGCGCGGTCGTCGACCTCCTGCCGAGGGCGCGGACGCGGGCCACCATCTCGGTGAACGCGAACGGCTTCGGCAGGTAGTCGTCGGCCCCCAGCTCCAGGCCGGCGACCCGCTCGCTGATGTCGCCGGAGGCGGTGAGCATCAGGACCCGGGTGGGCGAGGAGTTGGCCACGACGTAGCGGCAGACCTCGTCGCCGTGGACCTTGGGGAGATCCCGGTCCAGGACGACCACGTCGTAGTCGTTGACGGCGACGCGGTCCATCGCCGCCTGTCCGTCGTAGACCACGTCCACGGCCATGGCCTCCCGGCGCAGACCGGTGGCGACGGCGTCGGCGAGCAGCTGCTCGTCCTCGACGACGAGAACCCGCAAGGCGTCATCCTTTCCAGAAAAGTGGACCGTCGGCGCCCCGCCCTGGGCCGCGGCGCCCGTGTCGCGGGGCGCGCGGCCTCCATAGCGGCGGGCGGGTGCCGACGGTGCCTCCATGGTGCCTGCGGCACCGGTAAGGCAACGGTAAACCGTGACCGCGTCCCGCCGGGGCAGGCACCGGCGCGGGGTCCGGATGTGCACCAGGTTCTCGGCGCCGCAAGGTTTCTGTGGCATATCCAACGGGGAGGACGACCAACACACCCCGCCCGAAACCCACCCTCACCCCCGAGGAGGCCCTCATGGACGCGTTCACGACAGGCATCCTCGACCGCATTCGGGAGACCGAGCGCGATCTTCGCCGCGCGGTCGAGACGGGAGACGAGTTCCTGGTCGAGGTGGAGGAGTCCGAGTTGGAAGACCTCTACCGACTCGCGGCCGAGCACGGCGTGCCGGTCCTCCGCCAGACGGCCTGACGGCCTTCGTTCCCTGCGACAACCCCTTGGCTTCGCGGCCGGGGGGTTTTTGCGTAGGGGCGTGCCCGGGG
>NZ_MLCF01000003.1 GCF_001879105.1 Mangrovactinospora gilvigrisea | reverse complement strand
CCCCCTGGGCGGTCCCCCCACCCGAGCGAGGCGAGGGCGCCGCCGGCGAACCGGCTCCGCCAGCGCGCCCGGCCGGCCCGCGGCGGAACCGCTCGGCGGGCGGCGGCAGTGCCAGCCAGCGCCCGGCGGAGTCCGGCGGTGATGCTGGTGACGGGCCGTCACCCGACCCGGCGGTCGGCGGCCACGCGGGCGGCGACCCCGCAAGCCCGCCCCCGCCCCCGGCCGGCCCACGCCGCAACCGCTCGGCGGGCGGCGGCAGCGCCAGCCAGCGCCCGGCGGAGGCGTCCGCCGAGCAGCGTTCCTCGGACTCCGACCCCGAACCCGACCCCGGCGGCCCGGAGACCGAGCCCCCCTCCCGGGATGACGGCGGTGGGGCGTGACCGTACTTGAGGTTGTGGTGCGGTTGGTGGTGGTGCTGGTGGTGTTCCTGGTGCTGCCGCTCGTCGTGGGGCAGACCGAGCACAAGGTGATGGCCCATATGCAGGGCCGCCTCGGCCCCATGGCCGCCGGCGCGTTCCACGGGTGGGCCCAGCTCGTCGCCGACGGAGTCAAGTTCGCGCAGAAGGAGGCGTTCGAGCCCGACGGCGCCGACCGCCGCATCTTCCGGCTGGCGCCGGCCGTCGCGCTGCTGCCGTACCTGCTGGTGCTGGTGGCGATCCCCGTCGCGCCCGCGACCAACGGCGTCGTCGCCGACTTCGACACCGGCGTGCTGCTCGTCCTCGCCCTGATGGGCGTCGGCGTGCTCGGCTCGCTGATGGCCGGGTGGGCGAGCGCCAACAAGTTCGCGCTGCTGGGCGGCATCCGCGTCGCCGCGCAGCTGATGGCGTACGAGCTGCCGATGCTGCTGGCCGCCGCGTCCGTGGCGATGGCCGCCGGCACGCTCTCCCTCCCCGGCATCCTCGGCGCCTTCCACTGGTGGTGGATCCCCTGGCAGGCGATCGGCGGAGCCGTCTTCTTCACCGCCGGCCTCGCCGAGCTGCAGCGGCCCCCGTTCGACATGCCCGTCGCCGACTCCGAGATCATCTTCGGCGCCTACACCGAGTACACCGGCCTGCGCTTCGCCCTCTTCCTGCTCGCCGAGTACGCCGGGATCGTCGTGCTCTGCGCGCTCACCTCGGTGCTCTTCCTCGGCGGCTGGCACGGCCCCGCCGCGGGCGCGCTCGGCTGGCTGTGGACGCTGCTCAAGACCGGCGTCCTCGCCTTCGTCGTCATCTGGCTGCGCGTCACCTACCCGCGGCTGCGCGCCGACCAGCTGCAGCGCCTCGCCTGGACGGCGCTCATCCCGCTCGCCCTGCTGCAACTCGCCCTCACCGGCATCGTCAAGGTGGTGATCAGCTGATGCCGCCCCTGCCCGGCAGCGGCCTCGCCAAGGGCCTCGCGATCACGCTCCGCACCATGACCCGGCGGTCCGTCACCGACGAGTACCCGGACACCGAGCCCGCCCTGCCGCCGCGCTCCCGCGGCACCATCGCGCTGTTCGAGGAGAACTGCACGGTGTGCATGCTGTGCGCGCGGGAGTGCCCGGACTGGTGCATCTACATCGACTCCCACAAGGAGACGCTGCCCGTCGAGCGCCCCGGCGCCCGCGCCCGCACCCACAACGTCCTCGACCGGTTCGCCATCGACTTCTCGCTCTGCATGTACTGCGGGATCTGCATCGAGGTGTGCCCGTTCGACGCGCTCTTCTGGTCGCCGGAGTTCGAGTACGCGGAGGAGGACATCGCCGACCTCACCCATGAGCGCGACCGGCTGCGCGAGTGGATGTGGACGGTGCCCGAGCCGCCCGCGCTCGACCCCGCCGCGGAGGAGCCCAAGGAGGCCGCCGCCGCCCGCACGGCCGCCGAGAAGGCGGCCGGCCGAGAGGGGGACACCGCATGAGCGGGCAGTCGTTCCTCTCCACCAGCGGCACCGAGATCGCGTTCGTCCTCGTCGGCATCGTGGCGCTCGGCGCCGCCCTGCTCACCGTGACGACCCGCCAACTGGTGCACGCCGCCCTCTGGCTGGTGGTCGCGCTGGGTGCGCTCGCCGTGGAGTACCTGCTGCTCACCGCCGAGTTCGTGGCCTGGGTGCAGGTGCTGATCTATGTGGGTGCCGTGGTCGTCCTCCTCCTCTTCGGGCTGATGCTCACCCGGGCGCCGATCGGCCCGTCCCCGGACGCCGACTCCCGCCACCGGCCGCTCGCCGCGGCCGTCGCGGTGGCCGCGGCCGCGCTGCTCGTCACCGTCGTCGCCGACGCCTTCCGCACCACCTGGATCACGCTCCGGCCGGGCGCCGGCAGCGCGGAGGCCAACGGCATCGGGCTCTTCCGGGCCTGGGTGCTGCCCTTCGAGGCGCTGTCGGTGCTGCTGCTGGCGGCGCTCGTCGGCGCCATCGTGCTCTCCCGGCGGCGCGCCGCCCGCCCCGGCGTCCACGAGGAGGCCGACGACTGATGCATCTGCTCTACCCGGTGGTGCTCTCCGCCCTCCTCTTCTGCACCGGCGTCTACGGGGTGCTGGCCCGACGCAACGCGGTGCTCGTCCTGATGGCCGTCGAGCTGATGCTCAACGCCGTCAACCTCAACCTGGTCGCCTTCGACGTGTGGCTGCGCGACACCCTGCACGCCGGCCAGGCCCTCACCCTCTTCACCGTCACCATCGCCGCCGCCGAGATCGGGCTGGGCCTCGCCATCGTGCTGCTGCTCTACCGCCGGCGCGGCACCTCCTCCGTCGACCGCCTCGACGAGCTGGCGGACCGTCCCGATCCGCCGCATCCCGACCAAGGCGCCGGCCCCGACCCCGACGCCGACCAAGACGCCGACCCCGATGCCCGCCCCGCACCTGACGCCACGTCAGACGATCAGCCCCGGAAGGCCGCCGCGTGACCCCTGCCCTGGCCGCCCTCGTCATCCTGCTGCCCTTCGCCGCCGGAACCGTCGGCCTCCTCACGGGGCGGCTCGCCCCCGGCCTCGCCCGCCCGCTCGCCGTGCTGCCGACCGCGCTCTCCGCCGCGCTGGCCGTCGTCCTCGCTGTGCGCATCGGCTCGGGCCAGGCCGACTTCGCCGCCCCGCTCACCCCCACCGGCGGCTGGTCGGCCGGCCGGGACATGCCGATCTCCCTCGCCTTCCACCTCGACGGGCTTGCCACCCTGACGGCCGTGCTGGTCGGCGTCGTCGCGACCTGCGTGCAGATCTACTCCACCTCCTATCTGCGCGACGACCCCCGCTACCGTTCCTACGCGGCCGTCGTCTCGTTCTTCACCTCCGCGATGCTGCTCGTCGTGCTCACCGGCGACCTGGTGGTGCTGATGGTCGGCTGGGAGGTCATGGGCATCTGCTCCTACCTGCTCATCGGCCACCACTGGGAGAAGCGCGACGCCCGCTCCGCCTCCCTCAAGGCCTTCCTCGTCACCAAGCTCGGCGACGTCCCCTTCCTCTTCGGGCTCTTCCTGCTCGCCTTCGACGCCGGCACCTTCCGCATCGACGGCGTCCTCACCGCCGCCGTCAACGGGCGCATCGACCACCCCACGCTCGCCGCGCTGCTGCTGCTCGCCGGGGCCGTCGGCAAGTCCGCGCAGTTCCCGCTGCACACCTGGCTGCCGGACGCGATGGCCGGCCCCACGCCCGTCTCCGCGCTCATCCACGCCGCCACCATGGTGGCGGCCGGCATCTACCTGATCGCCCGGCTGCACCCCGTCTTCCTCGCCTCCGGCGCCGCCCTGCTGGTGCTCGCCGTGCTCGCCGCGATCACGATGATCGGCTCCGCGCTCTGCGCCCTCGCCCAGGACGACGTCAAACGCGTCCTCGCCTACTCCACCGTCGGCCAACTCGGCTACATGGCGGGCGCGCTGGCCTGCGGCGACCGCGACGCGGCGGCCTTCCACCTGCTCACCCACGGCGCCTTCAAGGCGCTGCTGTTCCTCTCCGCCGGCGTCCTGATCCACGCCGCGGGCACCAACTCGCTCGCCGCGATGAGCCGCATCCGCGGGCTGCGGCACCGCGCCCCGGACGCGTTCTGGTGCCTGACCATCGGACTGCTGGCGCTCGCCGGCATCCCTCCCTTCTCCGGCTTCTTCAGCAAGGACGCCGTGCTCGCCGCCGCCGAGCACGCCACCTCCGGCACCTTCCACGCGCCGCCCACCGGCGATGTCACCGGCCTCGTCGTGCCGGCCGCGGCCGGCTGGACCGTCCTCCTCTCCGGGCTGCTCACCGCCCTGCTCACCGCGGCCTACGCCACCCGCCTGTGGCTGCTGGCCGCCGGATCCCCGACTCCGACCCTCACGCTAGCGGCGGGCGCCGACAGCGGCGCCGACTCCCGTCCCCAGCCTGTGGAAAACTCTGCGGACCCGCAGCTCACGGCCCATCAGCCGACCCATCAGCCGGCCCATCAGCCGGCCCATCAGGAGGCGGCGGACGCGGCGCACGAGCCGCCCGCGCAGCGCTGGCCGCTGTGGGCGCTCGCCGTGCCCTCGTTCGCGCTCGGCCTCGCCGGCCTCAACACCCACTGGCTGCCGGCCCTCCTCGACCAGGTCGGCCTGCGCCCCGCGACGACCACCGCGGTGCCCTCGCTGGCCTGCGCGGTCCTCGGCGTCCTCGCCGGCTGGGGCGCCGCCCGCGCCCGCCCCGGCGCCGACCCCGGACGCACCCTCCTCGGGCCGCTGCACGCCCCCGCCGTCCGCGGCTTCTACGTCGACGCGGCCTACAGCCTGATGTTCGTCCGGCCCGTCCTCGGCGCCGCCCGGCTGGCCCGCTTCCTCGACGCCGACGTGGTGGAGACCTATGTGCGCGGCACCGCCGCCACCACCCGCGGCGCGGGCGCCGCCGTCCGCCGCGCCCAGACCGGCAACATCCAGACCTACCTCGGCGTGCTGCTCGCCGGCGCCGTGGTCATCGGCATCCTGGTGGTGGTGTGACGCGCCATGAGCCCGACCGTCCTGAGCGTGCTGCTCGCCCTCCTCCCCGCCGTCCCGCTGGCCGGCTCCCTCGCCGCGCTCTCCCCGCGGACGACGCCCCGCCGGCTGGGGCCCGCCGCGACCGGGCTGACGCTGCTGCTGGCGATCGCCGTCGCCGCCGGCTACGACTACGGGCGCCACGGGCTGCAGGGGCAGACCGACGCCTCCTGGATCCCCTCCCTCGGGGTGCGCTTCCACCTCGGCGTCGACGGGATCTCGCTGCCGCTGCTCGTCCTCACCGCGCTGCTGACGTTCCTGTGCGCGGTGCACGCCGAGCGCCGCCCCCCGCACGGGCCGGGCGCCCGGCCCCGCACCGGGCTGCTCCTCGTCCTCGAGGCCGGCATGATCGGCACCTTCGCCGCCCAGGACCTCATCCTGTTCTTCCTGGCCTTCGAGTTCGTGCTGATCCCGATGTACCTGCTCATCGCCCGGTGGGGCGACGACGGCGCACCCGTCGCCGGCCGGCACCCTGCCAAGGAAGCGCTTCGCGCGCCGCCCGGCCCCGCGCAGGGCGCCGCCAACCGGTTCCTGCTCTACACCCTGCTCGGCAGCGTGCTGATGCTGGTGGGTTTTCTGCTGGTGGGCCTGCACGCCGGGACGTTCGACATGCCGGCGCTCGCCGCCCGGCACGGCGCCGGCCTCGGCCACGGCACCCAGCTCGCCGCAGCCCTGCTGATCGGCATCGGACTGGCCGTCAAGGCCCCGATGTGGCCGCTGCACAGCTGGCTGCCGGACGCGCACACCGCCGCGCCCACCATCGGCTCGGTGCTGCTCGCCGGGGTGCTGCTGAAGATGGGCACCTACGGCCTCGTACGGATCCTCGTCCCGGAGGTGCCGTACGGCACCCGGCAACTCGCCCCCTACCTGGCCGCCTTCGGCGTCGTCGGGATCCTCTGGGGCGCCCTGGTCTGCCTCGACATGGTGCGCCGCCGGGCCGCCGACCTGAAGCGGATCATCGCCTACTCCTCCATCGGCCACATGGGCTTCGTGCTGCTCGGCATCGCCACCCTCACCCCGGCCGGCCTCAACGGCGCGCTCTTCGCCAACATCGGCCACGGCCTCATCACCGGCCTTTTGTTCTTCCTGGTCGGCGCGGTCAAGGAGCGCTACGGCAGCGCCGATCTCGCCGTGCTGGAGGACGGCTCCGACGCGGGCGCCGCCCTCTACCGGCGCGCGCCCCGCCTCGGCGGGCTGCTCGCCCTCGGCGCGATCGCCGGGCTCGGCCTGCCCGGGCTCGCCGGCTTCTGGGGCGAACTGCTCGCCCTGCTCGGCTCGTTCCACGCCGACCCCGCGCTCGGCCACCGCACCACCTATCTGGTGCTGATGGCGCTCGGCGGGCTCGGCACCCTGCTCACCGCGGGCTATCTGCTGCTGATGGTGCGCCGGGTCTGCATGGGCCCGCCCGCCGTCCCGCCCGTCGCCCGCCACCACCCCTCCGAGGAAGCGCTCCGCGCCCCGAATTCGCCGGAGCCGGCCGCCGAGCCCGGCATCCCCGACGCCTCCCGGTTCGAACTGGGCGTCTGGGCGCCGCTGGTGGCGCTCACCGCCGTGGCCGGGCTCTGGCCGGCCGTGCTGCTCCGCCTCACCGACCCAGCCGTGACCGCCCTCCTCGGACCCCGGTGACCGCCGTGCCCCCACTGACCCAGAACGTCGACTGGCTCGCCGTCGCGCCGCCGCTTGTCACCGCGCTGGCGGCGCTCGCCGCGCTGCTCGCCGCCGTGCTGCTGGGCGACGGGCCGCGCGCCCGGCGTGCGCCCGGCGCGATCGCGGTGCTCGGGCTTGCCGCCGCGCTGGCGCTGCTGATCCCGCTGCGCCGCGGCGACCGCACCGCCTTCTGCGTCGCGGGACGCCCCGCCGACTGCTCCTACGCCGCCGACCGGTTCGCCCTCGCCTTCCAGCTCCTGGTCCTGGGCGGCGCGCTGGTGGCGGCGCTGCTGTCGCTGCACGCCGTCCGGGGCGACGGGGCGTCGGAGAAGCGGCTGCCGCGCGGCGAGTTCTGGTTCCTGCTGCTCGGCTCGACCGCCGGGGCCGCCCTGCTGCCCGCCGCCCGCGACCTCGCGACGTTGGTGGTGGCCCTGGAGACGGCGTCGCTGCCGGCGTTCGCGCTGGTCGGGCTGCGGCGGGACGCGCGCGGCGGGGAGGCGGCGCTGAAGTTCTTCCTCTCCTCGGTGGCCGCCACCGCCGTCACCCTGCTCGGCGTCTCCTTCCTCTACGGGGCGTCCGGGACGCTCTTCGTGCGCGCCCTGCCGGCGGCCCTGGAGCACGCCCCGGCGCAGTTGAGGACGCTGGCCGGGCTGGGCGCGGTGCTGGCGCTCGTCGGGTTCGCCTTCAAGACGGCCGCCGCGCCGTTCCACATGTGGGTGCCGGACACCTACACCGGGGCGCCGCTGCCGGTGGCCGCCTATCTGTCGGTGGTGGGCAAGGCGGCCGGGCTGGCGGGGCTCGCCGTCCTCACCGTGCTGGCGCTGCCGGGGTACGCGCATCTGTGGGGCCCGGCGCTCGCCGTGCTGGCGGCGCTGACCATGACGGTCGGCAACGCCGCGGCGGTGCGCAGCTTCGGGCGCGAGCGGTTCGCGCCGACCGCCGGTCCGGGTGACCGGGGCTCGGCGGTGCGGCTGCTCGCCTGGTCGTCCGTCGCGCAGGCCGGCTATCTGCTGGTGCCGCTGGCGGCGGCCGGGCACAACGGACGGCTGGGCCGGGCCACCGGCTCGCTGGTGGCGTTCGCGCTGCTCTACGCGGTCGTCAACCTGGGCGCCTTCGCGGTGCTGGCGGTGGTGGGTCGGGACCGCGGGGGCCTGCGCCTCGACGACCACCGGGGCCTCTTCGCCCGCCGGCCGGTCGCCGCGCTGGCGCTCGCCTTCTTCCTGCTCTCGCTGGCGGGGGTGCCGCCCGGGGTGGTCGGCCTCTTCGGCAAGCTGGTGGTGCTCCGCTCGGCGGTGGACGCCGGGCTGGGCTGGCTGGCGGTGGTCGTCGCGCTCAACTCGGTGGCCGGGCTCTACTACTACGCGCTGTGGACGGTGCGGCTCTTCGCGCCGGCGCCGGCGGGGGAGCGGGCGGCGTCCCGCGTGCCCGTCGGGCTCGCCGCGGCGCTCGCCGTCACCGCCGTGCTGGGCGCGGTGCTCTCCGCGGCGCCCGAGCTGGCGCTCCGCCTCACCTCGGGGACGCTGCTGCGCTGAGACCGGTCGGCGACAAATCCGGCGAACGGCGACGAATCCCCAGATACACACTGGGGAACCCCATCCCGGCACCGCACGTTGATCCTCCTGACGGCCGATGGATCCGGCCCCGGCACCATCCCCCAGGAGGACGCACCGTGCACCCCCGCCACCACAACGGACTCCGGACGGCCGTCCTCCTCGGCCTCCTGTCCGCGATCATCCTTGTGATCGGCGGTCTCTTCGGCACCACCGGCCTGGTGATCGCGCTGCTGGTGGCCCTCGCCGTCAACGGCTACGCCTACTGGAACAGCGACCGCATGGCGCTGCGCGCGATGCGGGCCCGCCCGGTGAGCGAGTTCGAGGCGCCCGCGCTCTACCGCACGGTCCGGGAGCTCTCCACCAACGCCCGGCAGCCGATGCCGCGGCTCTACATCTCGCCCACCGACGCGCCCAACGCCTTCGCCACCGGCCGCAACCCGCGCAACGCGGCGGTCTGCTGCACCGAGGGCATCCTGCGGCTGCTGGACGAGCGCGAGCTGCGCGGCGTCCTCGGGCACGAGCTGTCGCACGTCTACAACCGCGACATCCTGATCTCCTCGGTGGCGGGCGCGCTCGCCTCGGTGGTGATGTTCCTCGTCAACTTCGCCTGGATCGTCCCGATCGGGCGCGACGAGGACGACGACGGCCCGGGCCTGCTCGGCGCGCTGCTGATCATGGTGCTGGGCCCGGTCGCGGCGAGCCTCGTCCAACTGGCCGTCAGCCGCTCCCGCGAGTACGAGGCGGACGCGGCCGCGGCCCGCCTCACCGGCGACCCGATGGCGCTGGCGTCCGCGCTCCGCAAGCTGGAGAACGGCACCCGCAGCCTGCCGCTGCCTCCGGAGCCGCAGCTCCAGTCGAGCTGCCATCTGATGATCGCCAACCCGTTCCGGCCGGGCGACGCCGGCACCCGGCTCTTCTCCACCCACCCGCCGATCGCCGAGCGCGTCGCCCGCCTGGAGGCGATGGCCGGCTACCGCTGACCGCGGTCGAGCGCCCGCACCGCCTCGGCGCCCTCCAGCTTGTCGGGGTTGCGCACGCCGTACAGGGCGGTGATCCGCCCGTCCCGGATCTCGAAGGCGACCAGCCAGTCGAGCGCGCCGCCGGTGGTGAAGCGGGCGGCGGGCATGCCGTTGTAGGTGGCGTCCTCCACGCCCGCCGCGGCGCCGGCCGCGGTCCGCAGCACCCGGACGACGAACCGGGCGATCTCGTCGGCGCCGACGATCGGGTGCCGGGAGGCGACCACCTTGCCGCCGCCGTCGGAGAGCTGCACCGCGTCCGGCGCCAGCAGGTCCATCAGCGTCTGCACCTCGCCGGTGGAGGCGGCGTGCAGGAACTGCCGCACCACCCGGCGGGCGTCCGCCGAGTCGGGGTCGTGGCGGCGGCGCCGCGCCCGGACGTGCAGCCGGGCGCGGTGCGCGATCTGCCGGACGGACGCCTCGCTGCGGCCGACCGCGGCGGCGATCTCGGGGTGGGTGTAGCCGAAGACGTCGTGCAGCACGAAGACGGCCCGCTCGGTGGGGCCGAGCGTCTCCAGGACGAGCAGCATCGCGATCGACACCGAGTCGGCGAGGACGGCGTCGTCGCCGATGTCCGGGGCGGTGCGGATCGGCTCGGGCAGCCACGGCCCGACGTACTCCTCGCGGCGGGCGCGAACCGCGCGCAGCTGGTTGAGCGCCTGCCGGGTGACGGTGCGCACCAGGTAGGCGCACGGGTGCTCGACGCTCGCCGGATCGACGGCGCTCCACCGCAGGTAGCTCTCCTGCAGCACGTCCTCGGCGTCGGCCGCGCTGCCCAGCACCTGGTAGGCGACCGTGAACAGCAGCGGCCGGTAGGCGCTGAACACCTCGGCCGACCGCGTCGCCCCGCCCGGCGTCCCCGTCATCGCGCGCCTCCTCCGCTCGCGTTCCCGCACCTCGTCGAGGGTCGCATCTCAGGGACACGTCAGGGCGGGCGGGGGCCGTTCGGACGAGGTCGGGAGCGGGTTGCCGCACTAGCCTGGAAGGGACGTGCTACTCGACAGGAGGGGTTGGCCGTGCGGCTGATCGATTTCATCCTCAACGTGCTGTGGCTGGTGCTGTGCGGGTTCTGGATGGCGCTCGGCTACGTCGTCGGCGGGCTGATCGCCTGCATCACGATCATCGGGATCCCGTTCGGCGTCGCGGCGTTCCGCATCGCCGGGTTCGTGCTGTGGCCGTTCGGCCGCACCGCCGTCCGCCGGCCGGACGCGGGCGCGCCGTCGACGGTCGGCAACGTCGTCTGGTTCGTCTTCGCGGGGCTGTGGCTGGCGATCGGCCACATCGTCACGAGCATCCCGCTGTTCTGCTCGATCATCGGCATCCCGTTCGGCTGGGCCAACCTCAAGCTGATCCCGATCTCGATCATGCCCCTCGGCGCCGAGGTCGTCCCCACCGACCAGAAGTTCGCCGCCTGGCGCTGACCGCCCCTGCCTGGGGCTGACCGCCTCCGCCGGGCGCGGGGCGGGAACGCGACTTCGGCGCCCTACCGCGCCGCCGCCACCGCGTCCGGATAGGTCCGCAGGAAGAGCGCCTCCACCAGCGCCATGTTCCTGATCTCGGTGGGGTCGACGCTCTCGTCGGGCGCGTGGATCGCGCACAGCGGCTCCTCCACCCCCATCAGCGCGATCTCCGCTTCGGGGGCCACCGAGGCGAAGACGGTGCAGAGCGGGATCGAGCCGCCCTGCCCCTCGCGGGTGGCGTCCCGCCCGTACGCGGCCCGCATCGCCGCGCCCAGCGCGGTGTACGCCGGCCCGTCCGTGCGCGCCGCGAACGGCTGGCCCGGCTCGCCCCGCTCCACCGTGACGCGCGCGTTCCACGGCGCCGCCGCCGTCAGGTGCGCGGCGAGCGCCGCCGTCGCGTCCCGCGCGTCCGTCCCCGGCGGCACCCGCAGGCCGACCCGGGCGCGGGCGTGCGCCGGCACGGCCGCCGCCGAGCCCACCACCGGCGGGCAGTCGATGCCCAGCACGGTGACGGCGGGCCGCGCCCACAGCTGGTCGGCGACGCTGCCGCCGGGCACCAGGCCAACGCCGTCCAGCACCCCGGCGTCGGCGCGGAACCGCGCCTCGTCGTACTCCGCCCCCGTCCACCGCCCGTCGCCCGGGAGACCGTCGATCCGGGTGGCGCCGTGCTCGTCGCGCAGCGAGTCGAGCATCCGGATCAGCGCGGCGAGCGCATCCGGCGCGGGACCGCCGAACATCCCGGAGTGCACGTTGCCGGCCAGGGTGTCCACCGTCACCCGCACCTCGGCGACGCCGCGCAGCGAGGTGGTGAGCGCCGGGACGCCGACGGCCGCGTTGCCGGTGTCGCAGACCAGGATCGCGTCCGCCGCGAACTCCTCGGGGTGCGCGGCGACGTACTGCTCCAGGCCGCCGCCGCCCTGCTCCTCCGAGCCCTCGGCGACGAACCTCAGGCCGACGGGGATGTCCCCGTCCAGGGCCCGAAGGGCCGTCAGATGCATGGCGATGTTGCCCTTGCAGTCGGCGGCGCCGCGCCCGTACCAGCGCCCGTCCCGCTCGGTGAGCGTCCACGGCGGGGTGTGCCAGGCGGACTCGTCGCCGGCCGGCTGCACGTCGTAGTGGCAGTAGAGCAGCACGGTGGGCGCGCCGGGCGGGCCCGGCCGCTCGCCGAGGACGGCGTGGCTGCCGTCGGGCGTCCCGACGAGCCGGACGTCGTCGAGGCCGGCGTCGGCGAAGGCGTCGCGCACCCAGGCGGCGGCCTGCCGGCACTTCTCCGGCGGCTGCTGCTCGGCGTCGAAGACGGAGGGGACGGCTACCAGTTCGGCGAGGTCGGAGCGGGCGCGCCCCATCAGGGCGTCGATCCGGCCGGCGAGCTCATCGGGGGCGGGTGCGGGGGCGGGGGCGGCGGTCATGACACCTCGTCGAGGGAGTGGGATGCGGGGTCGACCCAGTCCGGTTTGCGGAACCTGAGGAAGAGATAGGGGACGAGCAGCCCGAGCAGCACCAGCCCGCCGGCCACCACCAGCACGTAGACGGCGGTGTTGCCGCCGCCGAACTGCGAGGACGGGATGAAGCCGATGGCCATGGCGAGCAGCGAGGCGACCAGTCCGACGCCGCAGAGCGTCTTCAGCATCGGCGCCCGGTAGCCGCGCGGATGGTCGGGCCGGGTGGTGCGCAGCCGGACGGCGGCGACGAAGACCAGCAGGTAGACGATCATGTAGACCTGCGTGGTGATCACCGACAGCATCCAGTAGGAGCTGGAGACATTGGGGACGAAGGCGTAGAGCAGGGCGATGACGGTGGTGAGGACGCCCTGGCTGACCAGGATGTTCTGCTGCACGCCCCGCTGGTTGACCTTCTGCAGGAAGGGCGGCAGGTAGCCGTCCTGACGGGCGATCATCAGCAGGCCCTTGGAGGGGCCGGCGAGCCAGGTGAGCATCCCGCCGAGCGAGGCGAGCACCAGCATGATCCCGAAGATCGGGGTCAGCCAGTGCACATGGAAGTGCCGGAAGAAGCTGCTGAACGCCTGCATCACGCCGGCGGTGAGGCTGAGCTGCTTGGCCGGCATCACCCAGCTGATGGCGAGCGCCGGGAGGATGAAGATCAGCAGCACCATGCCCATCGCCAGGAAGATCGCCTTGGGGTACTGCCGCGGCGGGTCGCGCAGCTCGTTGACGTGGACGGCGTTCATCTCCATGCCCATGTAGCTCAGGAAGTTGTTGACGATGAGCACCAGGCTGGCGATGCCGGTCCAGGGCGGCAGCAGGTGGTGGGAGTCCATCGGCGCGGCCGAGGCGTTGCCCTGGCCGAGGAAGAGCACCCCCAGGACGATCAGCACCACGCCGGGGATCAGCGTGCCGAGCACCAGCCCCAGGCTGGAGAGGCTGGCGACGGTCTTCACGCCGCGGGAGGAGACCAGCACGCCCACCCAGTAGAGCACCATGATCACCACGGCGGTGAAGAGCCCGCTGTCCGCCAGCTTCTCGTCGAAGACATAGGCGAGGGTGCTGGCCACGTAGGCGAGCAGGGTGGGGTAGTAGAAGATCGTCATGGCGAACTGGCACCAGACCGCGAGGAACCCCAGCGGCTTGGAGAGCCCCTCGCTCACCCACTTGTAGACGCCGCCGTCCCAGCCCGAGGCGAGCTCGGCGGCGACCAGCGAGGTGGGGAGGAGGAAGACGACCGCCGGCAGCAGGTAGAGGAAGACGGCGGCGATGCCGTAGACGGCCATGCTGGGGGAGGGGCGGAGGCTGGCGACCGAGGCGGTCGTCATCAGCGCGAGCTGACCCCAGGCGATCGCGGTGCCCCTCCCGGGGCGGGCCTTGCCGCGCGGATCCTCGGACGGGACCTCGACCGCGCTCACTCCGCCTCCCGGGGCTGGACGATGACTCGCGCTCAGTTAACCCGGCAGGCCCGTAAATTACCTCGAATGTCTACCAATCGGGCGAACCGGACGCGTCTGCGCTCGCGCCCGCATCCACCGCTCAGCCCCGCCTCGCTCAGCCCCGCCCGCCCCCCGCCTCGCTCAGCGGTAGTTGGCGAACTGCACGTCGAAGTCGTAGTCCTGCGCCTTGACCAGCCGCTGCACGGCCTGCAGGTCGTCCCGGCTCTTGGAGCTGACCCGCAGCTCCTCGCCCTGGATCTGCGCCTTGACGCCCTTGGGGCCCTCGTCCCGGATCAGCTTGCCGATCTTCTTGGCGTTCTCCGTGGTGATGCCCTCCTTGAGCGTCGCGGAGAGCCTGAACTCCTTGCCGGACGCCTGCGGTTCGCCCGCGTCCAGAGACTTCAGCGAGACACCGCGCTTGATCAGCTTGGACTGGAAGACATCGAGGACGGCCATCACCCGCTCCTCGGAGTTGGCCTTCATCACGATGCTCTCGCCGGACCACTCGATGGAGGCGCCCACGTTCTTGAAGTCGTACCGCTGGGACAGCTCGCGCCCGGCCTGGTTGAGCGCGTTGTCGACCTCCTGCCGCTCGACCTTGGAGACGATGTCGAAACTGGAGTCGGCCATGATTGTCGGATCTCCTCGATGGGGTGGGTCTGGGCTCGGTGCACGGCCTCCCCGCCCGTCTGGCGGAGCCGCCGCCCCAGCCTATCCACCGCGCCGCGAATGGAGTGGCGAACCACCCCCCACCATCAGGTATGGTTTACGACGTCGCGAGCGATCGCGGCAAACCCCTGGCGGTGTGCCCGAGTGGCCAAAGGGAGCAGACTGTAAATCTGCCGGCTTCGCCTACCCAGGTTCGAACCCTGGCGCCGCCACTTTCTTGGGACAAGGCCCCCGACCTGCACTGATGTGTGGGGCGGGGGCCTTTGTCGTAGGTCTGGGCGGAGGGGGCCGGGGGTGCGGCGCGGTGGAACGGCGGCTCAATCGCGGCCGTTTCGAGACCGGTTGGGGGGAACCGGCGGAGGGTCGCCTCCCTCCAAGGGGCAGTCGTGAGATCGGCCGCTTCCTTGGAGGTTTCGGTGCGCATATCCGGGTTGCTACGTGTCGGCGCGGCGGTCGCCGCGGCAGTGCTGGTCGCCGGGTGCTCGGGGGGAGGGAGCTCGGGCACGGGGCTGTCGTCGTCGGCGGCGAAGAGCGGCGGCGGGGCCGCGGCCCGCGGCGGGACGTCGAACGGGGCGCGGGCCGGCGCACAGGCGGCCGCCACCCCGGGGGCGCCGCGGGCCGCGGCCTCGCCGGCCGCCGTCTCCGCGGCCGGCACCGGCAACCGCGTCATCGTCTACTCCGCGGAGATCCAGCTGCGCACCAAGGACGTGCGCGGCACGGCCGACGCGGCGGAGCAGCTCGCCGCGAAGGCCGGCGGGTACGTCAGCGACGCGGTCGTCGGCGACTTCGACCAGGTGCGCCGCCCCGGCGGCGCCCCGGACGCGTCGCCGGCCTCGTCCACCCCGCTGAGCGCGCCCGCCAACGCCTCGGGCACCGCCGCCTACCTGGTGCTGCGCGTCCCGGCCGGCCGCTTCGACGCCGCCTACGGCTCGCTCGCCGGCCTCGGCACCGTCCTCGACCAGGAGCGCACCGCCGACGACGTCACCCAGAAGGTCGCCGACGTCGGCAGCCGGGTGAAGTCGTACCAGGCGAGCATCGCCCGGCTGCGCGGGCTGCTCTCGCACGCCGGTTCGGTGGGCGACCTCACCGCGCTGGAGTCGACGCTGACCCAGCGCGAGTCCGACCTGGAGTCGCTCCAGCAGCAGCAGACCGCGCTCAACGCGGAGGCGGCGATGTCGACGATCACCGTCGACCTCTACCAGCGGGCCACGCACGCCAAGCCCAAGGCGCACCACGGTGCCTCGCTCGGCGGCGCGGTGGGCGGCGGCTGGCACGCGCTGACGGCCACCGCGCACGGCATCGCGCTGGCGGCGGCCGCGATCCTGCCCTGGCTGGTCGTCCTCGTCCCGCTCGCGCTGATCGTGCTGTGGCTGCGGCGGCGCGGACGGGCGGTCGCCGCGGCACGGCGCGCGGCGGCCCGGCCGCGCCCGGACGGCGAGGCGTCCAACACCCCCGAGGACACCGCGGTCTGACCGCGCGTCGGCACGGCCGGGTGCAATCCGGCGGTGCGCGGTTAGGCTACCGGCGAGTTCGTGCCGCAGCAGCCACCGTCGCACCGCCGCACCCCTGTGAGGTCGCGCATGCCGTCCGAAGCCTCCAAAGCCTCCGACGCCTCCGAAGCCCTGGCCGCGCTGGCGTCCCGGCTGCCCGACGGGTTCCGGTTCGGAACCTCCACCGCCTCGTACCAGATCGAGGGCGCCGCGGAGGAGGACGGCAAGGGCCGGTCCGTCTGGGACACCTTCACCGCCCTCCCGGGCACCGTGAAGGACGGCGACACCGGTGCCGTCGCCTGCGACCACTACCACCGCTTCGAGGAGGACGTCGCGCTGCTGCGCGGCCTCGGCGGCGACGCCTACCGCTTCTCGATCTCCTGGCCGCGCATCCTGCCCGAGGGCACCGGCCGGATCGAACCCCGCGGCCTGGACTTCTACGACCGGCTGGTGGACGCCCTGCTGGCGGCCGGCGTCACCCCGCTGCCCACCCTCTTCCACTGGGACCTGCCGCAGGCCCTGGAGGACCGCGGCGGCTGGCTGGCCCGCGAGACCGCCGACGCCTTCGCCGGCTACGCCGACACCGTCGCCGCCCGCCTCGGCGACCGCGTCCACGAGTGGATCACCCTCAACGAGCCCTTCATCCACATGGTGTTCGGCTACGCGCTGGGCACCCACGCCCCCGGCCGCACGCTGATGCTGGACGCGCTCCCCGTGGCGCACCACCAGCTCCTCGGCCACGCCCGCGCCGCCGCCGCGCTCCGGGCGCGGGGCGCGCGCGCCGTGCTGGCGTCCAACAACCTCACCCCGGTGCGCCTGCACGAGGACGGCCGGACGGACGCCGACCGCGCCGCGGCCGCCGCCTACGACACCCTGCACAACCGGGTCTTCACCGACCCGCTGCTGCTCGGCGGCTACCCGGACCTCGACGCCTTCGGCGTCCCCGGCGACCTCGGCGGGGCCGTCCGCCCCGGCGACACCGAGGAGATCGCCCGCGACGGCCGCCTCGACGGACTGGGCGTCAACTACTACAACCCCACCTGGATCCGGGCCGCCGCCGACCCCGCCGCCACCGGCGGGCTCCCCTTCGACCTCGCCGAGCCGCCCGCCGAGTACGCCCGCACCGCCTTCGACTGGCCGGTCGTCCCGGACGGCCTCAGCGAGCTGCTCACCGGGCTGAAGGAGCGGTACGGCGACGCCCTGCCGCCGGTCACCGTCACCGAGAACGGCTGCTCGCAGCCGGACCGGGTGGTCGGCGGCAGCGTCGACGACGAGGCGCGGGTGCGCTACCTCGCCGGGCACCTCGGCGCCGTTGCGGACGCGAGGGACGCCGGGGTGGACGTCGCCGGGTACCTGGTGTGGTCGCTGCTGGACAACTTCGAGTGGGCGGAGGGGTACTCCCAGCGCTTCGGCCTGGTGCACGTCGACTTCGCGACCCGGACGAGGACGCCGAAGCGCTCCTACGCCTGGTACCGCGACCTGATCGCGGCGCACCGGGCGGGGCGCAAGGCGTAGGCCGCGGCGCCGCCGCACCGCGCGACGCCGCCGCACCGTGCGGCGGCGCCGGGCCGACAAGGTGCGGACGCGCCGATCCGCCCGGCGGCGGGATGCGGCCGGGCGGCTTCGACGGGGTGCGCGGTGCGCGGCTCACATGCCCGCGGGCACCTTGTCGAGGAAGCCGAGGACGCTGGTGATCCGCCCGTCCTTGTCGATCTCGATCACGTCGAACCCGATCGCCGCCGGCTCCTGGCCCTCCGGGCCTAGGTTCCAGGTGAACCGGGCGATGTCGTGGTGCGCGTCCACCGCGCCGCCGGAGGAGAAGACCAGGCCGGCGAACTGGCCCTGGGCGGCGGCGATCGCGGCGTCCAGCTGGTCGCGGCCCTGCACGGACATCAGCGGGTCGGTGTAGCGGGCGTCCGGGGCGAACACCTCGTCCAGCAGCGCGCGGCGCGCCTCGGGCTCGGTCGCGTTCCAGACGGCGAGGTAGCGGTCGACGAGCGCGGTGGCGTCGGTCATGGCGAACTCCCTGTTCATCGAAGGTGTTGCGGGGTGTCTGCGTGAGGTCCTGCTGACACCGGGAACGCTACGGAGCGGGCGGCGGCGCGGAATCCGTCGTCCTTAGGTAGTCGGCGACCGGTCGTCCGGGGCGCCGGTGGAGCAACCGCCTTGCCCGGGTGTCCCGCCCCGGGCGACGATGCCTCGGTGACCGCACCCAAGACCGTGCTGCACGGCCGCGCCGCCGAGACCGCGGCGATCGAGGAGCTCCTCGTCCCGGCCCGCGGCGGCTCCAGCGGGGCCCTGGTGCTCCGCGGCGAGCCCGGGATCGGCAAGACCGCGCTCCTCGACCACGCCGCCGGACGCGCCGCCGAGCTGGGCCTGCGCCTGCTGCGCGGCACCGGCATCGAGATGGAGGCCGAACTCCCCTTCGCCGGGCTGCAGTTGCTGCTCCGCCCGGCGCTGCGCCACCTGGACGCCCTCCCCGCGGCGCAGCGCGCCACCCTGGAGGCGGCGCTCTGCCTCGGCCCGAGGGCCGGCGGCCGGGACGCCGACCCCAGCGTTGGCCTTGCCGGGGCCTCCCCGAACGGCCCCGCCGTGGACACCATGGGCGTCGGCCTCGCCGTCCTCGCGCTGCTCGCCGAGCACGCCGGCGACGACGGCATGCTCGGCATCGTCGACGACGCCCAGTGGCTCGACCGCGCCTCCCGCGACGCCCTGCTCTTCGCCGCCCGCCGCCTCCACGCCGACGGCGTCGCCCTGCTGCTGGCCACCCGCGACGGCGTCGGCGCGCTGCCCGCCACCGTGCTGCCCGAGCGGCGCGTCGAGGCGCTCACCCCGGAGGCGTCCGACGCCCTGCTGGACGCGCTGCTCGCCGCCTCCGCCGACCCGGAGCGGCCCTTCCCGCCCGCGCTGCGCCGTCGGCTGCTCGCCGAGGCGCGCGGCAACCCGCTGGCGCTGCGCGAGCTGCCCGTCGCGCTCGCCGCCGAACGCCCCGGCGCGGCCGCCGCGCCGGGCGCGCTGCCGCTCACCGACCGGCTCCAACTCGCCTTCCACAGCCAGGTGAGCCGGCTGCCCGAGGCCACCCAGGCGCTGCTGCTGGTGGCCGCCGCCGACGAGACCGGCGAGCTGTCCGTCGTCCTGCGGGCCGCCGCCGGGCTCGGCGCGCACGGCGACGACCTGGCGCCCGCCGAGGAGGCCGGGCTGGTCACCACCGGGCCGGCCGCGGCCGCGGCGGACGGCGACCCCGAGGCGCCCGCGATCGCCTTCCGCCACCCGCTGATCCGCGCCGCCGTCCAGCAGCGCGCCCCGCTCGGCCGCCGCCTCGCCGTGCACCGCGCCCTCGCCGACGCCCTGGACGCCCCCGAATACGCCGACCGCCGCGCCTGGCACCTCGCCTCCGCGGCCACCGGCGCGGACGCCGACGCCGCGGACGCGCTGGAGCGCACCGCCGAGCGGGCCCAGGAGCGCAGCGGCCACGAGGCGGCCGCCGCGGCCTACGAGCGCGCCGCCCGGCTCACCGCCGACCCGCGCACCCGCGGCCTGCGCGAGACGCTCGCCGCGGAGGCCGCGCTCGCCGCCGGCGACCTGGACCGGGCCCGCACGCTCGCCTCCCGCGCCGTCCCCCGGGTCGGGACGGAGGCGGCGCCCGGCGCCCGCCTCGCCCACGTCCGGGCGCTCGCCGACTTCTGGCAGGGCGGCTACCCGGCCGCCCACCGGCTGCTGCTGGAGGGCGCCGCGCTGGCCGGCCCGGCGGCGCCCGCCCAGGCCGCCGCGATGCTGGTGCAGGCGCTGCACCCCGCCTGGTACCTGGGGGAGGAGCAGGTTGCCGAGACGCTGCGGCGGCTGGCGGAGATCGAGCTGCCCGAGGACGACCCGGTGCGCCCGCTCGCCAGCTACTTCCGCGGCCTGATGGACCGCGGCCGCACCGCACCGCCGCCCGTCCTCGAAAAGGCGCTGGCCGCCATGGAGGAGCGCGGCCGCGCCCCCGAGCCGGTGCTGATGATGGCGTGCGGCGCGGCGCTCTCCCGCGGCCAGGACGGCGACGCGCACGCCGTCGCCGTCCACCTCGCCGCCGAGTACCGCGCGGCCGGCGCCGCGGGGCGGCTGCCCACCGTGCTCTTCTTCGTCGCCGAGGCCGAGATCTTCACCGGACGCCCGCGGGACGCGCTCGTCACCGCCACCGAGGCGCGCGACCTCGCCGCCGACCTCGAACAGCGCCAGTGGTTCGGCCAGTTGAGCAGCGTGCTCGCCCATGTCGCCGCGTCCGAGGGCGACGAGCAGGCCTGCCGCGAGCACGCCGAGCGCGGCCTGGAGGGGTCCGCGCCCGGCTCCATCGCCCCCGGGGCGCCCTGGGCGCACTGGGCGCTGGGCCTGCTCGACCTCGGCATGGGCCGGGCCGAGTCGGCGCTCGACCGGCTGGAGCGCCTCACCCGCGAGCCGATGCGCCACCATTTGTGCGCCACCCGCTCGGTTCCCGACCTGGTGGAGGCGGCGGTGCGGGTGGGCGCGCCGGAGCGCGCCGAGGAACCGTTCCGCCGCCTGGAGCGCTGGGCCGAGGCGGCACGCCGGCCGTGGGCGGACGCCCTGGTGCTGCGCTGCCGGGCGCTGCTCGACGGCGACGGCAATGGCGACGGTGACGGTGACGGCGACGGGTCCGCGGAGGAGCGCTTCACGGCCGCGCTGGCTGTGCACGACCGGGAGGCCCGCCCCGTCGAGTACGCGCGGACGGCGCTGCTCCTCGGCGAATGGCTGCGGCGGGCGCGCCGCAAGGCGGAGGCCCGCGTCCATCTCGCCGCCGCGCAGGAGGTGTTCGAGCGCTTGGGGATGCGCCCCTGGGCGGAGCGGGCGCGCGCCGAGCTGACCGCCAGCGGCGCCGCGGAGGGCGCGTCCGCCGCGCCGGCGCGCACCGGGCCGGCGGCGGCGCTCACCCCGCAGGAGCTCCAGATCGTCCGGCTGGCGGCGGCCGGCCACTCCAACCGCGACATCGCCGCGCAGCTCTTCCTCAGCCACCGCACGGTCGGCTACCACCTCTACAAGGCCTATCCCAAGCTCGGCATCCGGGCCCGCGGCGAGCTGAAGGACCTGGAGCTGTAGCAGAACCCGCGCCCCCGGTGGGGGCGCGGGTTCCTCGCGGCCCGCCGCGGCCGGCCCGCCGCGGACTACGACGTGCGCGCACCGCGGGGCAGCGCCTGCACCAGCGCGGCGACCACCGTGCAGAGCACCGCGAGCGGCACCAGGCTCCAGGTGAACGCCCCGCCGAGGTGGACGTCCGCCCCCGCCCGGCCGTAGAAGACCAGGCCGACCACCGCGATCCCCAGCGCCCCGCCGACCTGCTGCGCCGTCGAGAGCACGCCGCCCGCCGACGCCGCGTGCCGCGGCTCCACCCCGGCCAGCACGATCCCCGGCATCGGCACCAGGGCCAGCCCCATCCCGGCGCCCGCCATCGCCATGCCCGGCGCCAGCCACGCCACCGAGCCGTGCCCGCCGACGAGTTGGACGGCGACCGCGATGACCCCGTAGCCGAGTGCCTGCAGCAGCGCGCCGACCGTCAGCACCTGCCGCCCCCAGCGTGCCGCGGCCCGCTCCGACAGCTTCGACGCGACCAGGTATCCGCCCCCGGTGGCCAGGAACAGCACCCCCGAGCCGAGCGCCCCCAGCCCGTGCCCCTGCTGCAGGTAGAGCGCCAGGTAGAGGAAGAACGAGCCCATGGCCATGTTGTAGACCAGCGCCAGCACCACGCCCGCGGAGAACGACCGCTGCCGGAAGAGCGCCGGCTCGACGAGCGGGGTCCCGCCGCGCGCCGCCGAACGGCGCTGGACCAGGACGAAGGTGCCGAGCAGCGCCGCGGCCGCGGCGAAGGAGAGCCAGGTCCACAGCGGCCAGCCCTGCGCACGGCCCTGGATCAGCGGCAGCAGGACGGCGACCAGCCCGGCGGCCACCAGCGCGGTGCCCGCGACGTCCAGGCGGGTGCGTCCGGTCCCGCGGGACTCGGGGACGAGCCGGCGCAGCAGCGCCACCGCGGCGGCGCCGACCGGCACGTTGATCCAGAAGATGGTGCGCCAGCCCAGGCCGAAGAGGTCGGCGTGGATCAGGACGCCGCCGATCAGCTGCCCGAAGACCGCGGCCAGGCCCATCGCCAGCCCGTAGCCGGCGAACGCGCGGGCCCGCTTGGCGCCGTCGAAGCCGGCGGTGATGGTGCCCAGCACCTGCGGCATGTAGAGGGCGGTGGCAAGGCCCTGCACGATCCGCGCGCCGATCAGCTCGCCGGTGCTGCCGGCGAGCGCGCAGGCGGCGGAGGCGAGGGTGAAGAGGG
>NZ_MLCF01000029.1 GCF_001879105.1 Mangrovactinospora gilvigrisea | reverse complement strand
CGCACGACGCGGGGTTCGCCGCCCCGAACCCCGGCACCCCGCCCCCTCCGCGGCGCGGGACGCCGTCGGCTAGTGCCGGGACGGCGCTAGAACGCCGTCACGGCCATCCGCCGCGGCGGGCCCGTCCCCGTCCAGCAGGACCCGCGCCGCGACAGCAGCCTGCGCAGCCACACCTCGACGGCGATCAGCTCCGCGAGCCCCTCCGCCGGCACGTCCTCCCCGTCCGCCGCCGCCCGCAGCGCGGCCCGCACCGGACGCGGGTCGACGAGCCCGGCCTTCTCCAGCACCGACGCCGCGAACATCTCGTGCAGCTCCTCGGCGGCCACCCGCAGCCCGGTGCGCATCGCCAGCGCGGTGTCCGGCCGCGAGGACGCCCCGAAACCTTCCGGCAGGCCCCGAACCCCGCAGGCGTCCAGCACCGCGCGCAGCAGCTCGGGCCGTGCGCCCGGCTGCACCCGCACCGTCTCGGGGATCTCCCGGCAGGCGCGCACCACCACGTTGTCCAGGAAGGGCGCGTGCAGCCGCTGGCCCGTCACCTCCGCGGCCTGCTCCAGGGCGCGGTACTCCTCGGCGGCCCGGCCCAGCGCCTGCCAGCTGCGGTGCCGTCCGGGGCGGTCGGGCGGGTCGGGGACGCGGGCCGCGTGGTCCAGCGAGCCGGCGATGTCGGCGAGCACCTCGCCGGTCAGCCAGCGCGCCGCCGGGCCGGGGGTGCACCAGGCGAAGGAGGCGCGGGCGAAGGCCTTGCGCGGGCCGCCCGCGCCGGCGGCGCCCGAACCGCCGTTGCCCGTCCCGCCCTTGGCGAGCAGCGCGGCGAGGTCCTCCAGGCCGTGGCGGTAGGGGGTGTGCGCGGCGCGGGAGACGGACCGCCACAGCAGGGCGCTGCCCAGCAGCTGCTGGCCGCCGCCGACCCGGGCCAGCGCCCGCAGCGGCTTGACCATCGCCCGGCGGCGGCGGTCGAGGTAGAGGTCGACGAGGCGCGCGGGGTGCCCGTCCAGGGCCTGGCGGGCGCCGTGGCCGGTGAGGTGGTCGTCGCCGCCGGCCTCGCTCGCCGCGGCGAGCCGGTGGCGCTCGCGTCCCGCGTGGACGAGGGCGGGTGACGGCTCGTCGGTGAGCGGGCCGTCCTCCAGGCCGGTGAAGGGCAGCGCGTCGGCGCCGCCGGGCACCACCACGTGCTCCAGCCGGCGGTCGGCGGCCATGGTGCGGGCGAGTTGGAGCTCGCGCTCGGTGCCGGGGCCGCCGGGGGTGGCGGTGTCGGTGAAGGTGACGGCGAGCAGCGGCGGGGCGGTGCGTCCGCCGGGGAGGCCGCCGGGGCGTCCGGCGGCGAGCAGGGCGAGGGCGGCGGACGCGGTGCCGCCGGAGAGGTCGGCGCCCGGCCGGTGCAGTTCGCCCAACTCGGCGAAGCCGCGGGCCTGGACGGCCTCCTGGAGGGCCTCGCGGAGCCCGTCCAGCGCCTGGGCGCGGCTGGGCTCGGGGGCGGGGCCGGCCATGTGCGAGCGGCGCTGCTCCAGGGACGGGACGTCCGGCTTGCCGTCCCGGACGACGAGGGCGTGCCCGGGCGGGACGCGCAGCACGCCGCGGTAGGGGGTGGTGAGGGCGGGGCGCCCCTGCCCCTGTGCGCCGGCGTCGATGACCTCGGGGGACTCGGGGCAGGCGAGGCGGGCGGCGAGGTGGCCCAGGTCGAGGTCGGACTCGAGGAGGTCGGCGAGCGGCAGGCCGGCGGTGGCGTAGGCGGTGCCGCCGGCCCAGGGGGCGTGGAAGACGGGGCGGGCGCCGACCAGGTCGCCGACGACGGCGGTGCGGCGGCCGGCGCGGATGACGACGGTGTAGCTGCCGGGCCAGGCGGCGAGGTGGCCCAGCGCGCCGGCGGCGGCGCGGACGAGGGCGCCGCGCAGCTGGTCGTCGGAGGCGGGGCAGCGGCCGAGGACGGCGAGGCGGGCGATGCCGTCGCCGACGGGGCCGGCGTCCCCGGCGGACGCCGGGAGGTGGGCGGGGCGCGGCGGCCGGGGCAGGGTGACGGTGCGGATCTCGTCGTCGCGCCAGTCGCCGACGGCCCACAGGGGGTCGGGCGCGGACCATATCTGGCGGGCGCCGACGGGGTGCACGGCGGGCGTGTCGTGCGGGCCGTAGCCCGCGCGGGTGCCGCTCCAGCCGACGAGCCAGCGCATCTGCGTGTGTCCCCTCTTGGTGCGTCAACGGCGTTGCGCCGCAGGGAACATGCTGCCATTACCCGTCACACTTCGCGTGCACGCCGTCGCCGCCCATGCGCGGCCGCCGGGCCCGCGCGACGCCGGCGGTCCGCACCGTCAGCCACCGCCCCGTCCCCGAACGGCCGCGGCCACAGGCCCTGGCAGGCGGCTGACGGGCCGTTGCACACCGTCCGCGCAGCGGCGTCGCCACGAGCCACCACGAGCCGGACCGGCGAGACGGCACCATGGCGTCGCCTCGGACCGCCCCCGGTCGAGCCGCGTGGCGGGGGACGGAGCGGCGAGACGGCGCAACGCGGGCCCGGACGCGGGCCCGGACGCGCACGCGGCGCGCACGCTGACGCCGGGCGTGTCGAGCAGCCGTGTCCGCACGACGAAGCCGCCAGGTGGGCCCGCGGCCGGAGCCGCTCCGCCGGAGCCGCTGCGCGGGGCCCGCGCCGCAGAGCGATAGGCGGCCCGGGGGCGTCCGCTCGCCCCCGGGCCGTTTCCGCCGCCCGCGGGGAATGAGACGGCGGAGAACCCCCGGCCCACCGTGCCCTCGAACGGTGGGCCGACCCACGGTGCGATGCAACTACCGCCGCGGGCGGCCGAGAAGGTCGCACGGACCGGCGCACGACGACACGCCCCGTCGCACGACCGCCGCCCGGCGGGTCGTCGCGGACCGGCCACCGACGGGGGGCATTGTCGACGTTTTCCGCCATCCGGAACGAATCCTCTTAACCGCTGGGATGCATCGAACTACGCTGGGTATCTAAGGATGTGGGCGCAGGGTGCTGCCCAACTTCCGTCCCGGCACCTGCTTCTGGGGGTGGCACAGGCGTGAGCGGTCGGACCAGGAGCCCCAACGAGAAGCTCGGCGCGATGCTAGCGGTGGCCGGCATCAGCAATGCCGGGCTGGCCCGCCGCGTCAACGACCTCGGCCGGCAGCGGGGGCTGACGCTGCGTTACGACAAGACGTCGGTGGCGCGCTGGGTCACCAAGGGCATGGTGCCCCAGGGCGCCGTGCCGCATCTGATCGCCGCGGCGATCGGCGGCAAGCTGGGCCGGCCGGTCCCGCTGCACGAGATCGGCCTCGGCGACGCGGACCCCGCGCCGGAGCTGGGCCTCGCCTTCCCGCGGGACGTGGAGGCGGCCATAAGGTCCGCGACCGACCTGTGGCGGGTCGATCTGGGCGAGCGCGGCTCCGCGGGCGGCGGCCGGTACTGGCAGTCGCTGGCCGGCGCGTTCTCGGTGGCCGCGTACGCGACACCGGTGTCGCGCTGGCTGATCACGCCCGCGGACGGCGCGGTGGCGCGCACCCTCCAGGACCCGTCCACCCGCCGGGTGGGCCACGCGGACGCGCAGAAGCTGCGCGAGGCCGCGGAGGACGCCCGGCACTGGGACAGCAAGTACGGCGGCGGCGACTGGCGCGCCGGCCTGGTCCCGGAGTGCCTGCGCAACGAGGCCGCGCCGCTGCTCACCGGCTCCTACAGCGACGAGGTGGGCCGCGCGCTCTTCCAGGCGACGTCCGAACTCTCCCGCCTCGCCGGGTACATGGCGTTCGATGTCGGCCAGCACGAGGCCGCGCAGCGCTACTACATCCAGGCGCTGCGGCTGGCCCGCGCGGCGGCGGACGTGCCGCTGGGCGGCTACGTCCTGGCGTCGATGAGCCTGCAGGCCACCTATCGGGGCTTCTCCGAGGAGGGCATCGACCTGGCGCAGGCCGCCATCGAGCGCAACCGCGCGGTGGCGACGGCCCGCACCATGGGCTTCTTCCACCTGATGGAGGCGCGGGCGCACGCCCGGGCCGGCGACGAGGCGCTCTGCGGGCAGTCGCTGGCGAAGGCGGAGACGTTCCTGGAGCGGTCGCGTCCCGGCGACGAGGACCCGCACTGGATCGACTTCTTCAACGTGGACCGCTTCGCCGCGGACGCGGCCGAGTGCTACCGCGACCTGAAGCTGCCGGGGCAGGTGCGGCGCTTCACCCAGCAGGCGCTGGCCAAGCCGCAGGAGGGCTTCATCCGCACGCACAGCCTGCGGCTGGTGGTCGCGGCGGTCGCGGAGCTGGAGTCGGGCGACCTGGACGCCGCCTGCGCGATGGGCGAGCAGGCGATGGACGTGGTGGAGCGGGTCTCCTCGGCGCGCAGCCGGGAGTACGTCAAGGACTTCCTGCTCCGCCTGGAGCCGCACCGCGCGGAGCCCCAGGTGGCCGCGCTGGCGGCGCGCGCCCGGGCGCTGGTGTCCTGAAGGACGCGCTACCGGTTGTCCGTGCGCGGTGGAATGATCCGTGGGGTGGACAGCTGTGATGTGGCCGTGGTGGGGGGCGGGATCGTCGGGTTGGCGACCGCGTACGCGCTGACGCGGGCCGCGCCGTCGCTGAAGGTGCTCGTCCTGGAGAAGGAGGACGCGCCGGCCCGGCACCAGACGGGCCGCAACAGCGGGGTGATCCACAGCGGGGTGTACTACCGCCCAGGCAGCCTCAAGGCGAAGTACGCCGTCACCGGCGCGCGCGAGATGACGGAGTTCTGCGCCGAGCAGGGCCTGCCGCATCGGGTGACGGGCAAGCTGATCGTGGCCACGTCGTCAGGGGCCTCCGCGCAGCTGCCCCGGCTGCACGCGCTCGCCCAGCGCGGCCGGGAGAACGGCATCCCGGTGCGGGAGTTGGGCCGCGGCCAGCTCGCCGAGCGGGAGCCGCATGTCGCGGGGGTGGCCGCCCTGGAGGTGGCGACGACCGGCGTGGCGGACTTCGCCGCGGTGGCGCGGCGCCTCGCCGAGCTGGCCGGGGAGGCCGGCGCCCGGCTGCGGACGCGGGCGGAGGTGCTGCGCATCACCCCGTCCGGCGGCGGCTCCCGCACGGTGCTGGAGACGGCGTCCGGCGAGGTCGCCGCGCGGGCCGTGGTCAACTGCGCGGGCCTGCACTGCGACGCGGTGGCGCGCGCCGCCGGCGACGACCCGGGCGTGCGGGTGCTGCCCTTCCGCGGCGAGTACTTCGAGCTGGTGCCGTCCCGGGAGGGGCTGGTGAAGGGCCTGGTCTACCCGGTGCCCGACCCGGCCTTCCCGTTCCTGGGGGTGCATCTGACGCGCGGGGTGCACGGCGGCGTGCACGTCGGCCCGAACGCGGTGCCGGCCGCGGCGCGCGAGGGCTACGGCTGGTCGGTGGTGCGCGGCCGGGACGTGGCCGGCACGCTCGCCTGGCCGGGCTTCTGGCGGCTGGCGCGCCGCCACTGGCGGTACGAGGTCGGCGAGTTGCACCGCTCCGCCTCGCGGACGGCCTTCACCCGGGCGGTGCGCGAGCTGCTGCCGGAGGTGGAGGAGCGCGACCTGGTCCGCTCCGGCTCGGGCGTGCGGGCCCAGGCGGTGGATCGTTTCGGCGCGCTGGTGGACGACTTCCTCATCGAGGTGGGCGCGGGCGGCCGCGTCGTCCATGTGCTCAACGCCCCGTCCCCGGCGGCGACGGCCTCGCTGCCGATAGGCCGCGAGGTGGCGGGGCGGGTGCTGGCGGTGCTCGGCGATTAGGATTGCGGCCTTGTGAGCGCACATCCCCCCTCCCCCGACGCCGCCGATCCCGCCCATCCGCACCACCGCCAGGTGCACAGCTTCCACGCCCGGTCCGGACGCATCACCCAGCTGCAGGCGGGCGCGCTGCGCCGGCTGTGGCCGCGGTACGGGGTGGAGATCGACGGGACGCCGCTGGACCCGGCCGCGCTGCTGGACGGGCGCCCGGTGGTGGTGGAGATCGGCTCGGGGATGGGCGACGCCACCGCGCGGATGGCCGCGGACGATCCGTCCACCGGCCTGCTCGCGGTCGAGGTGCACCGCCCGGGCCTGGGCAGCCTGCTGCACCGCATCGAGGCGGACGGCCTGGCGAACGTGCGGGTCGCGGCGGGCGACGCGGTGGTGCTGCTGCGCGACATGCTGCCGGAGGGCTCCCTCGCCGGGCTGCGGATCTTCTTCCCGGACCCGTGGCCCAAGAAGCGCCATCACAAGCGGCGGCTGGTGCAGCCGGAGTTCGTCCGGCTGGCGGCCTCCCGGCTGGCGCCGGGCGGGGTGCTGCACTGCGCCACCGACTGGGAGCCGTACGCCGAGCAGATGCTGGCGGTGCTCTCCGCGGAGCCGCTGCTCGCCAACACCGGTGGCGAGGGATGGTCGGAGCGGCCCGAGTGGCGCCCGGTGACGAAGTTCGAGCGGCAGGGGATGCAGAAGGGGCACGTGATCCGCGATCTGCTCTTCGCGCGGCACTAAGCGGGTTTGGCGAAGTAGGGTGCGCTTTCCGCGTCGTTCGGTGCGTGCAGCTGCAAGGCGCCCGAGCTCGTTCGTAGTGGTTCTTACGTGCGTGCTTGGGCAACGCCGCAGATGTGCGTGCCGGGCGGCGCGGGAAGTGTGCCCTGCTTCGCCAAGCCCGCTGAGCAGGAAGGGCCGGGTATACCGCGAACGGGCCAGATCGAAGGCGGTCGCGAACGCCCGCTTTTGCGGTCCGACGTGCGGTTCTATCGTCGTGATGTGACCACCTTGCCGCGCGCCCCGGGGAAGCCGCGGGGCCGTGCGCCCCGGCGGCGGATACCCGGGTGGGCGCGGGTGCTGGGGGTGGTGCTGGCGCTGGCCGGCTGCGCGGTGACGATCCTGGCGCTGATCGAGCGTCAGACCGGGGGGACCGGGTTCACCGTCGGGCTGCTGCTGGCGGTGCTGCCGGTGCCGCTGGTGGTGGGCGGGTTCCTGTGGCTGGACCGGACGGAGCCGCAGCCGCGCCGCCGCCTCGCCTTCTGCTTCGCCTGGGGCGCGTTCGCGGCGACGCTGATGGCGCTGCTCGCCAACAGCTGGACGACGAGCCTGCTGGAGCAGCGCAACGGGGCGCGCGGTGAGATGGTGGGCTCCTCGACGCTGGTCCCGCTGGTGGAGGAGACCGCCAAGGGCCTGGTGGTGCTGGGGCTGTTCCTGCTGACGGGGCGCCGCGGGGGCGCGCGCCGGGTGGTCGGCCCGGTGGGCGGGCTGGTGCTGGCGGGGGTGACGGCGGCGGGCTTCGCGTTCACCGAGAACGTGCTCTACCTCGGGCGGGCGTACGCCTCGGGGGCGCATCTGATGGACGCCGTCCAGCTGACCTTCGGGACGCTCTTCGTGCGGGCGGTGCTCTCGCCGTTCGCGCATCCGCTCTTCACCTGCATGACGGGCCTGGGGCTGGGGCTGGGCACGGTGGCGCGGCGGCGGGTGTGGCAGGTGCTGGCGCCGCTGCTGGGGTGGACGGGCGCGATGGCGCTGCACGGGCTGTGGAACGCGGCGGCCGGCGGGGGCATGGACGGGTTCCTGCGGATGTACTCGGGGCTGATGGTCCCGATCTTCCTGGGGATGCTGACGGTGGTGCTGCTGTCGCGGCGGCGGGAGCTGCGGCTGGTGGTGCGTCATCTGGCGCCGTACGCGGGGGCGGGGTGGATGGCGGGGCACGAGCCGGCGGTGCTGGGGTCCGCGGTCGGGCGGCGGGCGGCGATGCGGGCGGCGCGGCGCGGGTGGGGGGAGGCGGGGGCGGTCGCGGTGCGGGAGTACACCCGGACGGCGGTGGAGCTGGCGCGGCTGCGGGCGACGGGGGCGCAGGGGGCGCGGTTCTTCGAGCGGGAGCAGGAGCTGCTCCACAGGCTGTGGATGCGGCGGGCGGTGGTGGGCCCGGTGCTGGCGGCGGTGCCGCCGCCGGCGGAGTCCGACCGGGGGTGCGGCCCGCGGCGCCCCGCCGCGGCGGGCGGGACGCGGTAGCGCGCCCGGACCTGCGGGCCGCGGTGGCGCGCCCGGGCGGGTGGGGAGAAGCCGACGGTCCCGGCGTCGGGGGGGGTGGTCGCCGGGACCGTCGGGTCTGTGGGGGCCTCGCTCAGGTGCGGAGGCCGTGGTCGGCGAGCCACACCTTGGGGTCGACGGCCGCGCCGCCGCCGGGGTGGATCTCCAGGTGCAGATGCGGGCCGGTGACGTTGCCGGTGGCGCCGACGCGTCCGATCTGCTCGCCCGGCACCACCGTGCCGCTCGCCTTGGTGATGGCCGAGAGGTGGCAGTACCAGCTGGTGGTGCCGTCGTTGTGCTTGACGACGATGCGGTAGCCGTAGGCGTTCGCCCAGCCCGCCTCGACGATCCGGCCGCTGCCGATGGACTTCACCGCGGTGCCGGTGGGCGCCGCGAAGTCGAGGCCGGTGTGGGTGGTGGCCCAGTGCGCGCTGGACTCGCCGAAGCCGGCGCTGATCCAGAAGTTGTGCACCGGCAGCACCCAGCCGGCCAGGAACTTGCGGCGGGCCTCGGCCTTGGCCTTCGCGGCGGCCTCCGCCTTCGCCTTGGCCTCGGCCTTCGCCTTGGCGGCCGCGGCGCGTTCGGCGGCGGCCCGGCGGGCGGCCTCGGCGCGGGCCTTGGCCTGCGCCTCCTGCTGGCCGGCCTGGGCGATCATCTGGGTGTGCAGCGAGGCGCCGGCGTGGGCGACCTGCTGCAGGCCGGTGGAGGTGTGGACGGAGCTCGTGTCGGCGGAGTCGCCGATGGAGATCGGCAGGCTGGGGTCGACATGGCCCTGGGAGGCGGCGACGCCTCCGGCCGCGACCGCGCCGATGGCGGCGACACCCAGTACGGCGGATCCGCCGCGCCTGGAGCGGGAGTTCACCGACCGGGGCTTGCGGTGCACGCGGTGCCGCCCTCGGGCGGCATCCGGCTCCCAGACAGGCTCATTGGACGCCAAGACCGGCGTACTCCTTTCCTTCCTTCTCGCCTACCGGGTTAGCTGACGGGTTCGGAGCAGGAAGGTCTCCTACGGCCCTTGCGGGCCGATTCACCCCATGTTCACCAGGTGTGGGAACGGTGGTTCCCCGGCTCCCTCGCGGGATTCGGCGATGCATCGCGGTGCCGTCGCAGGTACGGCGTTGCCGACCGCGGTGCGTTACCAGACGTTAATAGAACCGGCCGGTAGTTCCAAGCGGATCCCGCCAACTGGCCCCGAAAACTTGCGCGATCACCGGTAGTCGGCCATCCCAAAAAGGGTCATTCCCGCACCAAAACCAGTTGCGCGACCAGCCGTCGCGGTGGCATACGCCACAGGTCGCGCGCCGGTCACGGGCTCCCGCGGAATCACGGATTCAACGCTCCGTCACCCCGCATGGTGACGCACCTCACTCGGCGACCGCGGCGCGTCCCTGATAGGAAGTCAAGGTTCCGTAAACTTGCACGTTCTGTTGAAGGGAACCCCGACTTGAGCCGCTCGACGATGCGCGGTGTGGTGACCTGGACCCTGGTGGCGCTGGTCGGCGCCGCCGGATGGACGGTGCTCGCCCTCGCCCGCGGCGAACACGTCTCCGCCGCCTGGATGCTCGCCGCCGCCCTCGGTTCCTACGCCATCGGCTACCGGTTCTACGCCCGCTTCATCACCCGCCGCGCGCTGCGCCCGGACCCGACGCGGGCCACCCCCGCCGAGCGCCTCGACGACGGCGTGGACTTCCATCCCACCGACAAGCGCGTGCTGTTCGGCCACCACTTCGCGGCGATCGCGGGCGCCGGCCCGCTGGTCGGGCCGGTGATGGCGGCGCAGATGGGCTATCTGCCGGGCACCGTCTGGATCATCGTGGGCGTGGTGCTGGGCGGCGCCGTCCAGGACATGGTGACGCTCTTCTTCTCGATGCGGCGGGACGGCCGCTCGCTGGGGCAGATCGCGCGGGACGAACTGGGCCCAGTCAAGAGGGCGCGCGGAGCGCTTCCTTGGAGGGGCGGCGGCGGGTGGCGGGTGGGCGGCTACGCCGCGCTGGTCTCCGTCCTGGCGATCATGATCATCATCCTGGCGGTGCTGGCGCTGGTCGTCGTCAACGCGCTGGCCTCGTCCCCGTGGGGCACGTTCTCCATCTCGATGACCATCCCCATCGCGCTGCTGATGGGCGTGTGGATGCGCTTCGTGCGGCCCGGCCGGGTGCTGGAGGCGAGCATCGGGGGCGCGGTGCTGCTGCTGATCGCGATCGTCGCCGGCCGCTGGGTCGCCGAATCCCCGGGCGCGGCGGGCGTCTTCACGCTCTCCCCCAAGACCCTGGTGGTCTGCCTGGTGGTCTACGGGTTCGTCGCCGCCGTGCTGCCGGTGTGGACGCTGCTGGCGCCGCGCGACTACCTCTCCACCTTCATGAAGATCGGGACGATCGCGCTGATGGCGATCGGCGTGGTCGTGGCGATGCCGAGCCTGGACCTCAGGGCCCCGGCGATCAGCAGCTTCGCGCACACCGGGAGCGGCCCGGTCTTCGCCGGCTCGCTCTTCCCGTTCGTCTTCATCACCATCGCCTGCGGGGCGCTCTCCGGCTTCCACGCGCTGATCTCCTCGGGCACCACCCCGAAGATGATCGAGAAGGAGACGCAGGTCCGGCTCATCGGCTACGGCGGGATGCTCGCCGAGTCGTTCGTCGCCATCATGGCGATCATCGCCGCGACCGTGCTCGACCCCGGGCTCTTCTACGCGATGAACGCCCCGGCGAGCGTGCTCGGCGAGACGGTGCAGTCGGCCTCGCACGCGGTGGCCGGCTTCGGCTTCAGCATCCGCCCGCACGAGCTGGCGCAGGTCGCCAAGGACGTCGGGGAGAACTCGATCCTGGCGCGCACCGGCGGGGCGCCGACCTTCGCCGTCGGCCTCTCCTTCATCCTGCACACCGCGTTCGGCGGCAACATGCAGGCGTTCTGGTACCACTTCGCGGTGATGTTCGAGGCGCTGTTCATCCTGACGACGGTGGACGCCGGCACCCGGGTGGGCCGCTTCATGCTGCAGGACCTGCTGGGCAACGCCCACCGCCGGTTCCGCGACCCCAGGTGGCGCACCGGGCAGTGGCTCACCACCGCGGTGATCGTCGCGGCCTGGGGGTACTTCCTGTGGGCCGGGGTGACGGACCCGCTGGGCGGCATCAACCAGCTGTATCCGCTCTTCGGCATCGCCAACCAGCTGCTGGCGGCGGTGGCGCTGGGCGTCTGCACGGTGCTGATGGTGAAGTCCGGCCGCGCCAAGTGGGCCTGGATCACCGGGCTCCCGCTGGCCTGGGACGTGGCGGTGACCATGACCGCGTCCTGGCAGAAGCTGTTCTCCGCCGACCCGAAGCTGGGCTTCTTCGCGCAGGCGGACACCTACCGGGACGCGATCGCCGCCGGGAAGGTGCTGCCGCCGGCGAAGACACTCGGGGACATGCACACGGTGGTCACCAACTCCACGGTGGACGGGGTGCTGCTGGCGGTGTTCGTGCTCCTGGTGCTGGTCGTGCTGGCGGACGGCCTCCGGGTGTCCCTCGCCGCGCTGCGCCTGCGGCGCTCCGGCCTCCCGGTGCCCACGGCGGAGGCGCCCTACGTGCCGTCCGCACGCGCCGCGGAGGATGCGCGGCGGCCGGAGCCCGCCGCCGCCGAACGCTGAGCGCGGTGCCCTGTTCGCCGCCCTGGACCCCGGCACCCCTCCCCCTGGGGCTGGGGTGCCGGACCGTGCGCGCGATAGCGTTCCGGTATGAGTGAACGTCCGCTGCTGAACCGGCGCCTCGAGGGGCTGGGCACGACCGTGTTCGCGGAGATGTCGGCGCTGGCCACGGCCACCGGCTCGATCAACCTGGGGCAGGGCTTCCCGGACACCGACGGCCCCGCCGAGGTGCTCGAGGCGGCCGTCCGGGCGATCCGGGAGGGCCGCGGCAACCAGTACCCGCCGGGCCCCGGCATCCCGGAGCTGCGCCACGCGGTCGCCGACCACCAGCGCGCCCGCTACGGGCTGGAGTTCGACCCGGACCGCGAGGTGCTGGTCACCGCGGGCGCCACCGAGGCGATCGCCGCCGCGCTGCTGGCGCTTCTGGAGCCCGGCGACGAGGTGGTGGCGCTGGAGCCGTTCTACGACTCCTACGCCGCCTGCGTGGCGATGGCCGGCGCGAAGCTGGTCGGCGTCACGCTCCGCCCGCCGGAGTTCGCGCTGGACCTGGACGCGCTGCGGGACGCCGTCACCGACCGCACCCGGCTGATCCTGCTCAACACCCCGCACAACCCGACGGGCGCGGTGCTCACCAAGGACGAGCTCGCCGCAGTCGCCGAACTGGCTCTGGAGCGCGACCTGCTGGTGGTGACGGACGAGGTGTACGAGCACCTGGTCTACGAGGGCGAGCACGTGCCGCTCGCGACGCTGCCGGGCATGCGGGAGCGCACCGTCACCATCGGCTCGCACGGCAAGACGTTCTCCTTCACCGGCTGGAAGATCGGCTGGGTGACGGGGACGCCCGAGCTGGTGGGCGCCGTCCGCACCGTCAAGCAGTTCCTCACCTACGTCTCGGGCGGCCCGTTCCAGTACGCGGCCGCCGAGGCGCTGCGGCTGCCGGAGGCGTACTACACCGCGCTGCGCGCGGAGTTGAAGGCCCGCCGCGATCTGCTGGCGGCCGGGCTGGAGGAGGCCGGGTTCACCGTCTACCGGCCGCGCGGCACGTATTTCATCACCACCGACGTGCGGCCGCTGGGCGAGTCGGACGGCGTGGAGTTCTGCCGCCGGCTGCCGGAGCGCTGCGGGGTGGTGGCGATCCCCGCGGCGGTCTTCTACGGCGACGCGGAGGCCGGCGGCGGCACACCGCTGGTGCGGTTTACCTTCTGCAAACAACCGCAGGTTCTCGCCGAGGCCGTGGACCGCCTCAAGGCGGGTCTTGCCCGGGGTTGACCCGACCGCCCGCTAAACAGGCCCGTTTTGACCATCCGTCACCCGACCCGGAACCTCATATCATCCGTTGATACGTATCCGTCTTCGACGGCGTCTTCGACGGCAGGGACTTGGGGCATGGAAGGTGAGGGAACGGGCCTGCGCTTCGCCGCGCTGGGTCCCGTCCGCGCATGGCGGGACGGCGAGCCCCGGGCAGCCGGCTCGCCGCAGCAGCGTGCCGTGCTGGCCGTGCTGCTGCTGCGCACCGGGCGCACCGCCACCACGCAGGAGCTGGTGGACGCGGTGTGGGGCGAGGACGCCCCCTCGGGCGCCGTCGCCACCCTGCGCACCTACGCCTTCCGGCTCCGCAAGGAGCTCGGCCCGGACGTCTTCGCCTCCGAGGCCGGCGGCTACCGGCTCCGCTTCGAGACCCACCAGCTGGACCTCGCCCGCGCGGAGGCGCGCGCGGACGAGGCCGAACGCGCCCGGGACGGCGGCGATCCGGCCAAGGCCCGCGAGCTCCTCGGCGCCGCGCTGGAGGAGTGGGAGGGCGAGACGCTGGCCGGCGTCCCCGGCCCCTACGCGGAAGCGCAGCGCTCCCGCCTGGAGGAGTGGCGGCTCAACCTGCTGGAGGTCCGGCTGGAGCTGGACGTCGAACTCGGCCGCCACGCCGAGGTGGTGGCCGAGCTGACGGCGCTCAGCTCGGCGAACCCGCTGCGCGAGCGGCTGCGCGGGCTGCTGATGCTGGCGCTCTACCGCAGCGGACGGCAGGCCGAGGCGCTCGGCGTCTACGCCGACACCCGGCGGCTGCTCGCCGACGAGCTGGGCGTCGACCCCGGCCCCGAACTGAGCGAGCTGCACCAGCGCATCCTGGAGGGCGACGAGGAGCTCGCCCCCGCGGGCGGCTTCGGCGCCAAGGCGGGACGTCCGGTGCTACGACCCGCCCAACTGCCCTCGGCCGTCGCCGACTTCACCGGGCGTGCGCTGTACGTCCGCGAGCTGACCGCCCGGATGGTCGGCGAGGGCATCGAGGACGGCGCCCACGCCCTGGCCATCTCCGCGGTGGCCGGCATCGGCGGCGTCGGCAAGACGACGCTCGCCGTGCACGTCGCCCACCAGGTGCGGGAGTCCTTCCCGGACGGGCAGCTCTACATCGACCTGCAGGGCCAGGGCATCCGCCCGCCGCAGCCCGAGTCGGTGCTCGCCTCCTTCCTGCGCGCGCTGGGCATCCCCGACGCCGAGCTGCCCGACTCCGAGGGGGAGCGCTCCGCGCTCTTCCGCTCGGTGCTCGCCGACCGCCGGGTGCTGGTCGTCCTCGACGACGCCAAGGACGCGGCGCAGGTCCGCCCGCTGCTGCCGGGGGCGCCCGGCTGCGCGGTGATCGTCACCAGCCGGGCCCGGCTCGCCGAGCTGCCGGGCGTCTACCAGGTCGCGCTGGACGCGATGAGCGCGGCGGAGGCGCTGGAGTTCTTCGGGCGGATCGTCGGCGCCGAGCGGATCGCCGCCGAGCGGGCGGCGGCGCTGGAGGTGGTGCACGCCTGCGGGCGGCTGCCGCTGGCGATCCGCATCGCGGGGTCCCGGCTGGCGGCGCGTCCGGGCTGGTCGGTGGCGTCGCTGGCGCGGCGGCTGCGCGACGAGCACCGCCGGCTGGACCACCTGCGGGTGGGCGACCTGGCGGTGACCGCGACGTTCGAGCTGGGCTACCGCCACCTGGAGGAGCTCCAGGCGCGCGCGTTCCGGCTGCTCGCCCTCCCCGACGGCCCGGACGTCTCCGTCCCGGCGGCGGGCGCGGTGCTGGAGCTGGACGACCCCTTCGAGGTCGAGGACCTGCTGGACGGGCTCGTCGACATCGCCATGCTGGAGTCCCCGACGGAGGGCCGGTACCGCTACCACGACCTGCTCCGTCTCTACGCGCGGCGCAAGGCGGCCGAGCAGGACCCCAAGCCCGAACGCCGCGCCTCGCTGGTGCGGTTGACGGACCACTACCTGGCCACCGCGCGCGACGCCTACCGCCTGGAGAACCCCGGCGACCGCCTGGTGGAGCACCTCGTCGAGACCTCCCAGCCCGGCCTCCACCTCGACGAGCCCGAGGAGGGCCGCGACTGGCTCTACGAGGAGGCCGAATGCCTGCTGGCGGCGGTCCGCCAGGCCGCGGAGGCCGGCGGCCGCCTGCTCACCTGCGCGGCCGACCTCCTCCAGGTCACCCAGGACCTCGGCGACTCGGGCGGGTACGCCCGGGAGTACGAGTCCGCGGCGCGCGGCGTCGCCGACCAGGCGTCCGCCGCGGGCGACACCCGCGCGGAGGGCCGCGCACGGGGGATGCTGGGTCAGGCGATGCAGATGGAGGGCCGCTTCGACGAGGCGGTGACCGAGGCCGGCCGGGTGCTGGAGTCCGGCAGCGACGACCCGGTGGCCCTGGAGGCGGCCTACAGCCTGCTGGGCTCGGTGGCCCTCTACCGCCAGGAACTCGACTCGGCGGGACGGCACTTCACCGCCGCGCTGGAGGTCGGCGAGCGCGACGACAACCCTTTGACGGTGGCGGTGGCGCTCGGCAACCTCTCACGGGTCTACCTCGCCGTCGGAGAGGCTGAACGAGCTGTGGAGTCGAGCAGACGAGTCGTCGCACTGCAGCAGGATCTGAGGTCGTCGCTCCAGCTCGGAATCGCCCAGTACAACCTCGGCCTGGCGCTGTCCGCCGTCGACGACCACGACGCGGCCCTCGAAGCCCTGCGAACCGCCCTCGACCTGTTCCGGCTGACCCGCCAACGCCTGTGGGAGGGGATGACGGTCTTCCGCATGGCGGAGATCCACGCTTCCTCCGAAGACGACCGGACGGCCGTCGAGCTCGCCGAACAGGCTCTGGTCCTGCTCAAGGAGATCGGCGGCGACTGGCGCCGGGGCCTCGTCCTGGCGCTCCTGGGCGACGCGCTGCACCGCCTCGGCCATGCCGATCGGGCACGCGCCTGCCGCACCGACGCCCTGCGGGTCTTCGACGAACTCGGCGCAGCCGAGGCCGACGACGTGCGCGCCGCACTGGCGGCGGCGACCGCCGTACCCGAAGGACGCTGACGGGGACGACCACCCCACCGATGGCCGCCCCCGTCATTCCCCCCACACCGCCGGCCCCCGGGCCGGCGGCCGGTCTCACTTGTTCTCGGTACCGGTGCCGGTCGGCGAGATCTTGCCGTCGGGCGAGGCGGTCGCCCCCTCGTCCTTCGTCGGCGAGATCTTCCCGTCCGGCGTGACAATCTCCTCGTCCTTGGTCGGCGAGATCTTCCCGTCCGGCGTGACGTCCGCCATGATGTTCTCCCTTGGCTCGTTCCATCGGTTCACGAACTGACGTTCACGAACCTAGAGGAGTTCCCCCGGGCAGCAGGTTGCACCCCTGTGATTGACGTCTCCTCAACCGGCGTTGAACGGGCCGGTGGTGGGCTTGCCCGCGGCTCGCACCCGCGCCGCCAGGAGTGCTACGTCGTCGGCCAGCGGGAACGTCACCAGGCGGCCGGCGACCTCGTCGAGGAGGTGCTCCAAGGGGGCGGCCGGGGGGAGTTCGAGCGAGGCGAGCCGGCCCAGGGAGACGTCGATGTCCTCGCTGCGGCGCTCGACCAGGCCGTCGGTGAACATCAGCAGCGTGCCGCCGCCCGCGCAGGGCCCCTCCGCGACCGGGTACACCGCCGCACGGCCCGCGCCCGCGCCCGCGCCCAGCGGGGGTCCGGGGAGCACCTTAAGCAGCCGCACCGTCCCGTCCGGGTCGACGACCGCCGGGGGCAGGTGCCCCGCCGAGGCGTACGTGCACCGCTCGTGCGCCGCGTCGACGACCGCCAGCAGGCACGTCGCCGGGCGCTCGCCCGCGGCCACCTCCGCGTTGCGGTCCATCATGGCGAGCAGCTCGTCCGGCGGCAGATCCCGCTGCGCCGAGAGCCGCAGCAGCATCCGGTAGTGGGTCATCGCCGCGGCCGCCGCCACGCCGTGGCCCATCACGTCGCCCATCGCCAGCAGTGTCCGCCCGCCCGGCAGCGGGATCGCGTCGTACCAGTCGCCGCCCACCAACTCCGCCTCGCCGGCCGGCAGATAGCGGGTGGCCAGCTCCAGGTCGGGGCTGGTGCCGCGCGGATCGGGCAGCAGCGCGCGCTGCAGCTCCAGCGCGATGCCGTGCTCCCGGGTGAAGCGCCGCGCGTTGTCCAGGGCGATCGCCGCACGGCGGGTGAGGGCCTGGGCGGTGGCGGTGTCCTCCTCGTCGAACGGCGGCGAGTCGCCGACCCGCACCAGGGTGACGGTGCCCAGGTCGCGGCCGCGGGCCGCGAGCGGCACGATCATGCCGGAGTGGATGCCGTTGGCCCGGTACGCGTCGGCGCGCGCCCGGCTGGGGGCGGAGCCTTCGAGGCGGTCGTCGTCGAGGTAGTCGTTCATGACGACCGGCAGCCCGCCGTCGATGCAGCGCGGCACCGCCGAGCCGGGCTGATAGTCGATCAGCTGGCCGGGCTCACCGAAGGATTTGGCGAGATCGAGCAGGTCGGGGTGGGTGGCCAGCGCGGCGCGGCGGAGCCGGACGACGCCGGGCGGGGGCGGCGGCCCGAGCGCACCGGCGCCGTCGCCGTCGCCGCGCACCGGGAAGACCTCGACGCCGACGATGTCGGCGACCGTCTCGGCGAGCAGGTCGGCCAGCTCCTGGCAGGTGCGGTCCACCTCGAGGGTGGTGCCGATCCGGGTGGCGGCGGCGTCCACCAGCAGCAGCCGGCGCTGGGCGCCCTCCAGCTCGCGCATCGCCCGGCGGTCCTCGGTGATCTCGGTGATGACGACGGCGTAGCCGAGGACGGTGCCGTCGGAGCGGTCCACGCGGTGGTAGGTGCAGAACCACTCGCGCTCCTCGACGCCGACGGGGGCGCGGGTGTGGCCGCGGGACCAGGCGTTGCGGGGGACGCCGTCGGCGATCACCGAGCGCAGCACCCCGGGCGCGACGTCGACGCCGGGGACGACCTCGTGGATGGTGCGGCCCACGTGCTCGTCGGCCGGCAGGCCGTTCATCGCGGCGAGGGCCTCGTTGACGAAGAGGTAGCGCAGGTCGGGGCCGAGCAGGGCGACGCCCGCCATGGTGCCCTCGACGATGCGGCGGAACGCGTCCTCGGGGAGCGGCTCCCCCGGGCGGAGGCCGCGGTGACGGTGCCGGCGGTCCATGGGCACCCTCCTCCAGCGGGTCCTCTGCGGCCTGTGCGCGCAGGATTCGCGCACCGACATTCAATCAGACCTTTGCCGACATAGCGCCCAATCCACTCAATCTCCCCAATCTCCTCATCGCCCGCGGAACCCCGGCTCGCTCTGCTCCAATCGGCGCATGGGAGACGCGACGCTGCCCGAGACCTGGCGGGAGCCGTTCGAGCTGGCCTGGGAGGGGTTCCTGGCCGGCTGCCTGCCGATCGGGGCGGTCGTCCGGGGCCCGGACGGACGCACGGCGGCCGCGGGCCGCAACCGCGGGCTGGACGCGGTGGCGCCGCCCGGCCAGCTGGCCGGGGTGCACATCGCGCACGCCGAGATCAACGCCCTCGCCCAGCTGCCGATCGGCGGCGACCACGCCGGCCATGTGCTCTGGTCGACGCTGGAGCCCTGCCTGATGTGCCGCAGCGCGCTGCTCCACGCGCACGTCGGAGGCCTCGTCTACGCCGCCGCGGACGGGGTGATGGGCGGGCGCATCGAGCAGGTGCCCCAAGTGGGCGGATTCATCGCGGAGCGGTGGGTTGCGACGGTGGACGGCACCTCCCCGGCGGCCGGCGTCCCGGGGGTGCTGGGGTCGCTGCTGATGGACCTGTGGCGGGAGGTCTGGTACCCGCGGGCCCGCCGCGACACCGGCACCCGCGCGCTCGCCCGCGAGGCCGTCCGCACCCTCCCCGACCTCCGCACCGCCGCCACCCTCGACGACGCCCTCCCCCTGCTGGCACCGCTCCTCGGGTGACGCCGCGGGCGCGCCTCCCCGCCCCCGCCCGGCCCGTCCGGTAGGACGGGTGCGCGCACTCCCTGCCTGCCCGCGCCCGGCCTCCCCGGCACCGACCGCCGGAGGGGCCACCCCCCAGGGCCGCTCCCGGCGCCCGTTCGCGCGCCGCCCTCAGCGGCGGCGCTTGCCGGTGTGGCGGCGGCGGGTGTCGGCGGCGTTGGCGCGGGACTGCTGGGCGGTGGCGCGGGCGGTCTCGGTGAGGAGGGCGGCCAGGGCCGCGATCGCCTCGGTGTCGGGGTGCGGGGAGTCGGCGAGGGCGGCGTGCATCTCCCGCGCGGTGGCGGCGTTCTCGGCGCGCAGCAGGGCGCGGATGCCGTCCGGGCCGGTCGCCTCGTGGAGCTGGAGCAGCTGCTCGGCGACGGCCAGCCGGCGGTCCCGCTCGGAGAGCGTCGCCGCGACCGCCCCGCCGTCCAGATGCAGCAGCGCGGAGAGGGCGACGGGGCCCAGCGCGGCGTCGGCGCGCAGGGCGTGCAGCAGCTCGGTGCCGTCCGGGGCGGGCAGCGCGCCGGCGAGGGCGGCCAGCAGGCCGGCGCGGCGGGCCCGGAAGGGGGCCCGGCCGACGGCGGCGACCAGCTGCGGGACGGCCTCGGCCGGGCCGCCGCGGGCGGCCACCCAGGCGGACAGCTCGGCGCGGGCGCTCTCCTCGTCGTAGTGCTCGGCGAGCGCCCCCAGCAGCCCGGCCGGCGGCGCCGCGGCCAACTCGCCGACCAGCGGGGCGATCCGGCCCGCGGCGCGCAGCCGCAGCCGCACGCCGTGGGTGCCGAGCGGGGTGAGGGCGAGCAGCGGAACCGGGCCGCGCTCCAGCTCCTCGCGCAGGCCGCGGTAGGGGTCGTCGGCGTCGGCCGCCTCGTCGAACGCCGCCAGCGGCGGGAGCGCCTCGACGAAGCAGGCGTCGGCCCGGCCGATGGCGCACTCGGCCGCGCCGAGCAGCTCCAGGCCGCGGGCGAGCCGGACCAGGTCGGCGTCGAGCAGCGCCCGCTCCTCCGCGGAGCAGCCCTCCCCCGCCGCCGCCAGCGAGGCGCGCAGCCGGGGCAGCGGCATCGGCGCGGGCAGCGCGTAGAGCGCGGAGAGCACATCGGGCAGGGCGCGCTCCCAGTTCTCCCGGAGCGCGGAGGGGAACGGCGACGGGAACGCCGCCCGCTCCCCGTCGGCGAGCAGCAGCGCGCCCGGCTCGGGGGCGAAGAGCGCGTCGAAGCCCTGCTGCCAGCGCCGCAGCGGATCGGCCGCACCGTCGTCCGGGCACCCGGCCCACTCCGGCAGCGGCACGGCGGCCGCCGCCGCGCGCAGCGCCGCCTCGTCCGGCAGCGCGACCGGCGGCTGCGGCAGGACGCGCGCCGGCCCGGCGGCGTCCAGCTCGGCGCGGCGGGCCAGCACCCGCCGCCACTCCTCCGGGTCGGCGCCGGTGCCCGGCTCGCCGGCGAGCGCCCGGCGGGTGAACGCGCCGAGCGCCGCCTCGTCGTCGATGTCGACGCCCCGCTCGGCGGCGGCCGTCACCCAGTACTTGGCGATGCCGTACCGGCTGCGGTCGGCCATCGCCGCGGGGTAGCCGGCCGCGGCCTCGTCCACCGCGGCGAGCGCCGCGGCCTCGGAGGGGGCGAGCGGGTCGGCGAGTTCATGGGCGTGGACGTAGCCGATCAGGGCGCGGAGCGCCTCGGGCGCCTCCGGCAGCGGGTCGCCGGGCAGCACGGTGCGCTGCCGGGGCAGCCACTCCAGCAGGAAGCCGCGGGCCTCGGCAGAGCCCCAGCGGCCCAGCCGGCCGTCGGGGGTGTCGGCGTGGCGGTACTCCAGGGCGTCCCGCACCAGCTCGGCCTCGACGGGGCGGCCCTCGGCGGCGGCCCACTCCTCGACCCGGTCGGCGAGCAGCACCCGGGCGGCGGTCAGCTCGCGCAGCTCGCGGAGGCCCTCCTCGTCCTCGGGGTCGGCGCCGTCCACGGCGTCGTAGTACATCCGCATCGGAACGGCCCCTTGCCCTCGCGCGCAGAAATCGGACGAATGGTCAGATCCCCGACGCTACCGTCCGGTCGGCCCGGTCCGGGGCGCCCGCCTCGCCACGATCGGGTGAACGGCCGTCGGGTCCGAGGTCGACCTTGGCGAGCAGGGTGTCGCGGATCCGGGTGAGCCGGGCGATCTCCGCGTCCAGCGCGGCGACCCGGCGGAGCACCACCGCGGTCGCCCCCGCCTCCGACCCCGGCGCGGGGGAGGAGGCGGGGCCGCAGCGCATCGCGCCGCCGTCCTCCAGCAGCGGCAGCCGGTCGACGAAGCGGCCGATGTCGTCCAGGGTGAGGCCGATGGCGAGCAGCTCGCGGATCACCCGCACCCGGCGCAGCGCCGCGCTTCCGTAGCGGCGCTGGCCGGCGGGGGTGCGGTCCGGCGGGGGCAGCAGCCCGCGCGCCTCGTAGAGCCGCAGCGCGCGCGGGGTGGCGCCGGTGGCCGCGGCGGCGTCGCCGATCCGCATCCGTCCTCCCGAGGTGGGCTACGACGCGCCGTCGAGGTCGACGACGACCGTTCCGGTATGGCGTCCCGTCAGCAGGTCCTGCAACGCCCGGGGCGCGGCGGCTATGCCCGGGACCTCGGTGACGGGGAAGGTGATCGCCCCGTCGGCGAGCCAGCGGGCGAAGCGCTCCGTCCATGCGTCGGTGACGTCGGGGTGCGCGGTGGCCTGATAGCCCGTCAGCGTCAGCCGGCGCAGCACCGCCGCGAAGGAGTCGAAGCGGACCGGGCGCCCTCCCCCGTCCGAATCGGCCGCGAGCTGGCCGGAGAGCGCGCCCAGCAGCACCACCCGGGCGCCGGCGCGGGCGTGGTCGAGGGCCGCCTCCAACTGCTCGCCGCCGACGTTGTCGAGCACCACGTCCACGCCGTCGGGCGCCGCCTCGGCGAGCTGGTCGCCGATCGAGCGGCCCGCGGCGGCCGGACCGCGCAGCAGGGCGGCGTGGTAGCCGTACCGGCGCACCATCAGCTCGGCCTTCTCCGGCGAGCCGGTGGTGCCGATCACCCGGGCGGCGCCCAGCAGCCGGGCGATCTGGCCGGCGAGCGAGCCGACCGAGCCGGCGCCGCCGGTGATCAGCACGGTCTCGCCGGGGCGCAGCCCGGCGACGCGGGTGAACGCGCCGTAGGCGGCCTCGCCCTGGGAGAGGTGCGCGGACGGGTCGGGCAGCGCCGCGGTGTCCAGCACCCGGGCGGCATCGACGGGGACGGCGGCGTACTCGCGCCAGCTGAGCGGGTGCGCGACCAGTTGCCCGGGACGCGGGCCGTCGCCGCCGGCCGCGGCGACCACCTCGCCGACGGCGAGGCCGGGGAGCGTCCCGCCGGGCGCGATCGCCGGCAACGGCGTGCCCGGCACCGCGGCGATCAGCGTGCGGATCCCGGGGTGCAGCAGGAACCGGCGGTTGCGGACCAGCAGTTCGCCGTCCCCCGGCACCGGCAGCGGCACCTCGGCGACGGCGAAGTGCTCCGCGGCCGGCACCCCCTCGGGCACGGCGGCCAGCCGCACCTCGCGCACCGTCTCGGGCAGACGTGTCTCCACGGTCATGGCATTCCCTCCTCGTCGGCCGGCCGGGCGGATCGGCCGGAGCGGAGGGACGCTAACCCCTGCCCCGTGGGGCAGGGGCAAGCCCCGGGCGGTCCGCCGACCGCCCGGGGCTCGTTCGGGCCGGGCCTGATCAGCTCAGAGGAACAGGCCCGGGGCGGATGCCGCGGGGAGGCCGTCGAGGGCCGGGCCGCCCACCGTGTAGACGGCGGTGAGGGCCGGGTCCGTCACCGCGTAGACGGGGGCCGTGTTCGGGCCCGCGGCGGAGTAGACCGGGGCGAGGGCCGAGCCCACCAGGTTGTAGACCGCTCCGGGGCCGGCCGCCGTCCCGAGCCCCTCGGGGTGGACGCCCAGCGCCGCCGGAACCGCGACGGGCAGGTCGGACGGGATGGACGGCACCGACGGAACCGACGACACCGACGGCAGCGACGGAACCGAGGCGAGGCCGGGCAGACCCGGGAGGCCCGCCGCCGGCAGCGCGCCCGCCCCGGCCTTCAGGGTCCTCGCCGCCTGGAGCGCCTTCGACAGCTCCTGCAGCCGGGTCGCCGTCGCCGGCAGGCCGGCGGGCGCACCGGTGTTCGGGGTGGCCGGCACCGGCAGGGCCGAGAGCGTCGGCAGGATCGGCAGGTTCGCCGGGGTCGGCAGCGTCGACGGCATCGACGGCATCGACGGCGCGGGCAGCGCCGGGATCTCGGGCAGTCCGGCGGTGCCGAGGTCCGGCACCCGCTGCGCGGCGCTCTTCACGTGGCCCACGGCCTTCGCGTGCTTGAGGACCAGGTGGACGGCACCCGCGCGGACGCCGCCCGTCGACGGGAGCTGAGCCCGCCCGGGCACCGCCGAGCGCGTCCCGGCGCCCATCGGGTGCTCCACCGTGCCGCCCCCGCCGAGCGCCGAGCCGGCCTTGTCGCCGAGCCCTCCGACCGCGCCGTGCACGGCCTTGGCGGCCCCGCCGACGGCGCGCCCGACGGTCCCGGTCGCGTCCGGCGCGGCGCCCGACGCGAGAGCGGACGGGACCGACGAGACGGACGGGACGGACGAGGCAGACGGGACAGCCGGCGCGGACGGAACCGGCGTCGCCGCGTTGGCGGCGGTGCTGCCCAGCGCCCAGAGCCCGGCCGCGGCGGCTGCCACGGCGGCACTGCGGCGGAGGAGGACGGAGCGGGGCGTGCGGATCTTACGCATGATCAAAAACCTTCCCTGCACAGGAATCGAAGAGCATTCGGGGGATGCGGCGTACGGGCCGGCTCCGTCGCGGCACGGTGGGGTGCCGGGGAGCGGGATCGCCGCCGCCGGTGTGTGCGGGGAGGTGCTAGCCGGGTCGGACGGTGACGTCCGCGGCACGCCCCGGCGCGGGCGCGTGCCATGGCGTGCGGACGGCATCCGCCTGCCGCGCGAGGCGGGGGCCGGAGGCGGCCGGGAGACCCGGGGCGCCGCCGGACGCCGGGTGGGCCGCGAGGCCCTGGTCCGTCCGGTCGGCCCCCTGGGAGGGCCCGGCGGGGGCGTGCGTCCCGCCGTCGGCCACCGCCGGACGCGCGGCGGTCGGCAGGCCGGTGTCGGACGCCGTCGCGGCGCCCGTCCCGGGGCGGGCCGCCGTCGTGGCGGTGCCCCGGTGGGCGGCCGCGGCATGGCCGGCGGCCGCGGGCTGCGCGGGACCGAGGTGCCGGGACCGGCCCGGGCCCCGGGGCGCCGCGCCGCCGGGGGACGGAAGGCGGACGGGCAGCCGGTCGAGCGTGCCGCGGACGGCGTGCACCGCCGTGCCGACGGCGGCGCCCGCGGTGCGGACGTCCCGGACGGCCCGGTCGGTGGTGGCACGGCCTCGCGCGTGCACCCCGGAGAGCTGCGAGCGGATCCGCGCGGCCTGCCGCCTCGGGCCGGAGCCGGCGGTGTGCCGCACCGCGGAGTGCGTCCGGGCGGCGGCGGTGTGCGCCAGGTCCGAAGCGGTCCGCACGGCCGGGACGCCGTGCGTCGCGCCGGCTCGCGGCGCCGCGGCGTGCGCATGCCCGCCGAGGAGCAGCCCCAGCGCGACGAAGCCCGCCGTCAGCAGCAGCACCCACAGAGCCCGGCGCGCCGCCGGCGCGGCAGACTCGGCTGCGGCTGCGGGCAAGGCGTGAACCTCCGGGCGTACGGTGCGATTTCGGGCTGGGGCACAGGTGTCGCCCGGTGCGACCGGTACGGAAGGTTCCGCGGCGACGCGGACGATCCTTGCACACCCGCCGGGGCGGCCCGCAACCCCTTCGGGAGGATCGATCGACACGCGGACGCAGAAAGGCCGCAGGCCGATTTCTCGACCTGCGGCCTCGGTTCGCGGGGAACCAGGTGGGCCACCAGGGGCTCGAACCCTGAACCTACGGATTAAAAGTCCGCAGCTCTGCCAATTGAGCTAGTGGCCCCGCAGCCTCGGCTAGCGTACCGGTTCGGCTGGGGGCTTGGGCGAGGGGATATCGGGTTCGGAAGCGGCGGGCGCTACTGCGCCGCGGCCTTGTCCGCGGGCTGGGCCTCGGTCTTGGTGACGGTGACCTTCTCGGCCGTGCGGGCCTCGGCCGACTCGGCCTGGCCCTCGGCGGAGCCGGCCTTGAAGCCTTCGGTGGTGTCGGACTTGAGGGCCTTCGTCTCCGCCTTCAGCACTCGCATCGACTTGCCGAGGCCGCGGGCGACGTCGGGCAGCCGCTTCGAGCCGAAGAGCAGGGCGATGACGGCGACCAGCAGGATGATGTGCCAGGGCTCGAACGCGTTCCGCAGCATGGGTGGCGACCTTCCTCAGGACGGTGGCGCCGGCGAATCTCGACGGCCTCCGCTCCACATGATGCATCCGCCGCCCCCGCTGTGGCCAGACGCAGTTGTCGCTGGTGTCCGCAACGGGTCCCCGCGGACGACGTGCGGTGGAGCGGTTCCCGCGGCCGGGGCATTGCTCAGACGTGTGTGCGAGACCACGTCAATCTGCGTCCCGCGAGCACCGCGGCCACCACCCCGAGGGCGCCCAGCACGGCCGCGTCGCGCCCCGTCGCACCGGGCGATCCGGCGAGCGCGGAGCGCAGCATCCCGACGGCCCAGTACCCCGGCGAGGCGGGCGCCGCGGCCCGCACCCAGTGCGGCAGCACGGTCAGCGGCACGAGCGCGCCGCCGACCGCGGTGCAGAGCAGGCCCACGATGTCCTGCACCGACGAGAGCGCGGCCGGGCTGCGCACCAGCGATCCCAGCAGCGCCCCGACGCAGAGCAGCACCGCGCACCACACCGCGATCGCGGCGGCGAGCAGCACGGGATGGCGCAGCGGCATCCCGAAGACGGCGACCGCGAAGGCGACCACCAGCGCCTGCTGGAGGAGCAGCAGGGCGTAGGCGGGCAGCGCCTTGGCGAGCAGGATCTCGGCGGGACGGGCGGGGGTGGCGTGCAGCCGCGTCCAGGTCCGCCAGAGCCGCTCGACGAGGATCCCGGAGCCGATCACCGAGACGGCGAGCATGGCGAACATCACCATCATCCCGGTGGCCGCCTCGGCGGTGGTGCCGACGGTGCGGTAGAGCGGCTGGAGGACGGCGAGCAGCACCAGCGGCATCACCAGCCGGCTGATCTGCGGGCCCGGCTCGCGCCGCACCAGGAGGAGGTTGTGGCGCAGCAGCGCGGCGAGGCGGATCAGGCAGGGCGCGAAGCGCTCGTCGAAAGGGCGGTGGCGGGTGGCGGGCGGGATCATGCCGGGACTCCCTCGGTGAGCTCCAGGGCGCGGTAGAGGTCGTCGAGCTGGGGCTTCAGGACCTCGACGGAGACCGGGGCGCGGCCCTCGCCGGCCAGTTCGGCGAGGAGTCCGGGCAGCCGTCCGCCCGGATCGCGGGAGGGGTAGCGGTGCGGCGGCGCGTCCGGGGCGTCGTCGGCGAACCGCAGCCGCAGCTCGCCGGGGAGGCCCTCCAGCAGCTCGGCGCGGCTGCCGCGGGCCACCAGCCGCCCGGCGCGCAGCACCGCGATGGTGGCGCCGAGTTCGTCCAGCTCGGGCAGGTAGTGGGTGGTGTAGAGGACGGCGGCGCCGTCCTGCTCGGCGCGGCGGCGGACGGCGGCGAGCAGCAGCGCCCGGGTGGAGGGGTCGGCGCCGGCGGTGGGCTCGTCCATCAGCAGCAGCCCGCCGGGCCCGGTGAGGGCGATCAGCGCGCAGCCGGCCTGGACGCGGCGCTGCTGGCCGCCGGAGAGCACGGCGGCGCGGCGGTCGGCGCACTCGCCGAGCGCGAGCTCGGCGAGCAGGGCGTCGGCGCGCTCCTCCAGCGCGCGGCGGCGCAGGCCGGCGAGGCCGCCGAAGAGGCGGAGGTGCTCGCGGGGCGTGGCGGTGGGGTAGAGGGCGATCTCCTGCGGGGCGAGCGCGGGTTGGGCGCCGCCGGTGTCGATCCGGCCGCCGTCCGGGCGGAGCAGGCCGGTGACCAGGCCGACGAGGGTGCTCTTGCCGGCACCGTTGTGGCCGATGAGCCCGGCGATCTCGCCGGGGCGGACGGAGAGGGAGAGGTCGTGCAGCACGGTGCGCGACCCGAAGCGCTTGCGGAGGTTCTCGATGAGCAGCATCGCCGATCTCAACTCCCGGGCAGGCGGGCATAGTTGATCTACGCCGTATAGGTATACAGTGTAGACCCATGATGCGCGGCACCGGCAAGGGCACGGACACGAGCAAGGGCACGAGCAAGGGCAAGAGCAAGAGCAAGGGCAGCCGACGGGACGAGATCGTCGGCATCGCCATGGAGTTGGCGGACGATCAGGGCCTGCGGGCCGTCAGCATGCGGGCGATCGCCGAGCGGATGGGGGTCACGCCGATGGCCCTCTACGCGCATGTGGACGGCAAGGAGGGGCTCCTCGACGAGCTGCACGGACGCGTGCTGGGCGAACTCCCCGTGCTCGACCGCGACCTGCCCTGGGACGAGCAGCTGCGCGCGGGCGCGCGAGCGGTGCGGGCGTCCATCCGGAGCCATCCGGGCGCGTCGCTGCTGATCTTCGAGCGGCCGGCGATGGGGCAGACGGCGATCCGGGTGGTGGAGGAGCTCTACCGGGTGATGCTCGCCGCGGGGGTGCCCGCGCACGACGTGGCGCGGCGCGAACGGCTCTTCTCCACCTGGCTGCTGGGGTTCGCGGTCTCCGAGGGCGGGGGCCGGTTCTCGCCGGGCCGGCTGAGCACCCGGGAGCGGCGGGCGACGGCGGGCGGCGCGGCGCTGCCGGTCCACGAGGGGCTCGCCGAGTGGCTGGACCGGCCCGTCGACTGGGACGCGGAGTTCGAGGCCGACCTGGAGGACATGATCGCCCTCATCCGCGGCGCCCGCTGAACGCCGAACGCCCCGGCCCCCGCCGTCCCGTACTACAGGGACGGCGGGGGCCGGGGCGCAGGGGTGGCCGACTGCTGCGGGAGCGTCAGCCGTTGCGCTTCCAGCGCGGCTTGCGGTCGCCCGCGCCGGCGCCGGCCGGGCGGTCGCGCCGCGGGTAGCCGCTGCCGCCGCGCGCCGGGCGGTCCCGGTCGTCGCGCCGGTAGGACGGACGGTCGTCGCGGTCGCGGCGGTACGACGGGCGGTCGTCCCGGTCCCGGAAGTCGCGGCGCGGACCGCGGTCGTCGCGGAACTCGCGGCGCGGGCCCCGGTCGTCCCGGAACTCGCGGCGCGGACCGCGGTCGTCACGGTCGTCGCGGCGCTGGTAGGGGCGGTCGCGGTCCTCGCGCCGCTGGTACGGGCGCTCGTCGCGGTTCCGGTCGTCGCGGTTCCGGTCGTCGCGGTTCCGGTCGTCGCGGTTCCGGTCGTCGCGGAAGTCGCGGCGCGGGCCGCGGTCACCGCGGTCGTCGCGGCGCGGACCCCGGTCGTCACGGAAGTCCCGACGCGGGCCCCGGTCGCCCCGGTCACCGCGGTCGTCGCGCGAGTCGCGGCGCGGGCCGCGATCGTCACGGAAGTCGCGGCGCGGGCCCCGGTCGCCCCGGTCGCCCCGGTCGCCCCGGTCCCGGTCGAAGGACCGGTTGCCGCCGCGGTCGTTGCGGCGGAACGGCTTGCGGTCGAACTCGCGCTCGTCCTCTTCCACGAACTCGCCGTTGGCGACCGCCACGGCCTCCGCGTCGGCCTTGGCCTTCAGCTCGCCGGCCTCGGCCTCCAGCGTCTCGGCGCGCTTCTGCGCCCGCTCCAGACGGCGCGTCAGGTCCTCGACCTCGCCCTGGGCCGACTCGGCGGCCTTCTTCGCGGCCTCGGCCTGAACGTCCGTCAGCGACCGGGCGCCGGTGATCTCCACCAGCTCCGGGCTGAAGTGGCGGCCGACGAGGTGGCGCTCGGCCTCCACGCCCGCCTCCTCCAGCAGCCGGAACATCGAGCGGCGCTGGTGCGGCAGGATCAGCGCCGCGACCGTGCCGGAGCGCCCGGCGCGCGCCGTGCGGCCCGCGCGGTGCAGGTAGTCCTTGGGGTCGGCCGGCGGGTCGACGTGCAGCACCAGGTCGATGTCGTCGACGTGGATGCCGCGCGCGGCGACGTCCGTGGCGACCAGGACGTTGATCCGGCCGTCCTTGAAGTCGTTGAGCGTGTGGGTGCGCGCGCCCTGCGTCATGCCGCCGTGCAGCGCGTCGGCCTTGATGCCGGCGTCCCGCAGCTGGTCGCAGACCCGGTCGGCGCCCAGCTGGGTGCGGACGAAGATGATGGTGCGGCCCTTGCGCGCCGCGATGGCCGCCGTCACCGGGGCCTTGTCCTTCGGCTTCACGACCAGCACGTGGTGGGACATGGTGGTGACGACGCCCGCCGACGGGTCGACCTCGTGGGTGACCGGGTCGACCAGGTAGCGCTTCACCAGGGTGTCGATCTCGTTCTCCAGCGTGGCGGAGAACAGCAGCCGCTGGCCGCCGGCCGGCACCTGGTCGAGGATCTCGCTGACCTCGGGCAGGAAGCCCATGTCGGCCATCTGGTCGGCCTCGTCGAGGACGGCGATCTCGACCTCGTCGAGCGAGCAGGAACCGCGCTCGATCAGGTCGCGCAGCCGGCCCGGGGTGGCGACGAGGATGTCCACGCCCCGCTCCAGGGCGAAGATCTGACGCTGCATCGAGGTGCCGCCGCAGACGACCTTCATCTCCAGGTCGAGGATCCGGCCGTACGGCTCGAGGGCGTCGCTGACCTGCATGGCCAGCTCGCGGGTGGGGGTCAGGATGATGCCGCGGGGGCGCTTGGCGCGGGTGCGGCCCTCGGCGAGGCGGACCAGCAGCGGCAGGCCGAAGCTGAGCGTCTTGCCGGAGCCGGTGCGGCCGCGGCCCAGGATGTCCTTGCCGGCCAGGGCGTCCGGGATGGTCGCGGCCTGGATGGGGAAGGGGCTGGTGACGCCGCGCGCGGCGAGCGCCTTGACGACCTCGGCGGGCAGGCCGAGCTCGTCGAAGGACGGCACCTCGGGCGCCTCGTCCTTCACCTCCTCGTCCTTCGTCTCCCCGGCAGCGGCCTCGGGAGTGTTCTCGACCTCGACCGCCTCGACTGCGGTCCCGTCGATCTCGGCGACGGTGGTGTTCTCGGCCGCGGCGTTCTCGGCGGCGTTCTCGGCGACGACGCCCGCGGCGTCGAGCTCGATCTCGTTTTCGGGCAGGGCAGTGCTGTCGGACACAGCGAGAGTCATGCAAAACCTTCCGGGAAGCGGCACGCGCCAAGCCCCGCGGTTCGCATAAGCCGCCTCGTGCGGCCTGCCACGGAGTCACCGGGAACGCGCCATCGGCACCGTTGGAATGTGGTCCTCGGGGGTGCCGGGCAATGGGTCAATCGAAGGGGATCAAACGGCCGCCCAATGTACGCCTCGGTGGGCAGGGTGGGCAAACCGTTACCAGCGTACGCCATCCGGCGCCCGGTTCGTCCTCGTTATCCGCGAATGTGACGTGACGCTCGCTACGAGGGGGACGCGGACGGGTCCGGCGAGTCGGAGTGGCTCGGCTCGGGCGTCGGACCGGTCGGCGTCGGGTCGGTGGTCGGCGTGGGGGTGGGCGGCGTCGGCCTGGCGGTGGGCGGCTTGCCGCCCGTCCCGCCCGAGGGCGAGGAGGACGACGAGGACGAGGAGGAGGACGGCGAGCCCTTGGACGACGACGCCCCCGGCTTCGCCGGCCTGCCCGGCGCGGACCCGGCCGACGGCGTCCCCGTCCCGGTGCCCGTCCCACCGGACTCCGCGGACGGGCCGGCGCTGGGCGCGGGCGCGTTCGGCGCGGTGCCGCCGCCGGTGCCGTGCCGGGTGTCGTTGGAGGTGTCGGCGTACGAGGAGCCGTCGTGCGAGACGTTGTCGCTGCCGCCGTGCGGGGCGTGCTCCGTCGATGATCCCCCGTGTCCTCCGACCGTCATGCAGCCGGAGACGGCGAGCAGCGCGCAGGCGGTGGCCGCGGCCGAGGCGAGGCGGCGTCCGCGGGTGCGCAGGCCGACCCGGGGGGTTGGCGTTCTGTGGCTCGTCATGCCTGGTTCAACGGGTGGGGCGGAGGGGAGGACACGGGATTCGGCTGACTATCACCCCGGGTGAGCGGTGACGGAGCGTCAACGCCCGTCAGCCGTAGCCCAGTTCGTGGAGCCGCTCGTCGTCGATGCCGAAATGGTGGGCGATCTCGTGCACGACGGTGATCCTGACCTCCCGGATCACCTCCCGGACGGTGGGGCACATGCGCAGGATGGGGCCCTGGTAGACGGTGATCCGGTCGGGCAGGTTGCCGGCGTACCACTCGCCGCGCTCGGTGAGCGGGGTGCCCTCGTAGAGGCCGAGCAGGGTGGGGCCGCCGGGCGGCGGCTCGTCCTCGACGAAGACCGCGACGTTGTCCATCAGGCGCGTCAGCTCGGGGGGAACGGTGTCGAGCGCCGCCGCCACCAGATCCTCGAACGCCTCCCGCGTCATCTCCAGCACAGGTTCCATTGTGCGGGGCGCGGGAGGCGTTCGGCGGGTCCGAGGGGCCCGGAGGGGTCCCGGTGGGGACGGGTCGGAGCTACTTCAGGAAGCCGACCTTCGCCCAGTCGACGTCGCCGAGGCCGGAGGCGCCGAAGTTGGCGATGTTCTTGCGGACCGCCAGCACCTGGGGCCGCTGGTAGTACTCCAGCGAGTGCCCGGCCTGCCAGATCAGCTTGTCGGCCTGGTTGTACAGGGCCCGGGACTGCGACTCGTCGACGGTGGTGCCGGCCTGCTGGAGCAGCTTGTCGATCTGCGGCGAGGAGACCCGGCCGTAGTTCTGGTAGACCTGGTTGCCCTTGGGCTGCTGGAAGACCGGGTAGAGCGTCGACGGGAAGACCGCGTCCACGTTGCGGAACGAGGTCAGGTCGAAGTTGCCGACGTTGACGTACTTGTCGAAGAAGTCGTTCATCGGGACCTTCTGGATGGTCATCTTGATCCCGACCTGCATCAGCATCGCCTGCAGGGCCTCCGCCTGGTCGGCGGACTGCTGGGTGCTGCCGTCCGACATCACGTAGGTGAGCTGGAGCGGCTTGCCGCCCTTGGTGCGCGGCTTGCCGGTGCCGGCGGACTTCCAGCCGGCCGCGTCCAGCAGCTTGCCGGCGGCCGTCGGGTCGTACTTGCCGTACTGGCCGGCGTTGTCCTGGTAGCCGGCCTGGTTGGGCATGAAGAAGTGGTTGTCGAGCAGCGGCGCCTTGAAGGGCATGCCCTTGGAGGCGATGTCGGCGAGGGCCTGCCGGTTGACGGCCTCCTCGATCGCCTGGCGGACCTTCACGTCCTGGGTGGGGCCGTGGTTGCCGTTGAGGGTGAGGTGGACCTCGTCCCAGCGGGCGCCGATGCGGATCGCGGTGGAGGGGTTCTTCTTCGCCCGCTGGTAGGACTCGGCGTCCGGGGTGCTGACGTAGTCGATCTCGTTGTTGAGGTAGGCGCCGAGCTGGGCGTCCTGGCCCATCGCCCGGAAGATCACCTTGTCGAGCTTCGGCTTCGTCCCCCAGAAGGACGGGTCGGGGACGACGGTGATGGCCTGCTGGGCCTTGTCCATCTTCCCGATCTTCCAGGCGCCGGAGGTGATCGGGACCGTCTGTATCCAGCCCTTGTTGAACTTGTCCGGGGTGTTGATCGCGGCGGCCGGCAGCATCGTCTGGAAGAGCCGCTGCCAGTCGGCGTAGGCGTTCTTGAAGGTGACCTTGACCTGCTGGGGGCTGCTGCCCTGGGCGACCGAGGCGATCTGGTCGTAGCCGGAGGAGTCGGCGACCAGGTACTTGGAGTCGGAGCCGTTGAGGGCCTGCCACTGGGCCTTGAAGTCGGCGGCGGAGACCTGCTTGCCGTCGGACCACTTGGCCTTGGGGTTGAGGTTGTAGGTGACGACCTGCTTGCCGCCGGCCGTCGCCGCGGAGGCGTTGAGGAGGAAGTCGGTGTCGGCGTGCGGGGTGCCCTTGGCGTCGTGCATCCACAGCTGCGGCAGCACCATCGAGGCGATCGAGGCGCCGTCCCCCTGGGTGCCCTCAACCTGGTACAGGTTGTACTGGGTGATCCACTGCTGGATCGACATCCGGAAGGTGCCGCCCTGCTTGATCTTGGAGAGCGGCTGCGGGTTGATGGCCTGGGCGCCCTGCACCGGGGCCGAGCTCTGCGAGGGTTCGGCGCCCTTGGCGCCGCCGCCGGAGGAGCCGCAGCCGGCGACCAGCGCGGCGGCGGAGAGCGCCGCGACCAGGGCGGCTGCGGAGCGGAAGTGTCTGCCGGACTGCGGCTTGGACGTCACGGATCGGTCCTTTCGGGCGGGTGGTCGTGCCCCGGGGTCGAGAAAAAGGGGTAAAGCGGTCGATCGGTATCGGATCGCTCCCGGTCTGGACCACGCTGTCCGGCCAGGTGTCGACAACCCGTCAATAACACAATGGGCCGTCACCGTTGGCAACGGTGACGGCCCATGTTTACTTCCGGAACGCGATCACATATTGATCACGACGGGGCGCGGAAGTTTCGGAATCCGAAGTGGATCTCTTACTTCTGCCAGCCGACCTTGGTCCAGTCCGGGGTGTCCAGGCCGAACGCGCCGTAGTTGGCGAGGCCGGTGCGCACCGCGTCGTAGGCGTAGTTCTGGAAGAGCGGCGAGGAGTTGCCGACCTCCCAGATCTGCTTGTCGGCGGTGTTGAAGTCCTGGATGCCCTGGGCCTTGCTGGTGGCGTTGATGCCGGCCCGGTAGGCGGTGTCGATCTGCGGGGAGCCGACGCCGCCGAAGTTCTGGAAGAGGTTGCCGCCCTGCGGGTTGCGGTAGCTGTCGAAGGAGCCCGACTTCCACAGCGCGCCGGTCCAGCGGAACATCGTGATGTCGAAGTTGCCGCCCATCACGTACTTGTTGGTGAAGAACGCGGCGTCGTCGACCTTGTCGATGGTGACCTTGATGCCGATCTGCTGCAGCATCGTCTGGACGGCGGAGCAGATGTCCAGACCGGTCTGCGAGGTGCCGGCGCTCATCACGAAGTGCAGCGAGAGCGGCTTGCCGCCCTTGGTGCGGGTCTTGCCGGCGCCGGCGGACTTCCAGCCCGCCGCGTCCAGCAGCTTGCCGGCCGCGGTCGGGTCGTACTTGCCGAACTGGCCCGAGGTGTCCTCGTAGCCGTTCTCCTGCGGCATGTACAGGTGGTTGTTGACGAGCGGGTTCTGCTTGGGCATGCCGTTGGACTGGATCTTGGAGAGGTCCGTCCGGTTGACGCCCATCATGATCGCCTGGCGCACCTTGACGTCCGCCATCGGGCCCTTGGAGCCGTAGACGAGGTTCAGCACGTCCCAGGGGGTGCCGACCCGGACCTGGAGGCCCTTCTTGCCGGCGACGCGCTTGTAGAACTCGGCGTTGCTGACGCCGGCGACATCGAGCTCGTTGTTGAGGACCGCGTTGACCTGCGCGGGGGCCTCCATCTCGGTGTCGACGATCTTGTCGAGCTTGGGCTTGGGGCCCCACCAGTTCGGGTCCGGCACCAGGGTGATCGCCTTGGCGGCGGTGTCCCACTTCTGGATCTTGAACGGACCGGCGGTGGCCGGCATCTTCTGCAGCCAGCTCTTGTTGAACTTGTCCGGCGTGTCGATCGTGTTCGCCGGGACCAGCTCGCCGAAGAGGTTCTGCCACTCCAGCTGCGGCTTGTCGTAGGTGACCAGGACGTCCTGGTCGTTCGCGCCCTTGGTGACGCTGGCGATCTGGTCGTAGCCGGTGGTGCCGCGGACCAGGAACTTGCTGTTCTTGCCGCTGTCCGACTTCCAGATCTGCACGAAGTCCTTGTACGAGATCGGGGTCCCGTCCGACCACTTGGACTTCGGGTTCAGCTTGTACTCGACGACCTGCTTGCCGCCCTTCATCGAGGACGTGGCGGACTGCAGGAAGTACGGGTTGGGCGTCGGGTTGCCCTTGGCGTCGTAGTTGAACAGGTTCGGCAGCGTCATCGACCGCACCCAGTCGGCGTCGGCGTTGGAGCCGTCCGTCTCGTACGGGTTCATGTTGGTGATGCCGCGGTTGGCGATCCGCAGCGTGCCGCCCTGCTTGACGTTGCTCGCCGGCTGCGGGTTGATGCCGGAGGAGTTGTTCTTGGGAGCGGCGCCCTTGACCTTGCCGCCGGACGAGCCGGAGGAGGAGCAGGCAGAGATCGCCAGCGTGCCGGCCAGTGCCGCCGCCACCAGGGCTGCGGACCTGCGAGACCTGTTCATCGGATGCCTCCCGATTGGTTGATCCGGGCCCGGGGCACGGTCCGCAGCGAGGGGCGGGGTGCGCATCGGCCTGTTCGAATGGTCAGGAGAGTAAGCGCCCAGTAACCCTTGCTTGAACGCCACTTGACCAACCGTGACAAGATCGAGACCTCGATAACCGTTCCCTTCCCGCGGATTGCTCCCAGACTGTTTACCGCCAGTCAGAGTGATGCAGGGAGGTCCCATGCTGGGCTATTTGGCCAAGCGGCTGGGCTATTACGTCGTGATGCTCCTGGTCGCAGTCGGGCTCTCCTACGCCCTGGCCTCGACCTCCCTCAACCCGAGGGCCAACTTCGAGGGACGGTCGCCCCGTCCCTCGCCGGCCTCGGTGACCAGGCAGCTGGACGATCTGGGGGTGAACCCGGACACGCCGCTGGCGGACCGGTTCGGCACCTGGGTCGGCCATCTGGCGCACGGCAATCTTGGCCAGACGATCAACAACACCCCGGTCACGGACGAGTTCAAGAACCGCGTCCTGATCTCGCTGCGGCTCCTCGTCGTCGGCACGATCCTCGGCACCGTCTGCGGGATCCTGCTGGGCGCCTGGACGGCCACGAGACAGTACAAATTCTCGGACCGGGCGGCGGCAGGGCTCTCGTTCCTGGTGATGTCGATCCCGACCTTCGTGCTCGCCCTCTTCGCGACCATCTTCGCGACCGGGCTGAACACCTGGACCGGGCACCAGATCATCAACTTCACCGGGCAGTCCACGCCGGGCCTCTCCGGGGGCTTCTTCACCCACCTCGGCGACTCCCTGGTGCACCTGATCCTGCCCACCCTCACCATCGGCCTGATGCTGATCGCCAGCTACAGCCGCTACCAGCGCAACACCATGCTGGACGTGCTGGGGTCGGACTACCTGCGCACCGCCCGGGCCAAGGGCCTGCCGTACCGCAAGGCGCTCTTCAAGCACGGCCTGCGTACGGCGCTCATCCCGATGTCGACGTTCTTCGCGTACGGCTTCTTGGGACTGCTCACCGGCGCCACCTTCACCGAGCTGATCTTCGGCTGGCACGGCATGGGCGAGTGGCTGGTGAACTCCATCAACCAGAACGACGTCAACTCCGTCGTCGCCTACAGCCTCTTCGCCGCCGTGATGGTGCTGATCGCCGGATTCCTCTCGGACATCCTGCACGCCGCGCTGGACCCGCGGGTCCGCCATGCGTAGCCGCACACCCGTGACGGGTGCCGCCCAGCAGACGAGCCCGCGCCCGGAGGGGCGCCTCGCCGCCCGAAGGAGGGCCGCACGATGACCGCCGCTCCCGAAGCCGTGCTCGCGGATCAGGAGTCCGGGGCCGCCGCCGGCCCCGGGCCGGCCGGCCGCGGCCGCGTGATCCTCCGCCGGTTCCTCTCCAACAAGGGCTCCGTGGTCGGCGCGATCGTCGTCGTCCTGCTCTTCCTGCTGGCCTTTCTCGGGCCGGTGATCTCCAAGTACAGCTACACCGAGGTGGACTTCAGCGCGCTGCGCGAGGCGCCCTCGGCGCAGCACTGGTTCGGCACCGACCGGATCGGCCACGACGAGTTCGCGCTGGTCGTCCGCGGCCTGCAGAAGTCGCTGCTGATCGGCCTGCTGGTGGCGTTCTTCTCCACCGTGCTCGCCTCGATCGTGGGCGCCTGCGCCGGCTACTTCGGCGGCTGGGCCGACCGGGTCTCGATGTTCTTCGTCGACCTGCTGCTGACCCTGCCGAGCTTCCTGATCATCGCGATCATGTCGCCGCTGTTCAAGAACAGCAGCTGGCTGATCTTCGTGGTGCTGCTCGCCGTCTTCGGCTGGATGATCACCGCGCGGGTGGTCCGCTCGATGACCCTCTCGCTGAAGAACCAGGAGTTCGTGCGGGCCGCCAAGTTCATGGGCGTGCACCCGATGCGGATCATCGTCCGGCACATCCTGCCGAACGTCGCCTCCTTCCTCATCATCGACGCCACCGTCGCGGTCGGCGGCGCGGTCATCGCCGAGGCGAGCCTCTCCTACTTCGGCTTCGGCGTGCAGCCGCCGGACGTCTCGCTGGGCACCCTGATCTCCGACGGCACCAGCGCGGCCACCACCTACCCGTGGCTCTTCTGGTTCTCCGCCGTGATGCTGGTGGTCTTCGTCCTCGCGGTGAACCTGATGGGCGACGGCCTGCGCGACGCGCTCGACCCGACCTCGGACCGCGTCAGCCGCAAGCAGCGCAGGATCGCGGCCCGGCAGGCCGCCGAGCGGCGTGCCAAGGCCGCCAACGGCGCCACCACCACCCCGAACACCACCGCAGGGAGCCCCGCGTGACCACCGCCGCGACCATCCCCAGCCCCGGCGCCGCCGCCGGCGGCAGCGGGCCGCTGCTGAGCGTCCGCGACCTGAACGTCCACTTCCGCGGGCCGCACGGCCTGGTGCCCGCCGTCCGCGGGGTCAGCTTCGACCTCAACCGCGGCGAGGTGCTGGGCATCGTCGGCGAGTCCGGCTCCGGCAAGTCCGTCACCTCGCTGGCCTCCATGGGGCTGCTGCCGCCGAGCGCGGTCGTCGAGGGCGATGTGCAGCTGGACGGGCAGCAGATGGTGGGCGCCACCGACGGCCGGCTCTCCCGGATCCGCGGCGACAAGGTCGCGATGGTCTTCCAGGACCCGCTCTCCGCGTTCACCCCGGTGTACCGGATCGGCGACCAGATCATCGAGGCCATCCGGATCCACCGCGACGTCGACAAGGCCACCGCCAGGAAGCGCGCCGTCGAGCTGCTCGACCTGGTCGGCATCCCCAACCCGGACGTGCGGGTGGACTCCTTCCCGCACGAGTTCTCCGGCGGCATGCGGCAGCGCGCCATGATTGCCATGGCGATCGCCAACGACCCGGACGTCATCCTCGCCGACGAGCCCACCACCGCCCTGGACGTCACCATCCAGGCGCAGGTGCTGGAGGTGCTCAAGACCGCGCAGCGCGAGACCGGCGCCGCGATGGTGCTGGTCTCCCACGACCTGGGCGTCATCGCCGGCACCGCGGACCGCGTCGCGGTGATGTACGCGGGGCGGATGGTCGAGACGGGCACCGTGGACGAGGTCTTCAGCCGGCCGCGGATGCCCTACACGCTCGGCCTGATCGGCGCCGTGCCGCGGGTGGACGAGGCCACCGAGGACGGCACGGCCGTCCAGCGCCGGCCCCTCGTCCCGATCCCCGGCAGCCCGCCGGCGATGCACGAGCTGCCCGACGGCTGCCCGTTCGCCCTGCGCTGCCCGATGGCCGAGGCGGCCTGCCGGACGGCCGAGCCGCCGCTGGCCCGCGTCCGGGGCGGCTCGGAGGGCCACGCGGTGGCCTGCCGGCGCGCGCCGGAGATCGTCGAGCGGGACCTCGGCCCGACCGACATCTACCCGCTGCCGGAGATCGGCGAGTCCGAGGTCGCCGAAGTGCCCCGCGAGCAGCGCGACTCGGTGCTCCGGGTGACCGACCTCGCCAAGACCTTCCCGCTCCTCAAGGGCTCGGTGTTCAAGCGGCGGGTGGGCAGCGTCTACGCCGTCGACGGCGTGGAGCTGGACATCCGGCGCGGCGAGACGCTGGGCCTGGTCGGCGAGTCCGGCTCGGGGAAGTCCACCACCCTCTTCGAGATCCTCGACCTGGCGAAGCCCGAGTCCGGTGTCATCGAGCTGATGGGCAAGGACACCACCAAGATGTCGAAGGCGGAGCTGAAGCAGCTCCGCGCCGACATGCAGATCGTCTTCCAGGACCCGATGGCCTCGCTCGACCCGCGGATGCCGGTCTCCGAGATCATCGCGGAGCCGATGCGGGCGCTGGGCCGTCCCAAGGAGGAGGTCCGCGCGGCGATCCCGCGGCTGCTGAAGCAGGTCGGGCTCAACCCGGAGCACGCGGAGCGCTTCCCGCACCAGTTCTCCGGCGGCCAGCGGCAGCGCATCGGCGTCGCCCGCGCGCTGTCGGTCGACCCGCAGCTGGTCGTCCTCGACGAGCCGGTCTCGGCGCTGGACGTCTCCATCCAGGCGGGCGTGCTGAACCTCCTTCAGCAGCTCAAGGCCGACCTGGGGCTGGCGTACCTGTTCGTCTCGCACGACCTGTCGGTGATCCGGCACATCGCCGACCGGGTGAGCGTGATGTACCTGGGGCGGACGGTGGAGGCCGGCGACGTCGACACGGTCTTCGAGAACCCGCGCCACCCCTACACCCGGGCGCTGCTCTCCGCGGTGCCCATCCCCGACCCGGAGCGGGAGCGGGCGCGGCGGCGCATCCTGCTGCCGGGCGACCCGCCGAGCCCCACCCAGAAGCAGACCGGCTGCCGCTTCCGCGGCCGCTGCCCGGTGTTCCTGGCGCTGGACGAGGCGGGGCAGCGGCGCTGCGCCGAGGAGGTCCCGGCCCTGGACACGCACGGCCCGGACCACGTCGCCGCCTGCCACTTCCCCGACGCCCGTCCGGCGGAGGAGCTGGTGGTCGAGGGCTGAGCCCCTCGGGATGCGGGCGGGCACGGAATGCGTTTTGCCGCGCCCGCCCGCATCCCATATGCTGCGCACGATCAGGCCCCACCTGGGGCCGGGCCCGCCCTCATCGTCTAGTGGCCCAGGACGCCGCCCTTTCAAGGCGGTAGCACGGGTTCGAATCCCGTTGGGGGCACCCCTTTGAACCGCCCTGACCCGCATGAACGTATGCGGGAGGGCGGTTTTTCGTGTGGACGTGTCCACACATGGTGTGGACACCTCGGTCGACGGTGCCGGTTGACCTGCGAGGTTGCACCACTTGGTCCGGGACGGCTCCCGTTGCTGGTGCCACACCAGGTCGCCCTCATCTGCAGCCCTCGGGCACGTTCACCGACGGCCGTCCGGCGTAACAACGCGCCAGAAGCTGCCGCCCCGCCGCGCCTTGGCGCCCTGGGGCCGAGACGGCACTCACAATGGTAGATTCAATCTACGTAAGTCTGGATCTAGCATTATGGAGCGGCGATGGAGTTTCAAGGGCGCGCAGGTGACCTCAAGCTGCTGCGACAGCAACTCCGTGATGTCGCCGAGGGACGTGGAGCCACCCGAGGGCGAGCAGTCACCGTGACCGGGCGCCGCCGGGTCGGGAAGTCCCGGCTGATCCAGGAGTTCTGCGACCGATCCGAAACCCCCTACCTGGTCTTCCAGGCCACACGGGGGCGGAACCCGGCCGCGGAGCGCGCCGATTTCACCGCCGCCGTGACCCACTCCGGGCTTCCGGGGGGCGAACTCGTGGGCGGGCTGCAAGCCGGCGACTGGAACCAGGCCCTGCGCACCCTGGCGCTGGCGGTTCCCGATGACACCCCCAGCATCGCGGTCCTCGACGAAGTCCCCTGGCTGGTCGAGCAGGACGCCGAGTTCGAGGGCGCCCTCCAGACCGTCTGGGACCGGCACCTGTCCCACAAGCCCGTACTGCTGATCCTCGTCGGCAGCGACCTCTCCGTGATGGAGGCGCTGCAGACCTACGGGCGCCCCTTCTTCGGACGCGCCACGACCATGACCGTCAACCCCCTCCACCTGGCCGATGTCCGGACCATGACCGGCCTGAGTGCGGCGGAGGCCGTCGACGCCCTGCTGATCACGGGCGGCTTCCCCGAGGTGCTCGCCTCGTGGCCGACCGGCACGCCCCGCTCGGAGTTCCTCGCCCAGTCACTCGCCGACCCGCTCTCGCCGCTGCTCGTCTCCGGTGAGTTGTCGCTGCTCGGCGAGTTCCCGGAATCCACCCGCACCCGGGCCGTCCTGGAGGCCGTCGGGAGCGGCGAACGCACCTTCTCCACTATCGCCTCCCAGGCCGGCGGCGGGTCCGCCCTGCCGTCCGGCACGCTTTCGCCCATCCTCGCGAGCCTCATCGGCAAACGCGTGCTCGCCGTCGACGACCCGCTGTCCACCAAGCCCGACACCAAGAACCGGCGCTACCGCATCGCCGACCCCTACCTCCGCTTCTGGCTCGCCTTCCTCGACCGCGGCATCCCGCTGGTCGAACGAGGCCGGGGCGACCTCCTCCTCACACGCATCGAACGCTCCTGGGCCTCCTGGCGCGGACGCGCCGTCGAGCCCGTCGTCCGCGACAGCCTGATGCGGCAACTGCCCGACGACGCCTGGCCCGAGACCGAGGCCGTCGGCGGCTGGTGGAACCGGCAGAACAACCCCGAGATCGACCTCGTCGGCGCCGACCGCGCCCCGGTCGCCAGGCGCCTGCACTTCGCCGGCTCCGTCAAGTGGCTCGACGACCGCCCCTTCGACCGCCACGACTACGACGACCTCGCGCGCGACGCCGCAGCCGTCCCCGGAGCGTCGGCCGACACCCCGCTGGTCGCCGTCTCCCGCAGCGGCGCCGCCGCCCGCCTCCCCCTTGTCCAGGTGTGGACCCCCGAAGACCTCGTCTCGGCATGGGCATGAGGTGGCACTCGGACCGGTGAGACCCTGTTCCCGAATCCCCGCCAGCAGGAGCTCCGGACCATCAACCCCCGCGGCAGGGAACCGTCTTCTCCGGCAGGGACGCGTGCACGGCAGCCAGTATTCTCGACCGCATGGCAGCCGGTGGCAGCGACGGACAGGACCTCGAAGCACTGGTCGGCGAAGCGGTGGTCGACGCCTGGACCGACGACGAACAACTCAGCGGCTTCCACGCCAAGATCGAGGAGAACCTCGCTCTGCCGTTCACCACCACCGTGCTGGGCGTCGAGGTGACGGTGACGGGTATCGACCTGCTGCCCGGGAGCGGGATCGTCGCCCACTGCGCTCGCGGCCCGCATCGTCAGACCATCGGCATCCTCGACCTCCCGCTGCCTGATCCCCCACCGGCCGGGAGCGAATGGATCGCCGCGCTGCGGAGATGGTCCCCATGACCACGCCGATCAGAAAGCACGGGAATCAGCCGTGAGCGAATACCAGTACTACGAATTTCTGGCGATCGACCACCCGCTCAGCGCACGCCAGCAGTCCGAGGTGCGCGCGCTGTCCACCCGCGCCCGGATCACCGCGACGAGCTTCACCAACGAGTACCAATGGGGCGACTTCAAAGGCGATCCGCCGACGCTGATGCGCCGTTACTACGACGCCCACCTCTACTTCGCCAACTGGGGCACCCGCCGGGTCATGCTCCGACTGCCGCGGGCCGTCCTCGACCCGACGCAGGTCGAGCTGTTCTGCGTCGACCCCTATTTCTCCGCACAGGCCACCAAGGACCACGTGATCCTCGACTTCCTCAGCGAGGACGAGTCCGGCGAGGTGGAGTGGTGGGAGGACGACACCCAACCGTCCCTGGCCGCGGTCACCGGGGTCCGGAGCGAACTCGCTGCCGGGGACCTCCGCCCCCTCTACCTCGCCTGGCTGGCGGCCTACGGCGCTTGGGAGCGCGACGAGGACGCTTTCGACTACGCCACGGAGGGGGACGAGGAGCCGCCTGTACCCGTCGGTCTCGGCCAGTTGACGGCGCCTCAGCGAGCGCTGGCCGACTTCCTTCGCCTCGACGAGTCCCTCCTCGCCGCGGCGGCGCAGGCGTCGCCCCCGCTCGCTCCCGCCCGGCGCGACAGCAGGCGGACCGCCGACGCAATCACCCACCTGCCCGCCGCCGACAAGGACGCGCTGCTGCTCGATCTCGCCGAAGGGCGCGGTGTCCAGGCGCAGATGGCGCTGATGCGCCAGCTCAGTGAAGGCCGCGCGGCCGGCAGCGGCGTCGAGGCCGCCTCCCGCCCCCGCCGTACCGTGGCGGCGCTGCTCGACGCCGCCACCGAGATCCGCTCCGCCGACAGGTTCCGGGAGCAGGCCGCACGGGCGGAGCACGAGGCACGACTCGTGCGGGAGCGGGAACAGCAGCGCCAAGAGCGGCTGGCAGCCCTCGCTCTCGATCCGGGAGCAGCATGGGACACGGTCGAATCGCTGATCGAAACGCGCCGGCAAGCCAACTACGATGCGGCAGTCGCCCTGCTGGTCGACCTCAAGGCCCTTGCCGAGCGCGACGGGCACGTCCACGACTTCGCGTCCGACTTCGACGAACTGCGCGAGCTGCATCAGCGGAAGTCCAGCCTCATGGACCGCTTCAACACCGTCGACCTCCACATCGACTGATCCGCAGCCACACCGACTCGTGGCGCTCCGAGGGCGTGTGGACGCGTCCACACCGCGGTGTGGACACGGTGTCGCCCCGAACAGAGGCAGTCAGCGGGCCCGCAGCTGCTTCAGAGCCAGCAGCTCCCAGTAGCCGTACCTCCTTGGACATCGAGGTTCTTCCGGATGCCGCTTGGCCGCCGCCCACCGCGTCGGCCTCCTCGAACGCCTCACCGTCCGCCTCTTCGGCCGCCCCCCTGGCGCAGGCCCACCAGCCGCCTCTCCGTCGTCGCCCCTGTAGTGGCGGTACACCCCTACTGGATCGCACCCGAGCGGCGGATCATCTTCCTCACGTGCTTCCGCAAGACTCGAAGCCACGAGGAGAAGCAGATCGCGTGCACAGTCCTCGCCCGCAAGCGCTGCGAGGCCGACCACGAGCCGGCGAGCCCGGACGGTGCCGCGTCGCCGTTCGCATGTTCTGCGCGCCCCGTTGGGGGTACCACCGCCCCGAAGCCCCCGACCGCCGCCGCACGGCGCGCCGTCGGGGGCTTCAGTGTTGCGCGGGGTGGTCACCCAGGTCGCCCCGGGGCGTCAACCGAAGTCCAGGTCGGCTCGGGGGCGCTTGAGTTCGGAGAAGGCGGGGTGGGCGGCGAGGGTGCGGACGGCGTCGAAGAGGTCGGCGGCGCGGTCGCCGCGCGGGATCGCGGAGAGGACGGGGCCGAAGTAGGCGGCGCCGTCGAGGGCGACGATCGGGGTGCCGGACTCCTCGCCGATGGCGTCCTGCGCGGTGCGGTGCGCGGCGCGCAGCGCGGCGTCGAACTCGTCGGTGGCGGCGGCCTTGGCGAGCGACGCGGGCAGGCCGGCCTCGGCGAGCGCCTCGGCGGTCACGGTGTCGAAGTCCTTGTTGCCGCGGGTGTGGATCCGGGTGCCGAGGGCGGTGTAGAGGTCGCGCAGGACGGCGTCGCCGTGCTGGGCGGCGGCCGCCGCGCAGACCCGGGCGGGGCCCCAGGCGCGGTCGTTGAACTCGCGGTACCAGGGCTCGAGTTCGCGGTGCTCGTTGAGGACCGAGAGGCTCATCAGCCGGAACCGCAGGTCGATCGGCCGCAGCGGCTCCACCTCCAGGAGCCAGCGGGAGGTGATCCAGGCGAAGGGGCAGGCGGGGTCGAAGTAGCAGTCGACGACGGTGCGCTCACGAGTGTCTTCCACGGAAGACAATATACCTTCCCGGGAAGATATAGTCCACGGCATGGAGATGGAGACTGATGCCACGGCCGGGATCGTCGAGCAGTGGCGGCGCGAGCGGCCCGATCTGGATCCGGCGCCGATGCTCGTCGTCGGGCGGCTCTTCCGGCTCACCGACGCCGTCGACCAATTGCTGCGCGCGCCGTTCGCCGAAGCCGGGCTGGGCAACGGGGACTTCGACGTGCTCGCGGCGCTGCGCCGGGCGGGTGCGCCGTACGCGCTGTCGGCGGGGGAGCTGAGCCGCACGGTGCTCGTCACCACGGGCGCCATCACCAAGCGCGTCGACCGCCTGGCGGCCCGCGGGCTGGTGACGCGGGCCGTCGCCGAGCACGACTCGCGGGGCCGGCTGATCACCCTCACCGACGAGGGCGTGGCCCTCGTCGACGAGCTGATCGCCGTCCATCTGGAGAACCAGCGCCGGCTGCTGGCCGGCCTCCCCGAGACCGACCGCGCCCACCTCGCGGCCCTCCTCGCCCGCCTCGCGGCGACGCTGCCCCTAACGGTGCCTTAAGCGCATCCCAAGTGGTGCGTGAAAGTGCGCGCGGGCGGGCAGTTTTGGAACGCCATCAGCATGACGGTGTCCCTTCAACTCGCCCGCCGCACTCGTCCGCCACCCAGGGAGGCACCCCCGTGGAACCCACCCCCGCAGCCCCCGCCCGCCACCGCCGCACCCGCTCCCGCCGGGCGCTGCTCGCCGCCGGCGCGGCCGCCGCCCT
>NZ_MLCF01000028.1 GCF_001879105.1 Mangrovactinospora gilvigrisea | reverse complement strand
GAGTTCGGCGGGGGCGTCGGTGTCGGGGTGGGGTGGGAGGATGCGGGGGCTGAGGGAGAAGGGCGGGCGGTGTGGGGCGGGCGGAGCGGGGGGTGATCGCGGGCGGGGGGCGGTTGCAGGCGGCGGCGCGGGCCGTGCGGGAGGACCGCGAGCGCGCGGTCGAGGCGGTGCGGGCCGCGCTCACGCCGCTTCAGGAGGCGGCGATCGCGCGGGAGCTGGACGCCATCCCCGTCGCCCGGTTGCAGGACGTCACCGAGGGCCGGGTGCGGGTGGGGAGCGTCGAGCGGAGCGGCCTGGGCACCGTGGGCGCCGTCCTCCGCGCGGGGCCCTACCGGCTGCGGCAGATCCCCGGCGTCGGGCAGCAGACCGTCGGCCGGCTGCTCGCCGCCGCCGGCCGGCTCTCCGACGCCGTGCGGGAGACCGCCGCCGTCCGTATCGACGTGGACCGTCCGGAGCCCGGCACGACCGCGCTCGTCAAGGCGCTGCACGTGCTGGTGGAGGCCGGCCCCGACGCCGGCCGCGCCGTCGACCGGGCCGCCGCGCTCGGCGAGCGGCTCGACCCGCTGCTCGCCGAGGCGGCCCCCGCCGCCCGGCGGTTCCGGATGCTGTTCGCCGGGCGGGCGCGCCGGGCCCGCGTGCTCGCCGCCGTCGCCGAGGTCGGCGAGGTGCTCGCGGAGGCGGAACGGGCCGGCCTGCCCGGCCGGTTTGCGCAGGCGTCGGTGGACCTGCTGCGCGGCCCCGCGTCCGACGCGGCCGCCTGGGTGGACTTCGAGCTGCGCTCCGCCGAGTACTACAGCCTGCTCGCCGAGGTCTCCGTGCGGCTGCCCGACACCGCCGCCGCCGAGGGCTTCCTGCCGGAGGCGATCGCCGAACGGGTGCGGACGCAGCCCCTCGACGACACGCACCGCAAGGTCTCGCTCCGCGGCTACCAGGCGTTCGGCGCCCGGTTCGCGCTCGTGCAGCGCAAGGTGGTGCTCGGCGACGAGATGGGCCTGGGCAAGACCGTCCAGGCGGTCGCCGTGCTGGCCCATCTGGCGGGCGAGGGGCAGCGCCGGTTCCTGGTGGTGTGCCCGGCGAGCGTCCTGGTGAACTGGACGCGGGAGGTCGAGGCCCGCAGCACGCTGCGCGCCGTCCCGCTGCACGGCCCCGACCGGCACGCGGCGTTCGCCGACTGGGCGGAGCACGGCGGCGTCGCCGTCACCACCTACGACGCGCTGCGCGGATTCCCCGCGCCGGACGCCGGCGCCGCCGCGCCCGGCCTGCTGGTGGTGGACGAGGCGCACGCGGTGAAGAACCCGGGAGCCAAGCGGTCCCGGGCGGTGGCCGCCTGGGCCGGGCGCTGCGAGCGCGTCCTGCTGATGACCGGGACGCCGATGGAGAACCGGGTCGAGGAGTTCCGCAACCTGGTGCGGATGCTCGACGCCGAGCGGGCCGACGCGCTGGGCGCGGGAGACGCGCTCGCCGGGTCCGTCGCCTTCCGCCGTGCCGTTGCCCCCGTCTACCTGCGGCGCAACCAGGCGGAGGTGCTGACCGAACTGCCCAGCCTGCAGCGCTCCGACGAGTGGCAGGAGCCGAGCGCGTCGGACGAGGAGGCCTATCGCGAGGCGGTGTTCGCCGGCAACTTCATGGCGATGCGGCGGGCCGCCTACGCGCGCCCCGCCAAGTCGGCCAAGCTCGGGCGGCTCGCCGAGATCGTCCGGGAGGCCGGCGAGAACGGGCAGAAGACGGTGGTGTTCTCGAACTTCAAGGACGTGCTGGGGGCGGTGCGGGAGGCGCTGTCGGCGGAGGACGCCGGCGCGGGGCGGGTGTTCGGGCCGATCACCGGGAGCGTCCCGGCCGAGCGGCGGCAGCTGGTCGTCGACGAGTTCACCGGCAGCCCGGGCGCCGCGGTGCTGCTCGCGCAGATCCAGGCGGGCGGGACGGGGCTCAACATCCAGGCCGCCTCGGTCGTGGTGCTCTGCGAGCCGCAGATCAAACCGACCCTCGAACACCAGGCCGTGGCGCGGGCGCACCGGATGGGCCAGGTCCGGCCGGTGCATGTGCATCGCCTGCTGGCCACCGGCGGGGTCGACGAGCGGCTGGTGCGGCTGCTGGAGGACAAGACCCGCCTCTTCGACGCCTATGCCCGACGCAGCGCCGTCGCCGAGGCCGCGGTGGATGCCGTCGACGTCTCGGACACCGAGCTGGCGCGGCGCATCGTCGAGGAGGAGCAGGAACGGCTGGCCGCGTCCGCGCCGCCTCCGGCGCCTCCGGCCGAAGCCCTGGCCGAACCTCCGGCCGAGCCCCCGTCAGCGCCCCCGGCTACGCCCCCGATTCGGCCGGGGACGGGCGGGGGGACCGGGTGAGGCGGGCCTGCAGCGCCCACAGCAGCCGGGCGGTGCTGCGCGGCAGCAGCCGGGCGCGGAGCCGGGCCCGCCGGGGGACCGCCGCCGTCAGCGCGGGGATCAGCAGCCGGACGTCGGCGGCGAGCGCGTCGGCGTCGGAGTCGCCGCGGCGGTGCTCGGGGGCGTAGCGGGCGCGCTCGGTCGCGGCGGCCGCACGGGCGGCGGCCGCCTGGGCCGGCTCGTCGAACCGGGCCATGTCCGCCAGCCAGGCCGCGGTGCCGCGCGGGGTGCGGGCCTCGTCCGCCGGCATGCCCAGGTCCCAGGCGGTGTCGAGGAGTTCGAGCCAGAGGTCGAGGACCCGGGCGGGCACCGGGGTGTCCTCGCCCCGCGGCCCGAGGCGGCGGTGCCGGACGCGGAGCCGGAGCAGCGCCGGGACGGACGCCAGGACCAGCAGGAAAAGCACCGTCGCGGCGCCGGCGAGCACCGGCACCAGCGGGAAGCCGCTGCCGTGCGGCGTCCCGCCGCCCCCGCCGTGCTGCCCGCCGCCGCAGTTGAGCTGGCCGCCGACGCAGCCGCCGGCAGTCGCGCCGGGCGACGGGCTGGGGCCGGCGCCGCCGGCCGTGGCGCCCGGGTTGTTGTGGTTCGGGGTGGCGGGGTTGCCGCTGGTGTTCTGCACCGTGTAGTCGGGCTGCACGCCGCGGCTGGGCGTCGGCTCGAAGCGCACCCAGCCGATGCCCTGGAAGTACAGCTCGGGCCAGGCGTGCGCGTCGTGGACGCCGATCCGGTACAGCCCGTCGGCCTCCGGGGTGCCCGGGACGAAGCCGACCGCGACCCGGGCCGGGATGCCCAGGTAGCGGGCCATCACGGCCATCGCGGAGGCGAAGTGCTCGCAGTAGCCGGCCTTCTGGCGCAGGAACGTCGCCATCGCCTGCGGGCCGAGGCCGGTGCGCACGGTGGTGTCGTAGGTGAACTGCCCGGAGTCGGCGAACCAGTCCTGGAGCTTCAGCGCCTGCTCGTAGTGGTTCGTGGCGCCGGCGGTGACTTTGTCGGCGTCCTGCCGGACGAGGCTCGGGATGCCCGCGGGCAGCTTGGTGAACTCCTTGACGAGCGCCGCGGAGGGCTGCCCGGCGTCGGAGAGCTGCTGGCGGGTGGGGTCCAGCTGGGTGGAGGTGACCCGGTAGGCGAGGCCGGACGTGGTCTGCCCGCGGGCGCCGATGATCACGTGGTCGATCGGCTCGAAGCGCCAGTTGCCGCCCGCCCGCACCTTGGTGGCGTTGTACGGCATCGGCAGCCAGGTCTGGACGTAGTTGGGGCGGGCGGTGATGGAGGTGTGCACGGTGGACTGCGTGACGCTGCTGTCCGCCTTCGGCCCGGGCAGCTGGTCGGGGACCTGGCTGACGTTGCGGTCGGCCGGGCGCCAGGTGACGCCGTTGAACTCGTCCAGCGCGGTGATCCGCAGGTACTCGCCGCTGGGGTCCTTGGCGTCGGTGCGGTAGTCCAGCAGGTGGGTGTCCTGCGGCTGGTTGAGCGAGTCCTGCATGCTCACCAGCGGGTTGACGGCGGTGATGGTGCCGTTGCCGTTGCGCGCCGGGGAGTAGTCGCCGCCCTGGTCGAGCAGCCCGCCGCCGATGTCCGGCAGGAAGAGCGGCAGGGCGACGGCGATGCCGAGGGCGGTGAGGCCGATCCGGCGCCCGGTGCGCAGCTGCGGGCTGGGGCCGGCGCCCTTGAAGGCGCCGCCGGGGGTGAGGTGGCGGCCGCGTCCGGTGAAGACGCGGCCCCAGCGGGAGAGGCGGTCGCGTCCCTCGGCGAAGAGCAGCAGCAGATAGCCGAAGGCGGCGCAGAGGAAGCGGACCCACTCGGCGCCGCCGGGCGCGAGGGAGGCGGCGACGGAGTAGAGGGCGAGCAGCGGGAGGCCGCCGATCGCGGAGTGCTCGTAGCCGACGGCGACGGTGTCGACGATCAGGGCGACGGCGGCGATCGAGGCGAGCAGGATCAGCGCGATGCCGTCGGTGGCCGGGGCGGGGGTCGTGTACTGCCCGGAGTCGACGATGCCGGAGTGCACGGTGTTGGCGAGGGCGGTGAGCGAGTCGGGGGTGGGCAGGAATCCGGCGACGGCGCGCGGGCGGACCGGGTCGGAGAGGGCGGTCAGCACGCACAGCAGGATCAGGGCCTGGCCGAGGGTGGTGAGGGGGCGGGGGACGGCGGCGCGGCGGGCGGCCGCGCCGGTGAGGGCGGTGAGCAGGACGAGGGCGATGCCCTCGATGAGCCAGGCGTGCGGGGTGGCGAGGGGGGCGAGGGCGATGGAGGTGAGCGCGGTCGCGGCCGCGGCGGCGAGGGTGAGTCTGGTGCGGGGGGTCACGGCTGCTTGCTCCCCTCGCGGTCGCCGGCTGGTGCGGTCTGCCGCCCCTGCGCCCCGGCACCCCACCCGTGCGCCTTCGGCACGCCCGGGCGGGAGTTGAGGGTGCGCCAGAGGGCGGGCAGGGGGGTGGACGGGGGGACGGGGAGGACCGTCCAGCCGGCGGCACCCAGGACGCGGGCCGCCGCACCGGTGGCGGGCTCCCCGCCCGCCCACGCCGCGGTGTCCAGCAGCAGCGCGATCGCGCCGCCCGTGCGGCGCCGCAGCGCCGCCAGCCGGGCCGCCTCCTCCTCGTCCAGCGCGCCCAGCACCGCGATCAGCAGCCCCTCGCCGCTCACCCGCAGCGCGTCCAGCGCCCGCGCCAGGCCCGGCATGGTGGTGGTGTCGAGGACGGCGAGCGCGTCCAGCAGCAGCCCGGAGGTCTCCGGCCCCGGCTCGCCCGAGCCGTCCCGGTCCGGGACCGACAGGCCGTCACCCGTCAGCATCCGCACCGCGTAGCCGCGCGAGATCAGGTGGACGGAGAGCGAGGCGACCGCCGAGACCGCCCACTCGAAGGTGGAGGCCGGCCCCGTCCCCGTGTGCGCGCCGTCCCGGGTGTCGAGCAGCAGCGTGCACCGGCTGCGCAGCGGCTGCTCCTCGCGGCGCACCATCAGCTCGCCGTAGCGGGCGGTGGAGCGCCAGTGCACCCGGCGGATGTCGTCGCCGTAGCGGTAGCCGCGCGGGATGACGTCGTCGTCGCCGGCGGCGGCGATGGAGCGGGCCCGGTTGTCGCCGTAGCCTCCCCACTCGCCGGCCAGTTGGACGGTGGGCAGCGGCAGCACGGACGGCACCACCGTCAGCACCTCCGCCTGCTGGAAGGAGCGGGTCAGCTCGCACATCCCGAACGGGTCGGCGAGCCGCAGCTGGAGCGGGCCGAGGCGGTAGCGGCCGCGCATGTCGGAGCGGACCCGGTAGGAGACCTCGCGGTGGCCGCGCGGCTCGACCCGGTCGAGCACGAACCGGGGCCGGGCGCCCAGCACATAGGGCACCTTGTCCTCCAGCAGGAGCGTTCCGCTGGGCACCCGGGAGACGTTGTCGACGCGCAGGTAGACCCGGGCGTCCTGGCCGGCGTGCACCCGGCTGGGGGTGAGCCGCCGGCCGCCGGCGATCTTGAAGCGGGAGCGGACCAGCGCCGCCGCGCACAGCAGCGGCAGCACCGCCAGCAGGATGCCGACCCGCAGCAGGTCGGACTGGCCCAGCACGACCGCGCACGCCACGGCGGCCAGGCCGGCCGCCAGGAAGGAGCGTCCGCGGGTGGTCAGGCCGGCGAGTGCCGCCCGGAAGGCGGCGAGACCGGACATCTCAGCCCCGCCGCGGCCGGGCGGGGACGCCGCCGTCGCCGGGCACCGGCACCTGCCGCACCAGCTCGTCCACCACCGTCTCCGGCCCGCGCCGGCTCAACTGGGCCTCCGCGGTGGGCAGCAGGCGGTGCGCCAGCACCGGCACCGCCAGCGCCTGCACGTCGTCGGGGAGCACGAACTCGCGTCCGGCCAGCGCCGCGGACGCCCGCGCCGCCCGCACCAGGTGCAGCGTCGCCCGCGGCGAGGCGCCCAGCCGCAGCTCGGGGTGGGTGCGGGTGGCGCTCACCAGGTCGACCGCGTAGCGGCGGACGGCCTCCGAGACATGCACGCCCCGGACCGCGTCCACCAGCTTGAGGATGTCGTGGGCGTGCGCCACCGGCTGCACGTCGTCCAGCGGGGAGCGCCCGCTGTGCACATCGAGCATCTGCAGCTCGGCGACCGCCGAGGGGTAGCCGATGGAGACGCGCGCCATGAAGCGGTCGCGCTGCGCCTCGGGGAGCGGGTAGGTGCCCTCCATCTCCACCGGGTTCTGGGTGGCGATCACCATGAAGGGGCTGGGCAGCTTGTAGGTGGTGCCGTCGATGGTGACCTGCCGCTCCTCCATCGACTCCAGCAGCGCGGACTGGGTCTTGGGCGAGGCGCGGTTGATCTCGTCGCCGACCACGATCTGGGCGAAGATCGCGCCGGGCTTGAACTCGAACTCCTTGCTCGCCTGGTCGAAGACGCTGACCCCGGTGATGTCGGAGGGCAGCAGGTCCGGGGTGAACTGGATGCGGCGGACGGTGCAGTCGACCGAGCGGGCGAGCGCCTTGGCGAGCATGGTCTTGCCGACGCCGGGGACGTCCTCGATGAGCAGGTGGCCCTCGGCGAGGAGCACGGTGAGGGCGAGGTGCACGGCCTCCGGCTTGCCCTCGATCACCTCCTCGACCGAGGCCCGCACCCGGCCGACCGTGGCTGTGATCTCGGCGAGGTCGCTCTGGCCGACCTGTCCGCTGAGTCCGTTGAGTGTCGTCACCCGGTCCTCCTGGGCCCGTTGTGCGCGGGCCCCCGTCAAGTCCGTGGCCCCGGACGCGTACCGTACATCGCCCCCGCACGCATTGTTCTCGATTGTCGCGGGGCCTCGATTGTTGCCGAGGTCGGCCCGCGCGTCTCGAGAACGCCGCGTTGCCCAGGGTATGCGGCCCGACCGGCCACCGGGAGCCGTCTGCGGCCCGCCAGTTGGGCGGACCTTCGGACGGGCGCCCCGTTCAGCGCACTTCTTCGAGGCGTCCGGACGCCAGGTCGAGGACGAAGCCGCGCACGTCGTCGACGTCCATCAGGAAGGGCGAGGTGCGGACCCGGGCGAGCGACTGGCGGACGTCCGACTCCAGGTCGGTGAAGGCCTCGACGGCCCAGGCCGGGCGCATCCCCACCTCGTCCTGGAGGCTGCGGCGGAAGTCCTCGGTGACGGTGAGCATGCCGCAGCCGGAGTGGTGGACGAGCGCCACCGCGCGGGTGCCGAGCAGCCGCTGACTGATCGACAGCGAGCGGATGACGTCCTCGGTGACGACGCCCCCGGCGTTGCGGATGATGTGCGCGTCCCCGATGTCGAGGCCGAGCATGGGCAGCACGTCCAACCGGGCGTCCATGCAGGTGACCACCGCGAGCTTGCGCGCGGGGCGGGCCGGGAGGGCGGAGTCGCGGTGATCGCCGGCGTACCGGGCGTTGCCGGCGACGACGGCGTCCGTCTCGGTCGTGAACATGTCGCCGACGGTAGCCGTGACCTCACAGTTTGGGGAGTCCTTTACCTCGAACGCGCGCCTCGTTTCGCCCTATAGGGTGGGCGGTCGAGGACGCGTGCGGTCCCGCTCCGGCGTTCGGTATCCGTTCGGGCGACATGCCTTCGGGTGCCGACATTCGGGTGGACTTGATGGAAGGAGAGGGCCTCCCGGTACTAGCGTGCTGGGCTAGGTGAAACGATCTCCGATGTCCGCGCGTCGTCGGGAGGTGCTGTCGGGGCGCCGGTGACGATCCCTCACAATGGGGAGCGGCCCGGTTCCTTGCACTTCGGTGTACTTCCGTGGAGGAAGGACCGGCCTCGAGGCGAGGTGCCGTGCGGCCTCCTCCCGTTCCGCCCCCGGCGCGGCCTGGCGCACCTTCCCCGGTGCCAGGCGGCGCCTTCCCCCGGGGCGAACGGGCGGGGCCCGGACGGCGCGTCGCGGCAACGACCAAGGCGCGAGCAGGAAAGGCCACCCGTGGCGCAGCACATCCCCGTCATGTTGACCCGGTGCCTGGATCTGCTCGCGCCCGCGCTGGAGCGGCCGGGCGCGGTCGCCATCGACGGCACCCTGGGCCTCGGCGGGCACAGCGAGGCGCTGCTGACGCGCTTTCCGGAGCTCGAGCTGATCGCCATCGACCGCGACCCGCGCGCCCTGGAGCTCTCCGGGGAGCGGCTGAAGCCCTTCGGGGCGCGTGCGCACCTGGTGCACGCCGTCTACGACGAGATCCCCGAGGTGCTGGAGCGCCTCGGGGTGCCGCGGGTGCACGGCGTCCTCTTCGACCTCGGCGTCTCCTCCATGCAGCTGGACGAGGCCGACCGCGGCTTCGCCTACGCCCAGGACGCCCCGCTGGACATGCGGATGGACCCGACGCGCGGGATGTCCGCGGCGGAGGTCCTCAACAGCTACGACAAGCGCGAGTTGACGCGGATCCTGCGGGACTACGGCGAGGAGCGGTTCGCCTCCCGGATCGCCGACCGGGTGGTGCGGGAGCGCGACGCCGAGCCGTTCACCCGGAGCGCGCGGCTGGTGGAGCTGGTGCGGGAGGCGATCCCCGCGCCGGCGCGGCGCACCGGAGGAAATCCGGCGAAGCGGACGTTCCAGGCGCTGCGCATCGAGGTCAACGGGGAGTTGGAGGCGGTCCGCGGCGCCATCCCCGCGGCGCTGGAGGCGCTGGACGTCGGCGGACGGATCGCGGTGCTCGCCTACCACTCGCTTGAGGACCGGATCGTCAAACGGGCGTTCGCGGCGGGCGCGACCAGCACGGCCCCACCGGGCCTGCCGATCGTCCCCGAGGACCAGAAGCCGTGGCTGAAACTGCTGACCCGCGGCTCCGAGGGCGCGGACGAGACGGAGATCGCCGAGAACCCGCGGGCCGCGTCGGCGCGGCTGCGGGCGGCGGAGGTCGTGCGGCGGCCTCGGACGGCGCGGGTGAAGGGGGCGCGATGAAGCGGGTCGGGTGGCGGGGGCCCTGGCGGATGCTGCCGGCCGGGAGCACGACGGCGGCGCGGCTGCCGTTCGTGCTGCTGATGGTGGGGCTGCTGGTGTCGGGGCTGGTGGGGCTGCTGCTGCTGAACACGGCGCTGAACTCGGGGTCGTTCCGGCTCTCGGCGCTCCAGCAGGAGACGAAGCGCAAGGAGGACGCGGCGGAGGGGCTGCGGCAGCGGATCCAGCAGGAGTCGGCGCCGGGGGCGCTGGCGAAGCGGGCGGGGTCGCTGGGGATGGTTCCCGGCGGGGCGCCGGCGTTCCTCGCTCCCGGGGGCGGGGTGAAGGGGGACCCCTCGCCGGCGGCGTACGCGCCGGCGCCGGTGGCGTCGCCCACCCCCGCGTCACCGTCGCCTGCCGCGTCGCCCTCGGGTGCTGCCGCCCCGAGCCCCGGCACCCCGCCCCGGGCCGGTGGGGGCTCGCCGGGTCCGTCGGTCTCCCCCTCGCCGTCGGTTTCTCCTACTTCTAGCGGGGTGAAGCGGTGAAGCGGGTGAAGCTGGGGCGGCAGAAGGTGCGGCTGCGCACCGCCGTGGTGGCGCTGGGGGTCGTCGGGACGCTCTTCGCCGGGCGGCTGATCCAGCTTCAGGCCGTGGACGGGCCGGTGTACGCGGCCCAGGCGGACGTCACCGAGAACCGGTTCGTCAAGGTCGTGCTCCCCGCCGAGCGCGGCGCCATAACGGACCGGAACGGCAACGTCCTCGCCGACACCGTCGACGCCTACGACATCACTGCCGACCCGAGCATGTTCACGCCCTCCCAGGCGAAGGTCGCCGACGGGCCGGCGCGCGCCGCCGCGCTGCTCGCGCCCGTGCTCGGCGTCGACGCCGGCACCCTGGAGCGCAAGCTGAGCGCCAAGGGCCGCTACGCCATGCTCGCCGCCCAGGTGAGCCCCGCCGCCCGCCAGCAGGTGCTGAAGCTGAAGAACAGCAACCCGGTGCTCGCCGGGGTGTTCGACAGCGAGCACAGCAAGCGCGTCTACCCCGCCGGCGACCTGGCCGGCAACCTGCTCGGCTTCGTCAGCGCCGACGGCAAGGGCACCGGCGGGCTGGAGGGCGAGTACGACCCGCTGCTCCGCGGCCACGACGGCAAGCGCACCTATGTGCAGGTCGGCGGGCGGCGGGTGCCGACCGCCGGCGGCAAGGAGGACCCCGCCGTCCCCGGCCGCGACGTCCGCCTCACCCTCGACCGCGACCTGCAGTGGACGGCCCAGCAGGCCATCGCCGACAAGGTGAGGGAGACCGGCGCCGACAGCGGCTCCGTCGTCGCCATCGACGTGAAGACCGGCCAGGTGCTGGCGATGGCCTCGGCCCCCGGCTACGACCCCGGCGACCTCTCCAAGGTGACCAGCCGCCAGCTGGCCTTCCCGGCCCTCCAGGAGGCCTTCGAGCCCGGCTCCACCAGCAAGGTGATGAGCATGTCGGCCGTCATCCAGGAGCACGCCGCCGAGCCCGGCACCCATGTCACCGTCCCCGGCACCCTGCAGCGCGCCGACCGGGTCTTCCACGACGACGTACCGCACGGCGACTGGCACCTCACCCTCACCGGGGTGCTCGCCAAATCCAGCAATATCGGGACGATCCTCGCCACCGAGCAGCTCGGCAAGAACCGAACGCAGATCAACGACACTCTCTACTCGTACCTGCGGCGTTTCGGGATCGGCCAGCCCTCCGGCATCGGCTACCCGGGCGAGACCCGAGGCATCCTCGCCAAGCCGCAGGACTGGAACGCGTCGCAGCAATACACCATCCCCTTCGGACAGGGGGTCTCGATGAACGCCCTGCAAGCCACTTCGGTCTACGCCACGGTCGCCAACGGCGGCGTGCGCGTCACCCCGACCCTCGTCGCCGGAACCACCGGCGCCGACGGGCGCTTCACCCCGTCGCCCGCGCCCAAGGAGACGCGGGCGATCTCCGCGTCCACCGCGGGCACCGTCTCCGACATGCTGGAGGCGGTGGTCGGCAACGACGGCGGCACCGGCACCTATGCCCGCATCCCCGGCTACCGGGTCGCGGGCAAGACCGGAACCGCCAACCGGCCCAACCCGAACGGGCCCGGCTACTCCGGCTACACCGCGTCCTTCATCGGCTACGCACCCGCCGACAAGCCGCGGATCGCCATCGGCTGCTTCCTCCAGGGCCCCCACAAGACCGGCCACTTCGGCGGACCGCTGTGCGGCCCGGTCTTCAAGAAGGTCGCCGAGGAGGCGCTCACCGAGATGAACGTCGCCCCCAGCGGCAGCCCGTCCCCCAACCTTCCCATCAACTGGTGAGCGGCGGTGAGGATCGTGCAGGACAGCGAAGAAGACCCCTCGGCGCCCATAGGCCCGACACGCCCGACGGAGCGTCAGCGCACCGACGCCCCGGGGGCGCACCCCGAAGCCGGATCGCCTCACCCAGCGTGTCCGGACACAGACACCCCGCGACCGCCGCGCGCCTCGCTTCGCCCCGCGCCGGGGGCAACCGGTACTCTCACGGCCGTGCCGAAACCTGATCAGTCCCGCCCGCCGCGGACCGACGCGCCGCCCCCGGCGCGGCCCGGCTCCGTCCGCCCCGCCCGCGTGACGCCCACCTCCCTGGCCGGGCTCGCCAAGGAGCTGGAGGGGGTCCACGGCGGCGCCCGGATCGCCCGCGACGAGGCCCCCGAGGCCGAGGTCTCCGGCATCACCAACGACTCGCGCGACGTGCGCCCCGGCGACCTCTACGCCGCGCTGCCCGGCGCCCGCGTGCACGGCGCCGACTTCACCGCCCAGGTCGTCGAGGCCGGCGCCGCCGCCCTGCTCACCGACGAGGAGGGCGCCCGCCGCGCCCGCGAGGCCTTCGCCGCCGGCACCCCGGAGGTGCCGCTGCTGATCGAGCCCGACCCGCGCGCCGTGATGGGCGCCGCCGCCGCCCGCATCTACGGGCACCCCGCCGACGCCCTCACCCTGGTCGGCATCACCGGCACCAACGGCAAGTCCACCACCGGCTTCCTGGCGCACGGCGCGCTCAGCCACGGCGCCCACGCCGAGGCCGGGCTCGTCGGCGGCGTCGAGATCCGCCTCGGCGGCGAGCACCCGGAGCCCGGCGTCCCCGCCGAGCGCACCACCCCCGAGGCCACCCAGCTGCACGCCCTCTTCGCCGCCATGCGCGAGCGCGGCACCCAGTCGGCCGCCATGGAGGTCTCCAGCCACGCCCTGGTCTTCGGCCGCGTCGACGGGGCCGTCTTCGACGTCGCCGTCTTCAACAACCTGACGCCCGAGCACCTCGACTTCCACGCCGACATGGAGGACTACTTCCGGGCCAAGGCGCAGCTGTTCACCCCGCACCGGGCCCGCCGCGGCATCGTCAACATCGACGACGCCTACGGCCGGCGGCTCGCCGAGGAGGTCGCCGAGATCCCGGTGCAGACCTACTCGGCGACCGGCGACCCGGACGCCGACTGGCGCGCCACAGACGTCGAACTGCGCCCCGGCGGCTCCACGTTCACCGTGCACGCCCCGGACGGCGCCTGCGCCCGCGCCTCCGTCGAGCTCCCCGGCCCCTTCAACGTCGCCAACGCGCTCGCCGCGATCGCCGCCGCCACCACCGCCGGACGGCCGCTGGCCGAGGCCGTCGCCGGCGTCGCCGCGGTCCCCGGCGTCCCCGGGCGGATGGAGCGGGTGGACGGCCCCGAGGGCTCCCGCGTCCTGGGCGTCGTCGACTTCGCCCACAAGCCGGACGCCCTCGAGAACGCGCTCACCGCGCTCCGCGAGGTCACCCCGGGCAAGCTGCTCGTCGTGGTCGGCGCCGGCGGCGACCGCGACCAGCTGAAGCGGCCCCACATGGGCGCAGCGGCCGCCCGGTTGGCCGACACCGCCATCCTCACCAGCGACAACCCCCGCACCGAGGACGCGCTGGCCATCCTCGTCCAACTGCTGGAGGGCGCCGCGCGCGTCCCCGAGCGGCAGCGCGGCAACGTGCTGATGATGGTCGACCGCGAGGAGGCCATCCGCTCCGCGGTGCGCCGCGCCCGGCCCGGCGACACCGTGCTCGTCGCCGGCAAGGGCCACGAGGTCGGCCAGTACGTCGGCGGCGAGGTCCGGCCGTTCGACGACCGCGAGGTCCTCGGCCGAGCCCTCCACGAACTCAGCGGGCCGCCGCCCACCGACGGCGCCGCCTCCCCGAAGGACCCGAAGGAGCAGCAGTCTTGATCCCGCTCAGCCTTGCCGAGGCCGCCACCATCCTCGGCGGGGTCCTGCACGACGCCCCCGACCCCGAGGCCCGCATCACCGGCCCGGTGGTCCACGACTCGCGCCGCATCGAGCCCGGCGCCCTGTTCGCCGCCATCGCCGGAGAGCGCGTGGACGGCCACGACTTCGCGGCGCAGGCGGTCGCGGACGGCGCCGCCGCGGTGCTCGCGATGCGCCCGGTCGGCGTCCCGGCGATCGTCGTCGACGACACCGTCAAGGCCCTCGGCCGGCTCGCCCGCGGCGTCGTCGACCGGCTGCCGCAGGCCACCGTCGTCGCGCTGACCGGCTCGGCCGGCAAGACCTCCACCAAGGACATGATCGGCCAGCTGCTCACCCGGCTCGGCCCCACCGTCTTCCCGGCCGGCTCGTTCAACAACGAGATCGGCCACCCGCTGACCGCGCTGCGCGCCGACGAGCAGACCCGCCACCTGGTGATGGAGATGGGCGCCGCGCACAAGGGCGACATCGCCTACCTGTGCGGGATCACCCCGCCCAAGGTGTCGGTGGTGCTCAACGTCGGGACCGCGCACATCGGCGAGTTCGGCGGCCAGGACGCCATCGCCGAGGCGAAGAGCGAGATCGTCCAGGCCCTCCCGGACGACGGCGTGGCGATCCTCAACGCCGACGACTTCCGGGTGAGGGCGATGGCGGACAAGACCCGCGCCCGGGTGGTCTACTACGGCGAGTCGCCCGAGGCGACGGTGCGCGCCGAGGAGATCGCCCTGGACGACAAGGGCCGCCCCGGCTTCACCCTGATCACCCCCGAGGGCCGCGCCCACGTCCAGCTGAAGCTGGTCGGCGACCACCAGGTCGCCAACGCGCTCGCCGCGGCCACCGCCGCCCGCGAGCTGGGCATGGGCCTTGCGGAGCTGGCGCTCGGCCTCAGCGAGGCCGAGGCGCTCTCCCGGTGGCGGATGGAGGTCCGCGAGCGGGCCGACGGCGTCACCATCGTCAACGACGCGTACAACGCCAACCCGGCCTCCATGCGGGCCGCGCTGCGATCTGTTGCGGTCATGGCACGGTCTCGTCCGGAGGCCCACAGCTACGCGGTCCTCGGTCCGATGCTGGAGCTCGGGGACGACACGATGGCCGAGCACGACGCGCTGGGGAGGCTCGTGGTGCGGTTGAACATCGGAACGCTGGTCGCCGTCGGCGGACGCGAGGCCGAATGGATGGAACTGGGAGCCCGGAACGAGGGCTCATGGAATGAGGAGTCGGTACAGGTGACCGATGCGCAGGCGGCGATCGACCTGCTCCGGGACCGGCTGCGGCCGGGAGACGTGGTGCTGGTGAAGGCGTCGCGGGGGATCGGGCTGGAGCGCGTCGCGGAGGCGCTGCTCGCTGACGGTGCGGGCAGTGCGGACACCACGCCGGGAGCCGCCCGATGATGGCGCAGATCCTGGTCGCCGCGGTCATCGGTCTGTTCATCTCGCTGGTCGGCACCCCGGTGGCGATCCGCATCCTGGCCTCCAAGGGCTACGGCCAGATGATCCGCGACGACGGCCCGCAGGGCCACCACAGCAAGCGCGGCACGCCCACCATGGGCGGCACGGTCTTCATCCTCGCGACGCTGGTCGCCTACGCCGGCACGAAGCTGATCTTCGGCAGCCGGCCGACGGCGAGCGGCGTGCTGGTGCTCTTCCTCTTCGCCGGGATGGGGCTCGTCGGCTTCCTCGACGACTACATCAAGGTCGTCAAGCAGCGCAGCCTGGGCCTGCGCGCCAAGGCCAAGCTCACCGGGCAGACGCTGGTGGGCCTGGCGTTCGCGATCCTCTCGCTGCGCTTCAAGGACGGCGCCGGGCTGACGCCGGGCTCCACCCGGCTCTCGTTCGTGCACGACTTCGGCTGGTCGATCGGGCCGGTGGTCTTCGTGATCTGGGCGCTCTTCCTGATCGCGGCGATGTCCAACGGCGTCAACCTGACGGACGGTCTGGACGGCCTGGCGACGGGCGCGTCGGTGATGGTCTCGGGCGCGTACGTGTTCATCGGGGTCTGGCAGTACGGCCAGTCCTGCGCGAACTGGCTGACGGCGGGGAAGGGCTGCTTCCAGGTGCGCGACCCGCTGGACCTGGCGGTGGTCGCTGCGGCGCTGATGGGGGCCTGCTTCGGCTTCCTGTGGTGGAACACCTCGCCGGCGAAGATCTTCATGGGCGACACCGGGTCGCTGGCGCTCGGCGGGATGTTCGCCGGCCTGGCGATCTGCTCGCGCACCGAGCTGCTGTCGGCGCTGCTGTGCGGGCTCTTCCTGATCATCTCGCTGTCGGTGATCATGCAGGTCGGCTCGTTCCGGCTCACCGGCAAGCGGATCTTCCGGATGGCGCCGCTGCAGCACCACTTCGAGCTGAAGGGGTGGAGCGAGGTCCTGATCGTGGTCAGATTCTGGATCATCGCGGGCCTGTGCGTGGCTCTGGGCGTCGGCATCTTCTATGCGAGCTGGGCGGCGAACAAGTGACGGATTGGCAGGGGCTGCCGGTCACGGTGATCAGCACGGGCGTGGTGGCGCAGTCCGTGGTGCCGGTGCTCGCCGGGATGGGCGCGCGGCTCACCGTCGTCGACACCCGTGACGACGAGACGCGGCGCGCCGCCGCGGCCCGCCTGGAGGAGATCGGGGCGCGGGTCGTGCTGGGCAGCGAGGAGCTGCCGGACGGCACCGCCCTGGTGATCGCCTCCCCGGGCCTGCCGCCGACCTCGGCGATCTACGACCAGGCGCGGGCGGCGTCCGTCCCGATCTGGGGCGAGGTCGAACTCGCCTGGCGGCTCCGGCCGGAGGGCGCCCCGCCGTGGCTCGTCGTGACGGGCACCAACGGCAAGACCACGACCGTGCAGATGCTCGGCTCGATCCTGGAGGCGGCCGGCAAGCGGACGGCCGTGGTGGGCAACGTCGGGACGCCGCCGCTGGAGGCGGTGCTCGCCGGGGACGCGTACGACGTCCTCGCCGTGGAGCTGTCCAGCTTCCAGATCTACTGGGCGCCGAGCGTGCGGCCGCTGGCGTCGGCCTGCCTCAACATCGCCCCCGACCATCTGGACTGGCACGGCTCGTTCGAGCGCTACGTCGCCGACAAGGGCCGCGTCTACAACGGCACCGAGGTGGCGTGCGTGTACAACGTCGCCGACCCGGCCACCGAGAAGATGGTGATCGACGCGGACGTCCAGGAGGGCTGCCGCGCCATCGGGTTCACGCTGGGCGCGCCGGGGCCGTCCATGGTCGGCGTCGTCGACGGGCTCCTCGTCGACCGCGCGTTCTGCCCGGACCGGCACCGGAACGCCCAGGAGCTGGCGTCGGTGCAGGACGTCCGGCCGTCGGTGCCGCACAACATCGCCAACGCGCTGGCCGCGGCGGCGTTGGCGCGGGCGTACGGCGTCGCGCCGGCGGCGGTGCGGGACGGGCTGCAGGCGTTCCACCCGGACGCGCACCGGATCGCGGTGGTGGCGGAGATCGACGGCGTCACCTACGTCGACGACTCCAAGGCGACCAACCCGCATGCGGCGGCGGCGTCGCTGGGCTCGTACCCGCACGTGGTGTGGATCGCGGGCGGCGACGCGAAGGGCGGCGACGTCGAGGGCCTGGTCCGCGGGGCTGCGGAGTCGGGACGGCTGCGGGGCGCGGTGCTGCTGGGGCGGGACCGCGGGCTGTTCGCGGAGCGGTTGGCGCGGTACGCGCCGGAGCTTCCGGTGGTCGTGCTGGACGACGCGTCGACGGCGGTGATGGCGACGGCGGTGTCGGTGGCGCGGGGAATGGCCGAGTCCGGGGACACCGTCCTGCTGGCGCCGGCGTGCGCGTCGTGGGACATCTTCGCCAACTACGGCGAGCGCGGCGACCTGTTCGCGGCGGCGGTGCGCGCCGCGGGGTGACGGCTCCGCCGCCCCTCGCCCGGCACCCCACCCGCCCATGGGCGACAGGTCCGCTGTCGCCGCGCCGACCTCGGGCGGGGCGCCGGGGTCCAGGGCGGCAACACGCGGGCGGCGGTGACGCTGAACCGCGCGTCAACGGCGCACACTGGGGCCACACCGCACAGCGAAAGGCGCACGCATGCCCCAGGAACGGGTCCGCTCCCGAACTCCCCAACGTTCCCGCCCCGTTCCGCGTCCCCGCTCGACCGGCCCCCTGCCACGCGCCCGCGCCGCCGTCGCCCGCCTCGACCGGCCCCTCACCGCGTACTACCTCCTCCTCGGCGGCGTCCTCCTCATCCTCGCGCTCGGCCTCACCATGGTCTTCTCCGCGTCTCAGATCGAGTCGCTGCAGCAGGGCCTGGGCATGTACTACTACTTCAAGCGCCAGCTGATCGCCGTGGCCATCGGCCTCGTGCTGATGTTCGTCGCGGTCCGCGTCCCGCCGGCCCGGCTCCGCAAGCTGATCTATCCGTTCCTGCTCCTCTCGCTCTTCCTCCTCGCCCTCGTGCTCGTTCCCGGCATCGGTGTCACCGCCGGCGGCAACACCAACTGGATCCAGCTCGTCGGCCCCTTCCAGCTGCAGCCGTCCGAGTTCGCCAAGCTGGCGCTCGTGCTGTGGGGCGCCGACCTGCTCGCCCGCAAGCAGCGCATGCGGATGCTGAAGTCCTGGAAGCACCTGGTGGTGCCGCTCGCCCCGATGACCGGCCTGGTGCTGCTGCTCGTCATGGGCGGCGGCGACATGGGCACCTCGATGGTCATCGTGGCGATCGCCTTCGCCCTGCTGTGGGTGGTGGGCGCCCCCGGCAAGCTCTTCACCGTCTCGCTCGGCGTCGTCGGCTTCGCCGCCGTGCTCGGCGTCTGGCTGGTCCCCAACCGGCTGGGCCGCCTCGGCTGCGTCGGCGTCACCCAGACCGGTCCCGACCAGCCGTGCTGGCAGGCCGTGCACGGCATCTACGCGCTCGCCTCGGGCGGGCTGTTCGGCAAGGGCCTGGGCGCCAGCATCGAGAAGTGGGGCGTGCTGCCGGCCGCGCACACCGACTTCATCTTCGCGGTCACCGGCGAGGAGCTGGGCCTCATCGGGACGCTCTGCGTGCTGATGCTCTACGCGGCCGTCCTCTACGGCGGACTGCGGGTCGCGCAGCGCGCCCACGAGCCGTTCGTGCGGTACGCGGCGTCCGCGATCGTCACCTGGATCGCCGCCCAGTGCATCGTCAACATCGGTGCCGTGGTGGGGCTGCTGCCGATCGCCGGGGTGCCGCTGCCGCTCTTCTCCTACGGCGGATCCGCGCTGCTGCCGACGATGTTCGCGGTCGGTCTGCTGATCTCCTTCGCCCGCAACGAGCCGGCCGCCAAGCACGCGCTGAACAAGCGCGGTCCGGGCCCGGTGACCAAGACGGTGAACGTGCTGCGGCCGTCCCGGAAGGCCGCAGCCAAGCAGCGGGTGGGGCGTTCGTCACGTCCGGCCGTGCGCGGCGGGGCGTCCCGTCCCCGGTAACCTGCACGGTGCGCAGGCCATAGACTGCGCAGCTGTACGCCAAGCCGCCCGGAGATAGGTGAACATCGGTGCATGTCGTTCTCGCCGGCGGGGGGACCGCCGGTCACATCGAGCCGGCGCTCGCCCTGGCCGACGCTCTGAGGCGCCAGGACCCGTCCGTGGGGATCACCGCCCTCGGAACGGAGCGCGGCCTCGAGACCAAGCTCGTACCGGAGCGCGGCTACCAGCTGGAGCTGATCCCGGCGGTGCCGCTGCCGCGGAAGCCGACGCCCGAGCTGCTGACCGTGCCGGGGCGGCTGCGGGGGACGATCCGGGCGGCGCAGGACATCATCGAGCGCAACCGCGCGGACGCGGTCGTCGGCTTCGGCGGGTACGTCGCGCTGCCCGGGTACTTCGCGGCGAAGCGGGCGGGCGTGCCGATCGTCGTCCACGAGGCCAACGCGCGGCCGGGCCTGGCCAACAAGATCGGCTCGCGGTACACGGACTTCGTGGCGGTCTCGACGCCGGAGAGCAAGCTGCGCTCGGCGCGGTACGTGGGGATCCCGCTGCGGCGGGCGATCGCCACGCTGGACCGCGCGGCGGCGCGGCCGCAGGCCCAGGCGCTCTTCGGGCTCTCGCCGCACCACCCGACGCTGCTGGTCACGGGGGGCTCGCAGGGGGCGCGGCGGCTGAACGAGGTCGTCCAGTCGGTGGTCCCGCAGCTGCAGCAGGCGGGCGTGCAGGTGCTGCACGCGGTGGGCCCGAAGAACGAGATGCCCTACGTCCAGGACGTGCCGGGGCTGCCGCCGTACCGGCCGGTGCCGTACCTGGAGCGGATGGATCTCGCCTATGCGGCGGCGGACATGATGCTGTGCCGGGCGGGGGCGATGACGGTCGCGGAGCTCTCCGCGGTGGGGCTGCCGGCCGCGTATGTGCCGCTGCCGATCGGCAACGGCGAGCAGCGGCTGAACGCCCAGCCGGTGGTCAACGCGGGCGGCGGGCTGCTCGTCGACGACGCCCAGCTGACGGGTGATTGGGTGCTGAACAACGTACTTCCCGTCTTCCGCGACCCCTCGCGGCTGCAGGCCATGTCCGCGGCGGCCGCGGCGTTCGGCAGGCGCGACGCGGACGAGCTCCTCGTGGGCATGGTCCACGAGGCGATCGCCGCCGCCGCGCGGCGCTAGGTCTTCGCCGCCCCTCCGCCCCGGTACCCCACCGGAGTCCGTCCGGTGCCGAAGCCGTCGGCGGCCGTACGGCTTCCGACGGCGCGGGCACCGCGACCACCCCGGGTGGGGTGCCGGGGCTTGGGGGCGGCAGGACGGGGACCACGGCGGAGCCGGGACGCGCGTGGCGGGTGGGCGTCGCCGCAACGCCGCGCGTTAACGTTGCGGAATGGGCACCGGTACCCGTCCCCGCGCAGGCCGTGAGCGCGAGCAGACCAAGAAACCCCCACCCCCGCGCAAGCGCGGGCGCACCCGAACCCGCCCGCGCCTGCGGCTGACGCGCCGCGCCCGCCTCGGGCTGCTGGTCATCACGCTCCTCGCCCTGCTCGCCGGCGCCGGCGGCGTCATCGCGTACGCCACGCCGCTGCTCGACTTCCGCGTCCTGCACATCGGGCTGGACGCCGCCCCCCAGGCGGCCCGCGGGGACCACCGGTTGACGAAGACGCAGATCATGCGGGCCGCCGCCGTCCCGGACGGCATCCAACTGGCCCGCGTCGACACCTCCGCCGTGCGGGAGCGGATCGCCGTGCTGCCGCGGGTCGCCTCCGTCACGGTGACCCGGGACTGGCCGCACACCCTGGCCATCTCCGTCACCGAGCGCCGCGCGGTCGCCGTGCTGCGCGACGCGGACCCGACCGTCGGCTACGACGAAATCGACGCCGCCGGCGACAAGTTCGACACCACGGTGACCCGGCCTTCCGGCGTTCCGCAGATCCGGATGGACTCCGGACGGAACGTCTCCGCTTCCTATTCGGCCGCCTTCCCGAGGTCCGAACTGCTGCGCGGAGCGGTGCGGGTGGCCCGTGATCTTCCGGCCGCCGCGCGCTCCCGGGCCGCCTGGGTTCAGGTCGATTCATACGATGACATCACTGTCCGGTTGTCAGGAAAGAGCGGCAACTCGGTGGTGCGATGGGGGAGTCCGGAGCGCGGATCCCAGAAGGCCGCCGCCCTCCAGGCGCTGCTGAAGAAGGACGATTCCGCCGCCGTGTACGACGTCAGCGCACCGGGGGACCCGGCGCTCGGCTGAGTCCGGCGCCGGGGCCCGGCGCCGCGCCGCCCGTTCGGCACAGCGTGCGCCGCGGCCGGCGCACCGGGACCACTCCTGCGGGGGATGGACACGCGGTGCGCCGCACCCGGCAATCGGCTGAATTCCAGAAGGGGTTGGCACCCCCCCGGCCACCTGTGATGGGATCAACTTGCGGCCCGGGGACCCTGGTTCGGATAGCGGGCGGATGATCACATAGGGTCAAAAGAAAGTCGCGAGGTTCGGCGTGTTCGTTGAACAGTCCGCCCGAGTCGACTTAGTGTCCTACCAGAGCAGAGGCAACTCCTCGACCAAAAGCTCACTCTAAAGGTGAGGTTGAGGGTTGTGGCCCCAACCACGAAGCGAGAGGCCATTCGACGTGGCAGCACCGCAGAACTACCTCGCCGTCATCAAGGTCGTTGGGATCGGCGGCGGTGGTGTCAACGCCATCAACCGGATGATCGAGGTCGGTCTGAAGGGCGTCGAGTTCATCGCGATCAACACCGACGCGCAGGCCCTCCTGATGTCCGACGCCGACGTCAAGCTCGACGTCGGCCGGGAGTTGACCCGCGGCCTCGGCGCCGGCGCCAACCCGGATGTGGGCCGCAAGGCCGCCGAGGACCACCGCGAGGAGATCGAGGAGGTCCTCAAGGGGGCCGACATGGTCTTCGTGACGGCCGGCGAGGGCGGCGGCACCGGCACGGGCGGCGCGCCCGTCGTCGCGAACATCGCCCGCTCCCTCGGAGCCCTCACCATCGGCGTCGTCACCCGCCCCTTCACCTTCGAGGGCCGCCGCCGCGCCAACCAGGCCGAGGACGGCATCTCCGGGCTGCGCGAGGAGGTGGACACCCTCATCGTCATCCCCAACGACCGGCTGCTGTCCATCTCCGACCGCCAGGTCAGCGTGCTGGACGCGTTCAAGTCCGCCGACCAGGTGCTGCTCTCCGGTGTGCAGGGCATCACCGACCTGATCACCACCCCCGGCCTGATCAACCTGGACTTCGCGGACGTCAAGTCCGTGATGTCGGACGCCGGTTCCGCCCTGATGGGCATCGGCTCGGCCCGCGGCGACGACCGCGCGGTGGCCGCCGCCGAGATGGCCATCTCCTCGCCGCTGCTGGAGGCGAGCATCGACGGCGCCCGCGGCGTGCTGCTCTCCGTCTCCGGCGGCTCGGACCTCGGCCTCTTCGAGATCAACGAGGCCGCCCAGCTGGTGAGCGAGGCCGCGCACCCCGAGGCCAACATCATCTTCGGCGCGGTGATCGACGACGCGCTCGGCGACGAGGTCCGGGTCACCGTGATCGCCGCCGGCTTCGACGGCGGCCAGCCGGTCCCGGGCAAGGCGTCGTCCGGCCGCGAGACGCCCGCGCCGACCGCCGGGCGGGAGCGGGAGACCGCGGGCCACGCCCCGGCCGGCCGCCCCGCCTCCGCCGCCACCCCGGCCGGCTCGGCGCGCGAGACGCTCGGCACCCAGCGCTCGGCCCCGGCCCCGGCGGGCGCCGGCCACCACCGCCCGCCGTCGATGCCGCCGGTCGACGCCGGCAGCCTCGGCTCCTACCGGGGCGGCGCCTCCGGCGGCGTGCTGGGCACCAACCCGCCCGAGACGCCGACCCGCCCGGCCCCCGAGCCGGTGCCGACCGCCCCGGCCGAGCCGCCGGCCGCGGCCCAGGTGCCGCCGCCGAACCGGTACGGCGAGGCCGAGGAGATGGACCTGGACGTGCCGGAGTTCCTCAAGCACGACTCCTGATCCACCGGAACACCCCAACCGAGGTCCGCGCGGTGCATGGCACCGCGCGGACCTCGTGTTTCACGGCCGATTGGATAGCATGCGGGCGTGATCGGCTTTCAGCAGGACAACGGCGGCGCCCACTTCGCGTTCACCGACCGGTGGGGCGGCGCCAGCCCGGCGCCGTGGACGGAGCTCAACCTGGGCGGCGCCGTCGGGGACGACCCGGAGCGGGTGCGCGCCAACCGCGCTTCCGCGGCCGGGGCGCTCGGGCTCGATCCGGCTGGGGTGGTGTGGATGCACCAGGTGCACGGCAACCGGGTGGTCCGGGTCGAGGACCCGGCCGGGGAACTGCCGGAGTGCGACGCCGTGGTGACCACTCGTCCGGGGCTCGCGCTGGCCGTGCTCGTCGCCGACTGCACCCCGGTGCTGCTCGCCGACCCGGAGGCCGGGGTCGTCGGCGCCGCCCACTCCGGGCGGCCGGGCCTCGCCGCCGGGGTGGTCCCCGCACTGGTCGAGGCGATGGTCGCGGCCGGGGCCAGGGCGGAGCGGATCGCCGCCGCCACCGGGCCGGCCGCCTGCGGCCGCTGCTACGAGGTGCCGGCCGCGATGCGGGACGAGGTGGCGGCCGCCGCCCCGGGCTCCGCCGCCACCACCCGGGCCGGGACGCCGGCGCTGGACGTGCCCGCCGGGGTCCATGCCCAGCTGGAGCGGCTCGGCGTTCCGGCCGGCGTCCGCTCGGACGTCTGCACCATCGAGTCGAGCGACCACTACTCCTACCGCCGCGAGGGACGCACCGGCCGCCAGGCCGGATATGTCTGGTTGGCCTGATTCGGTACGCAAGGAACTGGTGTGAATTTCCGCACAGCTGATGATCAGTCAGACCCGTCCGGCAATTCCGGCAAAGGCCATGAAAGCGGAGATGCCGGAAGGGAGCGGGCGGCCGAGCTGAAGGAGAACCTCGCCGCCGTGGAGCGCCGGGTCGCGGCCGCCTGCGCCGCCGCCGGCCGCCCCCGCGAGGACGTCCGGCTGATCGTCGTCACCAAGACCTACCCCGCGAGCGACGTCCGGCTGCTGCACGGGCTCGGGGTGCGGGACGTCGGCGAGAACCGCGACCAGGACGCCGCCCCGAAGGCCGAGGCGTGCGCCGATCTGACGGATCTGGACTGGCACTTCATCGGCCAACTCCAGACCAATAAAGTCAGATCAGTAATGAAATACGCCAATCGTGTACATTCTGTCGATCGTCTGAGGCTCGTTCAGGCCCTCTCCAAGGAGGCCGTCCGCATCGGGCGCGACCAGCCGGGACGCGAACTGGGCTGCCTGATCCAGGTCGACCTCGAGGGTGACGACCAGGCCCCAGGCAACCCCTCCCACCAGGGCCGCGGCGGCGCCCACCCGGGTGACGTGCCCGCCGTCGCCGACGCCCTGAACTCCGCGCCCGGTCTGCGAGTTGACGGCGTGATGGCGGTCGCGCCGCTGGCCGGACGCTATGCCGGCGATCCGCGCGCGGCGTTCGCCCGGCTGGCGGAAATCTCATCTTCCGTGCGCCGAGCCCATCCGGCTGCCACGATGGTCTCGGCGGGTATGAGCAGTGACCTGGAGGAGGCTGTGGCCGAGGGCGCGACACACATCCGTGTCGGTACGGCGGTGCTGGGTGTCAGATCACCGCTGAGGTAGCGTCACGAAACAGTGGATCGTAGGACCACAGCACAAAGGTGACGGCGCAGATCCACCGCAGACCGGAGGGTAGAAGCATGGCCGGCGCATTGCGCAAGATGGGCGTGTACCTCGGCCTCGTGGAGGACGATGGGTACGACGGCCAGGGGTACGACGGCGACGACGAGTTCGACCCCGAAACGGGACCGATCACCGGTCGCCACGAGCGCGAGGACCGCGACGAGCGCGCCCGGGAATCCGCCGCGGACCGGGAGCCCAAGCCCCGCGAGCCGCGCCCGCGCGTCGGCGCGCGCGAGCGGGACCGCGGCGACCGGGAGTTGATCGACGATCAGCCCTCGCGCAATCTCCCCACCACGACCGAGCCGCGGATGCCGGCCGTCGAACGAACCCCCGAGCGCCCGGCGCCGCGCGTCGCACCCGCACGGGTGGCTCCGGAACGCACCGCATCGGTGTCTTCCATCACACCCGACCGTCGCTCCTCCGAGAAGAACGCACCGGTGGTCATGCCCAAGATCGTGTCTGAGCGCGAGCAGTACCGCATCACAACGCTGCACCCCAGGACCTACAACGAAGCCCGCACCATCGGGGAACACTTCCGTGAGGGCACCCCGGTGATCATGAACCTGACGGAGATGGAGGACAGCGATGCCAAGCGACTGGTCGACTTCGCGGCCGGTCTGATCTTCGGCCTTCATGGCAGTATCGAGCGAGTGACTCAGAAGGTCTTCCTTCTGTCGCCTGCTAACGTCGAGGTGACGGCGGAGGACAAGGCCCGCATTGCCGAAGGCGGGTTCTTCAACCAGAGCTGAGCCGCCTGTCGGTCGGGGCCGCGGTAGGACGCGGTCCCGGTGTGGGTGTCCGAGAGGGGAGTGGAGGGGCTGTGCACATCGCGGGTGAAGTGCTCTACATCGTGCTGATGTGCTACCTGCTGGTCCTGATCTTCCATTTGGTGATGGAGTACGTTCAGCAGTTCGCCCGGGATTGGACGCCACCGCGTCCGATGAGGGTCACACTGGGCGCGGTGTACAGCGTCACCGATCCACCGCTTAGACTCCTTCGGCGGTTCCTGCCGCCACTGCGCCTTGGGGGCGTGGCGCTCGACCTGTCCTTCTTCGTACTGATGATCATCGTCTACATCCTGATCTTTGTCGTGAGGCGGGCTGTGATGTGAACGGTGCGGTCTGCCAATATGTCGACGATCACGTTGAGGTGAAGAGATGCCGTTGACCCCCGAGGACGTTCGTAACAAGCAGTTCACGACCGTCCGTCTCCGTGAGGGCTATGACGAGGACGAGGTCGATGCCTTCCTCGACGAGGTCGAGGCAGAGCTGACGCGCCTCCTCCGTGAGAACGAGGACCTGCGCGCCAAGCTCGCCGCCGCGACCCGGGCTGCCGCCCAGAACCAAGGCGGCGCTCCGCAGATGCGCAAGGGCCCCGAACCGCAGGACCAGCGCCCCGGCCTGCCGGCGGCCATATCGGGTCCGCAGCCGGTGCCGCCTCACCAGCAGCAGCAGACCCAGGCGATGCCGCAGATGGGCGGCCAGCCGCAGCTCCCCGGCCCCGGTGGCCCCGGACGCGGTCCTGGTATGCCCGGAATGCCCGGTCAGCAGCCCCAGTTGGCCGGCCCTCAGGGGCACGGCGGCCCCGGCGGCCCGATGGGCCCCGGTCACCAGCCGCAGCACCCCCAGCACCCGCAGCAGCCGCAGCCGCACCCGATGGGCGGCCCGGTGGGCCCGCCGCAGGGCTTCGGCGGCCAGCCGCAGCAGGGTCCCGGTGGCGACAGCGCCGCGCGCGTTCTCGCGCTCGCGCAGCAGACCGCGGACCAGGCCGTGCAGGAGGCCCGTTCCGAGGCCAACAAGATCATCGGTGAGGCCCGCAGCCGCGCCGAGGGCCTGGAGCGGGACGCCCGCGCCAAGGCCGACGCGCTGGAGCGGGACGCCCAGGAGAAGCACCGCGTCGCGATGGGCTCGCTGGAGTCCGCGCGCGCCACGCTGGAGCGCAAGGTCGAGGACCTCAAGTCCTTCGAGCGCGAGTACCGCACGCGCCTCAAGTCCTACCTGGACAGCCAGCTGCGCGCGCTGGAGTCGCAGGCCGACGACTCGCTGGCGCCGCCGCGCCAGCCGTCCGTCCCCGCGTCGCTGCCGGCCGGCAACGTCGCGCAGATGAACGGCGGCGGCACGCACGGCGGGCAGTCCTTCGGCGGCGCCAACGGTGTGGGCACGCTGGGCGGTCAGTCCCTCGGTGGCCAGTCCCTCGGCGGTCAGTCCCTGGGCGGCCAGCAGCAGCTGGCGCCGGGCCAGGGCGCGCCGGGCCAGGGCGGCCACACCCACGGCGGTCCGGTCCCGCAGCCGATGCCGGCTCCGCATCCGCAGCAGGCGCCGGCCCCGGCGATGACGCAGCCGATGGCGCCGATCCGCCCGCAGGCGCCGCAGCCGATGCAGCAGGTCCAGCAGGGGGCGCCGACGCCGATGCGCGGTTTCCTCATCGACGAGGACCCTGAGAACTAAGCGGTAAGCAGCACCTTCGTTCAGCCCCGGGACCGGTACACGGTCCCGGGGCTGATCGTTTCTGCGCGGCCCGCCCGGTGCCCGGTTCGGCGTCCCCTTCTGCCCCGGCACCCCACCCGTCCGTCGCGGAACGGTCCGTTCCCGCCAGTACGATGCGGGGTGGGGAGGGGTGGATGATTCGGGTCTTGCTTGCCGAGGACATGCGGATGCTGCGGGGGGCGCTGGCCGCGCTGCTCGGGCTGGAGCCTGATCTGGCGGTCGTCGCGGAGGTGGGGCGGGGGGACGAGGTCGTCGCCGCGGCGCTCGCCGCGCGACCGTCGGTGGCCGTGCTCGACGTGGGGATGCCCGGTCTCGACGGGCTCTCCGCGGCGCGGCGGCTGCGGGAGGAGCTGCCCGAGTGCCGTGTGTTGATCCTCACCGCGATCGGCCGGCCCGAGGTGCTGCGGTCGGCGCTCGCCGCCGAGGTCGACGGGTTCATGCTCAAGGACGCCCCGCCGGACCGCCTCGCCGAGGCCGTCCGCCAGGTCGCCGCCGGGGAGCGGGTGCTCGACCCGCAGCTCGCCGCCGCCGCCCTCACCGCACGCGAGAACCCGCTGACGGAGCGTGAGACGGACGTGCTGCGCCAGGCCGCGGACGGCGCCGAGCTCGACGAGATCGCCGGGTCACTGCACCTGTCGCCGGGGACCGTCCGCAACTACCTCGCCGCCGCCGTCACCAAGCTCGACGCGCGCAACCGCCTCGACGCCGTCCGCATCGCCCGCGAGGCCGGCTGGCTCTCCGCCTGAGCCGACGGTCACCTCCAGCGCGAACCGCCCGCCCGGTCGCGGCCCCGCCGAGGCCCGTCCGCCGAGCGCGGCGGCCCGCTCGGCGAGGTTCCGCAGCCCGTTCCCGCCGACCGCGCCGACCCCGTCCGGCGGCGACGCGGCCTGCCCCGCGCCGACCCCGTCCGGCGGCGACGCGGCCTGCCCCGCGCCGACCCCGTCCGGCGGCGACGCGGCCTGCCCCGCGCCGACCCCGTCCGGCGGCGACGCGGCCTGCCCCGCGCCGTCGCTGACCACCCGCAGCCGGTCGGCCGCCACCGCCACCTCGACGTGCCGCAGGCCGCTGCCGCCGTGCCGCAGCGCATTGGTCACCGCCTCGCGCAGCGCCGCGGCGAAGAGCGCGCCGACCGGCTCGGCGACCGCGGCCCCGTCCTCCGCCGCCAGCTCCACGTCCGCGGCCGCCAGCAGCTCCCGTGCGGACGCCAGTTCGCCCGGCCAGTCGAGCACCGCGCCGTCCCCGGGGATGGCCCGCAGATCGGCGAGGGCCCGCCCGGCGAGCGCCCGGACGTCGGCGAGATGCCCGGCGGCCCGCTCCGGATCCGGGTCGCGCGCGGCCAGCTCGCCCTTCATCGCGATCGCCGACAGCCCGAGGCCGAGCAGATCGTGGACGTCCCGGGCGATCCGCCGCCGCTCCCGGGCGACGGCGAGCGCGGCCAGCGCCCGTCCCGCCTCCCGGACCTGGTGGACCAGCCGGGTCAGCAGCGCGAGGCCGTAGAAGACGAGCCCGATGACGGCCACATCGGCGGCGGCGGTGACGGCCCCCGTCCCCTCGCCGCCGACGGAGACCGCCGCCGCCGTCGCGACCAGCAGCGCGAACGCCGGCCAGGCCGCCCGTCCCGGCAGGATGATCAGCAGCGAGGCCGCCGCGAACCCCAGCAGCTGCGGATGCGGACCTCCCGGCCCGGCCAGCGCGCCGAGGGCGAGCGCCAGTTGCGCGCCCAGCGTCCACCGGGCGCCGCGCGGCAGCACGCCGGGCGGGCGCGGCAGCGAGTGGTGCACCTGGATGCCGACCACCGCGGCCAGCGCGGCGAGGTCCACCGCCAGGGCCCAGCCCGTGGGCCCGCCGTCGAGCAGGAAGACCGTGCCGACCAGAAGGTACTCGGCATGGGTGGCGAGCACCACGGGCAGCGCCAGACGGGGCGTCAGCCCCGCGCCCTCGTCGGGCCCCTCGGGCGCCGGGCCGGGTGCCGCGCCGCGCGCCAGGGCCGACGCCTCCCGGGCCGTGCGGGCCGCCGCCGCGCCCTCGCCGCGCACCGCGAGGCGGACCACCTCGGAGAGCGCCCGGCCCAGCACCGCGTCCAAGTCCCGGCCGGCGCGCTCGCGTTCCGCCGCCACCCGCGCCTCGGCCAGCGCCCCGCGCGCCGCGCGCAGCTCGGCGTAGAGGTCGGAGAGCCGGGTCAGCGCGAAGACGATGAGGCCCTGGGCGAGGGCGTTGCCCATCGCGTTGGCGACCCCGTACGCCCCGTGCCCGTGCCCCTGCCCCTCCAGCGGTCCGGCGGCCAGCACCACGATCGCGAAGAGCGTCCAGCGCAGCGCCGGTCGGGCGGCGACCAGCAGCACCGACGCCGCCAGGAACCCCGGCAGCCCCGACCACGGCACCAGCAGCAGCTGGACGGCCGGCAGCCAGGGGCCGCGCAGCCGCCGCGTCCTCGGGAAACACGTCGCCAGCTGCAGCAGGACCATCGGGACCGCCGTCGGGCGGGGCAGCACGGCACCGGGCTCCGCGGCGAAGCCGATCAGCACCGCGGCGAGGACGAGCACCAGTTGGACGGGCCCGGGGCCCGGCGGCTCGCCGAGCGGCCGGCCCTCCCGCGGCGGCTCGGGGCGGTCGGCGCCGACGGGGCTCGTGCGCATGGGGGACACGGTACCCGGAGCCTGGGGAGAACCCCCGTGGTGATCATGGGAAACCCACGTCAGGCCGGTGCGCCCGGCACTGCCGCGGCACCCGGGCCGGCGGCGAGGCTGGGGTCATGCGAATCCTCCCGATGACGGCCGCGGCCGCGCTGGCCGCCGGCGCCGTCCTGCTCCCGGCCCCGGCGGCCCGCGCCGCCGCGCCGCTCTCGGCGCCTGCCGCGGCGGTGCGGACCGGCACCGCCCCAACCGCCGCGCTGGAGCGCACCGTCGACCGGGCGGTCGCCGACCGGCTGGCCGCCGACCGCATCCCCGGCGCCGCCGTCACCGTCGTCTCCGGCGGCCGGACGGTGCTCGCCAAGGGCTACGGCGTCGCCGACACCGCGTCGAAGCGCCGCGTGGACGCCGACCGCACCGGGTTCTTCCTCGGCTCGCTCGGCAAGCTGTTCACCGCCCAGGCCGCCTCCCAACTGGCCGTCGCGGGCAAGGTCGACCCGAAGGCGGACGTCAACCGCTATCTGCGCAGGGCCGCCGTCCCCGACACCTACCCGGGCCGTCCGGTCACCCTGGACAACCTCCTCACCCACACCGGCGGCTTCGACAGCGACATCGTCGGCCGCAACCGGGCCCGCGCCGCGCAGGTCGAGCCGCTGGCGGAGGGGCTGACGGAGCGCCGGCCGGCCCGGGTCCGGCCGCCCGGCACGCTCGCCGCCTACGACAACTACGGCTTCGCGCTGGCCGGGGAGGTGGTCGCCGAGGCCTCCGGGGAGTCGTTCCCGGGGTACCTGGACCGCCATGTCTTCGGGCCGCTGGGGATGACCGGCTCCACCGCGGCGCAGCCGGGCCCGGCCTCGATCACCGGCAGCCTCGCGCGCGGCTACCGGCCGTCCGGCGACTCGGGCTGGACGCGGGACCTGGGGCAGTACGGCTCCTGGTCCCCGGCCGGGCCGGGCATCGTCAGCACCGCCGCGGACATGGGCCGTTGGATGCGGGGCCAGCTCGGGGCGGACCCGGCGGCGCGGCTGATGCAGCGCGCGCACTTCCGCGGGGATCCCCGGCTGCCCGGGCTCGGCTACGGCTTCGAGGAGTGGCGGCGCGGCGCGCTGGCCGGGTGGTTCAAGGACGGGGACATCCCGGGGTTCCACAGCAATCTGCTGCTTCTGCCGCGGCAGCACGTCGGGGTCTTCGTGGTCTTCAACGGCGACGGCACGGACGGGACGGCGAGCTGGGACGGCAAGCGGGTGATCGACGCGGTGGCGGACGCGCTGGCGCCCGGCGCGGGCGCGCCCGCGCCGGTGCACCGGGCGGTCGGCGTCGACGCCGGGCGGTACGCCGGCACCTATCGCCCGGCACGGGTGAGCCGGCACAGCCTGATGAAGGTGGAGGCGCTGGTCGGGTCGGTCACCGTGCGGCGCGACGGCGGTGGTGGTGACGGCGGTGGTGACGGCGGCGGGCTGGTGACGGACGGGCTGTCGCTGGACCCCGAGCACACCGTGCAGCACTGGGTGCCGCTGGGGGAGGGGATGTTCCAGGAGCGCGGCGGGACGGCGCGGATCGCGTTCCCGGGGACGGGTGGCGTGCTGGTCTCGTCGGTGATGCCGTCGACGGCGTACCAGAAGGTGACGTGGAGTCAGTCGCCCGCGCTGCACATGGCGCTGCTCGCCGGGGGCGGGGGCGTGCTGGCCCTGGGCGCGGTGGCGTACCCGGTGACGGCGCTGGTGCGGCGGGTGCGCCGGCGGCCGGCGCATGCCGCGGGGGCGCGGGCCGCGCGGATGGCGGCGGCGCTGGCCGGGGTTGTGGCGCTGGGGTTCGCGGGGGCGTTCGCGGCGGTCGTGGGGGACGGCAACGCGATGATGGAGATGGTGCCGCTGGGGTCGCCGCTGCTGTCCGTGGTGACGTGGCTCGGGGCGACGGTGGTCGGGCTCTGCGCGGTTGTCCTGGCGGGAGCGGTGACGGCGTGGTGCCGGGGGTGGTGGACGCGGCTCGGGCGGCTTGCCCTCACCGCGACGGCGCTGGCCGGGGCGGCGGCGTCGGCGGTGCTGCTGACGTACCACCTCGCGGTGGTCTGACCCGCGTGCCGCGCGGTGGCCTGTCCGCCGCCCCTCCTCCCCGGACACCGTCCGGGGCTCGGGGCGCGGCGGACAGGCCACCGCACCGGCCGCTACGCGACGCGGAAGGCCACCGTCAGGGTCAGCGCGTCGTCCGTGACGGAGTGCCAGCCGGCCTCGCCGACGCCGCGCGCGAAGTCCGTCGCCAGCACCTCGTCCGCGACCAGCGGCCCGTGCTCGGCCAGCGCCTCCGCCAGCTCCTCCGACCCGGCCGACCAGCGCAGCACGATCCGGTCCGAGACATCCAGCCCCGCCGACTTCCGCGCCTCCTGCACCAGCCGCACCACATCGCGCGCCAGCCCCGCCCGCCGCAGCTCCGGCGTGATGGTCAGGTCGAGCGCCACCGTGGCGCCCGCCTCCGCGGCGACCGCCCAGCCCTCCCGCGGCGTCTCCGTCAGGAAGACCTCCTCCGGCGTCACCGTCACCGACTCGCCCTCGACGTCCACCACCGCGGAACCGTCCGCCTTCAGCGCCGCGCCGAGAGCCGCCGCGTCGCACGCGGCGATCGCCGCGGCCACCACCGGCGTCCGCTTGGCGAACCGCTTGCCCAGCGCCCGGAAGTTGCCCTTGGCGGAGGTGTCGACGAGCCCGCCCGCCGCGTCACCGCCCAGCTCCTGCACGGACTCCACGTTCAGCTCGTCGGCGATCTGCGCCCGCAGCTCCTCCGGCAGCTCGCCGAAGCCGGCCGCCGCGACCAGCGCCCGGGACAGCGGCTGGCGGGTCTTCACCCCGCTGTCGGCGCGCGTCGCGCGGCCCAGCTCGACGAGCCGCCGCACCAGCGCCATCTGCGGGCCCAGCTCGGCCCGCACCAGCGACGCGTCGGCCGTCGGCCACGCCGCGAGGTGCACCGAGTCCGCCGCCTCCGCCGTCACCGGGCGGACCAGGTCCTGCCAGACCCGCTCGGTGATGAACGGCACCAGCGGCGCCATCAGCCGCGTCACCGTCTCCAGCGCCTCGTGGAGCGTCGCCAGCGCCGCCGGCTCGGCGGCCCAGAAGCGCCGGCGCGAGCGCCGCACGTACCAGTTGGAGAGGTCGTCGACGAAGGCGGCGAGCGCCTTCCCGGCGCGCTGCGTGTCGAAGGACTCCAGCGCCTCCGTCACCTCGCCCACCAGGACGTTCAGTTCGGACAGCACCCACCGGTCGAGCAGCGGGCGCTCCGCCGGCGCCGGGTCGGACGCCGAGGGCGCCCAGTCTCCGGTGCGGGCGTACAGCGCCTGGAAGGCGACGGTGTTCCAGTAGGTGAGCAGCGTCTTGCGCACCACCTCCTGGAGGGTGGTGTCGCCCACCCGCCGCGCCGACCAGGGCGAGCCCGAGCAGGCCATGAACCAGCGCACCGCGTCCGCGCCGTGCCGGTCCATCAGCGGGATCGGCTCCAGCACATTGCCGAGGTGCTTGGACATCTTGCGGCCGTCCTCGGCGAGGATGTGGCCCAGGCAGACCACGTTCTCGTAGGACGACTTCCCGAAGACGATCGTGTTGACCGCCATCAGCGTGTAGAACCAGCCGCGGGTCTGGTCGATCGCCTCGGAGATGAACTGCGCGGGGTAGAGGCGCTCGAACACCTCCTTGTTGCGGTACGGGTAGCCCCACTGCGCGAACGGCATCGAGCCCGAGTCGTACCAGGCGTCGATGACCTCCGGCACCCGCACCGCGGTGCCGCCGCACCCCTCCTCCGGGCAGCCGAAGACGACCTCGTCGATGAAGGGGCGGTGCGGGTCGAGGTCGGAGACGTCCCGCCCGGCCAGCTCGCCCAGCTCCGTCAGCGAGCCGACGCAGGTCAGGTGCGCGCCGTCCGCGTCGCAGCGCCAGATCGGCAGCGGGGTGCCCCAGTAGCGGTTCCGCGACAGCGCCCAGTCGACGTTGTTGTTGAGCCAGTCGCCGTAGCGGCCCCACTTGACCGTCTCCGGCTGCCAGTTGGTCCGCTCGTTCTCGGCGAGCAGCTGCTCCTTGACCGCCGTGGTGCGCACGTACCAGCTGGGCTGTGCGTAGTAGATCAGGACGGTGTGGCACCGCCAGCAGTGCGGGTAGTTGTGCTCGTACGGGAGGTGCCGGAAGAGCAGGCCGCGCGCCTGGAGGTCCTCCACCAGCGCCTCGTCGGCCTTCTTGAAGAAGACGCCGCCGATCAGCGGCAGGCCCTCCTCGAAGGTGCCGTCCGGGCGCACCGGGTTGACGACCGGCATTCCGTAGGCGCGGGTGACCTTCATGTCGTCCTCGCCGAAGGCCGGCGCCTGGTGGACCAGGCCGGTGCCGTCCTCGACGGTGACGTACTCGCCGAGCACCACGTAGTGCGCGTCGGGGATGTCGACCAGCTCGAAGGGGCGCCGGTAGGCCCAGCGCTCCATCTCGCGGCCGGTGAAGGTCTCGCCGGTGGCCGTCCAGCCCTCGCCGAGCGCGGCGCCGAGCAGCGGCTCGGCGACGACCAGCTTCTCGCTGCCGTCCGTCGCCACCGCGTAGCTGACGTCGGGGTGGACGGCGACCGCGGTGTTGGACACCAGCGTCCAGGGCGTGGTCGTCCACACCAGCAGGGACGCCTCCCCGGCCAGCGGGCCGGAGGCGAGCGGGAAGCGGACGTAGACCGAGGGATCGACGACCGTCTCGTAGCCCTGCGCCAGCTCGTGGTCGGAGAGGCCGGTGCCGCAGCGCGGGCACCAGGGGGCGACCCGGTGGTCCTGGCTGAGCATCCCCTTGTCGAAGATCTGCTTCAGCGACCACCACACGGACTCCACGTACTCGGGGTCCATGGTGCGGTAGGGGTTCTGGATGTCCGTCCAGTAGCCCATCCGCTCGGTCATGGTGGTGAAGGCGTCGACGTGCCGCAGCACCGACGCGCGGCACTTGGCGTTGAACTCGGCGATGCCGTACCGCTCGATGTCCGGTTTGCCGGAGAAGCCCAGCTCCTTCTCGACGGCGAGCTCCACGGGGAGGCCGTGGCAGTCCCAGCCGGCGCGGCGCACGACGTGGCGGCCGCGCATCGTCCAGAAGCGGGGGAAGACGTCCTTGAAGACGCGCGCCTCGATGTGGTGCACGCCGGGCATGCCGTTGGCGGTCGGCGGGCCCTCGTAGAACACCCACTCGGGCTGCCCGTCGGTCTGGTCGAGGCTCTGCTCGAAGACCTTGTTCTCGCGCCAGAACTCCAACACCGAGCGGTCCAGCTCGGGGAGGTCGACCTGGGCCGGTACGGCCCGGTAGCTCGGCGCTCCATCGGGGCGGGTCATTGTCTCCTCCGGCGGAACAGTGCGTATCGCGGCGCTGCGTGGTGCGTTGCCGCTGCTGCTGCCGAAGGGACGAGGCCGTCGGCCCCGCGGTACCACCCTCCTTGGCCGCCGCACCCGTCGCCGGGGGCCGCGGCCCGCTTCGTTCGCGCAGGCTGCCGGTTCTACCGGGCCGGACCGCACGGGAGTGCGGAACGCGGCCTTTCCTCCGGCGGCTCCGGGGTGATCTTCGCTCCGCGCACGCCCCCGGGCTCTCACCGTCCCCGGGTCGCTTCGGGCTGCGTGCGGAGGTACTCGTCCCCTTCATCGCCCTGCCTGGGCGCAAGTCTACGGCAGCCGGGTGGCTCATCCCGCACTCCCGACATCCATCCCGCCGGCCCCGTCGTTTCACCCGAAGAGGGCCGTCGTGCCTCCGCCCTGGTCATAGGGTTTTCAGAGAAAATGCTTATCCGGAGTGAACCCCTTCGTGGCGGATCGCGTCCTCCCACGTCAGGGGCAGAACGTCAGCTGGTGATCGAGGGGAACGAGGAAAGCCATGGGAGACATCTCCCGCCGCAGGGTCGTCGCGACAGCCGCCGGTGCCGCCGCCGCGGCGACCACCGTTGTCGCCGCGGGCTGCTCGTCGGATGGGTCCGCCGGATCCGGACGCACCGACGGAAGCTCGTCCGACCGCCGCACCGGGAAGCAGCCCGACGGCCGCCACCGGGTGCGCCTCATCGGCGACGGGTCCACCTCCGACACCGGCCCGCAGCCCCACCAGCCGGCCGTGGACAAGCTCAAGCCGGGCGAGGAGCCGCCGCAGTTCGTCGTCTTCTCCTGGGACGGCGCGGGCGTGGCCCGCACCAACTACTTCGAGCGCTTCCGCAATCTGGCAGACGCGCACGGCGCCAAGATGACCTTCTTCCTCTCCGGCATCTACATGCTCCCGGAGCGCAAGAAGCTGCTCTACCGCCCGCCGCTGTGGCCCGCCGGCGCGTCCGCCATCGGTTATCTGACGGACGAGCACATCCACGCCACCATCAAGGAGGTGACCGCGGCCTGGAGCGCCGGCCACGAGATCGGCACCCACTTCAACGGCCACTTCTGCGGTCCCACCGGCGTCAAGCGCTGGACCCCGGCGATGTGGGACAGCGAGATCGCCCAGGCCAAGAAGTTCGTCAAGACCTGGAAGACCAACACCGGCTTCACCGACCTGCCGGCCTTCCCGTTCGACTACGAGAAGGAGCTGATGGGCGGCCGCACCCCGTGCCTGGAGGGCCGGGACGGGCTGCTGCCGACGGCGGCCAAGCTGGGGTGGCGCTACGACGCCAGCTCGCCGGGCGGGCTGCAGATGTGGCCGGGCAAGAAGCTCGGGCTGTGGGACTTCCCGCTGCAGTCCATCCCCTTCCCGGGGCACTCCTTCCAGGTGCTGTCGATGGACTACAACCTGATGGCCAATCAGTCCGCCGGCAACCCCAAGGGCAACCCGGCGATGCGGGCCACCTGGAAGAAGGAGGCGCACGCGTCGTATGTGGCGGGCTTCGAACGCGCCCTCACCACCAACCGCGCGCCGTTCTTCATCGGCAACCACTTCGAGGACTGGAACGGCGGCATCTACATGGACGCCGTCGAGGAGGCGTTCCTGTCCATCGTCGGCACCCCCGGCGTCCGGCTGGTCACCTTCAAGCAGCTGGTCCACTGGCTGGACGCGCAGGACCCGGCGGTGCTGGCGAAGCTCGGGAAGCTGACCCCCGGTCAGAAGCCGCCGGGCGGGTGGGCGTCCTACCTCGCCTGACTCGAACGGAGCCGTACGCGGTTATCCCTGCGCGGGCTGGGCACAAACGTCTCAACCCAGAGCGAACGCGTGGCCAGTCAGCCGGACGGCTGAGCAGCAGCACAGCAGAGGCAGTGAGGGAGCCCGACATGGCGAGGACGAGGCAGGGCAGGAACGGCGGGGCGGGCGCGGCCGGTGTCGCGGATTCCGCGGTGCTGCCCGTCCGCGAGGGGGAGGACCCTTGGACCGCCGAGGAGGCGGCCGAGCTGCGGGTCGAGCTGGAGACGGAGGTCCAGCGGCTGCGCACCGAGATCGCCGCCGCGGAGACCGCGATCAACGGGCTCGTCCGGGACAGCGGCGACGGTGCGGGGGACGACCAGGCGGACGTGGGAAGCAAGAACGTCAATCGCGAGCACGAGATGGCGCTCGCGGCGAACTCGCGGGAGATGCTGACGCAGACGGAGCGCGCGCTGGCCCGTCTGGAGACGGGGGAGTTCGGACGCTGCGAGGGGTGCGGCGGCGCGATCGGGAAGGCGCGGATGCAGGCGTTCCCGCGGGCGCTGCTGTGTGTCGCGTGCAAGCAGAAGCAGGAGCGCCGCTAGCGCCTGCGGCGCTGCCGCCCGCCACCGCGGTGCCGCCCGCCGCCACCCGACGGCCCGCCGCGGTGCCGGGTCCACTGTCGCCCGACGGCCCGCCGCGGTGCCGGGTCTGCCGCCCTGAACCCCGGCACCCCACCCGGATCGCTCCGCGATCCGCGATCCGCGTCCGCGCGGAGCGCCGGGCCCTGCCGTGGCGCTTTGCCCACGGCCCGCCGCGGTGCCGGGTTTGCCGCCCTGAACCCCGGCACCCACCCGGATCGCTCCGCGATCCGCCC
>NZ_MLCF01000027.1 GCF_001879105.1 Mangrovactinospora gilvigrisea | reverse complement strand
ACATACGAGACCGTCACCAGGTCCGCAGCGGGCACCGCGACCTCCGACGCCCCCTCCGCCACCAGGAACAGCTCCCACTCCGCCGCCCCCAGCCCCCCGGCCCGCGCCAACTCCCGCCCCACCGCGACCACCTCCGGCGACCGCTCCAGCACCCGGGCCCGCTCCAGCGACCCCGACGGCCCGCCGAACGCGTCGAACGCCGCCCACACAGCGGCCCCCGTCCCCCCGCCCACATCCACCTGGGTGACCGGCGCGAGCCCCGAGGGCCCGGCCCCGTCCGTCCGCAGCGCAAGCTCCCCCAGCGCCGCCCGGACGGCGGCGTACGTCGCCGGCATCCGGTACGCCGCGTAGGCCCGCGCCGCCCCCGGCGTGGCGAGGATCGCCTCCGGCGCCGCAACGTCCGCGCGGTACCGCGCGATCAGCGCCTCGACGTCGCGCGCCAGCCGCGCCCCGCCGGCACCGCCCCCGACGACCCCGTCCAACGCCCCCCGCAGCGCCTCCGGAAGCTCCCACATGTGTGACTCGTCCGCCTTTCTCCGCCTATCGCACCCGCGTCGGCCGCGTCACTCTATCCGCCCGCCCCTCCCCACACCCGCGCCCCGGCGGTACGGTCCCCCTCATGTCTCTCGACGCCCAGACCCACGCCCTGCTCACCGCCGTGGCCCGCAGGTCGGCCGCGGAGACCGACGGCTCCGCCTACGACATCCTGGAGGCGGTCGGGGAGTTCGCCCAGGAGCGCGGCATACCCGCGTCCGCCGCGGAGATGGAGCACCTCGCCGACGCCGCGGCCGTCGAGCACACCGCCGCCCGCTTCGTCGCCGAGGGCTACGCCGCCTTCGACGAGGTCTGCGAGGACGTCACCACCACCATGGCCGAGGAGGAGCAGATCACCCTCGCCCCGGCCACCGTCCAGGCCATCGTCGCCGCCGCCTGGGACGCCCGGCTGCAGGAGCAGCGGACCTGGCCGGACGTCACCGACAACGATCGCCTCGCCCGTGCGTTCGACGACCTGGAGGCCTCCGGCATCGTCGCCCGCGAGGACTTCACCTGCTGCGCGCAGTGCGCCGCCAACGAGATCGACGACGAGATCCGGCCCGGCTCCGCCCCCGAGGGCTACGTCTACTTCCACAACCAGGACACCCAGCGCGCCGTCGAGGGCGGCCCGCTGCTGCTCGGCTTCGGCAGCTTCGTCGCCGCCGGCCACCCCGACTACCCGGCGCTCTCCCGAACGGTCGGCACCCGCGTGATGGCGGCGCTCTCCGCGCACGGCCTCACCGCCGACTGGGACGGCGACCCCGGCCGCCGCATCGCCGTCACCCTCGCCTGGCGCAAGCGCCTCCCCTAGCCCGCGCCGGGCCGCCCCGATCCGGCCACACCGGCCCTCCCAGAGCTAGCAATCCGCGCAGACCAGCCGAACTCAGCCCGTTTCCCCCGGGGTTGCCGCATCATGGGCACTAAGGAACCGGCGCACGCAACGCCCTCCGGCTGGAGGCCGCCCCCCATGAGCCTGCACCAACCCCTGACCCTCTCGGACGCCGCCACCGGGTACGGAGCCACCACCTCGGCCCACCCGCGCAGCGTTCTCGCCCGGCGCTGGAACCGGCTGCGCCACGGCCCCGAGGCCGAACCCGGCCCCGATCCCGACACCGGGACCCGTCAGGTCCTCTCCCTCCTGGAGATCGCCGAGCAGGCTCTCGCCGTCGTCCCCGAGTCCACCCGGATGGTCACCTCCTGCGGCACCGCCGCGATGGTCCCCGTCACCGTCGGACGCCGCTGCGGCGAGCAGCTCAACGCCGTGCAGCAGCTCCGCTCCCGCCTCGAGGACCTGGACGTCAGCGCCGAGTACGCCACCGTCGCCGACCGCCTGGTGCGGCTGCTGACGCAGCACCAGTGGCTCGTCCACCGGGCGATCGGCCTCGCCTTCACCGCCCGCCCGGAGGACCGCACGGACGCCTACCGCGCCCGGGTGCGCGGCTGGCCCCCGGCCGGCGAGGGCGATCCGGCGGCGGAGCTGGTCGCCATCCGGGACGAGCTCCGCCGCTGGTGCGCCGACATCCGCCTGCCGGGCCGCCGGCGCCGCGCCGGCTAGCGCACCGTCACCCGGGTGTAGAAGGACGGCTTGTAGCCCCAGGAGATGGCGGTGATCCGCACCTTCTTCCCGGGCCGCGGCGCCTCGATGTACTTGCCGCCGCCGAGGTAGATGGCGATGTGGTACGCCCCGGACGCCTTGCCGTTGTTGGACCAGTGCACCAGGTCTCCCGGGCGCAGCCGGCTCGCGCTGATCCGGGTGGTCGCCGCCGCCTGCTGGGCGGTCACCCGGGGCAGCCGCACCCCGGCCCGCAGATACGCCTGCTGGACGAGCCCCGAGCAGTCGAAGGCCCGCGGCCCGTTGCCTCCCCACGCGTACGGCTTGCCGAGCTGGGCGCGGGCGTAGGCGATCGCCCGCCCGGCCGCGGTCGCGGTGATCGCCCGCGCCCCCGGGCGCGCCGTGTCCGACGAGGACCGCCCGGACGGCCGGGACGCGGGAGGCGGCGCCGGCCGCGAGCCGCGCGAGAAGTCCGGCCCGCGCGTGCCGTTGCCGGTCCCGCCGGCGTCGACCCAGGCGCGATATCGGTCGTAGTGGCTGGTCCAGTACCAATGCCCGTGCTTGAGGTACCAGTAGTGCGGCCTGCTGGACGCCACCGCCGGCGCCGCCTCGGCCGAGGCGGGCGCGGCCGCCGCGCCGGCCGTCGCCGCCGCCGCGGCGAGCAGCACCGCGGCGGTGCCGCCGCGCAGCCCGCGGACGCGGCAGGTCCTGGTGGCGGTGCGGACCTGCGCCGTCCGCCCGACGTGCGTGCCCCTGCGGGGGTCGCTGTGATCGTTCATGACGCCATGTCAGCACGGCGCAAGGGCGTTATCCGGTAAATCGGACTAATTACCCCGTTAGGCGGCATCCCGGTGGCGGACCCGCGCCGGAGTCCGTAATGCGCTAGCCCTCCAACTCCCCGACCTGCGCAAACCTTGACACGCCGTCACGCCGTCACGCCGACGGACCGTCAGGCCCGGATCGGCCGGAGTCAGCCGTAGAGCCGCCGCATGGTGAAGTCGACCATCTCCTCGACCGCCCGCGCGTCGAAGACCGCCCGGTGGTCCCCCTCCACGTCGAGCACGAAGCCGTACCCGGTCGGCAGCAGGTCGAGCACCTCGGCGCCGGTGATCACGAAGTACTTCGACTCCTTGCCCGCGAACCGCCGCAGCTCCTTGAGCGAGGTGAACATCGGGATCAGCGGCTGATTGGTGTTCGGCATGGCGAGGAAGCCCGGGGTGTCGGCCCGCGGGCAGTAGATCCGGGAGGCGATGAAGATCTCCTGGAAGTCCTCCGCCGTCATCGCCCCGCCGGCGAAGGCGCGCAGCGCGTCCGCCATCGTCGGCCCCTGCGGTTCCGGGTAGCGGCCGGGTTCGGGGGCGCCGCCCTGCTGGGGGGCACCCTGCTGCGGGGGCGGGTAGCCGTAGCCGCCCTGCCCCTGGTAGCCGTTCTGACCGGCGTCCTGGTAGCCGCCGCCCTGGGGATACCCGTAGCCGGAGCCGCCGCCGGCCTCGTAGCCGCCGCCGTACTGCGCACCGTTGTGCGCCCCGGGACCCTGCGGCCCGCCGCTCGGGGTCGTGCGCTCGTAGCCGTACACCCGACCAGGCTAGCGAGTCCCCGGGGGAGCAAGCTAACCCCTGGGGGATTGCCTATGGTTACCGACGGGTAGCATAATCGTGGCTACCCACGGGTATCGAGCACGCGTCTAACCCTGCGCCTACCCTTCCCGACGGCAGACACGATCGACCGGAGAGCAACGCCATGGGGCATTACAAGTCCAACCTCCGCGACCTGGAGTTCAACCTCTTCGAGGTCTTCGGCCGCGACGACGTGTACGGCAAGGACGCCTTCGCCGAGATCGACCCGGACACCGCGCGCTCGGTGCTCTCCGAGGTCGAGCGGCTCGCCACGGAGGACCTCGCGGAGTCCTTCGCCGACGGCGACCGCAACCCGCCCGTCTTCGACCCGGACACCCACACCGCCACCCTCCCGGACACGTTCAAGAAGTCGTACCAGGCCTTCATCGACGCCGAGTTCTGGCGCCTCGGCCTCCCCGAGGAGCTGGGCGGCACCACCGCCCCGGCTAGCCTGCACTGGGCCATCGCGGAGCTGGTGCTGGGCGCCAACCCGGCGGTCTGGATGTACGCCGGCGGCCTCGACTTCGCCACCGTCGTGCTCCGCCTGGGCACCGAGGAGCAGGGCAAGGTCGCCCAGCGGATGATCGACCACAAGTGGGGCTCGACCATGGTCCTCACCGAGCCGGACGCCGGCTCGGACGTGGGCGCCGGCCGCACCAAGGCGTCTCTGCAGGACGACGGCACCTGGCACATCGAGGGCGTCAAGCGCTTCATCACCTCGGGCGAGCACGACCTGAGCGACAACATCGTGCACCTGGTGCTGGCCCGCCCCGAGGGCGCCGGCCCCGGCACCAAGGGCCTGTCGATGTTCATCGTGCCGAAGTACCGGTTCGACTGGGAGACCGGCGAGCTGGGCGAGCGCAACGGCGCCTACGTCACCAACGTCGAGCACAAGATGGGCCTCAAGGTCTCCACCACCTGCGAGCTGCGCTTCGGCGAGGAGCGCCCGGCGGTGGGCTACCTGCTCGGCGAGGTGCACGACGGCATCCGCCAGATGTTCAAGATCATCGAGTCGGCGCGGATGATGGTCGGCACCAAGGCCATCGCCACCCTCTCCACGGGCTACCTCAACGCCCTGGAGTACGCCAAGGAGCGCGTCCAGGGCGCGGACCTGACGCAGTCGACGGACAAGTCGGCGCCGCGCGTCACCATCACGCACCACCCGGACGTCCGCCGCTCGCTGATGTTCCAGAAGGCGTACGCCGAGGGCCTGCGCGCGCTGGTCGTCTACACGGCCTGCGTCCAGGACCGGATGCTGCAGGCGGACCCGCTGGGCATGGGCAAGAACGCCGACCCGGCCGACGTCCGCCTCAACGACCTGCTGCTGCCGATCGTCAAGGGCTACGGCTCGGAGAAGTCCTACGAGCTGCTGTCGCAGTCGCTGCAGACCTTCGGCGGCTCCGGCTACCTCCAGGACTACCCGCTGGAGCAGTACATCCGGGACGCCAAGATCGACACCCTCTACGAGGGCACCACGGCGATCCAGGGCCAGGACTTCTTCTTCCGGAAGATCGTCAAGGACCAGGGCCAGGCGCTGGGCGCGCTCGCGAACGAGATCAAGGAGTTCACCGGCTCGCTGGCCGAGGGCTTCGCCGCCGAGAAGGACGCGCTGGCGCGCGCCACGGCGGACCTCGAGGGCATCGTCGGCGCGATGATCACCCAGCTCGCCGCGACCGAGCAGGACGTCACCAGCCTCTACAAGGTGGGCCAGAACACCACCCGCCTGGTGCTGGCCTCGGGCGACCTGATGGTCGGCTACCTGCTGCTGCGGCAGGCCGTGGTGGCGACGGAGGCGCTGGGCGGGGACGTCTCGGAGAAGGACCGGGCGTTCTACCAGGGCAAGATCGCCGCGGCGCGGTTCTTCGCGGCGAACGTGCTGCCGCTGCTGACCGGCCAGCGCAAGCTCGCCGAGCGCGTCGACAACTCCATCATGGAGCTCCCCGAGGACGCCTTCTAAGCGGGTTTGGCGAAGCAGGGTGCCTTTCCGCGTCGTTCGGTGCGTGCAGCCGCAAGGCGCCCGAGCTCGTTCGTAGTGGTTCTTACGTACGTGCTTGGGCAACGCCGCAGATGCGCGTGCCGGGCGGCGCGGGGAGTGTGCCCTACTTCGCCAAGCCCGCTCGGGCCGCTCGCCGTCTGCCGCCCCTCGCCCCGGCTCCCCGCCCGGCCAGGCCTCGCCTGGCCGGAGGGGTGCCGGGGCGGACGCGTAATCTGGCCCCCATGAGCCACTTCGACCGCGCGCACACCGCCGACCTCATGGCCTTCACCGGGGCCAGCCCGACGCCGTACCACGCCGCCGCCTCCGCCGCGGCCCGGCTGGAGGCCGCCGGCTTCGCGCGCGTCGAGGAGACCGACCCCTTCCCCGCCGAGCCCGGCGGCCGCTACCTGGTCCGCGGCGGCACGCTCGTCGCCTGGTACCTGCCGCAGGCCGCCGCCGGCGACCCCGCCGCGCCGTTCCGGATCGTCGGCGCCCACACCGACTCGCCGACGCTGCGCGTCAAGCCGCAGCCGGACTTCGCCGCGCACGGCTGGCGCCAGCTCGCCGTCGAGATCTACGGCGGACCGCTCCTCAACTCCTGGCTCGACCGCGACCTCGGCCTCGCCGGGCGGATCGCGCTGCGGGACGGCTCCGTCCACCTGGTCGACTTCCACCGGCCGCTGCTGCGCGTCCCGCAGCTCGCCATCCACCTGGACCGCGGGGTCAACGACAACGGCCTCAAGCTCGACAAGCAGCGCGGCATGCAGCCCATCTGGGGCCTCACCGGCGCCTCGGACGAGCGCGGGCTGCTGGACTTCCTCGCCGCCGAGGCCCCCGAGCTGCGCGCCTCCGGCGCCACCGCCGCCGACATCCTCGGCTGGGACCTGTCGCTCTACGACCTCCAGCCGCCCGCCTTCCTCGGCCAGAGCGAGGAGTTCTTCGCCTCGGGCCGCCTCGACAACCAGCTCTCCACGCACGCCGGCACCGCCGCCCTGGCGGCCGCCGCCACAGCGCCCGGCGCGGACGCGCTGACGCACATCCCCGTCCTGGTCGCCTTCGACCACGAGGAGAACGGCAGCCAGTCCGACACCGGCGCGCACGGCCCGCTGCTCGGCACCGTGCTGGAGCGCAGCGTGCACGCCCGCGGCGGCAGCGTCGAGGACCGCGCCCGCGCGCTGGCCGCGTCCGTCTGCCTCTCCTCCGACACCGGCCACGCCGTGCACCCCAACTACGCGGAGCGGCACGACCCGACGCACCACCCGATGCCCAACGGCGGCCCGATCCTGAAGGTCAACGTCAACCAGCGGTACGCCACCGACGGCGTCGGGCGGACCGTCTTCGCCGCGGCCTGCGAGCGGGCCGGGGTGCCGTACCAGACCTTCGTCTCCAACAACGCGATGCCCTGCGGCACCACCATCGGCCCGATCACCGCGGCCCGGCACGGCATCGCGACCGTCGACATCGGCACCGCGATCCTCTCGATGCACTCCGTCCGGGAGCTCTCCGGCTCGGACGACCCGCATCTGCTCGCCTCCGCACTGAAGTCCTTCCTGGACGGCTGAGCGGCGGCGGCCGCCGCTCGACGGTCCGGTCGCCCGACCCTCCGGTCGCCAAGACCTCGCCAAGGAAAAGTCAAGGTGAGGTAATGTCGGCGGCGCCGTCCGACGGTTGCAGCGATCGGGGGTGTCACGCGGCATGGACGGGAACGACTGCCTGGACCTGCTGGCCCGGGTCTCCAGGACCGGCCGCCGGCCCCGCCGCGACGAACTGGAGGAGCTCCGGCTGCTCGGCGAGCGGGCCGCCGAGTCCGGGCTCGGGCTGCGCGAGCTGATCGGGGGTCAGCTGCGCTCCGCGCGCGCCGCCTGGCCCGAGCTGCCCGGCATCGCCGGCGCCGCCACCGCCGCCGAGGCGCGCCGCGCCGGCGGCGACGTGCTCGCCGCGCTGGACGCCGCCGTGGAGGCCGTCGTCACCGGCTACCAGCGGGCCCAGCGGCTCGCCGCGCACCGCGAGGAGACCGAGCGGCGGGAGTTCGTCGACGACCTGCTGCACGGCCGCAGCGGGCTCGGCCGGCTCGCCGAGCGGGCCGACCGGTTCGGCCTGCGCCTCGCCCGCACCCACCGCGTCGCCGTCGCCGCCGTGGCGGAGGGGCCCGGCTTCGACGACGGGCACCCCGTCACCCGGCACGTCGACCGCGAGCTGACCGCGCGGCTGCGCTCCCGGCATCCGCTGCTGGCCACCAAGGAGGGGCGGCTGGTGTGCGTGGCGCCGGGCGGCGACCGGCGGGTCACCGAGGCGTTCGCGGCGCTCGCCATGGCCGGCGCGCGCGGCGCGGGCGGGGCGGTGCGGGTCGCGGTGGGGCGGCCGCACCGCGGGCCGGGCGGGGTGGCGCACTCCTACGAGGAGGCCCTCAGCGCGCTGGACACCGCCGAGCGGCTCGGCCTGGCGGCCGATCTGCTGGACGCGGCCGAGCTGATGGTCTTTCCGGTGCTGCTGCGCGACCGGGCGGCGATGGCCGATCTGGTGCGCACCGTACTGGGCCCCCTGACGGGGGCGCGGGGCGGGGCGGAGCCGCTGCTGGAGACGCTCGCCGCGCATGCCGAGGCGGGCTACAACCGCAGCGAGACGGCGCGCCGGCTGAGCCTCAGCGTGCGGGCGCTGACCTACCGGCTGGCGCGGATACGCGAGTTGACGGGGTACGACCCGGACGACGCGCTGCACCGCTACACCCTCCAGACCGCGGCGCTCGGCGCCCGCCTCCTCCGCTGGCCCGAACACGCCCTCTGAACCCGCCGGGTACCGCCGCGGCCCGGCGGCCCCCCGTCCGCCGACACCGCGACCGCACCGCGGGGCACCGCGGTGCGGACCGCCCCCTCGACTCCGGTCCGCACCCGCACGCGCCACCGCCGGCGCCGCGCCCCGCGCGCCGTCATCGTGCCCCGCGCCTTCCGTCCGCCGCATTGCCGAACCTCGGCAGTCTTTATGCGCCCTTGACGACATCGCCGGGCACCGCCGCGCGGCCAAGCCGCGGCCCACCCCGACGACATTTCCGGGAACGGATGGTGATCCAGCTCACCGACGGGATAATGCCTGCAGTCCTACTCCTGCCTTCCCGCCGCGTCGCCGAGGGACCATCCGTGACATCCATACCGAATTCCCGCCGAATCCCGCACGCCTCCCACATCCTGCAGCCCCTCGTCGACGCCTGGACGCAATCGACGGAGGCGATCCAGGAACTCGTCGCGCCCCTCGCGGAGCCCGACTGGAACCGCGCCACGGAGTGCCCCGGCTGGTCGGTCCGCGATGTCGTCTCGCACCTGATCGGCACCGAGCTGGGCCTGCTGGGCGATCCTCGCCCGATCCACACCCTGCCGCGCGACCTGCGCCACGTCGTCGACGAGCCGACCCGCTACAACGAGGTCCCGGTCGACGTGCGGCGCTGCCACACCGCCCCGGAGATGACGTCCGAGCTGGAGCTCGCGCTGATCCGCCGGCGCCGCTCGCTGCGCGACCTCACCGACCCCGACCAGGAGGTCCTCGGCCTGATGGGGCGCCAGATGCGGCTCGGCTCCCTGCTGCGGCTGCGGGCGTTCGACGTCTGGGCGCACGAGCAGGACATCCGCCGGGCGATCGGCGTCCCCGGCAACCTCGACACCCCGGCGGCCTACGTCGCGCGCGACTCCATGGTGGCGGCCCTGCCGGAGGTCGTGACGCGGGCCGGCGCGGCCCCGCACACCGCGGTGAGCGTGGACGTCCACGGGCCCATCGAGTTCATGCGCACCGTCGAGGTCGACCCGGTCGACCCGGCGCGCGCCGCGGTCGGCGAGCACGCGCCGTTCTCCCCGCGCGTCACCCTCACCACCGACTGGGAGACCTACGCCCGCCTCGCCTGCGGCCGCATCCGGCCCGAGCGCGCCGACGTCAAGATCGAGGGCGACACCGCCCTCGCCACCAAGATCCTCGCCGAATTCTCGATCACGCCGTGACCGCGCGAGGGGCGCGGGGCCGCAGGGCTACTCGCGCTCCCCGCGCAACTCCCGCTCGATGCGGTCTATGTGGGTGCCCGCCAGCTCCGCCGCGCCGACCGCCTCGCCCGAGCGCAGCGCGTGCAGGATCGCCTCATGGTCGTCGATGGAGCGCCGCACCCGGTCCGTCGTGCTGCGCGCGAACTCCACGCCCATCCGCAGCTGACGGTCCCGCAGCTGGTCGTACCAGTTCTCGATGATCACGTTGCCCGCGGCCACCACGATCGCGCGGTGGAAGGCCCGGTCCGCCTGGGCGAAGCCCTCGCCGTTGCCGGCCGCCTCCGCGGCCTTCTGCTCGGCGACCAGCTCCTCCAGCTGGTCCAGCAGCTGCACCGGTGCCGGGATCGCCGCCCGCACCGCGAACTGCTCCACCAGGCGCCGCGCCTGCATCACGTCGGCGATCTCCTGGGCGCTCACCGGAAGGACGAGCGCGCCCTTCTTCGGGTAGAGCTTGAGCAGCCCCTCCATCTCCAGCCGGAGCAGCGCCTCGCGCACCGGAGTCCGGGAGACGCCGACCTCGTCGGCGAGACCGCCCTCGGTCAGCAGGGACCCGCCCGCGTACCTGCGACTCAGAATGGCTCGCTTGACGTGGGCGTACACGCGTTCGGCGGCTGGGGGCATAACGCATACACCTTAGATGCAATCAGGCGGCCCGGCAATGGCTCGCAACGGAAGTGTCGGCTTGGCTGAGACGAATGTACTCAGCCCACCGACCAGTTGACGATCCGGGTCATGGACCTGCGGCGGAACGCCTCGTCCCGGACCCAGGGCGTGGCGTCCCGGACCACCGCGGAGACCCGGTGCCGGCCGGGCGGCAGCCACCCGGTGTCGAAGGTCGCCCCAATGGAGCAGCCGCGGCAGCCCGGACGGCTCCACGCGCGCCCGTCGACCGTCCAGCGCACCCGGATCCAGGCGTGCCCGATCAGGTGCAGCGGCCGCACCCAGAGCAGATGCCCGCCCCGGCCGCGCCGGCCGTGCGCGACCAGCGGCGAGGCGACCCGGTAGAACTCCTCGATCAGCGCCTCCCGCGAGGGCAGGTTGTAGACGCTGCCGAGCGTCCGCATGATCGAGTCGCGGGTGGGGCGCAGCACCCCGTCGGCGCCGGCGTAGGCGCCCACCCGCCCGCCGCTGGGGTCGCGGGCGCCCAGCCAGCGCCGCCAGGGCACCGGCCGGCCGGGACGGCCCAGGTTGGGGTAGTCCAAACGGGCGGGGTCGTCGCCGTAGGCGCCGTCGTACTCGTCGCCGAGGCCGCCGAGGGTGTGGCCGATCTCGTGCTGGAAGACGGGCCCGGCGTCCGGGTTCCCGCCGCCCACGGTGGTGGACGCCGAGCCGCCGGCGCCGCCGTAGGTGGTGGAGTTGGCGACCGCGATGATCCGGCGGCGGGGCTCGTTGCCGCCGGTGACGGCGGCGACGCGGTGCTCGTCCGCGCAGAGCAGCCGCTCCACGCCGTGGCACCAGTAGTGCATTCCGAGCGGGGTGGCGCGCTCCCGGCTCCCGACGCCGGCGAGCGGGGAGGCGAGGTCGAGGCGGCGCTCCCGGAAGACCTCGCGGTAGGTGCGGTACGGCTCCTCCGCGGCGAAGGCCCGCCAGAGGCGGTCGACGTCCTGCTGGAACCGCGCCTCCTGGCCGCGGGTGAAGCCGTCGCCGACGAAGAGGAGTTCGATGCGGGCGCCGTCGCGGGCCGGCGGATCGGGCGGCCAGGCGGCACCCACCAGGCCGGCCACGGCGACCAGCAGCAGCCCCGTCCACAGGCGGCGCAGCCGCCATCGCGGACGTTCCGGGGATCGCAGCACGGACCAACGGGTACCCGCTTGCTCATCTCATCTGACAACCCGTCAGCCCGATTCCCCCGGACGGCCCCCGCACCGCCGCGCCGTCCCTATAGTCAGTACATACTTGAGTCCAGAAAAAACATTGACGCAGTACAAGTTCGGCGTCTACGGTTCTCCCCATGACGCCGATCAGCACCTCCTCCGCCGCCCCCGCCCGCACCGCGCCGTATGCGCACCTGGCCCCCCTGGTGGTCGACCTGGTGCTGCCGCTGGCCGGCTACTACCTGCTCTCCCGGGGCCTCGGCACGAGCACCACCACGGCGCTCGCCGTCTCCAGCGTCCCGCCGGCGCTCAGCACCGTGTGGATCGCGGTGCGGCACCGCCGCCTGAACGCGCTGGGCGCGCTGGCCCTGCTGGCCACCGGCGCCGGCCTGGCCCTCGCCGCGGTCGGCGGCGACCCCCGGCTGATGCTCGCCAAGGACGGCCTGGTCAGCAGCGTGATCGGGATCGCGATCCTGCTCTCGGTGGCGGCCGGGCGGCCGCTGATGTCCCGGGTGATGCGACCGATGATCACCAAGGGCGACCGGGCGAGGCTCGCTGCCTGGGACCGGCTCTCCTCCGGCCCGGACGCCTCCGCGGAGTTCCGCGCCGCCGAGCGGACCTTCTCGCTGATCTGGGGCGGCGCGCTGCTCGCCGAGTGCGCGGCCCGGGTGGTCGGCGCCTACACCCTGCCGGTGGGCACCATGCTCTCCGTGCACAGCCTCTTCGTGGTCGCCGGGGTCCTCGCCGCCGTCAAGCTCTCCAAGCCCCACGCCGAGCGCATCGGCGCCCTGCTCAGGCAGGCCTGAGCCAGCACTGCGCCCCGGCACCCCGCCCGCCCTGCACACGCAGGACGGGCGGGGTGCCGGGGCGAGGCGGCGGCTTGCCCGCTACGACCAGGCGATCAACCGATCGGGGTCGCCGAGCACGGCTCCCACGTCAGCGAGCACCCGCGAGCCCAGCTCGCCGTCGACCAGCCGGTGGTCGAACGAGAGCGCCAGCGTCGTCACCTGACGCGGCCGCACCTTCCCCTTGTGCACCCACGGCATCTCCCGCACCGCGCCGAAGGCGAGGATCGCCGCCTCGCCCGGGTTGAGGATCGGCGTCCCCGTGTCGACGCCGAAGACGCCCACATTGGTGATCGTCACCGTGCCGCGCTGCATGTCCGCCGGCGCGGTTCTCCCCTCCCGGGCGGTGGCCGTCAGCCGGCCCATCTCCTGCGCCAGCTCCAGCAGCGTCAGCCGCTGGGCGCCCTTGATGTTGGGGACGATCAGGCCGCGCGGCGTCGCCGCCGCGATGCCCAGGTTGACGTCCCCGCGGACGACGATCTCCTGGTTGGGCTCGTCCCACGAGGCGTTGACCTCCGGGTGCCGCCGGATCGCCGTCAGCAGCGCCCTGGCCACCATCAGCAGCGGCGAGACCCGCACGCCCTCGAAGTCCTTCGACTCCTTGAGCTTGCGCACCAGCTTCATCGTCCGGGTGACGTCGACCTGGAGGAACTCCGTCACATGCGGGGCGGTGAACTTGCTGGCCACCATCGCCTGGGCGGTGGCCTTCCGCACCCCGCGGATCGGGATCCGGACGTCCTCCGCCGCCGCGGGCGCCACCGGGGCGGCGGCCACCGCGGCCGCGGGCGGCGCCCCGGCCTCGGCGTGCAGCCGGACGTCCTCGCGGGTGACGAGCCCGCCGGGCCCGGTGGGGCGCACCTCGGCGAGGTCCACGCCCAGGTCGCGGGCGAGCTTGCGCACCGGAGGCTTCGTCAGCACCCGGCCGGACGGCCGCCCGTTGGCGGCCGGCGCCACCGGGGCCGCCGGCGTCGCCGCGGCGGGCGCCTCGGGAGCCGCCTTCGGCGCCCGGCGCCGCACGGGCGCGTCGCCGCGCAGCCCGTAGCCGACCAGCACCTCGTGCTTCTCCTCCGGCTCGCCCTCCGGCGCCGCCGGAGCGGCAGGCGCGGCCGGAGCCGGCTCCGCCGCGTCGGTGCCCACCGTCACGATGGGCGTGCCGACGTCCACCGTGGTGCCCTCGGCGAAGTGCAGCTTGCGCACCACCCCGTCGTAGGGGATCGGCAGCTCGACGGCGGCCTTGGCGGTCTCCACCTCGCACACCACCTGGCCGTCGTGGACGGTGTCGCCCTCGGCCACGTACCACTTGAGGATCTCGCCCTCGGTCAGTCCCTCGCCGATGTCGGGCATGAGGTAGTCGCGGTCCATATGAACTCCTCAGCTCCCCTCAGTACGCCATCGAGCGGTCGACGGCCTCGAGCACCCGGTCCACGCCGGGCAGGTACTCCTCCTCGGCCTTCGCCGGCGGGTAGGGCGCGTGGTAGCCGCCCACCCGCAGCACGGGCGCCTCCAGCGAGTAGAAGCAGCGCTCGGTGATGCGCGCCGCCACCTCGCCGCCGATGGCGCCGAAGACCGGGGCCTCGTGCACCACCAGGGCGCGGCCGGACGCCTCGACGCAGGCCTGCACGGTGTCGAAGTCGATCGGGGAGATCGAGCGCAGGTCGACGACCTCCAGCCGGCGGCCCTCCGCGGCCGCGGCGGCCGCCGCGTCCAGGCAGGTCTTCACCATCGGGCCGTAGGCGATCAGCGTCAGGTCGGCGGGCGCGTCCCCCTCGAAGGGGCGGTGCACCCGGGCCTGGTGCAGCCCGATCGACGGCTCGGCCGCGGTGTCCAGCGCGCCCTTCTGCCAGTAGCGGCGCTTGGGCTCCAGATAGAGCACCGGGTCGTCGCTGCGGACGGCCTGCTGGAGCATCCAGTAGGCGTCCGAGGAGTCGGACGGGCTCACCACGCGCAGGCCCGCGGTGTGCGCGAAGTACGCCTCCGGGGACTCGCTGTGGTGCTCCACCGAGCCGATCCCGCCGCCGTAGGGCATCCGGATGGTCACCGGCATCCGGAGCTTGCCGAGCGCCCGGGCGTGCATCTTGGCGAGCTGGGTGGTGATCTGGTCGAACGCCGGGTAGACGAACCCGTCGAACTGGATCTCCAGGATGGGCCGGTAGCCGCGCAGCGCCAGGCCGATCGCGGTGCCCACGATGCCGGACTCGGCGAGCGGGGTGTCCACGACCCGCTCCTCGCCGAAGTCCTTGTAGAGGCCGTCGGTGACGCGGAAGACGCCGCCGAGGCGGCCCACGTCCTCGCCCATCAGCAGGGTCTTGGGGTCTTCCTCCAGCGCCTTCCGCAGTCCGGCGTTGATCGCCTTCATCAGCGGCATGGTCTCGGTCGCCATCTCAGCGGCCCCCTTCCTGCTCGGCGTCCGCCAGGCTCTCGGCGAAGCGCCGGTAGGCGGCGCGCTCCTCGTCCACCAGGGCATGCGGCTCGGTGTAGACGTTGTCGAAGATCAGCGAGGACGGCTCGGGGTTCGGCATCGAGCGGACGCCGTCGCGCAGCCGCTTGGCGAGCTGCTCGGCCTCCGCGTCCACCGTCTCGAACCAGTCGTGGTCGGCGATCCCCTCGCGCGTCAGGAGGGCCTTCAGCCGCGCGATCGGGTCCTTCAGCTTCCACTGCTCCTGCTCGGCGCTGAGCCGGTAGCGGGAGGGGTCGTCGGTGGTGGTGTGCGCGCCCATCCGGTAGGTGTACGCCTCCACCAGGACGGGGCCGCCGCCGGAGCGGGCGTGGTCGAGCGCCCAGCGGGTGACGGCCTCCACGGCGAGCACGTCGTTGCCGTCCACCCGCACGCCCGGGAAGCCGAAGCCGGCGGCCCGCTGGTAGAGCGGCACGCGGAACTGGCGCTCGGTCGGCTCGGAGATCGCCCACTGGTTGTTCTGGCAGAAGAAGACGACCGGCGAGTTGTAGACGGAGGCGAAGTTGAAGGCCTCGCTGACGTCGCCCTGGCTGGAGGCGCCGTCGCCGAAGTAGGCGGTGACGGCCGCGTCCGCGCCGTCCTTGGCGATGCCCATGGCGTAGCCGACCGCGTGCAGCGTCTGCGAGCCGATGACGATCGTGTAGAGGTGGAAGTTGTTCTCGTTGGGGTCCCAGCCGCCGTGGCTGACCCCGCGGAACATGCCCATCAGGGTCAGCGGGTCGACGTCGCGGCACCAGGCGACGCCGTGCTCCCGGTAGGTCGGGAAGACGTAGTCGTCCGGGCGCATCGCCCGGGCCGAGCCGATCTGGGCGGCCTCCTGGCCGAGCAGCGAGGCCCACAGGCCCAGCTCGCCCTGGCGCTGCAGGGTGACGGCCTCGCCGTCGAAGCGGCGCACCATCACCATGTCGCGATAGCGGTCGCGCAGCTGTTCGGGGGTCAGATCGATGGAGTAATCGGGGTGCTCGGCCCGCTCGCCCTCGGGGGTCAGCAGCTGCACCAGCTCGGCGGCCTCGGTGGCGGGCCGGCCGGAGGCCGGGGCCGTCGAACCGGTGCGGCGGCGGCCGCCGCCGCGGGCGCCCTTGCCCCCGGCGCGCACCGAACTGCTCTTCGTGGTCACGTCTCGCTCCTCCGTCTGTCCGGCCCCGGGTTCGCCGGTCGGCCGGTTGCGGTCGCACGCCCCGGCGCGGCTCACGGGGTGTGTGGGCGGGCCGGGACGAGCGTGACAGGTCGTCCGGCGGGAGGTCGGCGACATGCCGGACGTGCCGCGACCGCGGTGGCGTCCGAACGCCTTGTCGACCCCGTCACCTGCGATTTTGTGGGAATTCCTAGTAGATCGCTGTTGCCGCAGGTTGCCGGGACATCCGCACGGTATCCCGACGCGCGCTCTGTTGTAAGAGGTTCTCTTCCGCCGCCCGCTCCTACTTCCTCGTTCGGCTCCCGTCCATGGCGAAGCTCTACAAGATGCTGTGCCAAGCTTGTCGGTGTGACCGAATCAGCACAAATCAGAGTTTTCCTGCTGGATGACCACGAAGTGGTACGCCGGGGGGTGCACGAACTGCTCTCCTCGGAGGACGACATCGAGGTGGTGGGGGAGGCGGGTTCGGCCGCCGACGCCCTGGTGCGCATCGACGCCACCCGCCCGGACGTGGCGGTGCTCGACGTCCGGCTGCCGGACGGCAGCGGTGTGGAGGTGTGCCGCGAGGTCCGGTCCCGCAACGCCGACGTCAAGTGCCTCATGCTCACCTCGTACTCGGACGACGAGGCGCTCTTCGACGCGATCATGGCGGGGGCCTCGGGCTACGTCCTGAAGGGCATCCGGGGCACGGACCTGCTCACCGCGGTCCGCGACGTGGCGGCCGGCAAGTCGCTGCTGGACCCGGCGGCCACCGCGCAGGTGCTGGAGCGGCTGCGGAACGGCCGGGGCCGCGAGGACGAGCGGCTCTCGGGCCTCACCGACCAGGAGCGGCGCATCCTCGACCTGATCGGCGACGGGATGACGAACCGCCAGATCGGGCAGCAGCTGCACCTGGCGGAGAAGACGGTGAAGAACTACGTCTCCAGCCTGCTGGCCAAGCTCGGCATGGAGCGCCGCACCCAGGCGGCGGCGTACGTGGCGCGGATGAAGGCGGGCGAGGAGCGGCGGCGGGACTGACGGCCCCCGCAGCGCGACGGCACCCCACCACGAGGGTGGGGTGCCGTGCTGTGCGGCCGGTCAGCGGTCGGTCACCCGCCGGTGAGCGGGGTCTCCGTGCTGCCGCCCGTCGGCGAGGGGGGCGCCGAGCCGCCGCCGCCCGAGGTGTGCGAGACCGTCGGCTTCGGGCTGCTGGTGCCGGTGCCGCCGCCGCCCGAGGTCTTCGTCGGCGAGGACGTCGGCGTGGGCTGCGTCGACTGCGTCGGGCTGGAGCTGTGCGTCGGGGTGTAGCTCGGCGTCTCGCTCTGCGTGCTGCTCGAGGTCGGCGACTGGGTCGGCGAGGAGGTGTGCGACGGCGTCGAGCTGGACGAGGTGGTCGCCGACTGCGTGGGGCTCTGCGTGGTGCCGCCGCCCCCGCCGCCGCCGCTGTTGTTGGTGGCCGCCCAGACGCCGATGGCGATCGCCGCGATCGCCGCGATCACCACGATGGCCGCCACCAGCGCCTTGCGGCTGCGCCGCGGGCCGCCGCCGTCCGCCCCGTCCAGCTCGACGGGGGCGCCGGGGCCGCCCGCGCCGCCCATCGCCGTGGTGGGCTGGGTGGCGCCGACGCCCGGCGTGCCGGCGTAGGGCGTCGCCCCGCCGTAGGCCGGGTCCATCCGCTGGGTGGGGGCCGCCGCCATGCCCGCCACGCCGTACATGCCGGTGGCCAGCTGGGTGGAGCCGGTGCCGGTGAGCGCCACCAGGGCGTGCTGGATGGCGCCGCGGAACTCGTCGGCGCTCTGGAAGCGCTCGTCCGGGTCCTTGGCGAGGGAGCGCAGCACCAGGCCGTCGAGCTCCGGGGGGACGCGCGGGTTGGCCTGCGAGGGCGGCACCGGCGGGTCCTGGACGTGCTGGTAGACCACCGACAGCGGGGTCTCGCCGGTGAACGGCGGACGCAGCGTCAGCAGCTCGTAGAGGAGGCAGCCGGTGGCGTAGAGGTCGGAGCGCGCGTCGACGCCCTTGCCGAGCGCCTGCTCGGGCGAGAGGTACTGCGGGGTGCCCATCACCATGCCGGTCTGCGTCATGGTGGAGGCGCCGCCGCCCAGCGCGCGGGCGATGCCGAAGTCCATCACCTTGACGGCGCCCTGGTTGGTGATGATGACGTTGGCGGGCTTGATGTCGCGGTGGACGATGCCCATCCGGTGGCTGTAGCCGAGCGCCTCCAGCACCCCGGAGGCGACGATCAGGGCCTGCTCGACCGGCGGCTCCTCGGCGTCGATCAGCAGGTCGCGGATGGTGCGGCCCTCGACGAGCTCCATCACCATGAACGGCAGCGGCTCGCCGTTGACCATGTCCTCGCCGGTGTCGTAGACCCCGACGATGGCGTGGTGGTTCAGACCGGCGACGGACTGCGCCTCGCGCGTGAAGCGCTGCCGGGCAACGGTGTCCTGGGCGAGGTCGGCTCGGAGCAGCTTGACCGCGACGGGGCGGCCCAGGCGGACGTCCTCCGCCGCGAAGACCTCGGCCATACCGCCCCGGCCGATGCGCTGGATCAGCCGGTAGCGGCCGGCACCCACGGTGCCGAACTCGCCGCCACCGCCGCTCATGCCGTTCGGGTTGCCCTCAACGCCCTCGGGGGGCTGCGTTGGTCCCATCACTCCTCGCCGTGCGGTTCATCACCGTGGTGGTGTTCTGCTGAACGGTACCGTCTCCCGCTGTCGGTAGGGCAAACGAACCAGCCTCGGCCGGCGTTCGCCACCCGTCCGGGGAGCCCTGCTCCCGCCCCCACCCCCCGGCGGCCTCGGGCCCGGTGGATCACGGCCCGGAGGACACCGTCAGGGTGACCGTGGACCCCTTCTTGACCTGTGAGTTCTGATCGGGCTTCTGCGACAGCACGGTGCCCTTGCGCCACACCGCGCTCGGCGACTCCACCGTCTTGACCTTCAGGCCGACCGCCGGGCGCTCGGCGCACTCGGTCGACCACTTGACGGTGTTGAACGACAGGTTGGGCACCGTCACCGTGTTGTTCTGCCCGGGGAAGGTGTTGTCGCAGTCCTTGAAGTCGGAGGCCTTGTAGCCGCCCTTGGGGTCGACCGGCCCCTGCAGCCCGTCGTTCGACTTGGCCGCGGCGGAGTGCGAGGAGGAGGTGTGCGGGTTCGGCTTGCCGCCCCCGCCTCCGGAGTTGGCGAGCATGAGGCTCACCCCGGTGATCGCGCCGGCGGCCACCACGGCGGCCACCACGATCAGCGGGCCGCGCTTGCGGCTCGCTCCGGACGGCGCGCTCGGCGCTCCCCCCACCGGCTGCTGTTGGTACGGGTTGGGCGTCGGCGGGCCGCCGGCCTGCGAAGGCGGCCCGTAGCCCGAGTACACCTCGGAGATCGGGGCGCTGTAGCCGGACTGCGGGCCGCCGGGGGCGCCCTGCTGGATCGGGCCGAAGGCGTACTGCTGGCCGCTGGCGGCCTGCGAGGGGTGGACGCCCGGGTGCGCGCCGCCGGTGACCATGGGGGCGGTGCCGCCCAGGGTGTCCGGGGAGTTGATGCGGCGGATCTCCGCGATCATCTCGTCGGCGCTCTGGAAGCGGTGCGCCGGATCCTTCGCGAGCGCCCGGTTGACCAGCGCGTCCACCGCCGGGGGGATGGCCCGGTTGATGCCGGACGGCACCGGCGGCGGCGTCTGCACATGGTGGTAGGCGATGGAGAGCGGCGAATCGCCCTCGAAGGGGAGCTGCCCGGTGAGCAGCTCGAAGAGCATCACACCGGTGGTGTAGAGGTCGGAGCGGGCGTCGACGGCCCGGCCCAGCGCCTGCTCGGGGGAGAGGTACTGCGGGGTTCCGACGACCATGCCGGTCTGCGTCATCGAGGTGACGCCGGACTGCACGGCGCGGGCGATGCCGAAGTCCATCACCTTGACGACGCCGCGCCGGGTGACCATCACGTTCCCGGGCTTGATGTCGCGGTGCACCAGGCCCATCTCGTGGCTGGCGGCGAGCGCGGCGAGCACATCGGCCGTGATGGTCAGGGCCCGGTCGGCGGGCATCGCGCCGAACTGCTCGATGTCGGCGTTGAGGACGTCGCGCAGCGGATCGCCCTCGACGTACTCCATGACGATGTACGGGACCGGGGCGCCCTCGTCGCTGGGCTCCTCCCCGGAGTCGTACACCGCCACGATGTTCGTGTGGTTCAGCCGGGCCACGGCCTGGGCCTCGCGGCGGAACCGCTCCCGGAACGACTGCTCCCGGGAGAACTCGGAGTGCATGGTCTTGATCGCGACATTGCGGTCGAGGACCGTGTCGTACGCCCGGTGCACGGACGCCATGCCGCCCTCGCCGAGCAGCCCCTGGATGAGATAGCGGCCGCCCGCGCCGAGCGTGCGACCCGCCTCGCCCTGTCCGTCGGTTCCGTTGACCATGCGCCCCTGACTCTCCCCGTAAGTGGCTGCCCGAGCTCGGGTTGATTGCCGGACCAGTCTGCCCGACCGCGCCGACAGCGAAAAAGCGGGTTGACCGTTCCGTCACGAAGTCAGGACACGGCCGTGCCGCGCCGGTTGGCGTCCGGACCCCGGCAGACCGTGGTCGACGCGTCCGGCGCGGTGGCCGCTCACAGTATTACAAGTACGGCCCGGACGTGGCTTCCGGACGCTCGTGCCCCTCGGCGGCGACGCCGGGCGGCAGGGCGCGGCGCATCTGCTCCAGCTGCGCGCGGGCGGCCATCTGCTGCGCGAAGAGCGCCGTCTGGATGCCGTGGAAGAGGCCCTCCAGCCAGCCCACCAGCTGGGCCTGCGCGATGCGCAGCTCGGCGTCGCTGGGCACGCCCTCCTCGGTGAAGGGCAGCGAGAGCCGCTCCAGCTCCTCGATCAGCTCGGGGGCGAGCCCCTGCTCCAGCTCGCGGACGGAGCTGGCGTGGATCTCCTTGAGGCGGACCCGGCTGGCCTCGTCGAGAGGTGCCGCGCGGACTTCCTCCAGCAGCTGCTTGATCATGCTGCCGATCCGCATCACCTTGGCCGGCTGCTCGACCATCTCGGCAACGGACTCCTCGCTGCGGCCTTCCCCGCCCTCCCCGCCGCCGGCGCCGGGGACGGAGCCGACGGCCATGCCGTCCGGCCCCACGACGAGGACGTGCGGGCTGCCGCCCTCTTGGGGGATGTCGTTCGTCGGCGTATTCATGCGTTCCATCCTCTCTCACCGCGCGCCGTGGCGGGGTAAGAGGAGGATGACGGTTCAGCGGCGGCGGAACCTCAGCGCGAGCAGGAAGGCGCCGCCGCCCATCAGGGCGAGGCCGGCGCCGAGCGGGACCGGGTCGAGGGCGCCGCCCTCGCGGCGCGAGGCGGCGGCGTCCGCGGCGGGGACGGTCGCGGCGGCCGGCTGCCGCGCGGTGCCCGCCGGGGGGCGGCCGACGGGGGCGCCGTCCGGGAGCCAGGGCAGCGCGGCGGTGCCGTCGTCGGCCTGGTCGCGGGGGGCGGCGGCGGCCGTGCGGCGCGGCGCGTCGGGGGTGCGGACGGCCTGGCGGGCCGGCTGCTGCCGGGTCGGCAGCTGCTGCTGGGGCCGGAGCTGGACCGGCGGCGCCTGCTCGGCCTGCGGGGCCGCCTGGCGGGTGGGCCGGGCGATCGGGGCGGTGGACGGCTGCGGGGCGGGGGCGTGGTGCGCCGGCTTGGCGGTCTTGGCGGGCTTGGGCTGGTGGGTCTTGGCCGGCTTCGGGGTCGCGGCCGCGTGGTGCGTCTTCGCCGGCTTCGGGCCGGGGGCGGGGTTCCGGCTCGGCTCGTGGTCCTCGCCCTGCTGGCCCTGCTGGCCCTGCTGCCCCTGCTCGTCGGGCGTGGTGGGAAAGGGCCAGGCGGGCGGGTAGGTGGTGGTGACGACGTCCGGCGCCGACGTCCGCGCGGCATGCGGATGCGGATGCGGGTGGGGGTGCGGGTGCGGGTGGGGCTTCGCGGCGCGGCTCGGGCCGGGCGGCGGGGCCGAGGCGGCCGCCGCGGAAGGCGTCGAGGACGCGACGGTCGCCGCCGCGGCGACCGCCACGCACGCGGCCCGGACCCGCTGTACCCGCACGCCGATCCGTCCTCTCCCCGACCGAGTCTGACGCCCCAAAGCGTGACATAGGTCTCAAGGAGTGGCATTTTGGACAGTTCTGAGCGGAGCGAGCCGACGGCCGCTCAGGAGACGCGCATCAGCACCTTGCCGACCGCGCCGGGGCCCTCCAGCACCCGGTGGGCGTCGGGCGCCTCGGCGAGCTCCAGCACCCGGTCGACGACCACCGCCACCTCGCCGGACTCCACCCACGGCCAGACGTGCTCGCGCACCGAGGCGACGATCGCCGCCTTCTCCTCGGGCGGACGGGCCCGCAGCGTCGTGCCCATCACCGCGGCGCGCTTGGCCATCAGGGCGCCGAGGTCGAGCTCGGCCTTGCGGCCGCCCTGCAGCCCGATGATCACCAGGCGCCCGTTGACCGCCAGCACGTCCAGGTTCCGGGCCAGGTACTTCGCCCCGATCACGTCGAGGACCACATCGGCGCCCCGGCCCGCGGTCGTCTCCCGGACCTCCTCGACGAAGTCGGACTCGCGGTAGTTGACGGCCGCGTCCGCGCCCAGCTCGCGGCAGCGCGCGCACTTCTCCTTGCTGCCCGCGGTGACCACCACCCGCGCGCCGAGCGCCTTGCCGATCTGGATCGCCGCCGTCCCGATGCCCCCGGCACCGCCGTGCACCAGCAGCGTCTCCCCCGGACGCAGATGGGCGATCATGCCGATGTTGGACCAGACGGTGCACACCACCTCCGGCAGGCCCGCCGCCGTGACCAGGTCCATCCCCTCGGGGACGGGCAGCAGCTGGCCGGCCGGGACGGCGACCTTCTCGGCGTAGCCGCCGCCGGAGAGCAGCGCGCAGACCCGGTCGCCGACCTGCCACCCCGTCACCCCCGGGCCGAGCGCCGCGACGGTGCCGCTGCACTCCAGGCCGGGGTAGGGGCTGGCGCCGGGCGGCGGGTTGTAGAAGCCCTGCCGCTGCAGCAGATCGGCGCGGTTGACGGCGGTGGCGGCGACGTCCACCAGCACCTCGCCCTCGCCCGGCACCGGGTCCGGCGCGTCGTCGATGAGCGTCAGGGCCTCCGGGCCGCCGGGTTCCTCGATCGTGATGGCACGCATGGGGCCAACCTAGTGCCGGGGAGGCTCAGTCCGCGTCCGGGCGGGAGGCCGGCCGTGTTTCACGTGAAACCGTGCCGGGCGGGCCGATCCCGGTGTCGTGGACGATGATCACCCGGTCGTCGGCGCGCAGCGCGGCCGCCGCCGGGTCGCCCACCGCGAGCATCCGGTGGCCGCGGACCACCGCCAGCACCGGCTCCTCCAGGGCCCGCGGGGAGGCGCCCGTCTCGGCGCGGGTCACCGGCCGCTCCTCGACGTCCAGCCCGGCGCCGTAGCTGAGCAGGTCCTCCAGGACCGCCGCCACATTGGGGCTGGCCATCGACATCCCGAGCAGCCGGCCGGCCGAGGCCGCGGTGGTGACCACCGCGTCCGCGCCGGACTGCCGCAGCAGCGGGGCGTTCTCCTCCTCGCGCACCGCGGCGACGATCTTGGCCCGCGGGTTGAGCTGCCGCACCGTCAGGGTGGCCAGCACCGAGGTCTCGTCCCGCTGCGGCGCCACCACCACCTTGCGGGCCCGCTGCACCTCGGCGCGGGCCAGCACCTCGCTGCGGGTGCCGTCCCCGGCGACCCCGGTGAAGCCGTCGTGGTTGGCGAGCTCGACGGCCTTGTGGTTGGGGTCGACCACCACGATCAGCTCGGCGGCGCAGCCCTGCTGATGAAGCGTCTGAGCGGCGGAGCGCCCCTTGGTGCCGTAGCCGACGATCACGATGTGGTCGCGCAAGGCGGCCCTCCAGCGTTTCTGGCGGAACTGCTCGCGGGTGCGCTCGGTCAGCACCTCGAGGGTGGTCCCGACCAAGATGATCAGGAAGAGCACGCGGAGCGGGGTGATCACGAGGATATTGACGACCCGGGCCGCCTGGGTAGACGGGGTGATGTCGCCGTACCCGGTGGTGGAGAGGGTGACGGTGGCGTAGTAGGCGGCGTCGATGAAGGTCAGGGTGCGGCCGGGGTGGTCGCTGTCCCGGTAGCCGTCCGCGTCCAGCCAGACGATCAGCGTGGTGACCACCAGCACCAGCAGCGCGATCGTGAAGCGGCGCAGCACCTGGCGTCCGGGGCCGGCGGCGGGGCGCGGCATCAGGACCTGAAGCGCCGGGGGCTTGCCTCCGGACCGCCGGCCGCCGGAACGGCTCACGCGGCTCCCCAGCGCAGCGGCAGGTGCGGGACGGCGGCCCCGGCCGGCGCGCCGGCGGCGGGGACCACGGCGAACGCGTCGGCGAGCGCCAGCGAGCGCAGCTGGGCGGAGCCGTGATAGCGCAGCGGCTCCAGGCCGTGCGGGCCGAGCGCGGCCGGCAGCAACCGGGTGCCGGTGCGGGACCCGCTCCCCGGGACCTCCGCGACGAGCGGCGCCTCCGGGTCGGGGCGGGCGTCGGTGCCGTTGCGCGCCGCCAGCAGCGGGGCGAGCAGGGTGAGCACCCCGGCCACCGCGGCGAGCGGGTTGCCGGGCAGTCCGACCAGGTGGGCGCCGTGCGGCAGCCGGGCCAGCAGCATCGGGTGGCCGGGCCGCACATCGACGCCGTCCACCAGCAGTTCGGCGTCCAGGTCGGCGAGCACGGCGTGCAGGAAGTCGCGCGGCCCGGCGGCGGTGCCGCCGGTGGTGACCACCACCTCGGCTTCCTCGGCGGCGCCGGCGAGCGCCTCGCGCAGCGCCTCCGGGTCGTCCTTGACGCGGCGCGGCGCGGCGATCGCCTCGGCGCCCAGCTCCGGGAGCCAGGCGGTGAGCAGCGGGCCGAGCGCGTCCCGGACGCGGGCGCCGGTCGGCCGCCCCTTGACGAGCAGCTCGTCGCCGAGGACGAGCAGCGCCACGGACGGCAGCGGGGGCGCGGCGAGCGCGTCGTGCCCGGCGGAGGCGGCGAGGCCGAGCACCGCGGGGGTGATCCGGGTACCGGCCGGCAGCAGTTGCTCGCCCGCGCGGCACTCGCTGCCGCGCAGCCGGATGTCGCGGCCGTGGTCGGGGTCGCGGTGCCGGGCGCGCAGCCGGGCGCCGTCCTCCGCGGTGTCCTCGGCGATGCCCTCCTCGCTGCGCAGCACGGCGGTGGCGCCGGCCGGGAGGCGGGCGCCGGTGGCGACGGCGACGGCGCGGCCGTCCGGCAGCGGGCGGGGGGCGCGGCCCGCGGTGAGCGCGGCGCCGGAGCCGGCGAGCCGCCAGGGGCCCGGGCCGGCCACCGCCCAGCCGTCCATCGCGGCGGTGTCGAAGGCCGGCAGGTCGCTGAGGGCCTCCAGCGGGGCGGCGAGGCGGCGGCCGAGGGCGCCGGGCAGCGGCAGCTCCTCGACCTCGTCCTCGGCCTCGGCCTCGGCGTGCCGGGCGGCATCGCGTCCGGCGTCGGCGGCGATGCGGCGCGCCTCGTCCCAGGGCACGGCCGCGGCGGACGCGGAGGCCTCCGGGTCGGCGGACGCGGCCGGGTCGTGCCCGGCCTGCGGCTCGGGCGAACGCGGCGGGCGCGGGGCCGGGTTGGCCAGCGCCAGCGCGACGTCGAGGGCGTCGGCGGTGCGGGTTCGGGGAGCAGTCATGCGCGGTTCCTGGGGTTTATGACGAGGCGTCGGGCGCGGGATGGTCCTGGGGCCATTGCTCGGCGAGGGCGGCGGCCTTGCGGGAGGCCTCGGCGACGGCCTCCGGGCCGCCGCCGGCGCGGGCCGCGGCATAGCCGACCAGGAAGGCGGTGAGGGGGGCGGCGGGGCGATCGACGTTGTGGGCGACCGTCTTGGTCAGGTCCAACAGGCCCTTGGCGTCGACGTCCAGGTCGAGGCCGAGGGTTCGGCAGGCTTCGGCAATCCATTCGTCCAGCACGGCTCCAGTGTCCTCGATGGCCCACCGCTCCCGGCAGGGGCCACGCCGGACATGCTCAGCCGCGGTCGGCGCCGGGGTCCGCCATGGCGCGGGCCGCCTCGACGTCCTCCCAGGTGTCGCAGTCGAAGACGGCGCGGCCGTCGCTGCCGAGGCACACCGTCCGGACGGACCGCAGCAGGCGGCGCAGCGAGGCGCCGGCGCCGCCGTCCGGGAGCCCGGCGAGGGCGGCCCGCAGCGCGTCGGCGCGGTAGACCGCCGTCAGGTACTGCTCGCGGCCCTCGGCGTCGACCGCCAGCACGCCCTGGGCGTCGGGGCAGGTGCCGCCGTCGACGGCCTCGGTGAGGGCGTCGGCGAGTGCGGAGACCACTTCCGCGGTGATGAACGGCAGGTCGGCGGCGAGCACCGCCACCCGATCCTCCGTCACCCCGCAGTCCAGGCCCGCCTTCAGGGCGGCGACGGGGCCGCCGCCCGGCGGCTGCTCGCGGGTCAGCGCCGCCTCCGGGGGCAGCGCCAGGCCGTCGCGCGGCGGCCCGACCACCACGATGCGGCGCACGCCCGCCCCCCGGCACGCCTCGACGGCCCGCTCCAGCAGGGCCGGGCCGCCGTCGGTGAGGCGCAGGGCGGGCTTGTCGGCGCCGCCGAGCCGCGTCGCGGCCCCGCCGGCAAGGATGATGGCGTCCACGCGCTCGAGGCTAGGCGGGAGCCCTCCCGATTGTCAGCCCACCCTGGCCCGCCCCGGCGGCCACGCATACGCGCCGGAGCCGCGGATTCTTCGGGCCCAGCGCCCCATCGGGACGCGGCCGAGACCGCCCAGCGGATCCCCCGCACAGCCGGCGCCAACGCCGACGAAGGCGCCCTGCCGCGGCGCCGTCGCGGATCCAGCGCTGGTCGTGCCTGTGCGGCGAAGCCGGCCCCGCGCGGGGCCGCTCAGAGGTGCCGCAGGAGGGTCAGCGGGTCCTCGGACGCTCGGCGACGAAGCAGAGAAAGGCGCCCATCGCAGACCCACCGCTGGCCGCGCCCACGCGGCGGAGCCGCGGAGTCTTTGGGCCCCGCGCCCATTCGGGCGCGAGCAGGACGGCTCAGCGGCGCCGCAGGAGAATCAGCGGATCCTCCGCACAGCTAGCGACAACGCCGACAGCGCCTGCCACGCCGCCGTCGCAGGGTCAGCGCTGGCCACACCCACGCGGCGAAGCCGGCGCCGCGCGCCATCGGGACGCGAGCGGGTCCGCTCAGCGGTGCCACAGGGGGCCTCGGCGCAGTCGGCGGCGACGCCGACCAAGGCGCCCGCCACGCCGCCGTCACGGACCCAGCGCTGGTCGTGCCTGTGCGGCGAAGCCGGCCCCGCGCGGGGCCGCTCAGCGGCGCCGCAAGAGGGTCAGCGGGTCCTCGGGCGCTCGGCGACGAAGCAGAGAGAGGCGCCCGTCGCGGACTCAGCACTGGTCGTGCCCACGCGGCGGAGCCGCGGACTCTGTGGGACCCGCGCGCCATCGGGACGCGAGCGGGTCCGCTCAGCAGTGCCACAGGAGCCTCGGCGCGGTCCGCGGCGACGCCGACCAGGCGCCCGCCACGCCGCCGTCGCAGACCCAGCGCTGGCCGTGCCCACGCGGCGAAGCCGGCCCCGCGCGCCATCGGGACGCGAGCAGGTCCGCTCAGCGGTGCCGCAGGGGCCTCGATGCAGTCAGCGGCGACGCCGACGAAGACGCCCGCCACTGCGCCGTCGCAGACTCAGCGCCGGCCCCGCGCGCCGTCGCTCAGAGGTGGCGCAGGAGGGTCAGCGGGTCCTCGGTGCAGTCGGCTACGAAGCGGAGGAAGGCTCCCGCGACGATGCCGTCGCAGACCCGGTGGTCGAAGGTGAGGGAGAGCTGCACGACCTGGCGGAGCGCCAGCTCCTCGCCGTGCGCCCAGGGCTTCCTGACGATCCGCCCGACCCCCAGCATCGCCGCCTCGGGGTGGTTGAGCAGCGGCGTCGACCCGTCCACCCCGAAGACGCCGTAGTTGTTGACGGTGAAGGTGGAGCCGGTGAGCCGCCCGAGCGGCAGCGTCCCGGTGCGGGCCGCCTCCAGCGTCTCGCCGATCTCCGCGCCGAGCCGCTCGGTGCTGAGCGCCGAGGCGTCCCGCACCACCGGGACCAGCAGGCCGCGGTCGGTCTGCGCGGCGACGCCGAGGTGCACGGCGGACTGCCGCAGCACCTCCCCGCGGGCCGCGTCGAAGGACGCGTTGAGCTCGGGGTGGCGGGCCAGCGCGGCCACCGCGATCCGGGCGAAGAGCGGCAGCACGCCGACGCCGAGGCGCTCGCGGGCGGCGAGCAGTTCGGTGGCGTCCGCGTCCACCCAGCAGGTGACGGCGGGGACTTCGGCGTGGACGCGGGCGAACTTCTCCGCGGCGGCGCGGGCGATGCCGGTGAGGGCGACGCGCTCCGCGGCGGCGGCCGGCTCGGGGGCGGAGGGGGCGGCCGCCGCGGCGGAGGCGATGGCCCGCTCCACGTCGGCGCGCAGGATCAGGCCGTCCGGGCCGCTGCCGGACACCGCGCGCAGGTCCAGGCCGTGCTCGCGGGCGCGGCGGCGGACCAGCGGCGAGATCACCGGAACCGGCCCGCGCTCGACGGCGGGCTCGGGCACCGACTCCGGCGCGGGACGAACCTCCGGCTCGGGCCGGGACTCGGGCGCGGGCTCCGGCGGGCGGCCGCCCGGACGGATCCGCCGGCGCCGGCGCGGCGCCGCGGACGGCCCCGAGCCCACCAGCACCGCGGGCGCGGCCTCCTCCTCCGCCGGGGCGGTCACGGCCCCCGCGACGGCGACGCTCAGCAGCGGGCGTCCCACCGCCAGCGACTCGCCGGGCTCGCCGTAGACCGCCGTCACCACGCCCCCGTAGGGGCACGGCACCTCGACGGACGCCTTCGCCGTCTCCACCTCGACGACCGGCTGGTCGACGGCGACCACGTCGCCGGGGCTCACCAGCCAGCGGACCACCTCGGCCTCGGTGAGGCCCTCGCCCAGGTCGGGCAGGGTGAACTCGCGCACCTCGGGCATCGCGCTCACGCCTCCTCGTCCCACTGCAGCCGGGCCACCGCGTCGAGGATGCGGTCCACGCCGGGCAGGTGGCGCGACTCCAGCATCGGCGGCGGATAGGGGATGTCCAGGCCGGTGACGCGCAGCACCGGGGCCTCCAGGTGGTGGAAGCACTCCTCGGTGAGCCGGGCGGCGATCTCCGCGCCGGGCCCCGCGAAGCCGGACGCCTCGTGGACGACGACGGCGCGGCCGGTGCGCCGCACCTCGGCGACGACCGTCTCCTCGTCGAAGGGGACGAGGGTGCGCAGGTCGACGACGCCCAGGTCCCAGCCCTCCTCGCGGGCCGCCTCGGCGGCCTCCAGGCAGACCGGCAGGCTGGGCCCGTAGCTGACGAGCGTCGCGGAGCGGCCGCTGCGCCGCACCTCGGCCCGGCCGAACGGGGCCGCGGGGGTGGGGTGTTCGGGGTCCCAGGGGGCCTTGGCGCCGTGGTAGAGGCGCTTGGGCTCGAAGAAGACCACCGGGTCGTCGGAGGCGATGGCGGCGCGCAGCAGCGCATAGCCGTCCTCGACGGTGCCGGGGACGGCGACCTGGAGGCCGGGGGTGTGCATGGCGTACGCCTCGGAGGAGTCGCCGTGGTGCTCGACGGCGCCGACCCCGCCGCCGTAGGGGACGCGGATGGTGATCGGCAGCGGCAGCTTCCCGGCGGTGCGGTTGCGCATCTTCGCCACATGGCTGACCAGCTGCTCGAACGCGGCGTAGGAGAAGGCGTCGAACTGCATCTCCACGACGGGGCGCAGGCCGTACATCGCCATGCCGACGGCGGTCCCGAGGATCCCGGCCTCGGCGAGGGGCGTGTCGGCGCACCGGTCGCTGCCGAAGCGGTCGGCGAGGCCGTCGGTGATGCGGAAGACGCCGCCGAGCGTGCCGACGTCCTCGCCGAGGACGTAGACGGACGGATCCTCCGCGAGCGCGTCCGCGAGGGCGCGGTTCAGCGCCTTCCCCATCGTCGTCATCTGCGCCCCCGCCGCCGGCGAAGCCGACCGGGCGCCCTCGCCCGCACCCTCCGCGGCCGGCCGGGCAGGGTGCCGGGGCGAAGCGGCGGCAACCCCCTCGGCCTCCAACTCCGCCGCAACCATGGAACGTTCCCGCTCAAGCTGCGGCGTCCGCTCCGCATACACGTGGTCGAACAGCGACAACGGCTCCAGCACAGGCTCGCGGTGCAACCGCTCCCGCATCCCCGCCGCCAGCGCCTCCGCCGCCGCACGCGCCTCCGCCGCATCGGCCTCGCCCAGCAGCCCCGCCGCGCCCAGCGCCTCCTCCGCTACCCGCAGGGGATCGCGCTCGCGCCACGCCTCGACCTCCCCGCGAGAGCGGTAGCGAGACTCGTCGTCCGTGTTGGTGTGCGCCTCCAGCCGGTACGTCAGCGCCTCGATCAGCGTCGGGCCGCCGCCCGCCCGGGCCCGCTCCAGCGCCTCGGTGACGGCGACGTACACCGCGGCCACGTCCATCCCGTCCACCAGCACGCCGGGTATGCCGTAGCCGACGGCCTTGTCCGCGAGCGACGGCGCCGCGCTCTGCTCCTCCAGCGGCACGGAGATCGCGTAGCCGTTGTTCTGCACCAGCACCACCAGCGGCGACCGCTGCACGGCGGCGAAGTTCAGCGCCTCGTGGAAGTCGCCCTCGCTGGTGCCGCCGTCGCCGACCAGGGCCAGCGCGCACACGTCGTCGCCGGCCAGCCGGGCGGCGTGCGCCAGCCCCGCGGCATGCGGCAGCTGGGTGGCGAGCGGGGTGCACAGCGGCGCTGTGCGCCGTTCGCGCGGGTCGTAGCCGCTGTGCGCGTCGCCGCGCAGCAGGGTGAGCGCCTCGACGGGGTCGGTGCCGCGGGCCTGCACCGCGAGGGAGTCGCGGTAGCTGGGGAAGAGCCAGTCGGTGGCGCGCAGCGCCAGCGCCGCGCCGACCTGGCAGGCCTCCTGGCCTGCCGAGGAGGGGTAGATGGAGAGCCGGCCCTGCTTGGCGAGCGCGGTGCTCTGCTCGTTGAAGCGGCGGCCGGCGACCAGCGCGCGGTGCAGGCCGCGCAGCAGCTCCGGGTCGAGGTCGTCCTGGGCGGGGGTGCCGAGGACGCGCAGCGGCTCGCGCGCGGGGAGCAGCGCGCCGGCGTCGGGGCGTGCGCCCCAGTGGTGGCGGAGCGCGGCCGGCGGAACGGGCGGCGGCTCCCGGCGGGTACGCCGTGGGGCGCGGGTGGAAGAACTGGTACGACTGGACTGAGGTGGCGTCATCGCCGATGCACCTCCTGGTTGGAGCTGTACCCGGATGGGGCCGCGCCGCTGGGTGGTGGCGTGGGTCACACGCCGTGGAAGCATCCTCGGTCGGCCGATGAATTTCGGCCATAGAGCGGCGGCATCGCTGGACGAACGGTTTCGGCGAAGCACCGTTGGCGTCAGAGTGTCCATGGAGGGGAGGCGAGGGCGGATGTCGACTGGACGGATGGCCGAGCCCGGCGGGGACGCGTCGGGGGCCGGGGCCGAGCAGGACCGCGAGCCGCGGCCGCTCGACGCGATCGATCGGGCGATCCTGCGGCTGCTGCAGGAGGACGGGCGGGCCTCCATACGGTCGGTCGCGGACCGCGCCCATGTCTCGCGGGCCAACGCCTATGCGCGGATCTCGCGGATGGTGGAGGACGGGGTGATCCGGGGCTTCACCGCCCGGGTGGACCACGAGCGGGCCGGCTCGGGCGCCTCCGCCTACATCACCCTGAAGATCGTCCAGAACTCCTGGCGCGATGTGCGGGCGGAGCTGCTGAAGCTGACCGAGGTCGACCACATGGCGTTGGTGAGCGGCGATTTCGATGTGCTGCTGCTGGTGCACGCCGCCGACAACCGGGCGCTGCGCGAGCTGGTGCTGACCCGGCTGCACAACCTTCCCGGGGTGCTGAGCACCCGCACCCTGCTGGTCTTCGAGGAGACCGACCGGCGGCCGGGGGACGGGGACTGACGCGGGCCCGCCGGGTTATCCACAGCTGTGGATAACCCGGCGGCGCACTGATGCGGACCGGGGCGCGCGGCGCGTTCCGCACGCTCGGCGAAACGGGTGCCCCCGGACGGCCGGACGGGGCCGCAGGGTACGCCGAAGCCGCACGTCGGAGGCGGGATTCGGGAAAACGGCGGCGCGTCGCGGGGTGCTGTGCCGGGCGCGGCCGGCGCGCAACGGCTGTGACGGATGCGCCGTTCGGGTTATCCACAGGCAAGTGCCCAGCTCGGGGCGCGGCCTGTGGACAACTCGCGGCAATCGGCCGTCAGTATTCCGCGTGCCGGCGGATCCAGCTGTGCATCGCGATGGCCGCGGCGGCGCCCGCGTTGAGCGACCGGGTGGAGCCGAACTGGGCGATGGAACACGTCAGGGAGGCCGCCTCGCGGGCCTCGTCGGTGAGGCCGGGGCCCTCTTGGCCGAAGAGCAGCACGCAGCGGCGCGGCAGCTCCGTCCGCTCCAGCGGGACGGCGCCCGGCAGGTTGTCGATGCCGATCAGCGGAATGCCCTGCCCCGCGGCGAAGGCGGCGAGCGCGGCGGCGTCCGGGTGGTGGCGGACGTGCTGGTAGCGGTCGGTCACCATGGCGCCGCGGCGGTTCCAGCGGCGGCGGCCGACGATGTGCACCTCGGCGGCGAGGAACGCGTTGGCGGTGCGCACCACCGAGCCGATGTTGAAGTCGTGCTGCCAGTTCTCCACCGCCACATGGAAGCCGTGCCGGCGGGTGTCGAGGTCGGCGACGATCGCCTCGCGGCGCCAGTAGCGGTAGCCGTCCACGACGTTGCGGCGGTCGCCGCCGGCCAGCAGCTCGGGGTCGAGCCGGGGGTCGTCCGGCCACGGCTCGGGATGCGGCCCGACGCCGACCTCCCCGGGAGCGGGCGCGAAGCCCTCGTCGTACTGGAGCGGTTCCGTGGAATCGCCGGTGCTGCTGGTCGTCACCCCTTGAGGGTAAGGGCCTCGGCGGGGCGGGCCGCGGGGGCCGGCGCGCGGCGGCGGGCGGTGGCGCGGCCGAACGCGGCGCCGAGGCGGCGGAGCCAGGCGGTGGGGAGGAAGAGGGCGTCGGCGACGATCATCGTGGCGGAGAAGAACGGCAGGCCCAGCACTACGGCGATGCCCAGATGCTCGGCGATCATCAGTGGCAGCAGGACGTTCTTCAGCCGCCGCTGGAAGACCGTGAACGGGAACGCCACCTGCATCGCCACCGAGCCGTAGGCGATGGCCAGCAGCGCGAAGCTGCTCCCCGCCAGCAGGCTGTCCAGGGCCGGCCAGGGGCGGAAGTAGTCGAGGTGCAGCACGTAGTAGACGGCGGTGCCGTCCTGCCACTTGTCGCCCTGGATCTTGTACCAGCCGGCCGTGGCGTACACGAGGCAGACCTGCGCGGCGATCACGCCCATCGCGCAGTTGTGCGCCATAGTGGCGATCCCGTCGCAGACGGCGCGCGCCTCCGACCCGCGCCCGCGCGCGCTCCGGTTGAGGATCCCCCACGCGCCGTGCACCGCCCACAGCGCCCACAGCACCACCGCCCACGCCCCCGGCGTCCGCGCGCCGAACCCGCTGAGCTGGGCGGCGGCCAGCGCCAGCCCGCAGCCCGCCCACAGCCCGACGGCCGTCCCGCCGGGCGCGTCCGCCGTCTCCGGATCGCGCCGCAGCGCCGCGCGGCGGCGCCGCGCGTCCAGCGACCAGACCCGCCCGCAGCGCGCGAAGACCAGGTAGATCGCCATCAGATGGACGACGTTGTCACCGCCGTCCCCGGTGTAGAGCGAGCGGTTCTGCACGGAGAGCACGCCGACCAGGAAGAGCACCGACACGGCCCGGGTGTGCCAGCCCAGAGCCAGCAGCACCGCGGCGGCGACGGCCGCGGTGTAGACCAGCTCGAACCAGAACCGCGAGCCGCTCCACACCAGCAGCGTGAAGAGGTGGTCCAGGGTGGCCTGGCGCCGCACCAGGTCGAGCCCCCAGGGGCTCCGATCGCCGTAGAGCGCAAGGCGGTTGGGCCACTCGCGGACCAGGAAGAGCGCGAAGAGCCCGCCGAACCCGATCCGCACCACGGCGGCCTGGTAGGGGGCGAGGACGGTCCCGGTGAAGCGGTCGACGAGCCTTCTCACGGTCTGCTCCCCGGGATGCGGTCGCCCGGTTCGACGTCCCACCAGGGCATCGTCCGGAACCAGGGTTTGACGCCGCGCTCGGAGGCACGGGCGGTGTCCCAGGCGGGCGGGCCGATCAGCGCGAACCGGCCGCGCACCTGGACGCGGATGATGCGGTCGCCGGCGGCGTCGGCGGCGTCGGCGTCGGCTTGCACGTGCTGCTGGAGGCGCTGCAGCACCACGCGGCGCAGATAGGTGGTGAGCAGCACGCCGTGCGCGTCCTTGCCGCGCTCCGGGCCGGAGACGGACTGGCCGTAGGCGTCCCAGGCGCGGCGCAGCTGGTTCTGGTCCAGATGCCCGGGGAAGGGGTTGCCGCGGATCGCGGCGACGTCCTCGGCGGTGAGGTCGCGCCACGGGGTGGTGCGGAAGTCCCCGGCGCCGGTGCGGACGGTGGCGCGCGCCCACACCGTCTCGTTGCGGGCCAGCGGGTTGGGCGCGAACAGCTGCCAGTTCTGCTCGAGTTCGGGGTAGATGTAGTCGTTCACCGCGTCGGCCGCCTTGCTGGAGGCGGCGTTGCGGGGGGCGACGGCCAGGAAGGTGAGTGCCAGGTGCCCGCCGGCGGCGAGCAGCAGCGCGCAGCCGGCGAGGCCGAGGACGGCGCGCGCCGGGCGCGAGAGGGAGGCTCTCATGGGGGGCCGTGGTTCCTGGAGGGCGGATAGCGAATCCGGGGAATGCTGCACCTGAACCGTACTGGGCGTGGCCGGAGGGGTGTTGGCAAACCCTTGGTTCTGCCGGTCCGCCGGAACAGGTTAGGTTGTTCCGCGGCCCCGGAGCGGGGCCTTCCACGGGGGGAGAACGGGGAGAACGGTCCCACCATGACGGTGAAGATCAAGCATGTCCAGGCGCTGCTCGGCGGCATGGGCGGCGAGCAGCTGGAGTTCCAGGGCCGGTACATCCGCCCGCAGGGCATGGCGGAGCTGGCGTTCTGCGCCGAGCAGTACGGGTACACGCTGCTGGGCGTGGAGACCCGGGGATTCCGGTTCCCGGTCAATGTGCTGACGTTCCACCGGGATCCGTCGCCGGCGGCGCAGGCGCGGGCGGCGGCGACGATGCAGCAGTACCCGGGCGCCGGGCAGCCGGGGCAGCCCGTGCCGGGGCTGGAGCCGGCCGGCGGGGCGAAGCTGCGCGGGCCGGCGGCGGCGGCGCGCGAGCTGGCGGTCCTGAAGGACCGCATCAACTACGACCTGACGGGCAAGCAGGCGACGCAGCGGGTGCTGCGGGTCGGCGCGTGGCTGGCGGTGCTGCTGGTGCTGCGGTTCTTCGCGTACGGCGCGGGGACGAGTGCGCTGGTGATGGTGCTGGTGGTGGCGGCGCTGTACGCGGTGGCGCTGGGGGTGGCGCTGGTCGTCAACAAGGCGCGGAACACCGGGTGCGGGGAGCGGTTGCAGGCGGCGGGCTACCAGAAGGTGGAGGGGGCGCAGGGGCACAAGTGGCTGCCGCCGCACGCGGTGGCGGCGCCGCAGCAGGCGTACCCGCCCGCGCAGCAGGGGTACCCGCAGCAGCAGGCGGCGCCGGCTCCGGCTCCGGTGTATCCGCAGCAGCAGGCGGCTCCGGCTCCGGTGTATCCGCAGCAGCAGGCGGCGCCGGGCCAGCCGCAACCGCAGCAGCCCGCGGACCCGCGGGCCGGGTGGGGCAACCCCTACCAGCAGTAACGCTCCCGGTGGATCGCCCCCACCGTCGCCGCCCCTCCGCCCCGGCACCCCACCCGCCCTGCTCCGCAGGGCGCGGGGTGCCGGCGCAGGGCACCCGGCGGGGTGGGGTCAGTACAGTCGCCGCCGACGGATCTTCCGGGACCACGGCCCCTATGCCGCTCCACCCCGTCAGCCGACATCCGGCCGCGACCACCCAACGCGCCTGCTGTGCAGCGCGTCGGCCCAAACCGCACGGCCGGCGCGGAGCGCCCCGGCCCGGGCCCGAGCGACAGCCACGCCACCGGTCGCCCATCAGGCACAGCCAGCCCGCCCTGCTCCGCGGGACGCGGGGTGCCGGCATCATCGGCAGGGTGCCGTCGCCACCGACGGATCTTCCGGCACCACAGCCCCCTCGCCCCTGCTCCACAGGGCGCGAGCCGTGGCATCGCCGTCAGCCGACATCCGGCCGTGACCACCCAACGCGCCTACTGTGCAGCCGCGCCGCCGGTCGGCCGTCAGGCACAGCCCGCCCGCCCTGCTCCGCGGGACGCGGGGCGCCGGCATCATCGGCAGGGTGCCGTCGCCACCGACGGATCTTCCGGCACCACAGCCCCCTCGCTCCGGCGCGAGCCGTGGCATCGCCGACAGCCGACATCCGGCCGTGACCACCCAACGCGCCTACTGTGCAGCCACGCGGCCGGTCGGCCGTCAGGCACAGCCCGCCCGCCCTGCTCCGCGGGACGCGGGGCGCCGGCATCATCGGCGGCCATCCGGACACGTCTACTCCACCCGCGCTGCTCCGCGGCTTTCAGGCGCGGGGCGGTTGGGGTCAGAGGATGAAGGGGGCCTCGGGGCCGTCCGCCTTGAGGGGGCGGCCGGTGGCGGACCAGGACTGCATGCCGCCGTCGACGTTGATGGCGTCGAGGTCGTGCTGGCGGAGGTAGTTGACGACCTGCGCGCTGCGTCCGCCCGCGCGGCAGACCACGTAGAGCGGGCCGTCCGCGTCCGCCGCGGTCTGCTGGATCTCGTCGAGCCGCTGGACGACCTCGCCCATCGGGATGTGCAGCGCACCCTCCGCGTGCCCCGCCGCCCACTCGTCCGGCTCCCGGACGTCCAGCAGCGCGGCGTCCCCCGGGACCTTGTCGACGCCGATCTCCGGCACCTGGTGGAACATCTCCGTCACCCTCCTTCGCATTGGCGCAATCCTCCCCGCAACCTACTCCCCCGCACGGGGGAGCCGATCACCCCGCCGCCCGACGCCCCGCGCCGCCGGTCCGCGGGAGCGTCGAGGCATGACACCGCGCACCGTCCTCGCCACCACCGCCGCCGCGGCCTGCGCCCCCTATCTCGCGCTCAAGGCCGCCTGGGTGTGCGGGTTCCGGCCGGGCGTCGACCACCTGCCGTTCCCGCACGCCGTGTGGGTGGTCGGCAACGCCGCCACCATCGGCATGGACCTCGCCGCCGCCCTGCTCGCCCGCGCCCTCGCGGACCCGCGCCGCGCCGGGCGGCTGCCCGCCCCGCTGCTGGCGCTGCCGATGTGGGCCGCGACCGGGCTGCTGTCGATGATCCTCATCGACGTCCCGCTGGCGGCCGCCGCCGTACCGTGCGGCGCCCCGAACCCCTTCGCCGCGGACGGCGACGGTGCCCTCCGCCCCTGGGTCTTCGCCGTCGTCTACAGCGGCTTCATCGCCCAGGGCACCGCCTTGATCGGCGCCTACGCGCTGCATCTGCGCGACCGCCACGGCGCGCTGCTGCGCACTCCGCTGCGCGCGCTGCCCGCGCCCGGCCGGGCCTTCCGACCCGCGCTCGCCGGCACCGCCGCCGTCCTCGCCGCGGTCGGCGTGCTGCGCCTCGCCATGGCGTCCGGCCTGCGCGCCGGGCTCGGCCCGGCGTGGCCGTCCGAGCTGCACGGCATCATGCGGCTGCTGGTCGGCACCCTCGGCGTGCTCGCGCTGCTGGGCGCCGCCGGCCTGGCGCTGGCCGCGGCCGGACGGGGCCGGCTCGCCGCCGCCGCGGGGGCGGTCTGGGTCGGGGCGGGCGGCAGCGCCTTCTGCGGCGGGTGGGTGGCGCTCTCGATGTCCGTCCGCGCCGGCGGCGGCCTGTGGACCCCGCTGACGGTGAGCCTTTGCGCCGGTGAGGCGGGCGCCGGAATCATGGTGCTGTGCCTCGGATGGACGGCCCTGAGCCGGTGGTCCCGCAGCGTCCCGCGCGGCGCGGCACCGGCCGCACCGGCCGTGCGGTGAGCGCGGTGCTGGGCCGCCGCGCCCGGCTGCGGTGGCTCCATCTGCTGCTCGGCGCGGCCCTGCTGACGCCGTTCCAGCTGCTCACCACGACAATCATCGACGCGGCGCGGCTCGCCGGGACGGGCCCGTCCGCGCCGCTCCTCGTCCAGCTGCTGGGCCTGGCGATGGCCGTGCCGCTGGTCGCCGCCGCCGGGCTGCTGCTGCCCGTGCTGCGCACCCTGGAGGGCGGCGCGGTGCGCACCCTCGGCGGGCTGCGCCCCGCGGATGCCGCGCTGGTGCGCGCCGAGCCGGCGGCGGGATGGCCGGCGCGGCGGCGCACCTCGGTGTGGTTCACCGTCCACGCGGTGCTCGGGGGGTGCGTGGCGGGCGCCTCGCTGGCCAGCCCGCCGGCCGCGCTCGGGCTGCTGCTGATGCCCTGGTGGCCGGCGGTGGGACGGCTGCCCTGGGCGACGCCGGCCGCCGGACGGCCGGTCGTCGCGGTGGCGGGCGCGCTGCTGCTCGTCGCCGTGCCGGTGGTGATGTCCTGGGCGGCGGGCACGCTGCTGGCCCGGCTCGCCCCGGCGCTGCTGGGGCCGACGCCCGCCGACCGGCTGGCCGCCGCCGAGCGCCGGGCCGCGCGGCTCGCCGAACGCAACCGGCTGGCCGGGGAGTTGCACGACGCGGTGGGGCACGCGCTGTCGGCGGTGACGATCCAGGCGGGGGCGGCCCGCACCGTGCTGGGCTCCGACCCGGAGTTCGCGGAGCGGGCGCTGGGGGCGATCGAGGAGACGGCCCGCTCGGCGGTGGCCGAGCTGGACCGGGTGCTGGGCCTGCTGCGCGAGGAGCGGGACGGGGGCGAGGCGGCCGGTCCCGGGCTGGAGGCGGTGCCGGAGCTGGTGGCGCGGATGCGCGCGGCGGGCGCGTCCGTGGCGTGCGCGCTGCCGGACGGCCCGCTGCCCGACGCGGTGTCGCGGGAGGCCTACCGGATCGTCCAGGAGGGCCTCGGCAACGCGCTTCGGCACGCGGGCGCGGGCGCCCCGGTCGCGGTTCGGGTGGCGGCGGAGGACGGGGAGGTGGCGGTGGAGGTGCGCAACGGCCCCGGCGCAGGCCCGGGTTCGGAGCCGCGGCGCGGTCCGGGCGCCGGACGCGGGCTGCCCGGCGTCCGGGAGCGGGCGGCCCGCCTCGGCGGGGCGGTGGAGGCGGGACCGGACGGCGACGGCGGCTGGCGGCTGGCCGTCCGCCTTCCGCTGGACGGCGGCGAGCGCAACGGGAGCGGCGAGCGCGACGGGAGGGGCCGGCCGTGATCCGGGTGCTGGTGGCGGACGACGAGCGGCTGGTCCGCACCGGCCTGCGGGCGATCCTCGACGCGGAGCCGGACATCGAGGTGGTCGGCGAGGCGGCGACCGGGGCCGAGGCGGTGGCGGCGGTCCGGGCCGCGGGCACGGGCACGGGCGCTTCGGTGGACGTGGTGCTGATGGACGTGCGGATGCCGGAGCTGGACGGGATCCGCGCCACCGAGCTGGTCGCCGCGTCCGGCGCGGCCAAGGTGGTCGTGGTGACGACCTTCGAGAACGACGACTACGTCTACGAGGCGCTGCGCGCCGGCGCCTCGGGCTTCCTGCTGAAGCGGGCCCGCCCGGAGGAGATGGTGCAGGCGGTGCGGGTGGTGGCGGCGGGGGAGTCGCTGCTCTTCCCGGCGGCGCTCCGCACGCTGGCCCGCGGCCGCTCGGGCATGGGCTCCGATCCCGGCCCCGCCTCCGACCCCGCCCCGGCGCGCGGCCTGACGGACCGTGAGCGCGAGGTGTGGCGCCTGGTGGCGGCCGGCCTCAGCAACGCGGAGATCGCGGAGCGGATGGGCGTCGGCCCCGAGACGGTGAAGTCCCATGTGGCGGCCCTGCTCGCCAAGCTCCGCGTCCGTGACCGCACCCAGGCCGCGATCCGCGCCTGGGAGTCCGGCTTCGTCCGGCCCTGAACGACGTGGACGCGATCCACCGCGATCGCCCGCGCGCTTCGGCGCTCAGCCCAGGACGACGGCCAACTGCTGCTCCTTCTCGGCGACTTCGCCGAGCAGCTGCTCGGCGAGCATCTCCAGCAGCCCGTCCGGGTCGTCCGGGGCGAGGCGCAGCAGGCCGGCCATCGGGCCCGCGTCGAGGCGGGCGTGCTCCTCGGTGAGCGCCGTGATCCGGGCCTGCATCCGCTCCAGCCGGCCCAGCAGCCAGCCGGCCCGGTCCTCGACGGCCTCCGCCGGGGGCGCCGACTCGGGATCGGCCATCCACTCGTCGGCGAGCGCCAGCAGCGCCGACTCGTCGCCGGCCGCGTAGGCCTCGTTGACGCGGGCCAGGAAGGCGCTGCGCCGCTCCTTGCTCGCCCCGTCCCGCACCAGGTCGGGGTGGACCCGGCGGGCCAGCTCGCGGTAGAGGCGCTGCGCCTCGCGGCCGGGCCGCACCCGGCGGGGCGTCTGCGCGCCGTCCTCCTCGGGGGACGGGGCCGCCGCCGGGCCGAGCCGCCCCTCCAGCTCGTCCAGCTCGCGCAGCAGGTCGGCGTCGAGCCGGCCGCGCGCCTCGACGGCGAGCCGAACGTCGTCCGCGGCGCCGCTGCGGGCCGCCGTCGCCTCGGCGATCAGCGCGTCCAGCTCGTCCAGGCGGCGGTAGAGCGGGCCGAGGCGCCGGTGGTGGGCGTGGGCCAGGTTGTCCAGCTCGACCCGGAGCGTCTCGACGGCGACCTCGGCGTCGAGCATCGCGGCCTCCACCTTGGCCACCTGCTCCTCGAGCCGGGCCAGCCCCTGATGGGCGGCGGGGCCCCCGGCGGCGTTCTCGTTGCGCGCGTCTTCCATGGTCCCGCCACCCTAGTGCCGCGGCCGGACACATTCACCGTGTCCCGGCACCCGGCACGGCACCGCGCGGCGCTGCCAACCGGCGGGAGCGGCTCTCCGCCGAACACCCGGCGCGGCAAACGGATCCGGTCGGGGCACTGGCCGCCGCGGCTGCGGCGGCCGGGTCAGACGCCCGTCTCGGCCGGCATCCGGCCGTCGCGGACCGCCTTGGCCAGCTCGGTGTGATCGGCCTCGACCACGTCCGCGTAGGCGGTGGCGAAGGCGCCGATCGCCTCGTCCAGCTGCTCGCCGCGCCCGCAGTAGCCGGCGAGCAGCCGCGGGTCGGCGGTGTGCGCATGGGCGCGGGCCAGCAGAACGCCCGTCAGCCGCCCGTAGTCGTCGAGCAGATGGCCGGGCAGCGCGCCCGGGTCGACGCTGCCCTTGCGGTTGCGGAACTGCCGCACCTGGAAGGGGCGTCCGCGCACGGTCGTCCAGCCCAGCAGGATGTCGGAGACGACCTGCATCCGCTTCTGCCCGAAGACCACCCGGCGCCCCTCGTGGCCGCCGTGCTCGGCCGCGTCCGGCACCGGGAAGCCGGCCTCGGCGAGGTGCGGCAGCAGCGCGGACGGCCGGGCCTCCTTCACCTGGAGCACCAGCGGCTCGTCGAGGTGGTCGCGGAGCAGCACCACATAGGAGCGGGTGCCGACGCTGCCGCAGCCCACCACCCGGAACGCCACGTCGTGGACGGCGAACCGGCCGAGCAGCGGGCGTCGGTCGGCGGAGACGGTGGGGACGTAGTCGGCGAGCGAGGAGGCCACCGCCTCGGCCTCGTCGTCGGGGACGCGCCGCAGCACCGGCGGGGCGTCGACGAACCGCCAGCGCCCGTCCGGGCCGCGCTCGGAGGACTTGGCGGCGAACTTGGCGCTGGTGTTGCGGCGGGCCTTCTCGGCGACCCGGTCGACGGTGTCGCGCAGCTGGTGCGCGGCGGCGGCGCCGACGGGGCCGATCAACTCCCCGTCGGCGACGGCGTTCCAGGCGTCCATGGCCGGCAGCCGGGCGAGGGTGCGCAGCGTCTCGCGGTAGGCGGCGGCGGTGTCGCGGGCGGCGTCGCGGCACTCGGCCTCGCTGGCGCCGGAGACCCGGCCGGCGAGCACCAGGGAGACGGCGAGCCGCTTGAGGTCCCACTCCCAGGGGCCGGGGACGGTCTCGTCGAAGTCGTTGATGTCGATGGTGAGGCGGCCCAGCGCGTCGCCGTAGATGCCGAAGTTGCCGGCGTGCGCGTCCCCGCACAGCTGGGCGGCGACGCCGGTGGCGGGGGTGGCGGCGGCGAGGTCGGCGGCCATCAGGCCGGCGGTGCCGCGCAGGAAGGTGAAGGGGCTGGCGAGCATCCGCCCGGTGCGGATGGGGATCAGGTGCGGCAGCCGTCCGGCGTTGGACTCCACCACGGCGCGCACCGGGTCGCGGCCGTGGCGGTGCGCGCCGTTGCGGGCGAGCGCGAGCCGGGCGTGCGCCGAGCGCGGCACATGGGCGCGCAGCGCGCGGCCGACGGCGGCGGGGTCGGCGCCGCCCCCCTCCCCGGGGCGGGCCCAGCCGGGTGCGAAGCCGTCCACCGGGAAGCTGCGGTAGCGGTGGGTGAGTTGGGCCGTCGCTGTGCCGTCCATGAGGCGCATGGTAGTTCTCGCGGGTGAACGGTGAGTGACCGGACGCCCAGCGCCGCCAACGGACGGTGTCCGCGGGGAACGGGTTTCCCGAGAGGTCTCCCCCCGGCGGATACCGGCGAGTAACATCGCGTCATGGCCACCACTGACGATCACACCATCGACCACCCGCTCCGCCAGGCCGTCCCCTTCGTCCGGACGCTCGGGCTGGAGTTCCTGGAGGCGAGCGCCGAGCGCGCGGTGCTGCGCCTGCCCGACGTCCCGGAGCAGCGCAACCACATCGGCGGCCCGCACGCCGGCGCCATGTGGACGCTCGCGGAGGCGGCGTCCGGCACCATCACCCTGGAGGCGTTCGGCCACCGGCTGGGCGACCTGCTGCCGCTGCCGGTGCACTCCGAGATCCAGTTCCTCAAGCCGGCGATGGGCCGGATAACCGCGACCGCGGTGCTCGGCCGCCCGGCGGACGAGGTCATCGCGGAGTCGGACGGCGGCACCCGCCCCGAGTTCCCCGTAAAGATCGACCTCACCACCGAGGACGGCACCGTCACCGGCCGGATGAGCATCACCTGGACCCTGAAGCGCGTCCGCGCCTGACGGCCCGAAGGGCCGTCCAGGGGCGCGAGGAACTGCGCGAGTGAGTAAAGCGCACCGCTCGGACGGCAACCGGGCCGCACCCCCGCGGCGCAGACCCGGCTATGAACGCGGGCCAGAATGGCCCAATGCGCCGTGCCCCGCTCGCCCTGGCCGTCCCCGGACTGCTGGCCGTCCTCCTGCTCGCCGTCCCCCTCCTCGGCGTGCTCGTCCACACCCCGTGGACGCACCTGCCCGAGGAGTTGGGCGCCCCCGGCGTCCTCACCGCGCTGCGCCTGTCCCTGGAGGTCTCGCTCGCCGCGCTCGCCGTCGCGGTCGTGCTGGGGGTGCCGCTGGCGTGGCTGCTGGCCCGCGTCCCGTTCCGCGGCAAGGCGGTGCTGCGCTCGCTGGTGCTGCTGCCGATGGTGCTGCCGCCCACCGTCGCGGGCGTCGCGCTGCTGCTCGGCTTCGGACGGGAGGGCCTGCTCGGCGGCGTCCTCGACGACTGGTTCGGGGTGACGCTGCCGTTCTCCACCGCGGGCGCGGTGCTCTCCTCGGCCTTCGTCGCCCTCCCCTTCATGGTGATCACCACCGAGGGCGCGCTGGAGGGCCTGCACCCCCGCTACGAGGAGGCCGCCGCCTCGCTGGGCGCCGGCCCGCTGCGGGTCTTCTGGACGGTCACCCTCCCGGTGCTGGCGCCGGGGCTGCTCGCCGGGGCGGCGCTCACCTGGGCCCGCGCGCTCGGCGAGTTCGGCGCGACGATCACCTTCGCGGGCAATCTGCAGGGCGTCACCCAGACCCTCCCGCTGGAGGTCTACCTGCTCCTCCAGGACGACGCCCGGGGCGCCACCGCGGTCTCCCTGCTGCTGCTGGTGGTGGCGATGGCGGTGCTGGTCGGCCTCCGCGGCCGCTGGATCGGCGGCGCCGCACGCCGCCCCGCCGCGCCGCGGCCCCCGGAGGAGGAGCCGGACCCGCCGGCCGCCGACGGCACCAGCACCGACGCCGACCCGGTCGGCGGGCGGGGCGACAAGGCGCCCCCGGCAGGGGCCGACGCGCTGGCCGCGTCCGTCGTCGGCGCCGTCGAGGCCGAGCTCACCGCCGCCCCCGGCACCACCGTCGCCGTCGTCGGCCCCAACGGCGCCGGCAAGACCACCCTGCTGCGCGCCCTGCTCGGCCTCACCCCCCGCGCCCGCGCCGAGCGCCTCGAACTCGGCGGCGCCGATGTGACGCGCCGTCCGCCGCACCGCCGCGGGGTCGCCTGGGTGCCCCAGGACGGCGCGCTCTTCCCCCACCTCACCGCGCTCGGCAACACCGCCTACAGCCTGCGCGCCCGCGGCGTCCCACGCGCCGAGGCCCGCCGCGAGGCCCGCGCCTGGCTGGACCGCCTCGACGTCGGCCACCTCGCCGAGCGCCGCCCCGGCCAGCTCTCCGGCGGCCAGGCCGGACGCGTCGCGCTGGCCCGCGCGCTGGCCGCCCGCCCCCGGCTGCTGCTGATGGACGAGCCCACCGCCGCGCTCGACCAGACCAGCCGGGCCGCCGTCCGCCGGCTGCTCCGCACCCACCTCGCCGGCTTCGACGGCGCCTGCCTGATCGTCACCCACGACCCGGTGGAGGCGGTCTCGCTCGCCGGCCGGGTGCTCGTCCTGGAGGACGGCCGCGCCGTGCAGGACGGCACCCCGGCCGACGTCGCCCGGCACCCGCGCTCCCCCTGGGTGGCCCGGATGATGGGCCGCAACGCGCTGGCCGGCGAGGCCGAGGGCGACACCGTCCGGCTGGCCGGCGGCGCCCGTGCCGTCGGCGCCTCCCCGGTCGCCGAACCCGGGCCGGCGCTCGCGGTCTTCGGGCCGGAGGCGGTCTCCGTGCACCGCGAGCGGCCGGCCGGCAGCCAGCGCAACGTCTGGCGCGGCCGGGTCCGCGAGGTGACAGCGCTGGGCGGACGGATCCGGCTCCAGGTCGGGCCGCCCGACCGTCGCCCGACCACCGCCCCTCGTCGGCAGGCTTCGCCCGGCGCCACCCAGGAGGACCTCCCCGAGCCGGGCGTGGTGGCGGAGGTCACCGCGGCGGCCGCCGCCGAACTCGGGCTCGCCGAGGGGGAGTCGGTGTGGGTGGCGGTCAAGGCGACGGAGCTGGCGCTGGTGCGGCTCTGAGGGGTGCTGCGGCCCCGGTACGGTGGGGCGCATGAACAACGGGCAGCCGGTTGTCGAACTGGCGTTTAACCCTCCGGTTTTCAGCGTCGACTGGTACCGCGACGTGACGTCCTTCGCCGCGTCCACGCCCGGCTGGGTGCAGTCGCTCGCCGATCTGTTCACCGACGCCGGCCTGCTGCTCTTCGTGGTGCTCTTTTGCCTCGGCTGGTGGCGGGCGCGGCGCGGCGACGCCCGGGCGATGACGCTGGCGCTGGTGGCGCCGGTCGCCACGGTGGTCGCCTACCTCGTCAACTCCGTCGTCAAGGACGAGTTCCGGGAGGTGCGGCCGTGCCGGGCGCTGGCGCACGCCGCGCACATCGCGGCCTGCCCGGCGGCCAACGACTGGTCGTTCCCCAGCAACCACGCCACCATCGCCGCGGCCGCCGCGGCGGCGATCGCGGTGGCCTGGCGGCAGCTGGCGGTGCTCTCGCTGCCGATCGCGGCGCTGATGGCGTTCTCCCGGGTGTTCGTCGGGGTGCACTACCCGCACGACGTGATGGCGGGCTTCGTGGAGGGCGCGGTCGTCGCCGCGGTGGCGTCGCTGCTGCTGACCCGGCTGCTCACCGGCACGGTGGCACGCTGCCGGGGCGTCCCGGCGCTGCGTCCCGCGCTCTCCGCGCGCCGGCCCGCGCACGCCCGCGCCTAGGACTCCGACACCTTCCTTTACACCCGTTTACATGCTGTCCTGAGCGCCATGCCCCTCCCACGCCGCGCTCTGCTGCAACTTCCCCTCGCCGGACTGCTGTTAACGCTTCCGTCCATCGGCGCCGCCGACGCCGCCGACGCCGCCGACGCCGCGGACGACCCCTACGCCCCGCTCCGCACCCGCTGGCTCACCCTCCTCACCGGAGGCGACGCCGTCGACCCGGGCGACAGCGACTACGCCACCGCGCTCGCCGCGCTGGACGCCGCGGCCGGCCCGCTCTGGCAGTCGATGGACCGCTCGGCCGGAGCGACCACCCCCTGGCCCGACATCCCGCTGCCCGGCAGCAGCGGCGCCGTCAACGCCAACGCCTGCTACAACAACCTCCGCACGCTGGCCACCGCCTGGGCCACCAAGGGCACCGCCCTCTCCGCGGAGGCCGGCGTCCCGGACGCGCTCGCGACCGCCCTCGACCTCGTCACCGCCGCCGCCTACCACCCGTCCGCCAAGGAGACCGGCAACTGGTGGAACTGGGAGATCGGCTGCCCGCGCGCGCTGGCCGACACCTGCGTCCTGCTGCACGACCATCTGACGGACACCCAGCTCGCCGCCCACCTCGCCGCGATCGCGCACTTCGTCCCGAACCCGGACCGCCGCACCAACTACCCCACGCTCGCCGAGACGGGCGCCAACCGCATCGACAAGTGCGTCATCACCGCGCTGCGCGGCATCCTCGCCCAGGACGCCACCGTCCTGGCGCTCGCCCGGGACGGCCTCTCCGACACCCGCGACAACGGCGAGTACAGCATCTTCGCCTACGTCACCGGCGGCGACGGCTTCTACGCCGACGGCTCCTTCGTCCAGCACGGCACCCTCGCCTACGCCGGCGGCTACGGCACCGTGCTGCTCGACGACGCCTCCCGCATCCTCTACCTCCTCGCCGGCAGCACCTGGGCCGTCACCGACCCCGGCGTCTCAGTGGTGCTCGACTCCGTCGCCCGGACCTTCGCGCCGTTCCTCACCAACGGCCTGCTGATGGACTGCGTCCGCGGCCGGGGCGTCGCCCGGGAGCACTCCACCGACCACGACACCGGCGCCGGCGCGGCCGCCTCGGTACTGCGCCTCGCGCCGAGCGCGTCCGCCGCCGACGCGGCGCGCTACCGCGCCCTCGCCAAGGGCTGGATCCAGCGCGACACCGCCCGCGACTACCTGGCGCGCGCCGCCGTCCCGGACATCGCCGCCGCCAAGGCGGTGCTCGCCGACGCCTCCGTCGCCGCCGCGCCCGAGCCCACCGCCCACCTCGGCTTCGCCGACCAGGACCGCTTCGTCCACCGCCGCCCCCGCTGGTCGTTCACCGCGACGCTCTCCTCCACGCGGATGGGCCGCTACGAGGCCGGCAACGACGAGAACCACTTCCCCTGGTACCAGGGCGACGGCATGACCTACCTCTACCTCGCCGAGGACCTCGCCCAGTACAGCGACGGATTCTGGCCCACCGTGGACCCCTACCGGATGCCCGGCACCACCGTCGGCACCGAGCCGCGCACCCCGGTCACCGGCGCGGGCACCGGCATCGTGCTCGCCCTCGACTCCTGGGCGGGCGGCGCCTCGGACGGCACGATCGGCGCGGCCGGGCTCGACCTGATCTCCTACGACAGGACGCTCACCGGCCGGAAGTCCTGGTTCTGCCTGGACGACGCGGTGGTCGCGCTCGGCGCGGGCATCACCCGCACCGGGGACACCCACCCGGTGCAGACCGTGCTGGAGAACCGCAATCTGCACACCGGCGCCGCGGCCGACGCGGCCCTGACCGTGGACGGGCGGCGGCAGCCGTCCGGCGCGGGCTGGAGCGCCGTGCTGCCCCGGGCCGGCTGGGCCCACCTGGACGGCGTCGGCGGCTACGTCTTCCCCGGCGGGGCGGACGTCCACGGGCTGCGCGAGGACCGCACCGGCACCTGGTACGCCATCGACTCCGGCGCGGACACCTCCGGCGACACCGTCCCCGTCACCCGCCGCTATCTGACGCTCTGGCTCGACCACGGCGCCGAGCCGTCGGACGCCTCCTACGCCTATGTCCTGCTCCCCGGGGCGGACGCCGGGCGCACCGCGGCCTGGGCGCGCCGGCCCGCTGCGCGGATCGTCGCCAACTCGCCCACGGTGCAGGCCGTCTCGGTGGGCGGCGCGCTGCTCGCCAACTTCTTCGCGGCGGGCGCGGCCGGCGGGCTCGCCTCGGACGGCCCGGCGTCGGTGGTCCTCACCCGCCGCGGCGGACGGCTGGACGTGGCGGTCGCCGACCCCAGCCGGACGGCGGACGCGGTGACGCTGACGCTGCCGCACCCGGCGCGCACGCTGCTCTCCGCTGATCCGACGGTGCGGTTGGTGGCGGGCGCGCCGCGCGCGGTGCTGCGGATCGCCACGGCCGGCACCCGGGGGCACGTCCAGCACGCCGAACTGGCCCTCTGACGGGGCGGCCGGGGCGGCCGTCCGGCAGTACCGTGAACCATGGCGGATCCCCAACTGCCGCTCGTCGTCGGCGTGGACGGCTCGGAGTCGGCCTCGCTGGCCGCGGTCTGGGCCGCCACCGAGGCGCGGCTGCACGCGGCACCGCTGCGGCTGGTGCACGCGGCCGGCTGGCGCAGCCACCCGTCGCTCGCGCCCGACTACCCGCAGGGCGGGCTGATCTCCCGGGCCCGCGCGGAGAGCGTGCTCGCCTCCGCCGCGCACCGGGCCCGGCGGGCGGCGGAGCTGCTGGAGCCCGAGGTGGAGTCCGTCCCGGAGGACGCGGTCGCCGCGCTGGTGCGCGAGGCGCGCACCGCGCGGCTGCTGGTGCTGGGCGCGCCCCGGCCGGGGCGGCGGCTGCGCCCGGGGACCGCCCCCGCGGTGGCGGCGCGCGCGGCGTGCCCGGTGGTGGTGGTGCGCGGGACCGAGGCGGGCGGCGGGGCCGGCGGGGCCGGCCGGCGGCAGCAGCGCACGGGGCTGCCGGTGGTGCTGGCGGTCGGGCCGGACCCGGTGCCGGAGGCGGTGGAGTTCGCCTTCGCGGAGGCCGCGGCGCGCGGCGCGGAGGTGCGGGTGGAGGCGGTGCACGCCTGGCGGGCCCCGATGAACCCGCCGATGGCGGACCCGGCGGCCTGGTACCTCTCGGCCCGCGCGGACGACCCGGCGGTGGAGGCGATGCGCCGCCGCGCGCTGCGGACGCTGGACGAGGCGCTGCGCCCGGCGGCGGCGCGCCACCCGGGGGTCGCGGTGCTGCGGCGGGCGGTGGAGGGGCCGACCCGCCGGGTGCTTCTGGACGCCTCCACGGGCGCGGCGCTGCTCGTGCTGGGCGCACGATGGCGGCGCGGCCCGCTGACCCGCCAACTCGGTCCGCGCATCCACGCCGCCCTGCACCACGCCCGATGCCCTGTAGTGATCGTCCCGGAAGGCTGACCGAGAGCCCCGGGCCGGAACCGCCCGAACCGGGGCGCGGCGCCCCCGCCTACAGCCCCGTCGTCGACCCGTCCAGGTTGCTCGCGAGCCACGGCAGCGCCTGCGGCAGCTCCCGCGACCACGTGTTACTGCGGTCCACCGGGGAGCGACCCCCCGAACCCCCACGGACAACCCCCCGGGGCGGGCCGGAACCGCCCGAACCGGGCGCGGCGCCCCCGCCTACAGCCCCGTCGTCGACCCGTCCAGGTTGCTCGCGAGCCACGGCAGCGCCTGCGGCAGCTCCCGCGACCACGTGTTACTGCGACCCACCGGGGAGCGACCCCCCGAACCCCCACGGACAACACCCGGGCCGGGCCGGAACCGCCCGAACCGGGCGCGGCGCCCCCGCCTACAGCCCCGTCGTCGACCCGTCCAGGTTGCTCGCGAGCCACGGCAGCGCCTGCGGCAGCTCCCGCGACCACGTGTTGAAGCTGTGGCCGCCGCTCGGCAGCACCATGCCGGAGATCTGCATCGGCGCCTTCACGGCCTTGATGAACTTCATCGTGGTCGCGTAGTCGTCCTCGCCGTGCTTGGTCGTCGTCACCAGCAGCTTGATGTGCGGCGCCGGCAGGTGCTTCAGCCGCCAGAAGAGGTCGTTCTCGTTCTTCACCCGCCGGCTGCCGCCGAACAGGTCGCCGGTGGTCGGGTCCTCCGGGGTCTTGAAGTAGCCGGAGAGCGCCACCGCCGAGGAGAAGGTCTTCGGGTACTGCATGGCCAGCTTGGCCGCGGTGTAGCCGCCGGTGGAGTCGCCGATGATGCCCCAGCTGCGGGCGTTCGTCCCGGTCCGGTAGGAGCGGCTCACCACGGACGGCACGTCCTGCGCGAAGTACGTCGCGGTCTGCGGGCCGTGCGGAACGTTCATGCCCTCGGTGTCCCGCGGCGGGGCGACCGTCGGCCGCATCATCAGCAGGATGGTCGGCTTCATCTTCCCGGCGCGCATCGCGTTCAGCTCGACGCCCGGGTAGTTCAGCCGCGTCACCAGGTTCTCGGCGGTGCCCGGGTAGCCGGTCAGCACCTCGATCACGGGGAACTTGGCGTTCTTGAACTGCGGCTGGAAGTACTGCGGCGGCAGGTAGACCATCGCCGGGGAGGAGATCCCCGAGCGCGGGCCGGCGATGGTGACGTTCTCGATCCGGCCGGCCTTGGCGGGGTCCTGGCTGCCCGGCGCGTTCACGCTCTGGCTGCCGGTCACCGTCAGGTCGCGCGTCTCGGCCGCCGAGGCCACCGCGTGGCCCGGCCCGGTCGCGTCGCCGTTGCCGTCGACGCCCGCGCCCTTGCTGTAATTGACGATCTTCGCGCCGCCGGTGTCCGTCCCCAGCAGGTCGCCCCAGGAGGAGTAGAACCCGAAGTAGGAGTTCGCCGCGGTGAGGATCGTCCCGACGATCAGCAGCTGGGAGACGACCATCATCCCGATCCGCCCCAGCACGGCCAGCACGGACTTCCTGGCGGCCCTGGGCCAGAGCACGATCGTGGCGACCATGCAGAGCACGGTCAGCACGATCATGACGACCTCGAATGAGGTGCTCGTGAGCCCCATGGCGTTGCTCCCTCTAAATCCCCGTCCGACCCAACATCATCCGACAGTAGGGAGCAGACGTATCGGTCTGCCTGCGCGGCGCCGCTCGGTCCTGGCGCGGAAATCGCGCAAATGTGTAACGCCTGTGCGGCCGGACGGGCCGCACAGGCGTTCACGGTTCAGCCATACGGCCGTCGCTCAGACGTTCACACCGAAGTCCTGCGCGATGCCGCGCAGGCCGGAGGCGTAGCCCTGGCCCACGGCCCGGAACTTCCACTCAGCGCCGTTGCGGTACAGCTCGCCGAAGACCATGGCGGTCTCGGTGGAGGCGTCCTCGGAGAGGTCGTAACGGGCCAGCTCGGTGCCGCCGTTCTGGTTCACCACGCGGATGAACGCGTTCCGGACCTGCCCGAAGTTCTGCTGGCGCTCGTCGGCCATATGGATGGAGACCGGGAAAACGATCTTGTCCACATCGGCGCCGACGCCCGCCAGGTTCACCTTGATCTGCTCGTCGTCGCCCTGGCCCTCACCGGTGAGGTTGTCGCCGGTGTGCTCGACCGAGCCGTCGGAGCTCTTCAGATTGTTGAAGAAGACGAAGTTCTGGTCGGAGGAGACCTTGCCGTCCGCCCCCACCAGCAGGGCGCTGGCGTCCAGGTCGAAGTCCGTGCCGGTGGTCGTGCGCAGGTCCCAGCCGAGGCCGACCACGACGGCGGTGAGGCCCGGGGCCTCCTTGCTGAGGCTGACGTTGCCGCCCTTGGAGAGGCTCACACCCATGGGGTCATCCCGTCCGATCCCGGCGCCGGGCGCGCCGCTTTGACTGCACATTGCTTACCAGCTGAAACGGGTTCGGACCGCAGTCGGTTCCCACCGGCTGCCACAAGCACCGCAGAAACCACCGCAGAAACGGTTCGGTGCGGACGCACCGTTCCCAGGCGCCCGGAGCACCGCCATCCTCGAAATGACCGGAAGCATCCGGACAGCACCTGGAACGTACCCGCCCGACAGATCCCGACGAGGGGAGAATCATCATGCGGGTTGGCGTCCTCACCGGCGGCGGCGACTGCCCCGGACTCAACGCGGTGATCCGCAGCGTCGTCCGCAAGGGCGTCCAGGACCACTCCATCGACTTCATCGGCTTCAAGGACGGATGGCGCGGCCCGCTGGAGGGCCTCACCGTCCCCCTGGACGTCCCCGCGGTCCGCGGCATCCTGCCGCGCGGCGGAACCGTCCTCGGCTCCTCCCGCACCAACCCGCTCTCGGTGGAGGGCGGCACCGAGCGGGTGCGCGCCAACCTCGAGCGGCTCGGCATCGACGCGCTGATCGCCATCGGCGGTGAGGACACCCTCGGGGTGGCCGCCGAGCTCTACCGCCGGGGCGTCCGCGTGGTCGGCGTCCCCAAGACCATCGACAACGACGTGGACGGCACCGACTACACCTTCGGCTTCGACACGGCTGTGAACATCGACACGGAGGCCATCGACCGGCTGCACACCACCGCGGAGTCGCACATGCGGACCCTGGTGGTGGAGGTGATGGGCCGCCACACCGGCTGGATAGCGCTGCACTCGGGGATCGCCGGCGGCGCCAACGCCATCCTCATCCCCGAGCTGCCCTTCGACATCGAGGAGGTCTGCGGCTGGGTGGAGAGCCGCTTCCGGATCAAGTACGCGCCCATCGTGGTGGTCGCGGAGGGCGCGACGCCCAAGGGCGGCCGACCGGTCGTCAAGGACGAGTCGCTGGACGCGTTCGGCCACATCCGGCTCTCCGGGATCGGCGACTGGCTCGCCGCGGAGATCGAGCACCGCACCCGCAAGGAGGCGCGGACGGTGGTCCTCGGCCATATCCAGCGCGGCGGCACGCCCAGCGCGTACGACCGCTGGCTCGCCACCCGCTTCGGGCTGCACGCGGTCGGGGCGGTGGTGGACGGCGACTTCGGGAAGATGGTCGCGGTGCACGGCCGCCGCATCGAGCGGGTGCCGCTCGCGGATGTGGCCGGAAAGCTGAAGACGGTGGACCCGGAGGTCTACCGGGAGGTGGACGTCTTCTTCGGCTGACCCCGACCGCCGCGGCACACGACGAAGGCCCCGGTCGGATCGCTCCGGCCGGGGCCTCGTTGGTGCGCGAGGGGGGAGTTGAACCCCCACGTCCTTTCGGACACTGGAACCTGAATCCAGCGCGTCTGCCTATTCCGCCACCCGCGCATTGGGTGTATCGGCTGAACATTCTGGACGATCCGGTGCCGCTCTGGCAAATCGATCTTGCGGACCGATCTTCCTGGTGAGAGGCCGCCGGGCCTGCACTTCCGTGCCCCTGCCGACACCAGAACAGTAGCACGCCAGCGGGGCCGCCTTCACATCCCTTATCTTGCGGGGACCGGCCGCCCGGCAGGATCGAACCGGCTCGTTTGGGGGAGGATGGAGCAGTGCGGTACGACAAACGGGTCGGGGCCGAACGACTGATCCGGACTGACGGGCCGTCAAGGAGTATCGGAAGGGGTCCGGGTGTGAGTGGTGACACGTCGGACCCGGCCCCGCCCGGGGAACCGACGGGAACCCAGCGGCGTGGATACGATCAGTAAGCAGTACCGGGCCCGGAGCACGTCCGCGGCACACGGACACGATCGGAAGGAGGTGCCCGATGGGGGCTCTGCGCAGGTTTGAACAGAAGCTCGAGGGACTGGTCAACGGCACCTTCGCCAAGGTCTTCAAGTCCGAGGTGCAGCCCGTCGAGATCGCCGGCGCGCTGCAGCGCGAGTGCGACAACAACGCGAGCATCTGGAACCGCGACCGGACGATGGTGCCCAACGACTTCACCGTCGAGCTGAGCACCCACGACTACGAGCGCCTCAGCCCCTACGCCGTGCAGCTCGGCCAGGAGCTGGCCTCGATGGTCCGCGACTACGCCAAGCAGCAGCGGTACTCCTTCAACGGTCCGGTCACCGTCCACCTGGAGAAGGCGGACGACCTGGGCACCGGGCTCTACCGGGTGCGCAGCCGGGCCATCGCCGCCTCCTCCTCCGGCCCGGCCGCGGGCCCGCAGCAGCACGGCGGCGCACCGGCGCCCGCGTACAGCCCCGCGCCCCCGCC
>NZ_MLCF01000026.1 GCF_001879105.1 Mangrovactinospora gilvigrisea | reverse complement strand
CCCGGCCGCCAGCAGGGCGACACGCGCAACCCGGTCGGACGCCGAGGCCGACACCCCGCCACGACCCGACGCGCCGGCAGGCCCCCGGCCGCACGCGACAGACGGCAGCGCGGCGACCGTGCACGGAGCGCCCCGACGCGGCGGCAGGCAACCTCGCACAACGCGCCGAGCGCCCGGCCCGGCCGCCAGCAGGGCGACACGCGCAACCCGGTCGGACGCCGTGGCCGACACCCCGCCACGAACCGAGACCCCGGCAGGCCCCCGGCCGCACGCGCCGCACGCGCCGCACGGCGGCGCGGCGACCGTGCACGGAGCGCCCCGACGCGGCGGCAGGCAACCCCGCACAACCCGCCGAGCGCCCAGCCCGGCCGCCAGCAGGGCGACACGCACGACCCGGTCGAACGCCGAGGCCGACACCCCGCCACACCCCGACACCCCGGCAGGCCCCCGGCCGCACGCGACAGACGGCAGCGCGACGGACGGCGGCGCGACCGTGCGCGGAGTGCCCGGACGCGGCGGCGCACCGGCCCGGCGGCGGCAGGCGACCCGGCGCGACGGAAGCGTGACGCGGTCGGCGTTGTGTCGCGGCGTGGATCGTGACGGGTGGGCGCTGCGGCGCCTCGGCCCGCCGACCGGCAGGTCGCGCGGCGAGCCGGATGCCGCTGCGCCGAGCCGAGCGCTGCGGCGATGATCGCGGCGGGGCGGGCGCAGCCGGCGGCGCGGCCACCGGTCTCGCCGGAACCGGCGCGGCGGGCGCGGGCCGCTACCTCGGGGTGGGCCATTCTTCCTTGTGGCCGAAGCGGTGGGCGTTGGCGATGAGGCGGAGCCAGGTGGGGGTGAGTTCGAAGAGGTCGCTGCGGGCGAGGGCCTCGCGGAGGGGGTCGGAGGCGGCGACGAAGGGGAAGGCGGCGAGGTAGTGGTGGTAGGCCGCGTCGTGCTCCGGTCCCGTCAGGACGCGGACGGTGCCGGTGCCCTGGATGCCCGTCAGGGACGTCCACTGCTGGCCGTCGTCCTGGACCGTGAACGCCACCGCCGCGCCCGGCTCGAACGCCGCGCCGTGCCGGGTAGTGGCCTCCGAGACGAACCGCAGCAGCGGCACCCCGTCGCCCTCGCGCGGTTCCAGCGCGTACTGGACGGCGCAGGCCTGGGGACCGTCCGCGTCCGCGTAGGCGACGGTCATCGTCGTATGGGCCGTCAGATAGTCCGTGATCGACACGAGGGCATCGAGGGGGCCGGAGCCGGTCCCGTCCGTCTCACCAGTCACCATGGTGCCCATGGTTGCGCACCAGACCGCTGAGATCGAGGACGACATCCGCCGCGCCTTCCTTGCGGCGCCCGGCTTCATGCCGGTGGAGGAGGGCGAGGCGCTGCACCGCGCCGCCGTCGACGCCGCCCGGCTGGGCCTGCCGCTGCTGGAGGTGGGCACCTACTGCGGGCGGTCCACGATCCTGCTCGCCGCCGCCGCCCGCGCGGCCGGCGTGCTCTGCGTGACGGTGGATCACCACCGCGGCTCGGAGGAGCAGCAGCCGGGCTGGGAGTACCACGACCCGTCCCTCGTCGACCCCGACGTGGGCCTGATGGACACCCTCCCGGCCTTCCGCCGCACCCTCCACCACGCCGGCCTGGAGGACCACGTCCTCGCCCTGGTCGGCCGCTCCCCGCAGGCCGCCGCGCTCTGGGGCGCCCCCCTCGGCCTGGTCTTCGTCGACGGCGGGCACACCGACGAGCACGCCGCCGCCGACTACGAGGGCTGGACGCCGCACCTCGCCCCGGGCGGGCTGCTGGTGATCCACGACGTCTTCCCCGATCCGGCGGACGGCGGCCAGGCGCCCTACCGGATCTGGCTGCGCGCCGTCGAGTCGGGCCGCTTCGAGGAGGCCGGCCGGGAGGGCTCGCTGCGGATCCTGCGGCGCGTCTGATCGAATCCGGGCGCCCCGGCCGCCGCGCGCGCGGTACGTTGTGAACGCGAAGAGGGGGGACGGGACATGAGCGGGGGCGACGACCGGCAGGACCGGCCGCATGCCGAGTGGGATCCGCACGCGCGGAACGGCGCGGGCGGCTGGGTGATGCGTCCCCCGGGCGAGGCGCCGCGCACGCCGCCGACGCAGGGGCCGCCGACGACGTCGCCGAACATGCCGCCGGGGGTGCACCAGGAGGCCACCCAGTCCGGCGTCCCGCTGCCGCCCCAGCCGCGGCAGCAGCCCCAGCCGCCACCGCAACAGCAGCCGCAACAACAGCAACCACAGCCTCAACCGCAACCGCCGTACCAGCCACTGGGGCCCGCGGACGGCGGCTCCGGCCCGCGCGGCGGTGGCGGGATGCCGCGCTGGCTGCTGATCGCGCTGGTGCTCATCCTCAGCGCCGGCGTCGGCGTGGCCGCGGTACTGCTGCTCAACCCGTCGCCCAAATCCGGCAATTCCGCGCAGAACTCCCCGTCGACGTCCGCCTCGACCGGTTCCAGCGGTTCCACCGGATCCAGCGGAACCGCCTCCGACTCCGGCAGCGCGAGCCCCTCCGCCACCGACGGCGGCGGCACCGCCGCCGGCCAGGCGGCCGCGCTCAGCGCCCTGCTGGACCGCAGCTCCTCCTCCCGCGGCCAGGTGGTCTCCGCCGTGCGGGACGTGGACGCCTGCGCCTCCCCGTCCACCGTCTCCGCGGCCCAGACCCAGCTGCAGCAGGCGGCCACCCAGCGCGACGGGCTGGTCCGCGATCTCGGCAAGCTGCGGACGGACAAGCTGCCCAACGGGGCCAAGGTGGCCGCCGACCTCCGTGCGGCCTGGCAGAATTCGGCGTCCGCCGACCGCGGCTACGCTGCCTGGGCCGGCGAGGTGCAGAACAGCTGCTCCTCCGGCAGCACGGCGCACACCGCAAGCTACAACCGGGCGAACACCGCGAGCGTTTCGGCCACCGCGGCGAAGCAGACCTTCACCGCCGAGTGGAACCCGATCGCTCAGCAGTACGGTCAGCCCACAAGGACGCAGGATGAGATCTGAGGACACACCAGCCGGAGCGGCCGTCGCGGCCGATCCGGCCGCGCACCCCGAACCCGCGCTCCCCACAACCGCACGCCCTCGCACCCTGCTCGCCGCCGCGCTCGCCGCCGGCGCCGCGCTCGCCCTCGGCGGCTGCGGAGGCGGCAGCGGCACCGCAAAGGCCAGCAGCGGCGACGGGCGCTCCGCCGCCCGCCCGCACTCGGCGTCCGCGTCCCCCCGGCCGTCCTCCCGCTCCCTCTCCCCCTCGCCGTCCTCCTCGGACTCGGGCCCGGCCTCGGACTCGGCGTCCAAGGGCCGGCCGCTGGCCGGCAGGACGGTGGTGATCGACCCCGGCCACAACATCCACAACGCCGACCACACCACCGAGATCAACAAGCTGGTGGAGATGGGCGACGGCAAGAAGCCCTGCGACACCACCGGCACCTCCACCAACGGCGGCTACTCCGAGGCGAGCTTCACCCTCGACGTCAGCCGCCGGGTGGAGAAGATCCTCGAGGCGGCGGGCGCCAAGGTGGTGCTCACCCAGAACGGCGGCCGCTCCTGGGGGCCGTGCGTGGACGAGCGCGCGGCGATCGGCAACAAGGCGCACGCGGACGCGGCGATCTCCATCCACGCGGACGGCAGCAACGCGGCCGGCGCCCACGGCTTCCACGTCATCCTGCCCGGCCGGGTGCACTCCTCGGTGGCGAACACCGGCCCGATCCTGGCCCCCTCCGGCGTGCTGGGCAGGGACATCCGCGCGGCGTTCGCGCACACGACCGGCAGCTCGCCCGCCAACTACATCGGCGACGGCTCGGGCCTGGTGACGCGCACCGACCTGGGCGGGCTCGACCTCTCCACGGTCCCCAAGGTCTTCCTGGAGTGCGGAAACATGCGAAACGCGACCGAATCACGGAACTTCACCAGCCCGGTTTGGCGTCAGAAAGCAGCAGAGGGGGTTGCCTCCGGGCTCACCGCTTTCCTCACCCGGTCCACGGGTTGAGCGTTCCCGGCATTCCTCCCATCGCGTTGGACGTCCGCCCGGGCGAACCGGTAGAAAAAACCGATATGCGCGATCACTACGACGAACACGAACCTACTGGGGACGACCTGTGAACCCTCGCACGCTCAACAGGGGAGACGCGGCGGTGGCCGCGGCCGCCGTGCTGCTCCTGATCTTCTCCTTCTTCCCGTACTACAGCGTCGGCAGCGCCAGCGTGAACCTGTGGCACTCCGGGCTCTTCCCCCTGGTGCAGTCCGTCGTGCTGCTCGGCCTCGCCGGGGCCGCGCTGATCGTCTTCGGCCACGCCGCGCCCGGCGCCCGCGACAAGGTCTTCGCCGGCCTCAAGCTGGACCAGTGGGGCATCCCCTTCTGCGTCTCGGTCTTCTGGGCCGCGCTGTGGGGGCAGCTGGGCGGCGGGGCCTCGCACGGCTTCGGCTCGTACCTGGTGCTCCTGATGTCGCTGGTGCTCGCCGGTGCAGCGGTGGCGACGCCGATGGTGCCCGCGCTGAAGCTCCCGCTCGCGGCGGACCGGCCCCAGCAGCCGCAGCAGCCGCAGGCGTTCGGCGGCTACCCGCAGCAGGGCCAGCCGGGCCAGCCCGGCCCGCAGGGCCAGATGCCCGGCGCGTACGGGTACCCGCAGCAGGGCCAGCAGCCGGGCCAGCCCGGCCAGCCGATGCCGGGCCAGCCGGGCGGCGGCTACGGCTACCCGCAGCAGGGGCAGCAGCCGGGCCAGCCCGGTCAGCCGATGCCGGGCCAGCACCCGGAGACGCAGCGCCTGCCGCAGACCGAGCCGCTGCCGCAGCCGGCCCCGTTCGGGCCGCAGGGCCAGCACGGCCAACAGGGCCAGCACGGCCAGCAGGCGCAGGACCAGCAGCCAGCGCCCGCGCCGACCCCGCAGCCCCAGCCGGGCGGCGGCGCCGGCGGATTCTCGCCGTTCTGGTTCGCCGTGCCGGACCCGCGTCCGCTGATGGCCGAGGGCGGCGCCCAGGGCGCGCCGGTGGCGCAGCTCCAGCCGGGCGTCTGGCACCTGGCGCTGGAGCAGCGCGGTGCGTCGCTGCTGGTGGAGGACCAGTCCAACGGCAGCAAGCAGCGCGGTCTGCTGCACAACACCGCCGGGATTCAGCGGGGCTGACGCCCCGCCAGCGTCCGGTCGGCCCGGTCCGCCCCGTCCTCACCCAGGACGGCGGGCCGGGCCGCGGCCGTCTCCGCACCCTCCGCGCTCGCCGCACCCTCCGCGCTCGCCGCGCCCTCCGCAGCGGCCCCGGCCGCGGCAGCCCCCGCCGTCGCCCCGAAGACCGCGCCGACGGCGGGGTCGCCGCCCAGCGCCGCCAGCGCGAGCAGCAGCGCCCCCGCCGTCCAGGTGGTCCGCTCGTCGGGCCAGAAGGCGCGGTCGGGGTGGACGTAGCCGGTCCAGTAGGAGCCGTCCGCGTGCCGCAGGTGCTGCATCCAGCCGCACACCTCCGCCGCCCGGTCCGCCTCCCCCACCGACCACAGCGCCAGGGCGAGTTCGGCGCTCTCGCCGCCCGTCACCCACGGCTGGTCGTCGACGCACAGCGCGCCCAGGCCGGGCACCACGAACCGCTCCCAGTCGGCGCCGTCCGCGGCCAGCCGGGCCGCCCCCTCGGCGCCGCGCAGCGCCCCGCCGAGCACCGGGTAGTACCAGTCCATCGAGAAGCGGGACTTGGCCAGGAACCCGCCGCTGCCGGGCGGCCCGGCGGCGCCGCGGCGCAGCGCGGCGGCGAGGTCCTCGGCGGCCAGCTCCCAGTCCGGCTGCGGGTCGTTCAGGCGGTCGGCGAGGGCGAGCCCGCAGCGCAGCGCGTGCAGCACCGACGAGGAGCCGGTGAGCAGCGCGTCCTCGACGCCGTCCCGCCAGGCGATCGCCCCGCCGGGCAGCTGCCGGCCCACCACGTGGTCCAGGGCGGCCCGCACGGTCGGCCACAGCGCGCGGGCGAAGCGCCCGTCGGAGGTGGCGAGGGTGTGGTGCCAGACGCCGACGGCGACGTAGGCCGTGAAGTTGGTCTCCCGGGCGAGGTCGGTGGCCCGGCCGGCGACATAGCGGGAGCACCAGCTGCCGTCGGCGTTCTGACTGCGCGCCAGCCAGCGGTAGGCGTGCGCGGCGGCGCGGTGCTCGCCGGCGGCGTCCAGGGCCATGGCGGCCTCGGTGTGGTCCCAGGGGTCCAGGTGCGCCCCGCGGTACCACGGGATCGCCCCGTCGGGCCGCTGGGCGCCGAGGATGGTCCGGACGGTGGCGCGCACGGCGTCCCGCCCCAGCACGCCCGGGGCGGTGATCGCGTCCGTCACTCCGCGCCGGCGGCGTCCCGGGCGCCCTCGTGCGGCTTGGTGGCGTAGGCGACGAACGACTTGCCGATCAGCGGGTCGAGCAGCTGCTCGGCGACCCGGGTGGCGGCCGGCTTCTTCATGATGTCCCAGACCAGCAGCTTGTGATACGCCGTCACCAGCGGGTCCTTGTCGTTGTCGACCCCGACCGCGCACTTGAGCCACCAGTACGGGGCGTGCAGGGCGTGCGCGTGGTGGGTGGCGTAGACGGAGAAGCCGGCCTCCTCGACGCGGCGCACCAGCTCGTCCGCCCGGTAGATGCGGATGTGGCCGCCCTCGACCTCGTGGTAGGCGTCGGAGAGCGCCCAGCAGACCTTCTCCGGGCCGAAGCGGGGCACGGTGACGGCGAGCATCCCGCCGGGCCGCAGCACCCGCGCCGCCTCCGCGAGCACGCCCTTGTCGTCGGGGATGTGCTCCAGCACCTCGGAGACGATGACGCGGTCGAAGGAGGCGTCCGGGAAGGGCAGCGCCAGCGCGTCGCCCTCGATCGCCCGCGCGGTGGCGCCGGCCGGCGGCTCGCCCTCCATCTCCATGGCCCGGAACATGCCGTTGACCTCGGCGATGTCCTTGGCGTTGCGGTCCAGCGCGACGACGTGCGCGCCGCGCCGGAACGGCTCGTAGGAGTGGCGGCCCTGCCCGCATCCGATGTCGAGGACACGGTCTCCCCGGGCGACGGGGAAGCGGGCGAAGTCGACTGTCAGCACGTGGGGGCCTTTTCTGTGCGCGAACCAGCGGAACCGGTGGAGCCGGCGGGACCAGGAGAACCAGCGGAAGCTGCGGGGCGTCGGAGGGCGCGCGGCCCGCGGGCGGCCGCGATCCGCCGCCGGTACTGCTCGACGGTGCCGCGCGCCGCCGCCTCCCAGGTGAAGCGGCGCAGCACCCGCTGCCGTCCGGCCTCGGCGAGGCGGCCGCGCAGCGCGGGGTCGTCGAGCACCCGGCCGAGGGCGTCGGCGAGGGCGTCGGGATCGCCGGGCGGCACGGCCAGGCAGGTCTCGCCGTCCGGGCCGGCGACCTCGGGGATGGCGCCGCCGGTGGTGGCGACGAGCGCGGTGCCGGAGGCCATCGCCTCGGCCGCGGGCAGCGAGAACCCCTCGTAGAGCGAGGGGACGCAGGCCACTTCGGCGCTGCGCAGCAGGTCGCCGAGGTCCTCGTCGGAGATGCCGGTGCGGAACTCGATGCGGTCGGCGAGACCGTGGTCGGCGATGGCGGCGGCGACCGGGCCGTCCTTCGCGGGCTGCTTGGCGATCACCACCAGATGGGCGTCCGGCCGGCAGGCGGAGACCTTGGCGAGCGCCCGCACCAGGTGCACCAGCCCCTTCAACGGGACGTCGGCGCTGGAGGTGGTGACGATCCGTCCGGGAACGGGGGCGGTGCGTGCGGCATCCGGGTGGAAGATCCGCGTGTCGGCGCCGATCGGCACGGTGTGGATGCGCTCGGGCCGCACCCCGAACTCGTCGCGGATCTGCGCCGCGGAGTGCTCGGAGACGGTGACGATGGACGGCAGCCGGCGGGCGACGCGCGCCTGCATCCGCGCGAAGCCGTACCAGCGGCGCACCGACAGCTGCTTCTTCCAGCCGTGCGGCGCGGCCGCCTCCAGGTCCAGGCGGCGGTCGACGGTGATGGGGTGGTGGACGGTGGTGACCAGCGGCAGGCCGAACCGCTCCAGTCCGAGCAGCCCGTAGCCGAGGGTCTGGTTGTCGTGGACGACGTCGAAGACGCGCCGCATCGCGGAGAGCCGGCGGCGGGCGCGCAGCGAGAAGGTGAGCGGCTCGGGGAAGCCGGCCGTCCACATGGTGGCGACCTCCAGCAGGTCGACCAGGTCGCGGTACTCCTCGCGGGGCGGGGTCCGGAACGGATCGGGCTGGCGGTAGAGGTCGAGGCTGGGCAGCGGGGTGAGGGTGACTCCGGGCACATCGTCGAGGACCGGGTACGGCTGGGCGCCGAAGACCTCCACGCGGTGGCCGAGCCGGGCGAGTTCACGCGAGAGGTGGCGGACGTAGACGCCCTGGCCGCCGCAGAACGGATTGCCCTTGTAGCTGAGCATGGCGATGCGCAGCGGCGAGGTGTCCTCGGCGTGGCTGCGGGCGTCGGGAAGGTCTCCCATGGTCGGCGTGTCCCTCCTGTGGCGCACGACCGCCACATTACCGTCCGGTACGCTCCCGTGGGCCCCGGCCCCGACGGAGGGGCCGGGTTTCCGACGGTTCTTTGACACCGCCGCGACACCCGCGACCGTTACAGTGTCGAAACAGGTGCGATGGCGGTCCGAGACCGAATCCGAGACCGAAAGGGCGGATCAGGTTTGACGCGAGGGATGCGGCGGGCGGTTCGGGCGGCAGCGGCGGCCGTGGTCGGCGTCGGTCTGTCGCTGGCGCTGGCCTCGTCGGTGATGCCGCTGGGGCACGGCGATCCCGGTTCCCCCTCGGCGGACTCCGCGGCCCCGCCGCCCGGCAGGATCACGCCGGGCCTGGGCAGTTGGACGGCGCAGGCGGCCAGCCGCTACTGGACGGCGGCCCGGATGACGGACGACACGGGCGAGACGGGCGACAGCCAGGACGGCGCCCAGGGCAGCCACGGGACGCGCACCGCCTCGGGCGGCATCGCCGGCAGCACGCCGTTCGACGGGATCCCGGTGGTGGGCCGGCTCTTCATGACCGGAACCAACGTCGGGGACTCGGGCATCAGTTCGGACGCCGGCGAGTGCACGGCCTCCGTGGTGCACAGCCCCGGCCGCAACCTGATCGTCACCGCCGCGCACTGCCTGGACAACCCGGACCGGCACGGCCACTACGCGTTCGTCCCGCAGTACCACCAGGGCCAGAAGCCGTTCGGGGCGTTCCCGGTGAACCTCAAGCGGACCTGGATCGACCCCCGCTACCTGAAGCTGGGCCATGTCGACGGCGCCCCCTACGACATCGGCTTCGCCGAGGTGGGGCCGGGCCTCGACGGCCGGAACGTGGAGAACGTGGTCGGCGCCAACACCATGGACTTCAACGCCGGGCACACCGACCACCAGGTGCAGCTCGTCGGCTACTCCGTCTACGAGGGGCGGGCCCGCAGCTGCACGGGCACGGCGGTGCCGTTCCAGGACGACTTCCTGAGGATCGGCTGCGCCGGCTACGACGACGGCACCAGCGGCAGCCCGTGGATGGCCGGGTTCAACGGGCGGACCGGGAAGATCATCGGCGTGATCGGGGGCTGGGAGACCGGCGGCAGCAACCCGGACACCTCGTACGCGGCCTATGTCGGCGACGCCGCCGAGGCCGTCTACCGCCAGGCGACGGCCGGCAAGGACCCGGTGACGCTGCCGAGCTGACGGCCCGCCGGCGGCGGGCCGGGGACGGGGCTCGGAACGGGGCTCGGAACCGGGCTCACTCGGGGGCGACGCGGCTGGTGTAGGGCGTGCGCCACTCCGGGACGGGGTCGGCGCCGGTGGACGTCCAGTACTCGCGGGCGGCGACGACCAGGCCGTCGCGGACCGTCCAGAACGAGACCGCCCGGAAATCGCCCAGCTCCTCGTGCGGGACCTCCACCTCGGAGACGACCGTCTCGCCGTCGGGCGCGGGCACGATCCGCAGCACCCGTATCGACCAGCCCTCCGGGTACTCGGAGTTGACGGCGACGAAATTGCGCGGCCCCTCGATGCGCTCGGCACTCACCGGCCACTCCACCACCAGCTCGGGCGCGAGCAGTTCGCCCAGTTTGGCCCAGTCATGGGCGGCGATGCGGGCCCACAGCTGGTCGATCACCTTTGCGGCGTTCTTCTCCAGTCCCATATCGGCCATCGTGTCATGCGCCACAGACACCGAGGTGCCCTCGGGGTCGGCGGGAGGGGCGGTGTTCCTGTACGGTCCTGCGGTACGTCAAGCAACTCGGACAACTCAAACCGGAAGAACGACAGACCGTCACACGGGGGGTCGGCTCACCGAGAGGTGAAGGGGATGAGGGGGATGAGCGAGATACCAGGCGACGCCGGGACGTGTACCCGCTGCGGAGGCCGACTGCCGGACGCGGGCGGGCTGTTCATCGGCCCCGGCCCGCTGCCCGCCGGCGCGCGCGCCTGCGCGTGCACGCCGGAGGAGCGGGCGTCCGCGGGTGCCGCGGGCGCGGCGTCGCAGGACGCGGCGACGACGTCCGAGCTGCCGGTGCCGCGGCTGCCCGCGGTGCCGCAACGCGCCAACAAGTCGGGCATACCGGATTTTCCGCGACTTCGGGAGGACCCGCCCGAGGGTCCGCTCGACTCCGACCTGGACCTGTTCCGCGACGGGCCGGCGACGCCGATCCGGCCGGTGCCGGCGCTGCCGGACCCGTCCGCGGCGACCGTCACCGGGACCGGGACGGGCCACCTCGTCGGCGCGGCCGACGAGTTGGGCCTGCAGGCGAAGGGCGCCCACCGGCGCTCCCGCTCGGGCCGCAAGGGCCCGGTCGCGCTGGGCGCGACGGCCGCGGTGGCGCTGGGCGCGGGGCTCACCGCGCTCTTCGGCCTCGGCGGCGGCCCGTCGGGGCAGCAGCGCGCGTCGGCGCAGCAGCCGGCGGCGAGCGCGCCCGACCTCCCGACGGACACCTCGCCGACGAGCGAGGGCGCGGGATCGCCGTCGCACACCGCCGGCCACGGCAAGTCGACGAGCCCGCACCAGTACGCCCCGCAGGCGGCGGCGTACGACTCCCGGCACACGGCGACGCGGCCGACCCCGAGCGCGACGCCGTCCCGGACGGCGACGGGCAAGGCGGCCGCCCCCGCGACGAAGAACACCACGGCGACCACCCGGGCGAGCGGCACCGTCTCCTCCACCCCGGCTCCGTCCTCCTCGACGGGGTCCACGGCGTCGCCCTCGCCCTCCGGTTCCTCCTCGGGCACCACCCAGGAGCACAGCGACCCGGTCTCCACCTGGTTCGACAACCTCCTCGGCATCAAGAACTAGCCCGCCCCGCCCCGCCGGTGCCCCCGAATGCACAGCGTCCGGGGGCACCGTCGCGACCCGACGCACCATCAGCATCACCCGACACGCCGCCGGCCGCCTCCGGCGAACGCGCGGCGGTCGGGCGGGGCGCGTGGCCGAAAGTCGGGGGGAATATGCGTGAGGTCTCGGCGTGGCGGGCGGGGCCGCGCACAATCGGAGGCCGCGACGCGCACAGGACAGCCGTGCGCACCGTCAACCGGGGGAGTTGACCGACCATGAACGACGCGCCCGACCGCCTGCTCGCCGCCGCGGCACGGGACCGACGCCGTCGCATCGCCCTGATAGCCGCGACGGTGGTCGCCGCCGGCGTCGGCGGCGCCGGGCTGCTGACGCACGAGGACCACACGGGCCGCCCCAGCGAGGCCGGTCCCGCCCCGTCGCGCAGCGTCCCCGCCGACCCGCAGCCGGGCCGGGGCGGCGGCGGCGACCCGCGGCCCGCCAAGCCGCCGCACCACGCGGCCTCGCCGACGCACCTGCCGGCGCGCACCGTCGCCGCCCGGCACCACGACGCCTCGGCGTCCACCGCCACCCGGAAGTCCGGCGGGACCGCCGCGCAGGCCTCCGCCGAGAAGCCGCGGTCGCGTTCGCTCCCGCCGGCCTCGGCGTCCGGCAGCACCACGGTGACCGGATCGACGGGCTCCACCGGTTCATCCGGTTCATCCGGCTCATCCGGCTCGTCCGGCGGCTCGGGGAGTACCGGGACGAAGACCGGCTCCTCCGGAGGCTCGTCGAGCGGTTCCGGTTCCTCCGGATCAGGCTCCGGCAGCGGTTCGGGCTCCTCCGGTTCGGGCTCGTCCGGTTCGGGCTCCACCGGAAGCGGCACCGGCTCCGGAAGCGGCACCGGCACCGGCACCGGCCTCCTCGGGGCCGTCACGCACACCCTCACGGGCACCGTCGACACCGTCACCGGCGTCGTCGGCGGACTCCTCGGCGGCTGACCCTCCGTCAGGCGGCCCGCGCCGCCGCGAACGCCCGCAGGTCCGCGAACCCGTCGGGCCGCTCCTCCACCGGCAGCGGCTCGACGAGGAACGTCCGGATCCCCAGCGGCTCCCCACCGCGGTCCGCGCCCGCGCTGTCCCCCGCCATCAGCGTCCGCCGCGGGTCCGCGCCGATCCGCTCGCAGGCGATCCCGAAGAGCTTCGCGTCCGGCTTCTGCACGCCCTCCTCGAAGGACGCCACCACCCCGTCGAGCCGCTCCAGCAGCCCGGCCGCGTCCAGCACCGGCCGCGGGTCCCACCCGATGTTGCTGATCAGGCAGGTGCGCACGCCCGCCGCCCGCAGCGCGTCCAGCGTCGCCGCCGCGTCCGGGTACGGGCGCCACGCCGCCGGCGTCATGTGCCGCTCGTAGAGCGCGTCCACCAGCTCCGGCCACGGCCAGCCCGACGCCCGCACCAGCCCGCTGTACGCCGCGCGGTGCCGCTCCGCGTCCAGGTCGCGCTCCGCGAACAGCCGCTCCAGCTCCGGCGGGACGGACGACGGCATCGCCCCGCCCGGCAGCCCCCCGGCGCCCTCCACCAGCCGGGCCCAGCGCACCCGCTCGGCCTCGGGGACGTCCAGGCCGGCATCGGCGAGCACCGCGGAGACCCACGCCTCCCCCGGCTCGATCCGCATCAGCGTCCCGGAGAAGTCGAACAGCACGGCCTCCACGGCCCCGGCGGCAGCCTGGTGATCATCACTCATCCCGCCAGGCTACCCAACCCGGTTCACACCCCGGCGAACTCCCGCAGCGGGCGGCCGTCCAGGTCCCACGCGGGGTCGACGGCCACCCCGGCCCAGTCCAGCACGGTGGGCAGGATGTCGACATGGCGGACGTCGTCGCGCACCGCCCCCGCCGGGATGCCCGGGCCGTGCGCCACCACCCATGCCGAGCGCTCGGGCAGCGTCGGCCCGCCGTGGCCGCCGCCGGGCTTGTGGCCGTGGTCGGTGGTGACCAGCACCAGCCACTCCTCCTGCGGATACGTCGGCCGCGCCCGCAGCGCGTCGAGCAGCTCCCGCAGATGCGCGTCGGCGTTGCCTATCGCGGTGAGGCACTCGTCGGAGTCCGGACCGAGCCCGTGGGAGATCTCGTCGACCTGGCCGATGTAGACGAACGCCGCGTCCGGGTTCTGCTCCCGCAGGTAGCGCGCGGCGAGCGCCGTGCAGAGCGCGTCCTCGCCGGCGTCGCAGGCGCGGCCGCCGTCCACCCGGACGTCGACCGCCGGGGAGAAGATCGGGCCGTTCTCGCGCTCGGTGAGGATCGGCGACCAGTTGGCGACGGCGAAGGTGGACGCCTCCGGGTCGGCGGCCTTCAACCGGGTGAGGAAGTCGGGGTACTTGTCGAACCGCTTGCCGTCGAAGCCGTTGTGGAGCACGCCGTGCTTGTCCGGCCACACGCCGGTGGCGATGTTCGACCACCCGGGGCCGGACTCGGTGTTGGCGCTGCCGCCGGTGCTGTCGTAGGGCAGCAGCCACTCGGAGAGCAGCCCGTCGGCGGCGAGGCCGGCGAGCGTCGGGGCGTCGGCGTCGCGCACCCGGTCGAAGAGGGTGCCGTCGATGCCGACGACCAGGGTCTTCCGGGTGCGGTTGCCGGCCGGTCCGAGAGGCACGGGCGGCAGGGTTCGGCTCTGCGTCATGCGCGCAAGCGTTTCAAACATGCCGTCAACCGACAAGAGTGATCACCGCACTAGGATCGGGTCATGACGAGCGCCGCCGACCCCGCCTCCCCCCACTCCCCCGCCGAGTACACCGCGCTGGTCCTGCGCGTCTTCACGGACGCGGACGGCCGGCACGGCAACCCCCTCGGCGTGCTGCTGCACACCGCGGGCCTGCCCTCCGAGCTGGGGCCGCGGATCACCGCCGAACTGGGCTTCGCCGAGACGGTCTTCGTCGACGACGTCGCCGCCAACGCGATCCGGATCTTCCACCCGGCGGACGAGATGAAGCTCGCCGGGCACCCGGCGGTCGGCGCGGCCTGGCTGCTGGGACGCCTCAAGGGCGCGCCGATCGACGTGCTCCGCCCGCGGCTCGCGGGCGAGGTCGCCGCCGGGCGGGAGGCGGACGGCCGGGTGTGGATCCGCGGGGCGCTCGCGGACTGCCCGGAGCGCGAGTACGTCCAGCTCGGCTCGCCGGCGGAGGTGGACGCGCTGCCGGTGCCGGACGCGGGGACGCCGACCCGGCGGCTGGTGTGGGCGTGGGAGGACGAGGCGGCGGGGACGGTGCGGGCCCGCAACTTCTCCTCGGCGGTGGGCACACCGGAGGACGAGGCGACCGGCTCCGCGGCGATGGTCCTGGCGGACCTGGTCGGGCGCCCCGTCCGCGTCCGCCAGGGCGCCGGCTCGCTGCTCGACGCGCGGCCGGCCGGCGAGGGCCGCGCCGAGGTCGCGGGCCATGTGACGGAGGACCCGTCCGTGACGGTCCGGTTGACCTGAGCCCGCGTCCGGACCGTCCGGACCGTCCGGCAACGCGTGCCCCGATGGGGCGCGGGGAACCGCGCGGGCCGGAGCAGCCGAGCGGGACCCGGCCTGACCGCCTCGCCGACACGCTCCTTACCCGGCCTTCACCGGTCCCGCGCTCTGCTACCGACATGGACACGCCCCGGGTACTCGTCGTGGACGACGACGCCGCCATCCGCCGCTCCCTCGAGCGCGGCCTGCGCCTCGGCGGCTTCGCCGTCACCCTCGCCGTGGACGCCCGCACCGCCAAGGCCGCCCTCGCCGGCAACCCCGTCGCCGCCGACCACGCCGGCCGCGCCGAGCCGCCGCCGGACGTGCTCGTCCTCGACGTCTGCCTCCCCGACGAGTCCGGCGCCGCCGTCTGCCGCGCCCTGCGCGCCGCCGGCGACGACATCCCCGTGCTGATGCTCTCCGCCCTCGACGAGCTGGAGGACCGCGTCGCGGGGCTCCAGGCCGGCGCCGACGACTACCTCGTCAAGCCCTTCGCCCTCAGCGAGTTGACGCTCCGGCTGCGCGCCCTGCTCCGCCGCTCCGGCCGGACCGCCGACGCCGCCGACGCGTCCGCCGCCAACGCCGCCGAGGGCGAGTCCCTGCGCCTCGGCCCCCTCGCGCTCCGCCCCGCCGCCCGCGAGGCGACCTGCGACGGCGCGCCCCTCACCCTCACCCGCCGCGAGTTCGACCTCCTGGAGCACCTGACCCGCAACGCGGGCCTGGTGCTCAGCCGCGGCCAACTGCTGGACGCCGTCTGGGGCTACGAGATGGACGTCCGCACCGACGTCGTCGACACCTTCGTCAGCTATCTGCGCCGCAAGCTGGAGGCGGACGGCCGCCCCCGCCTCATCCACACCGTCCGCGGCGTCGGCTTCGTCCTCCGCGAGCCCAAGGCGGAACGGTACGGCGAGCCCGGGAACCCGGGCGGCCCCCGCCCGTGAACCTCCGCCTCAGCACCCGGCTCGCGCTCGCCACCGCCGTGCTCGTCCCGCTCCTCGTCCTCGGCGCCGGCTTCACCGTCCTCACCATCGCCGCCCACGACCTGCGCGCCCAGGCCGACCGGCAGCTGCGCGACCGGATCACCGCCCTGGTGCCGGCCGCCCGCGGCCTGCTCGCCGCCCAGGACACCGCCCGCCCGGCCGCCGCCCGCAAGTCCTTCCGCCAGCTCTACGGCGCCGCCCTGGACATCGGCGTCCGCCTCACCGGACCGGACGGCACGGTGCGCGCCGCGGACGGGCCGCAGCCCGCCGACGGCAGCGTGCACACCGCCGGCTGGCGCACCCGCACCCGCCGCATCGCCGACCCCCAGGACGGCGGCCCCGCCGAGCTCACCGTCTACTCCTCCAACCGCGCGGTGGACCGGCAGATCGACGGCGTCCGCACCGCCGTGCTCTGGACGGCGGCCGGCGCCGCCCCCGCCTCCGCGCTGCTCGCGCTGCTGGTCGCGCGGCGCGCCGCCGTCCCGCTGCGGCGGCTGCGCGACCGCACCGCCGCCCTCGACCCCACGGCGCTCTCGGGGGCGTCGGCCTCCTTCGCCCAGCGCCGCACCGGCGTCGCCGAGGTGGACGAGCTGGCCGCCGTGCTGCACGCCATCCTCACCCGCTACGACGCCCAGGCCGGCCGCACCGCCCAGGCCCTGGAGTCGGCCCGGTCGTTCGCCTCCGCCGCCGCGCACGAGCTGCGCACCCCGCTGGCCAGCATGCGCCCCAACCTGGACGTGCTCGCCGCAGCCGGCACCGGCCGGCTCTCCGAAGCCGAGCACGCCGAGATCGTCGCCGATCTGACGGAGCAGCACCAGCGCATCGACGCCACCCTCACCGCGCTGCGCACCCTGGCCCGCGGCGAGCTCGTCGACACCGCCGCGCTGCGCCCCGCCGACCTCGCCGAGACGGTGGACGCGGCCGTCGCCGACCTGCGCCGCCGCTGCCCCGGCGTGGAGGTGCGCGCCGAGCTGCCGGAGCAGCTGACGCTGCCGGCCTGGGAGCCGGGGCTGCGCATCCTCGTCGACAACCTGCTGGGCAACGCCCTGGTGCACGGCCGCCCACCGATCACCGTGACGCTGCGCCAGGAGGGCGGCGACGCCGTGCTGGTGGTGCAGGACGCCGGGCCCGGCATCCCGCCCGCCGAGCGCGAGACGGTCTTCGAGCGGTTCCGCCGCCGAACCGGAAGCCCTGGCTCCGGCCTGGGCCTGGCGCTCGCCGCCCAGCAGGCGGCGCTGCACGGCGGCACCGTCCGGGCGGCGGAGGCGGCGCCTTTGCCGGGCGCGCGCATGGAGGTCCGGCTGCCCACAAAGAATCCACAAGGCGGACCCCTAACTTCGGGTCCATGAAGACCATGCACAGGCTGTCCGGCCTGACCCGGACCCGCAAGGCGGCGCTCGGCGTCGCGGTCGCCGTCGCCGTGGCGGGGGGCGCCACGGTCGGTGTGGCGGCGGCCAACGCCGACACCGGCACGTCGCACGCCGCCACCGCGGCGGCGGCCGTGTCCTCCTCGTCCTCCGGCTCGACGTCCAAGTCGGCGAAGACCGAGGACGGTTCGCGCCGGCTGTGCCGCAACATGCCGGTCACCCGCCGCCGGCTGCAGCTGGAGCTGCGCCGCCTGGACGGCACCAAGAACGGCAAGCGGCACGGCGAGATCGCCAACCTCCAGAAGCGCATCAGCGCGGCGAAGTCCGCGGGGCACACCGCGGTGGCGACGTTCCTTACCGACGAGTTGAACCGCGCGCAGCACTCGCACACGGACGCGCTCAAGGAGCAGACCGACCTGAAGGGCGTCAAGACGTACTGCAAGTCCCTTCCCCAGACCAAGAGTTCGAAGAAGTCCAGCTCATCGGGTAACAGCTGACGTGCGTCGTTGACACGGCGTCCAATGAGAACCCTCCCAGGGGATTGACGGCCCTTCCGCACCCTTGTCTACTGATGAGTAGAACGCAGAGTGCAGAGCCGTCGCATCTCCCCCCGGGAGGGTCTTCCCATGGCACCCACGGCACGCAGCACCGCTTCCCCCACCGCCACCGGTCCGGCAGCCGCGCTGCGCGACCGCGAGGAGGTCGCGACGCGCCTGCTGGCCGCCTCCGACCGCCACTCCTTCGATCCCGACAAGGAGTTGGACTGGGACGCGCCCTTCACCGACGGCCTCTGGTACTGGCCGCCCGAGCTCGTCTCCCTCTACGACACCCCGCTGTGGCGGCGGATGAGCGAGGAGCAGCGCATCCTGCTCTCCAAGCACGAGGCGTCCTCCATCGCGGCCGCCGGCATCTGGTTCGAGACGATCCTGATGCAGCTGCTCCTGCGGCACATCTACGACCACGCGCCGACCAGCGGCCACGCCCGCTACGCCCTCACCGAGATCGCCGACGAGTGCCGGCACTCCAAGATGTTCGCCCGGCTGATCACCACCCTGGACACCCCCCTCTACGGGCCCACCACGGTCGACCACCACCTGGCGCGCTTCCTGAAGTCCTTCTCCACCACCCCCGGCTCCTTCACCGGCACGCTGCTCTGCGAGGAGATCCTCGACTGGATGCAGCGCCTGGTCTTCCCGGACGAGCGCGTCCAGCCGCTGATGCGCGGCGTAACCCGGATCCACGTCATCGAGGAGTCCCGGCACGTCCGCTACGCCCGCGAGGAGCTGCGCCGCCAGATGCTGACCGCCGGCCGCGCCGAGAAGGCGTACGTCCGGGGCCTGACGGCCGAGATCGCCCGGGTGGTGATGCGCACCCTGATCAGCCCCCGCGCCTACGCCGAATGCGGCATCGACCCCAAGGCCGCGATGGCCCAGGCGCGCCGCAGCCCGCACCGCCGCGAGACGCTGCGCGCCTCCGCCGCCAAGCTCGTCGCCTTCTTCGACGAGACCGGCGTCCTGGACGGCCCCGCGAGCCGCGCGGTCTGGCGCACCACCGGCCTGCTCGCCGGCCGCGGCTGACGCCGTCCCGGCGCCGCCCCCCTCTTCTCCGGCACACGCCCGAACCTCCCCGCCACCTGCACGGGAACCGCGCCCCGCGCTAGTGTCGTCGTTTGCAACGTCAAAGCGACAGGGGGTCGAAGTCCATGGCGGACGAGGCCGTGATCGGCCTGACGGGGATCCTGCTCCACGCCACCCGGGGCACCGTCGGGCCAGGCGAGGTGCTGGTCCGCGTCCGGGGCGGCTCCGAAGCTTTTCTCGCCTGGTCGGAACAGCCCCTGCCGAAGGGCTCGACGGTGCTCGTGGTCGAATCCCGCGGCGCCCGAGAGGTCGATGTCATCGCCTGGGGCGAGGACGTCGACGATCCAGCCGCTCCTACCTAACTGAAGACCGAAGAGAAGAGAAGCCCATGTTCGGCTACCGCGTTCCCGCCCCAGACCAGGCGATGCTCATCTCGGGTGGACGCATCAAGAACGCGCCGTTCCGGGTGGTCACCGGCCACGGCAAGTTCGTACTGCCCTTCTTCCGCAAGGTCCGCTACCTCACCCTCGCGATGTGCGAGGCCGAGGTCGCCGAGACCTGCGTGACCAGGCAGGGCATCGCCCTGACGGTGCGCGCTGTGATCGCGTTCAAGGTGGGCAACGACGACGACAGCGTCGTCAACGCCGGCCAGCGGTTCCTCTCCGACCAGGACCAGATGTCGATCCTGACCGGTCGGATCTTCGCCGGCCACCTCCGCTCCATCATCGGCTCGATGACGGTCGAGGAGATCGTCACCGAGCGCCAGAAGCTCGCCACCGAGGTGCTGGACACCTCGAAGTCCGAGATGGCCAAGATCGGCCTCACCGTCGACTCCCTGCAGATCCAGTCCATCGACGACGGCAAGACCGGCTACATCGACGCCATGTCCGCGCCGCACAAGGCCGCCATCCAGCGGCAGGCGCAGATCGCCCAGGCCCAGGCGCGGCAGGCCTCCGCCGAGGCCGAGCAGGAGTCGGCCCGCAAGCAGGCCGAGTTCACCCGGCAGACCGCGGTCGTCCAGGCCGAGTACAACGCCCAGGTGGAGCAGGCGCAGGCGAAGGCCGCCCAGGCGGGGCCGCTCGCCCAGGCGCACGCCCAGCAGGAGGTGCTGCAGGCCCAGACCGAGCTGGCCCAGCGGGCCGCCGAGCTGAGGCAGCAGCAGCTCCAGGCCGAGGTGATCAAGCCGGCCGAGGCGGACGCCGAGCGCATCCGCGTGCTGGCCACCGCCGAGGCCGACCGGATGCGGATCCAGGCGGAGGCGGCCGCGTCCAACGACCGCGTCGCCCTGGACCGGATGCTCATCGAGCAGCTGCCGCAGATCGTCGAGAAGGCCGCGGACGGCCTGCGCGGCGCCAACGTCAACGTCCTGAACGGCACCGACGGCCTCAGCGAGATCGCCGCCGGCCTGGTCGGACAGGGCCTGACGATCCTCGACTCGGTGCGCAAGAACCTCAAGCCCGAGTCGTCCTCCGGCAGCGGCAAGGCGGACAAGGCCCCGGAGGACTCCTACCGCAGCCTCCCCGCGGGCGAGAACAAGGCCTGACGCGCGGGCCGGCCCCGCGCCCCTCGAACCAGGGGCGCGGGGCCGCCTCGTGCTCATCCGGCCGGGCGGGATCCGTCCCAGTCGACGGCCGTCCAGCCGGCGGCCATGCCGCCCTCCAGGACGACCACCGCGGTGTTGCGCAGCGGGTTGGCCAGCGTGAAGTCCGGATCGATGTTCCCCGCCCGCGCGGCCACCCAGGTGCGGATCGCCGCGCCGTGGCTCACCGCGACGACCGCGGACGCGCCGGCCCCGGCCATCCCGGCCACCGCCGCGTCGAAGCGGCCGAGCATCTCCGCGCCGCTCTCGCCGCCCGGTATGCGCAGCCCGGTGCGGCCGCGGGCCCACTCCATGGCGGTCTTGATGTAGAGCTCCTCGGACTCGTCGTCCGCGTTCATCTCCAGGTCGCCGGCGCTGATCTCGCGCAGGCCCTCCCGGACCGCCACCGTGAGCCCGCGCTCCCGCGCGAGCGGCGCCGCGGTCGCCCGGGTGCGCCGCAGCACGGACGCGTACACCGCGTCCACCCGCTCGCCGGCGAACCGCGCGACCAGCGCCTCCGCCTGCTCCCGCCCCAGCTCCGTCAGCTCCGCGCCGGGCGCCTCGGTGTCCAGCGCCTTGAGCAGATTGGACGTGGTCTGACCGTGGCGCACCAGCATCAGTCGCATGAGGGGGCGGACCACCTTTCCGGAGCCAGGGGCGCGGGGAACCGCGCGGGTGACCCACTACGGCGCGGCCACCCGCCCACGAACCTCGCACCCCGCGGCGCTGTTGCGCAAACCCGAGGCGGGTCTCAGAGCTCGCGCTTGGCCGTCCAGTACACCGCGTTGCGGATCACCTTCTGGACCTCCGGCTGGTACAGCGTCACATAGTCCTCGTGGCCGGGACGGAAGTAGAAGACCCGCCCCGCCCCCACCGTGTACGCCGTGCCGCTGCGGAACTCCTGGCCGTTGTCGAAGCGGCTGCGGAAGACCACCGCGTCCGGCTTACCGCAGCCGAACTCCTCGTGGTAGCTCTCCTCCTTGGGGATCACGAAGTCGCCGACGCCCTTGGCGACCGGGTGGTCCGGGTCGGTGACGGTGACGTGCTCGCGCCCCGCGTCCAGCTCCACGCCGCCCAGCCGGCCGTCGTCGCCGATCAGCGCGGTGAACGGCTTGGCCATGTGCGAGGAGTGCAGCGCGACGAAGCCCATCCCGCGGTCGCGGACGGCCGCGACGATGCGCTCCACGGCGTCGTCGCCGACCCGGCGGTGCAGCATGTGGCCCCACCAGACCAGGACGTCGGTGGCGGCGAGGTCGGCCTCGGTGACGCCGTCGCCCTCGTCCATCAGCTCGGCGGTCTTCACGGCCAGGTCGATGTCACCGCAGAGGCCGGCGGCGACGGCGCCGTTGATGTCGTTGGGGTAGACGGTCTTGGGCGCGGTGTGCTCGGACCACACCCGGACACGGATCTTCTCGGACACGAAAGGTCCCCTCGTGGGATTGCGGCACTGAAAGGGTTGTCGGCTCAGACGGTCATGACAGCGTTGTCATACGGGTGGCAACAGCCGGCTCGACCCGCACGCACTCCGAGCCAGCATGCCCGCACCTGATCTCCGCGTCCACCCCCCGAACGCCGCCGAACATCTTCCAACACCTCGGCGCCTACCGGGAGATCGTGTCGCCCTCCGCCGCCGCGGCCTTCAGCTCCGCGAAGCACTCCCGGATCTCCCGTGCCAGGTCAGGGGCGTCCGCCGGGTCCTCCGGGCCGGAGATCCAGCGCCGGAACGCGACGCCGAAGACCGCCGATCCCGCCTCCGCGGCCAGGCTCGCCCGCGGCTCCGCGACGCCGCGCCCGCGGAACGCCTCCGCGAGCGCCTCGGTGATCGACGCGAGCTTCACCAGCTCCCGCTCGCGCAGCCCCTCGTGCGCGGCGATCACCGACTGCCGCTGCCGGGCGAAGCCCCGCCGCCCCTCGAAGGCGCGCTCGGCGGTGGCCTGCAGCGCCCGCGATACCGCGTCGATCGGCGCGACGTCCGCCGGCACCTCGGCGAGCGCCGCCAGGATCAGCTCCTGCAGCGGGTTGGCGTCCGGGAAGAGCACCTCCCGCTTGTCCGCGAAGTAGCGGAAGAAGGTGCGCTCGGTCAGCCCGGCGCGCGCGGCGATCTCCTTGACCGTCGTCCGCTCGAAGCCCTGCTCGCGGTAGAGCTCCAGCGCCGCCTGCTCCAGGCGCCCGCGCGCGTTCGGCTGCCATCGACCCATACGCCGATCGTACGTGATGGCAGTCGCTGACATCATGCGCTACAGTCGAAGCAGACGATGTCAGTCGCTGACATCAAAGATCGCCTGCTTCTCTGGAGGACCCTCATGCGCGTATTCGTCACCGGCGCGTCCGGCTGGATCGGCTCCGCCGTCGTCCCCGAGCTGCTCGCGGCCGGCCACCAGGTCGCCGGCCTCGCCCGCTCGGACGACTCCGCCGCCGCGCTCACCGCCGCGGGCGCCGACGTCGTCCGCGGCAGCCTCGACGACACCGACATGCTGCGCCGCGCCGCCGCCGAGGCGGACGGCGTGATCCACCTGGCGTTCCGCCACGACGTCGCCTTCACCGGCGGCTTCGCCGCCGCCGCCCGGTCCGACCGGGCGGCCGTCGAGGCCTTCGGCGACGCCCTGGCCGGCAGCGACCGCCCGCTCGTGGTCGCCTCCGGGACGCCCGCCGCCCCCGGCACAGTCACCACCGAGCGCGACGGACACGACATCGACCCGGACGCCGACCTCACCGACAACCCCGCCCAGGCGCGCGGCGCCAACGCGGAGTTCACCCTGCGCCTCGCCGACCGGGGGGTGCGCAGCTCGGTGCTGCGGCTGCCCCGCACCGTGCACGGCGACGGCGACCAGGGCTTCGTCGCCATGCTGATCGCGACGGCCCGCGCCAAGGGCGTCTCCGGCTACATCGGCGACGGCAGCCAGCGCTGGCCCGCCGTCCACCGCCTGGACGCCGCGCGCCTGGCCCGCCTCGGGCTGGAGCACGCGCCGGCCGGGTCGCCGCTGCACGCGATCGGCGACGACGGCGTGCCGCTCCGCGAGATCGCCGAGGTGATCGGCCGTCACCTGGACCTGCCGACGGCCTCCGTCGACCCGGCCGACGCGGCCGAGCACTTCGGCTGGCTGAGCATGATCGCCTCGCTCGACCAGCCGTCCTCCGCCACGCTCACCCGCGAGCTGCTGGACTGGCGCCCCGAGCAGCCCGGCCTGATCGAGGACCTCGACAAGGGCCACTACTTCACCACCTGAGCCCCGTCCGCCGTCTTGACGCGCAGCCCGTGCCCCGCTTCCATCTACAACGTTGAACACGGGGCACGGGGGTCCAACGAGACGACGGGAGAACAGACGTGACGATCCGACGGATGATCGGCGCCGCGGTGCTGGCGCTGGCGTGCCTGGTGGGGTTCGCCCTCCCCGGCCACGCCGCGCCGCGCACCGCGGCGGCCGCGAGCAGCACGCCCGCGAGCACCGCGCCCGCAAGCACCCGCACCGCGCTCTCCTCCGACACCGGGATGTACCCGCGGGCCGTGCGCCTCCAGCACTCCGGCGCCGCCAACGGCACGATCGTCGCCCAGGACACCGCGTTCTCCCCCACCTCCCCCTACGGCAGCGTCTGGGCCTCCCACGACGACGGCGCCACCTTCCAGCAGATCGGCCGCGTCGACGACCCCGCCGCCGCCCAGGGCCTCTGCTGCACCACCCTGTTCGAACTGCCCAGCCGGGTCGGCGCGCTGGCGCCCGGCACCCTGCTGTGGGCGGGCTCGGTCGGGCAGGGCCCCGCCGACCGCCGGATGCGGCTGGACGTCTACGCCAGCCACGACCACGGCCGCACCTGGTCCGCGCTCTCCACCGTCGACGTCGCCGCCAACACCCACGGCCTGTGGGAGCCGGAGTTCGCCGTGGACGCCCGCGGCCGGCTCGCCGCCTTCTGGTCGGACGAGACCCAGCAGCCCGCGCACAGCCAGGTGCTCGCCGAGTCCCTCTCCTCCGACGGCCTCACCTGGTCCGCCCCGGCCACCATCGTCACCGGCCCGGACGCGGGCAACCGCCCCGGAATGCCCAACGTCCGCCGCATGCCCAACGGCTCGTACGTGATGTCCTACGAGGTGTGCGGGGTCGGCGGCGCCGACGACTGCCTCGTCCACCTGCGCCGCTCCCCGGACGCCGACCACTGGGGCGACCCCACCGACCTGGGCACCGTGCCGCGCACCGCGGACGGCCGCCGCTTCACCGCCACCCCCACCCTCGCCGAGTGGCACGGCCGGCTCTTCCTGGTCGGCCAGCGCGTCACCAACCCGGACGGCAGCCTCGCCGCCGGCAACGGCGAGACGGTCCTCACCAACGACCGCGGCGGCAGCGGCGACTGGACGGCGATCCCCGCGCCCGTCGCCGTCCCCGACGCCCGGCTGGACGTCTGCCCCAACTACAGCTCCACGCTGGTCCCTTCGACCGACGGGCGCTCGGTGCTGGAGATCGCCACCGACTACGTCGGCACCACCTGCACCGCCTTCTACGGCTCGGGGCCGACCCGCTGAGGCCCTGTTAGGGTCGCGGCAAGATCCTTCCGCCCGCGTCCCGAAGGGCCGACTCCCCATGAACGAGCGCACCATCGGCGTCGACGTCGGCGGCACCAAGATCGCGGCCGCCCTCGTCGACGCCGAGGGGCGGGTGCTCGCCAAGACGGCCGTGCCCACCCCGCTGGACCGCGGCAGCGACGGGGTGCTGGCCGCGATGGCCGACGCGGCCCGCGCCGTCGACCCGGACCGGACGGCGGCCGCCGCGGGCGTCGGCACCGGCGGCGTCGTCGACCCGGACACCGGCACCGTGCTCTCCGCGACCGATCTGCTCCCGGAGTGGCAGGGCACCGAGATCGCGCCGCGGCTGGGCGCGCTGCTCGGGGTGCCGGTGGCCGCCGACAACGACGCCATCGCGCTGGCCGCGGGCGAGCTGCGCTGGGGCGCGCTGGCCGCGGGCCGCGGGCCCGGCTCTGGCTCCGGCGGTTCCGCCGGTTCCTTTGCTTCCGCCGGTTCCGGCAGCGCGCTGTTCGCGGCCATCGGCACCGGCATCGGCGGCGCCCTGGTGGTGGACGGCGCACTGCGGCACGGCAACCACCGCGTCGCCGGCAGCATCGGGCACGTCCCGGCCGGCGGCGAGCGGATCTGCTCCTGCGGACGGCCCGGCCATCTGGAGTCCGTCGCCGCGGGCCCGTCCATCGCCGCCGCCTATGCGCACGAGGCGGGCGACACCGCCCACCCGGATCTGCGCGAGGTCGCCCGGCGGGCGGCGGCGGGGGACGCGGTGGCGCACCGCGTCATCACCCGGGCGGCGGCCGCGCTGGGCCGGGCGCTGGGCGGCGCGGCCAACCTCCTCGACCCGGACACCGTGGTGGTCGGCGGCGGCGTCGCCGCGATCGGCGACCTCTTCTGGGAGCCGCTGCGCGCGGCGTTCACGCCGGAGCTGCTGCCGCCGCTGCGCGGCCTGACGGTCCGCCCGGCGGCCCTCGGCGCGGACGCCTCCGTCATCGGCGCGGCGGCGCTGGGCGGGGGTGCATGAACGGGTTCGCGTGAACGGGTCCGCCTGAGCGGGTCGGTCCGTTCCCGCTCCCGCCTCGTCGTGAGCCGGGTTCCGGTCCGCGGTTCTTCCTCGCGCAGTTCCCCGCGCCCCTGACGGGGCGCGTCCGGCCCTGTCAGGGGCGCGCGTTCACGCGCCCGCGTCCAAGCGCTCCAGCGCCTGGTCCGGGGTGAAGCGCAACTCCTCGGGCTCGTGCGCCGCCTCGGCCTCGTCCCAGGAGATCGGGCAGGCCACAGACGGTGCGTCGGGATGCGCCAGCCGCAGCGAGTACGGCGAACACGTCGTCTTCGCCGAGCGGTTCTGCGACCAGTCGATGAACACCCGCCCGGCCCGCCGGTCCTTCGCCATCACCGCCGTCACCGTCTCCGGCCGCTCCTCGGCGAGCCGCTCCGCGATCCGGCGCGCCGCGGCCACCGCCGGCTCCTCGGCGAGCGCGTCGCAATCCGCGTACAGATGGAGGCCCTTGGAGCCGGAGACCACCGCGCGCAGCTCCCCGAAGCCGTCCTCCGCCGCGACGATCTCGCGCAGCCGCAGCGCCACCGCGCAGCAGCCGATGACGTCGACGCCCGGTCCGGGGTCGAGGTCCAGCACCAGCCGGTCGTGGCGGTCCGGATCGCCGCGCCACTGCGGCACATGGAACTCCACGCACCCCAGGTTCACCGCCCACATCAGCGTCGCCGGGTCGTCGACCACCACCTGCTGCCGCTCGCCCTCCTTGCCCTCCAGCGTCATCCGCGGCACCCACTCCGGCGCGCCGGGCGGGACGTGCTTGGCGACGAACCGGTCCCCCGCGACCCCGTCCGGCGCCCGGACGAACGACGCGGGGCGGTCGGCGAGCAGCGGCACCAGCACCGGCGTGACGGCGGTGTAGTAGCGCAGCGCGTCCCGCTTGCTGAAGCCCGGCCACCACGGCTTGTCGAGGTGGGTGAGGGCCAGCACCCGGTCGCCGACGCGGACCGGCACGCGTTCCTCGGCCATCGCCGCGTCAGCCCGCGCGCCGCGGCCGGCTCGGCGCGGTCTTCTTCTTGGCCGCCGTCTTCTTCGCGCTCTTGGCGCTCTTCGCGCTCTTCGGCTCGGCCTTCGCGGACGTCTCCTTCGCGGCCGACGCCTTCTTCGCGGGCTTGTCGGCGGACTTGGCCGCGGACGTCTTCGCAGCCGTCGCCTTCTTCCCCGCCGCGGCCTTCTTCCCCGCCGGGGCGGCCTTCCGTGCCGGCGCCTTCCTTCCGCCGCCCGCCGCGTCCTTGACGCTCGCCTTCAGCGCCGCCATCAGGTCCAGCACCTGCGCCCCCTCCCCCACCTCCGACGCCTCGGGCAGCGGCGCACCCTCCAGCTTCGCCTCCACCAGCTGGAGCAGCGCCTCGCGATAGTGGTCCTCGTACTGGTCGGGTTCGAAGTCCGCGGTCATCTCGGAGATCAGGCTGCCCGCCATCTGCTTCTCCTGCGCCCGCACGGTGTCCTCCGGGATGTTCACCGCCGAGGCGTCGCGGACCTCGTCCGGCCACATCAGCAGCTGGAGCATCAGCACCTCGCCCGCGGCGCGCAGCATGCCCAGGTGCTCCCGTCCGCGCAGCGCCACCCGCACCACGCCCACCCGGCCAGACTCGGCGAGGGCGTCGCGCAGCAGCACATACGGCTTGCCGGGCGACTTGGGGTCGGCCTCGACGAGGTAGGAGCGGCCGAGCAGGGTCGGGTCGATCTGGTCGGCGTCGGTGAAGGAGGTGACCTCGATGGTGGAGCGGGTGGGCAGCGGCAGGTGCTGCATGTCCTCGGCGGACAGGAACGCGACGCGGCCGTCCGAGGCCTCGTAGGCGCGTTCGATGTCGGCGGCCTGCAGCTCCTGGCCGTCCCGCTCGCACACCTTGCGGTAGCGGACCCGGCCGCCGTCCGTCTTGTGCACCTGGTGCAGGGTCACCGACTTCTCCTCGGTGGCCGCGATCAACCGGATCGGCACGCTGACCAGGCCGAACGCTATGCTGCCTTTGAAGATCGTTGCGGGCATGGCTCCATGCTCACGCGGGCGGCCGACCCGCGCATCCGGGCCCGCTTGCGGGGTGCGCCCCGTCCGCTTAGACCGGGCTCGTGACTCCCCTGCCGCGCCTGTCCCCCATGCTGGCCACCGCCGGCGCGCCCCCGGACGCCCCCGATTGGTGCTACGAGGTGAAGTGGGACGGCGCCCGCTGCCTCCTCGCCGCGGACGCGGGCGGCGCGGGAAGTGCACGCGGTGCACGCGGCGCGGGCGGCTCCTGGGAAGCGCGCTCCCGGGCCGGTAACGACTTCGGGCCCCGCTTCCCCGAGCTCGCCGAGGTGACGGGGCTCGGGCGGTCCGTGGTCCTGGACGGGGAGCTGGTCGCCCTCGACGCGGCGACCGGGCGGCCCTCCTTCGCCCTCCTCCAGCCGCGGCTGCAGGCCGCGCGGGCCCGTCCGGGGGCGGCGCCGGTCGTGCTGATGGCGTTCGACCTGCTGCGGCTGGACGGCGAGTCGCTGCTGGACCGCCCGCTCGCCGAGCGCCGCCGGCTGCTGGAGGGGCTGGGGGCGGCGGGCCCGCACCTCACCGTCCCGCCGGTGTGGCCGTCGCTCGCGCCGGCGCTCGCCTTCGTCGCGGACCACGAACTCGAGGGCGTCGTCGCCAAGCGCCTCGACTCGCCCTACCGGCCGGGCGTCCGCTCGCCCGACTGGATCAAGCAGCGGCGGGGGCACCGCACGGCCGTCGCCCTCGTCATCGGCTGGACGCCCGACGAGCGCGGCGACGCCCGCAGCCTGCACCTGGCGCTCCCGGCGGCGGACGGCAGCGGCGGCCTGGCCTACGCGGGACGGGTCGGCTCCGGCATCACCGACCGCACCGCCCGCGACCTCGCGGCCCGCCTCGCCCCGCTCGCGGCGGACCGCTCGGCGGTCCCCGTCCCGGCCGGCGAGACCGGCCAATGGGTCCGCCCCCAACTCGCCGTCGCCGTCGCCTACCTGGAGCGCACCACCGCGGGCCGCCTCCGCCAGCCGGTCTTCGAGCACCTCGCCGCCCCGGGCGACCAGCCCGCCTTCTGAGGCTCCGTCACCGTCCGCCGACCGCCAGCGCCGCGCCCTCCCCCAGCCAGATCAGCGCCAGCACCGCCAGCGCCCCGAGCGCCCACCCGGCCCGCCCCCGCCACAGCACGCCCACGACCCCGACCACCACGGCGGCCGGCCCCACCGTGGTGCCGACCTGGAGCCCCGCGTCGAGCAGCCCGGGCCGGCACCCGCACTCGGCCGCGAACTCGGCCACCGTCACCGCCCGCAGCCCCGCCCCGGACGCCGCCCCGGCACCGACCAGCCCCGCGCACCACGCCGCCCGCACCCGGGCACGCATCCCGGTCACCGCGCCATGTCCCCCAGCAGCTCGCCGAGTTCGGGAAGGGACGCCACCCAGGCGTCGGCCCCGGCGAGCTGGTCCCGGGTGTGGGTGGAGGTCACCGCGATCACCGTGCAGCCGGCCGCGCGCCCCGCCGCGACTCCCGCGGGGGCGTCCTCGACGACCGCGCAGCGCTCGGGCGCCGCCCCCAGCCGGGCCGCGGCCAGCAGGTAGGCGTCCGGGTGCGGCTTGGCGTTGCGCACGTCCTCGCCGTAGACCTGCACCGCGGGCAGCGGCAGCCCGCCGCGGCGGAAGCGCTCGCGGACCGGGCCGCGGCTGCCCGAGGTCACCAGCGCCCAGCCGTCCGCCGGAAGCGCGCCGAGGAGCGCGGCCGCGCCGTCCATCGGCGGGAACGCGTCCCCCTCCCGCTCCATCAGCCCGTCGAGCACCCGCCGCTCCGCGGCCGGATCCAGCCCGGGCGCCACCTCCCGCACCGTGTCCTCGGGCCGCCGGCCGAAGGTTCTCCGCCAGACGTCCTCGGCGTCAAGGCCGCGCAGCCGCGCCCAGGCGTCCCAGATCCGCCGGTGCGCCGCCGCCGAGTCGAGCAGCACGCCGTCCACGTCGAAGAGCACCGCATCGAAGCGCATCGCGTCGAAGCCCACTGCGTCGAAGCCCCCACCGTCGAAGGTCATGCCGCGCCCTCGGTCTCCGCCGTGCGGGGCGTCCGCCGGACGAAGGCGATCATGCGCGGAGCCGCCAGGACCAGCCCGGCGGCCGCCAGCAGGACACCCATCGCGATCAGCAGCCACGAATGGCGCGCGGATTGGACCGACAGGGCCACCACACCGCAGCAGAGCGCCGCGGAGAGCAGGTAGACCACCGCCACCGTCCAGACATCGCCGTGGCCGCGGTCGCGGAGCCGGTGGTGCAGATGGCCCCGGTCGGCGCGGAAGGGGTGCTTGCCCGTCGCCGCCCGGCGGACGATCGCGAAGCCCATGTCGAAGACCGGCACCCCGATCATCACCACCGGCAGCAGCAGCGGCAGATAGAACGGCGCCAGCTTGTAACCTGCCGCGGCGTGCGAGCTGACCTGCGCGGCGATGAACTCCGGGTCCACCTGGCCGGCCAGCGAGATCGACGGCACCGACAGCACCAGCCCGATCAGCAGCGCGCCCGAGTCGCCCATGAAGATCCGAGCGGGCGGCAGATTGTGCGGCAGGAACCCCGCGCACACCCCCGTCAGCACCGCCGCGATCAGCGCCGCGGGGGCGGCGCCCTGGATGCCGTAGCCGAACCACAGCCGGTACGCGTAGAGGAAGAACGCCAGCGAGGCGATCAGTACGACCCCGTTGGCCAACCCGTCCACGCCGTCGATGGTGTTGACGGCGTTGATCGTCATGACGATGACGAAGACCGTCAGCAGCGTCGACTCCAGCGGCCCCAGCGCCACCACCCCGACACCGGGGATCGGCACCCACAGGATCTTCAGCCCCTGGAAGACCATCACCGCCGCCGCCAGGACCTGCCCGCCCAGCTTCAGCAGCGAGTCCAGCTCCCACCGGTCGTCGACGACGCCCAGCACCCAGATCAGCGCCGCGCCGGAGAGCAGCGCCTTCACATCGCTGGTGTCCGCGAACACCCGCCCCACCCGCGTGAAGTGCGTCGCCGTCAGCAGCCCCGCGCACAACCCGGCGAACATGGCGACGCCCCCGAGCTTGGGCGTCGGCACGGAGTGCACGTCCCGCGCCCGGATCGCCGGCACGATCCCCTGGGCGAACAGCCACGCCCGCAGCGGCCCGGTCAGCAGATACGTCACCGCTGCGGACACCAGCAGCAGGACAAGGTACTCACGCATCCGGACACCCTTCAGCCCCACCGGGACCACGTCAAGTGCCGCCCGGCACCGACCGCTTGCCGCCGGCTCCCCGCGGGGGCACGCGCTTCAGGCGGGTCCAGCCTGTCCAGCCGCGTTCCTCCAGGAGTTCGATGAGGCGGCGGGCCGGTGGGACGGCGTCGAAGGCGAGGGTGTCCATGAGGCGGGCGAGCGGGGGGTCGAGGCCGGTGTCGTCCAGGGCGGACTCGCCGTGCCGCTCCGCGAGGCGGGCGAGGCGCACGGCGAGCCGGTCGGCGAGGGCGGCCAGCGCCCGGTCGTCGTCCGGCTCGTCCAGGGCCCGGCCCAACGTCCGGTAGAGGTCGACCAGCTGCGGGTCGGCGAGCTGCTCGCGCTTGCGCTCGATCCACTCAGCGACGCGCTCGGGCGAGCGCGCGGCCAGCGGGATCCAGCCGTCGCGCTCGACCCGGACGATCCGCTCGTCGACGCCGAGCGCCCGCAGCCGTTCGAGGTGGGCGACCACCTCCGGGGGCAGCGCCACGCTCTCCGCCGAGCCCGAGGCGAGCCGCGCGATCCGCGCGCGGTGGCGCTGCCGCTCCCGGATCTCCTCCCGCAGCCGCCGGTCGACGTCCGCCAGCGCCGCGGCGAACGCCTCCTCGTCGGCGTGCAGGAGCTCGCCCACGTGAGCGAGCGGGATGCCGGCCGCGACGAGGGTGCGGATCCGGATCAGCTCCAGCACGGCGTCCGCGCCGTAGCGGCGGTAGCCGGCGGCGTCCCGTTCCGGCTCCGGCAGCAGGCCCTTGGCGTGGTAGTGCCGCACCGCGCGGACCGTCACCCCGGCGTGGCAGGCGAGTTCGCCGATGGTCAGCATGCCGCCAGTGTCGCGCCCCGGACGATCCGGGCGATGTCCGGGGCGTGGGTGAGGACGAGGCGGTGGTCGGCGTCGAGCCAGTGCGCGGCGATGCCCGGACGCTCGCGCAGCAGCCGTTCCGCGCCGGAGCGCCAGAGCCGGTTGTGACGGTCCATCCGCTCCTCGGCGATGACGCCGGCGGCAGCGCCCGCGATGGACGTCGACATGACCACGGTGACGGGCGCCTCGACCGTGCGGTACGCGTCGAGGATCGTGGAACGGACCTCGTCCATCTCCAGGTTGAGGTCGAGGATCTGCCGCGCGGTGGGACCGCGGCCGGTCTCGTCCCCGCCCGCGGCGGCCTCCGCCAGCGCGCGGAACTCCTCCAGGTCGTCACCGGTGAGGAACGGCTCGGGCAGCGGGTTCGCCCCGTCCACCAGCACCAGCCCGGCGACCGCGCCGGGCCCCGCGGCGGCGGCGTGGTGCAGCACGACGTCCGCCCCCAGCGAGTGCCCGACCAGCACGGGCGGCTCCGGCAGCCCGACGGCGGCCATGACGGCACCGAAGTCACCCAGGAACGCGTCGAACGTGTACCGCTCGGCGGCGGAGGCCGCGCCGTGCCCGCGGAGATCGAAGCCGACCACCTCATGATCCCGCCGCAGCAGCCCGATCAGCTCCCCCAGATCCTCCTGCGTCGTCCCCAACCCCGGGCAGAACACCACCCCCGGCCCCGGCCCCCGCCGCCCGCCCCGCGAAACCGGAAGTACCACCCCGTCATGCCGCACCGTGAACGTCTCGATCGTCGTCGCACTCATGCGGCCATGCTGAAAGCTTGACCCTGCGTCAGGGCAAGCGCCGCGCTCGTCAGCGTGCACCGCGGCGACAGCAGCCCCCGCGCGGGCGTCCAACGCCGCTCGGTCCTCGGATCCCACCGCCGCTCGCGCATCCGACTGGCCGGCACGGCCACCGCCGCCAGCAGCAGCAGCAAGAAGCCGACCGCCAACCGCCAAGGGCTCCCCGTGCGGGGAGCGTACGCGAGGACGACTCGACGTCCAGCCGGGCGGGTTGCCGCCCCCGCCCGGACCATGGAGGGAGCAGCGGGGGCGGCAGGGTCCCGGCCTCGCAGGGGGCGCGTTTCATGTCATCGCGTCCCGCCGGGAGACTGCGGTGTCGGCTGCTGGCCCAGGAGGGGCGGCAGCCTTGCGGCAAGCTCCTGCGGTCCACTTCCGTCGATGAGGCACAACCGGATGCACGACGCCCCGCACTGATTTCTGGCGGCCTTCTATCCGGCGGTCTTCTTTCCGGTGGTCTTCGCCCACCGACCCGCCACCGGTTCACGCCCGAAGGCCCTACTAGGTTCACCATGGGATCGGGTACAGGCTTCATGGCACCGTCCTCCTGCGGCGCCCTAGCGTCACTCCCATGAAACGCAATCGCCGTATCAGCGCTGTCGCTGTGCTGGCACTCACCGCCCTCGGCACCGGAACCGGCGCCGGGTTCACCGCCACGGCCGCGCCGTCGGCCGCACCGGTGGCCACGCACGCGTTAGACACCGCATCGGCCGCGGCCACCCCGGCCACGCGGTCCTTCCGGGGCACGCTCCCCGCGCCGACCGGCCCCTACGCCGCCGGCGAGGACGTCATCCACCTCACCGACGCGAACCGTCCCGACCCGTGGGTGCCGTCGTCCGGCCCCCGCCGACTGACCGTCACGATGGTCTACCCGGCCGTCCCCGGGACCGGGACCCCGGCCCCTTATATGACGCTCGCCGAGGCAGCCGGAATCATCCAGCACCGGAAGCTACCGGCGAGCTCCGGCGTCACCCCGCAGACCCTCTCCAGCGTCACCACACACGCCTTCGACGGCGCGCGGCCGCAGCACGGCAAGCACCCGCTGGTGATCCTCTCCCCCGCGTACGAGGACCCGCGCATGACGCTCACCTCGCTCGCGACCGACCTGGCCAGTCACGGCTACGTCGTCGCGCTCGTCGGCCACACCTACGAGGACAGCGGCGAGACCCTGGCGAACGGCCAGACGCCACCGTGCGCGATCTGCGGCGACCCGCCGCCCAACTTCGACTCCGTCGCCGCCAGCCGCGCGCTGGACGTGTCCTTCGTGATCGACGAGTTGACGCACGGCCATACCGCGTGGCCCCTGGCGCACCTCATCGACAAGCACGAGATCGGCATGGCCGGACACTCCCTCGGCGGAGCGGCGGCCGCCACCACTATGGTCGCCGACCGGCGGGTACGGGCCGGAGTGAACATGGACGGCGCCTTCCACCCTGCCCTGATGCCCGGTCAGATCAACCGGCCGTTCCTCATGCTGGGTGCGGCCGTCGACCACCCGGTCGGCGGCGACGACACCACCTGGCAGCAGTCCTGGACCGCCCTCGGCGGCTACAAGAGATGGCTGACGGTCACCGGCGCCGACCACTTCAGCTTCAGCGACCTGGACCTGCTCCAGCAGCAGGCCGGGTTCCCGACCCCGCCCCTCGCCCCGGAACGCGGGCTGGTGATCACCCGCGAGTACGTGACGGCGTTCTTCGACCAGACGCTGAAGGGAATCCACCGTCCGCTGCTGGACGGGCCCTCGCCGAACAATCCGGAAGTGCTCTTCCAGAACTAGCTAGCCGCTGAATGTAGCCGGGCAGGGACCATCCCTGCGTCCGCGGGGAGCACGTCGAAGCCGCCCGGGATCTCGGGAACGTGCAGGGACCATCCCCGCGTCCGCGGGGAGCACCGCAAGGCCGCCCGCGCGCGCCGCTTAAAGCGGGACCATCCCCGCGTCCGCGGGGAGCACATGAGCTGTACTGCGAGAGTTGCTGGCTCGCAGGGACCATCCCCGCGTCCGCGGGGAGCACACGTAGACGCGGCGCGGGTTGTAGCGGGGCTGGGGACCATCCCCGCGTCCGCGGGGAGCACAGCTTCTCCTTCGTGCTGCGGGTGCCGATGCAGGGACCATCCCCGCGTCCGCGGGGAGCACCTGCCGAGCGCCCACGAGATCGCCCTGGAGACGGGACCATCCCCGCGTCCGCGGGGAGCACTTGACGCCGTCGCGGGTCACGTAGTCGGACAGGGGACCATCCCCGCGTCCGCGGGGAGCACTTGGCGGGGGAGGGCCGGCGGCTGGAGCGCGGGGGACCATCCCCGCGTCCGCGGGGAGCACGCCATCGAGTCTGTCAGCCCCAACGCCAACCGGGGACCATCCCCGCGTCCGCGGGGAGCACCGGCGCCCGTTCGCGTAGAGCTCCTCGCGGTGGGGACCATCCCCGCGTCCGCGGGGAGCACAGCGCACTCGGCTGGGGGTTCGACCTCGCCGCGGGACCATCCCCGCGTCCGCGGGGAGCACGTGTGGACGGCGAGCACCGCCGGGACGTTCCTGGGACCATCCCCGCGTCCGCGGGGAGCACGGCCCGCCCCTGCGGGATGCGAGGGGCGGGCGGGGACCATCCCTGCGTCCGCGGGGAGCACGCGGTGGCGTTCGCCCTGGAGTCGGCGCAGCGGGGACCATCCCCGCGTCCGCGGGAGCACTCTCCGACGGTGTCGTTAGCAAGCATTCCCCAGGGACCATCCCCGCGTCCGCGGGGAGCACCCATGGGGATTTCGTACGAGGGCGGTCACCCGGGGACCATCCCCGCGTCCGCGGGGAGCACTGCGCCGTGGGGTCCGTGGTCCCCTGCTGCTGGGGACCATCCCCGCGTCCGCGGGGAGCACGTGACGGGCTGCTGACCTACTCGGCCAAAGCCGGGACCATCCCCGCGTCCGCGGGGAGCACTCACGGTCCTGGTGGCCCTCGCCGTGCGCCCCGGGACCATCCCCGCGTCCGCGGGGAGCACTGGGACGCCATTGCGGAGGGCGGCCGCGCCCGGGGACCATCCCCGCGTCCGCGGGGAGCACTACCGCTGCACCTGCTCATCAGAGAGGGTGGGGGGACCATCCCCGCGTCCGCGGGGAGCACCGTGCGTTGCGGACGTGCACCGAAGCGTGCTCGGGACCATCCCCGCGTCCGCGGGGAGCACGCCAGCGCCGCCTTGACCCCGCCGAGCGTCGCGGGACCATCCCCGCGTCCGCGGGGAGCACTTCTCCATCCACCTGCTTCTTTGCAGGGGGCGGGGACCATCCCCGCGTCCGCGGGGAGCACCCGGCGGTGCGGACGCACCATGGTCAACACCTGGGACCATCCCCGCGTCCGCGGGGAGCACGGACAACCTAGGAGGTACGGGAAATGAAGTTCGGGACCATCCCCGCGTCCGCGGGGAGCACTGCGAATCATTGCTAGGACTGCGGCCGTAGCGGGGACCATCCCCGCGTCCGCGGGGAGCACCGGGACTGACGTGTCCGGATATCCGGGATCCTAGGACCATCCCCGCGTCCGCGGGGAGCACGGCGACCGCGTCTGAGCCGGACACCGGATTCTGGGACCATCCCCGCGTCCGCGGGGAGCACCGCCGCCAGCAGTACGACCACACGGGCCAGGCGGGACCATCCCCGCGTCCGCGGGGAGCACGCGAGACCTGGTCGATTCGTGGCTACGGCCAGGGGACCATCCCCGCGTCCGCGGGGAGCACGCCGCCCGCCACGCTCCGGTGGGAAGCGGCGCGGGACCATCCCCGCGTCCGCGGGGAGCACCTACGTGTTCATGGTGCCGGCTTCACCGGGGGGGACCATCCCCGCGTCCGCGGGGAGCACATGCGGACCGAGCGGTGTTGGGTCCGGGGCGCGGGACCATCCCCGCGTCCGCGGGGAGCACTTCCCCAGTCGCGACCGGTGGGCCGCCGTTGAGGGACCATCCCCGCGTCCGCGGGGAGCACTTCAGGGTGAGGGTGACGCTGTACACGGTCTGGGGACCATCCCCGCGTCCGCGGGGAGCACGTGGCGTCCTTGCTTCCGAGCCCGGTCGTCGCGGGACCATCCCCGCGTCCGCGGGGAGCACCGCACGCGCAGCGTGGGCTCGGCGCCGCCGAGGGGACCATCCCCGCGTCCGCGGGGAGCACATCGCGAGCAGCTGCACGCGGACGGGCGAGTCGGGACCATCCCCGCGTCCGCGGGGAGCACTCGGTGGCCCGACTGATCAACGGCGGCCGGACGGGACCATCCCCGCGTCCGCGGGGAGCACGGCGGCTTGATCACGGTCTGCGCGGTGACGTAGGGACCATCCCCGCGTCCGCGGGGAGCACTGGATGATCTCCGGCCGCCGGAAGAAGCGGGAGGGACCATCCCCGCGTCCGCGGGGAGCACCGGCCCCCCCAACCCCCCACATTCCACCACTAGGGACCATCCCCGCGTCCGCGGGGAGCACCTTCATCACTCCCGACATCAGGAGCCTCCTTTGGGACCATCCCCGCGTCCGCGGGGAGCACGAGATGGCGCGCTTCTCCGCGACCATCCGGTTGGGACCATCCCCGCGTCCGCGGGGAGCACGCCGCCGCGAACTGGTTGGCGAACGCCGTGTAGGGACCATCCCCGCGTCCGCGGGGAGCACAAGACGGGCTTGGTGAATGCGAGGCCATCGGTGGGACCATCCCCGCGTCCGCGGGGAGCACCCTGCTACCGCGCCCGCTGGTCCTGGAAGCGCGGTGCTCCCCGCGTCCGCGGGGAGCACCTTCAGGGCGGGATAGTAGCCGCCCTCACTGAGCGGTGCTCCCCGCGTCCGCGGGGAGCACCGCCGTGGACGCCATCCGGACGGCGCGGTGGAGCGGTGCTCCCCGCGTCCGCGGGGAGCACCTGGAACGCTGGCCAGACGGCAGTCGGTGGCTGCGGTGCTCCCCGCGTCCGCGGGGAGCACCTGCTACGCCAACTCGCTCGCGATGGTGCTGGGCGGTGCTCCCCGCGTCCGCGGGGAGCACCCGTGCTGGCCGGGCGCCCCGATCGTCCCCGAGCGGTGCTCCCCGCGTCCGCGGGGAGCACCACCAGCCGCAGCTCGTGGAGGAAGACGGCGAGCGGTGCTCCCCGCGTCCGCGGGGAGCACTACGGGGGTTCTTTTTTGTTGCGCTATGCGGCGCGGTGCTCCCCGCGTCCGCGGGGAGCACGTATCACTCATAGGTTCATGAACCAAGCAATCGCGGTGCTCCCCGCGTCCGCGGGGAGCACACTCCGCGACCTGCGGGTACATAGACCCCAAGGCGCGGTTTTTAGCACTTCATCAGAATCAGGCATACAAGCCTTATGGGTCTATAACGTCTATCTCTTCCCAAAACGGCGCCGCTTCGACGCAGTGCTCCAACCCCGTGGCGGCTTCTTCGACGCGCCCGCGGCCGGGCGGCGAAGGAGAGTGAGTCCGTCGTAGTCGACGGGGTGCCAGGCGTGCTCGTGGGTGCGGAAGGTGAAGCCCTGTTCGGTGTCGGCCGTGTGAACGAGCAACGCTCGGCCCTTCCCCGTGTACTGCCGAACCTCCTCCCACAAGGCATCTCGGACCCGTGCCGACGGATTGCCGATGAAGACGCCCGCCGAGATCTCCAGAAGCCAACGTGTCAGATAACCGCGCAGGCCGGCCGGGCAGTTGGTGAGCACGATGACCGTCACCAGATGACCTCCCCCTCCGCATAGTTGCGGCCGGCGCTCACGTTCTCGTCCCGGTCCGTCCGAAGGGTGACGACGTCGGCGTCCGCTCCCAAAGGAGCGGCCTCAGCATCCGGAGTGACACCGAGCAGATTCTTGATGTCCTGCACGCAGCGGTTCAGAAGGCCCGCCTCGTTGATCCGGTCCCGGAGGGCTCGGCGCGTGCGCGCGCCGACGTCCTCCTCGTCCTGTGCGGCGACGTCGAACGCAACGGGGATCCCGATCTCCGTCTTGTACAGATCGGCGACATCCAGCACGAAGGACAGCTCGTGGCCCGAATGGACGAACCCCAACGACGGACTCAACCCCAGCGCCGCGACCACGGCGTGGGCGATTCCGTACATGCACTGACCGGCAGCCGTGATGGCCTGGTTGACGTCATCGCCCGAGGAGAAGTCACCCGGGACGTAGCGCCGGCCCCGCCACGGCACCCCCGTTCGTGCCGATTCGGCCGCGTAGCAGTCCTTGACGCGGCGCCCTTCGTGCCCGAGGAGTTCCTGCCGGGAGAGGCCCGACGGATCCTCGTCCGGAAACCGCAGGCGGTACATCCCGCGCGCCACCTCCAACCGGGTCCGCCGGTTGGCCCAACGCTCGGCCTGCGCCTCGGCGAGCGCCGACGAGCGGGACAGCGCGCGACCCGCCGCGTAGTACCTCACGCCGTGCTCACCGACCCACACCACGCTGGCCCCGCACTCGCCGAGCACGCTCATCGCCTGGTGGGTGACGCGGGTTCCGGGCCCGAGCAGCAGGGCGCCAATGGTCGCGGAGGGGATGTGGGTGACGCCTTCCGCGTCCTCCGCAGTGATGGCGTTGGCGTCACGGTGAACGGTGCAGCGCTCCAGGTAGACGAACGAGACGCGGTCGGAAATGCGAGTGAGGTCCCGAGGGTTGCTCCGTGGGCCGCGGCCGACGGTCGCCACTGCGTCACCGCCCCGCAGGGGCCAGCGTCATCAGACCGCAGCCATACGCCTTGGCCTTGCCCAGGCCACGGGTGAGCACATGCCGCAGTGCGTCCGGGTCGGTCACCTCCAGACGGCCGTCGAAGGTGACGGTCACCAGGCTGACCTGTCCCTTCCGCTCAGCGCCCGAGCCGCCCTTGGCGAACACCAGGTTGCGGCGGTCGCTGACGACTGCCTCGTACTCGTCGCCGCTGTCCAGCGTGCGCCGGTCCTCCCGCTTGGCGGCAATGCGGAACCCGGACCGCTCCTGACGCTCCAGCAACCAGCCGAGTTGGTGCCGCGCGGTCACATGGGCCGTGCGCTTGAGCGGCGCTCCGTCGCGGTTGCGGATGCTGTGCACCGGGTTGGCCGTGAGGCGGAACGCCCACACGCCCCCCTTGGTGAGCCGGTCGAGGAACGGCGCGTAGCCGTAGGTCTGCCAGCCCCTGGTCCCCGAGGCCGCCGCGGCGGGCCAACCGGCTTGTTCGACCAGGTGCGTCAGGTCCGGCCGCTCCGTGCCGACCATGAACAGCATCACCTCGGCCCGGGCGTTTCGGTCCAGCCGCCACAACACCCGGGACGCGTCCCCGGGTGAGGAGGGCAGCAGGCCGTGGTAGGCGGACATGACGGCTGCGTGCACGGCTTGAGGCGAGGTCAGCAGCCTGCGGGCGCCCGCGCGTGCGGTGTTGAAGCGGAAGCGGGTCAGGTACATCAGATGCCGTCCTCTTCCGGATCAAGGAGGGTGGTGGGGTCGTGGACCGGCAGCGTCGTCCGGGTGCGGATGCGCGGGCGGGCCCATGGATTGGCGACGGTCACCGTGGTGGAGCGCACGGCGCGCAGCCCGTATCGGCGGTGGCGGGGGGAGAAGCTGATCGGGTGGTCCCGGACGGTGTCGGCGGCGGGCGTCGCGGCCAGGTCTGCGGGCGAGGCGTCGACGCTCATGGCCAAGGGGATCTCGTGCTCGTCCGAGCGGCGCCGCTGGTACCACTCCGCGGCGTGCCAGGGTTCGGCAGCCAGCACCTGCTCGAGGCCGCGGTCGGGACGGACCCCCAAGTTGACGGGTCGGGACGGCGGACAGGACCGGCGCCCGAGGTAGGGCAGGAATCCGGGGGTGTACAGCGCAGCGTCCAGATCCTCGACCAGGGCGGCGTCGCCCTCGAGGGCGGCGACAAAGACCGCGTCGGCGAGGTAGTACCGCTGCGAGATCGGGAAGGGCCGGTCGTCGGCGCCATGAGCCGTCTGGAAGTCGCGGAGCGTGGTGCCTTCCTGGTCCACGCGCACACCGAACCTGAGGGCGGTCAGATCGGAGAGGTCGGCGTCGCGATCGCGGCCCTGGGCGGCGGCCAGTAGGCCGAGGACCCCGCTCTTGGTGGGGGCCGGTTCGGTGGTACGGCGCACGAATCGGGCGGCGGACCCCCACGACTGCAGCGGGCCGGCCAACTGCAGTACCAGCACGTTCATCCGCGCTGCTCCAGGCGTTCGGCTACGGCCGCGCCGACGGACTGCACGAGCGCCGAGAGGCTGGCGACCTCGGTGCCAAGATCGGCGATCTTGTGGGTGTTCGGTCCGACACGCAGCACCCAGGTGGCGGTGCTCTCCGCGCCGAAGGCGCGCTCGATCTCGGGGATGTAGTCCGCCAGGGCCGCGCAGCCGGCCTCCATGTAGCCGCCGGACTCGTGGTCGGCCAGGACGGGCTTCTCGAAGGCGGACACGAAGCTGATGGGCCGGGCGCTGCGCAGCTTGACGACAACAGCGTCGGGCAGGGTGTGGTTCCCGAACGTGTTGATCTTCCCGGTGGGCAGGGAGGCGAGAAAGCCGTGCACGAAGGTCTCGACAGCGCGGCGCACGGGCGTCGCCGGGGCCTCGTTCTCGCGCAGGCCCTTGCCGAGGTTGCGCTCGAGCAGGTCGACGTCGAGAGCGGCGTAGCGGTAGAGGGTGGCGGAGTTGAAGTCGACCGTGCCGATCATCCCGGCCCCGGGTTCGGCGTCGGTGTTCCGGTCGTCGACGGCGGTGAAGTAGTCCGACTCCGTGTCTCCGCGGTGCACGGCGATGGCGTGGGCGACCTGGGCCGCGGCGTCGACGTTGATGTCGGCGGAGTCGGCGATCATCCGGCCGAACAGGGCGATGTCGACGGAGTGCCGGCTGTTGGCGATCTGCTTGGCGCGGGCCTTGTTGTCCTTGTTCTTCAGGAATCCCTTGATGTCGGCCGCACCCTCGACGGCGAGCTCGGCGAGGCCGTCGAACTGGCGGGAGCTGAGGAACATCAGGTAGGAGGACTCCGGTGCCGCCTCGGGGCTCTCGGCATCTGCGTCCTTCTTCGCGCCGGCCCGCCGCTTGGGGACCTCGATCTTCGAGCCGGTGGCCGTGCGGAGGGTTTCGGCGGCCAGTTCCCTCGCGGTGACCTCGTCGATCTCCGAGGACAGCGCGCGGATGCGGTCGGCGAGGAGTTCGGTCACACGCTTGGTGCGGACGCCCAGCTCCCTCGCGTCAAGCAGGTCGTCGAACGCCCGGCGGGTGGCCCGCTTCCAGGCCTGGCTCGAAACGCGCGGCCGAATGACGCCGCCGTAGACGGCGGTCTTGGGCGCGCCGGTGTCGTCGCGGTTGAGGTTGCTGGGCGGGACATTCTGCAGAGCGTGGATGTCGAGGATGATGCGGCTGGTCATCGGGATTCCTTTGCTTCGGTGGCGTCCCGATCCGATTCGGACGCGGCGCGGTAGGCGTGGAAGGAACGGCCCCAGGAGGCGCGGACGGACTCCGGTCCACCGGGACGCTGCCAGCGGAACAGCTGGTCGGTGAGCAGTGCGTAATCCAGGGCGAGTTCGTCGCGGCGCAGCAGCAGGACGAGTTCGCGCAGCCGGACGGCGAGGATGGTGAGCGTGGAAGCGCTGCCTGCGCGGACGAAGCGCTTGCGGACTGCCTCGTCGATCTCGCCCTTGGGCATCAGTTTCCGTACAGCCGCGCCGAGTTCGATGCCGGCCGTGTGCATGCCGATGCGACGGGACTGCTGGTGCAGGGCCCACAGCGGCATGGCCAGGAAGACGGCCGTCTCGGCCCGCTCGACATCACGGCCGGTGAGGGTGGGGTCCGCGTACAGGTCCGAGGTGTCGATGAGACCCCATAGGTCGGGGACGGCCTGAGCGTCCTTTCCGGCACCGCGGCGCAGGCGGGCGAGGGTGGCGACCGCAGCGGGCTGGTCGGCCAGGTAGCCGCGCTGCAGGCGCTCCAGGTGCCGGGCGACCACGTGGCCGACAGTGCCGATCGGCGCGGCCGGGGCCCGCGGGGCGGGGACGCGGGTCGGGTTGCTCATGCGGGAACCTCCGGGGTCAAGGTGTCCGGTGCTTCGACGGCCGCGGCGGAAGCAGGCTCGGCGGCCAGCGGGAGGTCCTTCCTCAGCCGGACGCGGAAGCGCAGGTCGGCCGAGCTGGCGTCGAGCCAGCTCGAACCGCCGGGGTGCTCGATGACTCGGCCCTGCCAGGCTGCCGGTCCGACGGCGGCGACGATTTCGCCGGCGAGGGCGGTGAGGCGAGTGCGGGCGGTCCGCTGCCAGGCCGCCTGCAGCGCCTGGGGATCGTCGCCGTCGCGAATGCTGCCCAGCCAGCGGCGGTAGGGGGCATCGAGCGCCGCGAAGCCGCGCGTGCGGGCGGCGTCCTGGCGGGGTTCGGGCTCGGCCCCAGCCGCGGTGGCGAGGTCGGCGGCGAGATGGCCGAGCGAGGTGACGGCGGCTTCCGCGACGGAGACGGCGTCGACCGCGGTCTGGCCGAGGCGGGGGTCGTCGGCATTGAGCAGGACGACGGCCAGGGCGACGGCATCCGCGGTGATCTCGTCGATGACCGACTGCTGGGTGCCATAGACGGCACCGTAGGTGCGCAGGCGGATGAGGGTGTCGCGCGGCAGGAACCGGTTGGTGACCAGCTGCGCCAACCAGTGGACCAGGCCGGGGCGCAATGCGCGCTCGGGCTCGCCCCGGCCCTGGACGCCGTGGTCGCGCGGGGCGATCAGGGCTTCGAGTCCGCGCCAGGCGGCCCGGGCCGGATCGTGCTCACGGGGCATGTAGACGAGCGGTCTGCCGAGCTTCTTCTCCTGCGCCTGGCTGCGGCGCCACCCGGTCATGGGCTCGATGTCCTGCATGTTCTGGACGGCGAGCGGATCACCGTAGGTCAGGACCACCCCGTGCACGCCGTTCGGGTCGTGGTGCAGGCGCAGCCGCCGCGACTGCCAGGTGTACAGGTCGCGCACACCCGTCGGACGGGCGGCCAGGTCCTTGGCCGCCGCAGGGCCGGTCGGCGGGCGACGCCAGCTGGGGCGGTCGTCCGAACCGCCGCGCACCACCTCGCTGTCGGCGGCGATCAGGTTCAGCAGCAGGGTCTCGCGGAGGGTGCCCCCCTCGGCCAGGACGCCGCCGAGAGCACCGGCCCACGCGACCCCCTGGGGGTATGCCCGGCCGCCCTTGGCCCTGGGGTCCCCGACCACCCCGGTCTTGATGCCGGAGGTGTCGTACGCCTGCGCATGCACCACCCACCGGGCCGCCTCGGCGAAGCCGATCCGCGCCACGGTGGGGAACCGCATGGTGAACAGCGGCTCGTTGTTGGGCACGTCCGCGACGATGCGGGCGAGCCGGGACACCTCGTCCGTCTCCGTGCGCAAGTCGGCGACCTGGAAGAACGGCGTGACCGGATGCAGCAGGTCGAAGCGGTCCCGATGCGCATCGAGGTAGCCGGCCACCGGGGCGAAGGGCGCCGCGGCCTCCCACAGCTCCGCCCAGTCCTCCAATTCGTCCGGGCCGTCGAGGGCGTCGTGGAGGATGGCCAGCAGCAGCCGGGTCAGCGCGAACTCCTGGGTGGGCACATCGCCGGCCACTCGGCGGATCTCCTCGGCCCGCGCGAACACCTCGCGCAAGGAAAGCTCAGCCTCGCGGCCATCGAGGAACTGGACCGGCAGCCAGGGACGCGCCGTCAGGTCGAACGCCCCGGACTGGCTTGCTGCATCGGGATTCTGATCACTGGTCACGGTGGACTCGCAATCCCTCGCTATCGCTGTAGTCGAGTCGGTAGCCGGCCAGGGAGGCCCGGCGGTCGCCATCGAGCACCAGGATCAGCTCGCCGGCCAGCCAGTGGCACTCCTTCACCTGCCAGGCCTCGACGTAGTTGGCCTCGAGGTCGGCGATGGCCCTGTCGATCGATTCGGGTCGGGAGAAGTGCCAGGGCAGGCGCAGGCCGCACGCGGCCGCGGCTTTGGCCGACTTGGAGGTGGGGACGGCGTCGGTGGGCAGTGGCAGACCACCGCGGCCGTCGGCGAGCCAGTCGACGGTGGCGAGCGTGCCATCGGCGCGCCGCTGCACGACAAGGACCTCCAGGCTTTCGTCGCTGTCGCGGACCTGGGCGAGGCCGGCTCGGGTGTCGTCGGCGTCCCCGACCCCGCGGGACAGCCAGCCGATCAGCGGACGGCCCGCCCGCCGCGCGGCACCCAATCGGAAGGTCTCGGCGCGCATGTGCTTCCGCGCCTGGAGGTCGTCATGGGCCGCGCGGGCCTGCTGCATCGGCTCGGCCCATGCCTCGGGCCCGATGAGGGCGCCCGCGTACGCACGTTGGACCAGCGGGTTGATGTCCTCCGGTAGTCGCACCGGGACGGACGTGCCGTCAAGGTGGGCGTTGAGCACCGCGGCCGAACGCAGGAGGGCGTGCGCGCCGTAGATCCGCTGGGAGCCGCCGACGGGTTCGGGTGGCTGGGTCTTCCACTCGGCACCGGATACCAGGCACCGGGCGGTGCGCAGCCGCTCCGGGCGGTCGGCCTGGCCGACGCCGCGGGCGTGGCGGTGCAGGCGTCCCATGCGCTGAAGCACCAGGTCGACCGGGGCAAGGTCGGTCACCAGGAGGTCGAAGTCGACGTCGAGGGACTGCTCGACGACCTGGCTGGCCACCACGACATGGCGCGGCGGCCGCGAACGGTCGACCGGGCCGTCCGCGTCGTCGCGGCCGTCCGCGTCGTCCCGGCCGGCTTCGTCGCCGGGCGGGCCGAAGCGGGCCAGGAGATCAGCGTCCTTGGCGGCGCGATCGGGGTCGATAAACCGGGCGTGCGCGACGGTGACCTCGTGCGCGCCGAACCGCTCGCGGAGCGCCTGGGCCGTCTCCAGAACCCGGTCGACGGTGTTGCGCACGACCAGGGCGCACCCCCCGCCGGCAAGCTCCTCAACCAGCCGGTCGGCGAGCAGGGCGGGGTCGTCAGCGATCGGCTCGAGGACAACCTCGGTCCGACGGCCGGACGCGGCCGGGGCGACGATGCGCGGCGCGCACCCGGGCGCGACGGCGGTCAGCAGCGGATACGTGTCCGTGTCCTGCACCGGGTCGAAGCCGTCCGCGCCCGCGGGGACCCCGACGTACGCCTCGGCGAGGGCGCGGCGCCGGTCGGCGGGCAGCGTCGCCGACAGCACGACCACGGGCACGCGATAGGCACCCAGCCAGGACAGGACGCGATCCAGGTAGGAGTTCATGTAGGTGTCGTAGGCGTGCGCCTCGTCGATCACCACGACCTTGCCGGCCAGCGCCAGGTGACGCAGTGCGAGGTGACGGCTCTTCAACCCGGCGAGCAGCAGCTGGTCGATCGTCCCCGCGACGAAGGAGGAGAGCATGCCCTTCTTCCGCCCCTGCAGCCAGCGATGCGCCACCAGCTCGGCGGCCGCGCGCCGATCGTCGTTCCCGCGGCCGGGACGCGGCGGACTGCCGGCGCCGTCGCCACCGTCACCATCAAGGTCGACGGCGGTGATGGGCTGCCAGGAGGCGCGCAGCAGCTCGGAGTAATCCTCGTTCAAGGCGGCTTTGGAGTGGGCCAGCAGCACCGACAGTCGCGCGCCGTCACGCACCGGGAGGCGGTCCAGCCAGGACAGCAGCCGGGTGAACATCGCGTTGCTCGTGGCCATGGTCGGAAGCGCGAAGAAGCAGCCTCCGGCACCGGACCTGGCGGCAAAGATCTCCGCGACGGCGAGTGCCGCCTCCGTCTTCCCCTCCCCCATGGGTGCTTCGATCACCATCAGCCCTGGCTGGGGCATGGCGCGCGCCAGATGCACCGCAGCGGCTTGGACGGGTCTCGGCGCCGCACCGCGTGGGAGCGCGAACCGGGCCCGAAACAGCTCATCGACAGGGCCGGACGGCTCCGCTGGCCGCCATGGGTCCGGCAGGCCCAACCCCCGCCAGGCTGCGGCGACACGCTCGTCGTCGGTGCGCGTGCGGCCCACATGGGCGTACGGGAACAGGTCGGGGTTGCTGGCGATCCAGTCGGCGACGATGACCAGGGCCGACAGCACCACCTGCACGGGCTGCGGGAGCCTGACGGTCTGCCAGTCCGCGAGCCGGGATCGCACGCCGAACGCGTCCGCGCCGGCCTCCAGCAGGTCCGTCTGGACCCGGCGCCAGACCGGTTCACTCGAACCGGGCGTGCGCAGCAGGTCCGGCCGGCGATCGAGGTCGACGATCTGCACGTCGTCCGGGGGCACCCCGTGGTGGCCGCCGATGACCGCCGCAAGCTGACCGGTTGAGCGGGCCGGCCACCCTTGAGCGACCTCCAGCCATTCCTGCAGCAGAAGCTGCCCGGCGAGGCCGTGGGGGGCGATCCTCCGGTCGCGGCCCATCATCTGACGGGACGGCATCTCCAGGCCGACAGCCCGCATCCGATCAGCGAGGGGGTCGACCTGGCAGGCAAACGCCGGGGTCGCCTTGCCGAGGTCGTGCATCCCGGCCAACCAGACCGCCAGCCGCCGAGCATCGGACATCCCGCCGGGCAGGGCAGCGGCAACCAGGCTCCGCACATTCGACGGCAGCCACCGGTCCCACAACAGCCCGGCGACAGCGGCACTGTCGGCCATGTGCCGCCACAGCGGCATCCAGTCATCGCTCTTGATATCGAACTTGGCCCAGGCCGTCCGCGTCTCGGGCAACAGCCGTGCCGGCACCATGCCGAGACCATCCGAGACACGGCCTTCCCCAAGGCCGCCAACACCGTCGTTGACCATACGACCCCCCGCACGGACCTAACCGACCACCGCCGGACGCCGCGCAGCCCCAATACGCCACCCCACAGTCGGCGACGACACGGTCACCAACTGTTCCAGGTCGCCGACTTTAGCCCAAGGCCATGAAGTTATGAA
>NZ_MLCF01000025.1 GCF_001879105.1 Mangrovactinospora gilvigrisea | reverse complement strand
GCGCCGCTAGCTCAGTTGGTTAGAGCAGCTGACTCTTAATCAGCGGGTCCGGGGTTCGAGTCCCTGGCGGCGCACAGACGGAAAGGCCTCCGGCACCACGCCGGGGGCCTTTCCGCATGCGCGGACGGGGACGCCGCGGGGGTGACCCGCCGTCACGTCGGCGCCGGGGCGGTGATCACGAAGGGGCCGTTTCGGGCCGGTACGCCGTTGCCGGACGCGGTCACTCTGCGCAGTCCCCCGGACGGCCCTGCGCATGCGGCGGCGCCGCCGCGCGCCGATCGATTCCGCCCAGGTTTCTGGAAGCGACCATTCCGCGCCAAGAGGTTTACACCAAAGTTGCGGCACTGGGCTCCCCAAGCAGGTGGCGGGCAGGGTAGCTTCTGCTGCCACAGCGCGAATTCGAGTCCGAACGTCCCGGTACCCACGTACCCCGTACCCCGCACCAAGCACTTCTCGATCTTTCACACGTGCCTGCACCAGGGGAGGGCGTCATCTCCCGCATAGCCAGAAGTTATGTGCTCCGACGGATCGTCCGGTCGCTCTTCGTGATCTGGTTCGTCACCACCTGCGTCTTCTTTCTCGTCCGCCTGATGCCCGGCAATCCTGTCGAGGCCTACATCAACAAGCTGATCTCCGCCCAGGGGATGAGCTACGACTCGGCGCAGGCCCAGGCCTCGTCCCTGTTCTCGTTCGACCCCCGCACGCCCTTGATCAACCAGTACTGGTCGTACCTGGTCGGGGTCGCGCACCTCAACTTCGGCAACTCGATCCTCTCCCCCGGCACCACCGTCCTCACCAAGATCGGTTCGCACCTTCCGTACACGCTCTTCAGCGTCGGCTACGCATTGATCATTTCGATCATCATCGGGCTGCTGCTGGGCATGCTGATGGCGTATCGCCGCGGCGGCGTTGTCGATCATGTGATGTCGGCGGTCGGCTCCACCCTGCACGCCATCCCGAACTACCTGTTCGCGATCATGTTCCTCGTGTTCGGCGGCATCCAGCTGGGCCTTTTCGACTTCGCCTCGCTGCGCGGCACCCATACCGACGGCATCAACCCGTCGTTCTCGATCACCTTTCTCTCGGACGTGATGTACCACGCGGCGCTGCCCGTGACGATCTACGTCCTCACTACCTTCGGCACCTGGGCGCTGATCATGAAGGCGTCCACCACCCAGGCCCTCGAGGAGGACTTCGTGATGGTGGCGCGGGCCCGCGGCCTGTCCGGCGCCCGGATCGGCGCGATGTACGTGGGCCGCAACGCGGTGCTGCCGCTGGTGGCGCAGATCGCCGTGCAGGCCGGGTTCGTGGTCGGCGGCGCGATCTTCGTCGAGCTGATCCTCGGCTACGAGGGCGTCGGCCAGTTGCTCTACGACGCGGTCAACGGCCGGGACTACCCGGTGATCCAGGGGATCCTGCTGATCATCACCATCTCGGTGGTGGGCGCCAACCTGATCGCCGACCTCTGCTACGGGATCCTCGATCCGCGCATCCGGGACAAGGGGGTGGAGGAGTGACGTCCGCACTCGCCCCCACCCCGGCGATCCAGCGCCGCGGCCTGCTGTACCGGATGAGCCGCAGCAAGTCCGGGATGGCCGGCTTCGTCATCGTCCTGCTGATCATCGGGATGACCATCGTGGCGCCGCTGGTGATGAACCACACCATCGCGCCCGATCCCGCGCACGCCTGGGAGGGGCCCAGCGGCGGCCATCTGCTAGGCACCGACAACTCCGGTCGGGACGTGCTCAAGCAGGTCCTGCTCGGCGGCGGGACGGTCATCTTCGTCGGCCTCGGCGCCGCCGCGGTCACCACCGTCATCGCCGTGGCGCTCGGCTCGCTCGCCGCCTATCTGCGCGGCTGGGTGGACAGCGCGCTGCTGCAGCTGACCGACATCTTCATGACGATCCCGCAGATCGTGCTGCTCGCCGTCCTCGGGTCGTTCTTCCAGCTCACCTCGCCGATCCTGCTGGCACTGCTGCTCGGCTCGTTCTCCTGGCCGGTGCTGATGCGCTCCATCCGGGCGCAGGTGCTCACCCTGAAGGAGCGCGAGTTCGTCGAGGCGGCCCGCTCGCTCGACCTGGGCACCCTGCGGGTGGTCTTCGTCGAGATCGTGCCGAACATGGCCGGCTACATCCTGATCAACTTCATCATCGCGGTGACCAACGCGATCTATGCGCTCGTCGGCCTGTACGTGCTGGGACTGGCACCGCTCTCCGGGGCGAACTGGGGGATCATGATCCACCAGGCCTGGACCTACGGCGCGATCTACATCGCCTCCGGCACCCCGTACATCCTCGCCCCGGTGTTCGCCATCGCCCTGGTGCAGCTCGGCCTGGTGATGCTGACGCGGTCGCTGGAAGAGGTCTTCAACCCGAGGCTGGCGGAGGGCTGATGGCAACCGTGGTCAACCAGGAGAGGTCCGGGACGGGCTCCTCCACGGACCGTCCCGTCCTCCAGGTCGAGGACCTGAGGATCACCTACCGGACCGGTCGCAGCGGCCGGGCCGTGGAGGCGGTCCGCGGCGTCTCGTTCGACCTGTATCCGCGTCAGGCGCTCGCCCTGGTGGGCGAGTCGGGCTGCGGCAAGTCCACGCTCGCCCTCGGGCTGCTGCGGCTGCTGCCCCGGCTGGGCGGCATATCCGGCGGCAGCATCCGCTACCAGCCGCAGGGCGGCGGCGACCCCGTCGACGTCCGCGCACTGGAGGGCCGCCGGCTCCGCGCCTGGCGGTGGAGCGAGGTCGCCATGGTCTTCCAGGGCGCCATGAACGCCTTCAACCCGGTGCTGCGCATCGAGGACCAGTTCGCCGACACCATCCGCGCCCATGCGGAGGGGAACGGGCGGGCCGCCCGGCCCTCGATGCGAGAGGTGCGGGAGCGGGCCGCGGAGAATCTGCGGGCCGTCCGGCTGGAGCCGGCCCGGGTGCTCGGCTCCTACCCGCACGAGCTCTCCGGCGGCATGCGGCAGCGCGTCCTGATCGCGCTCAGCCTGGTGCTGGAGCCCCAGGTGCTGCTCATGGACGAGCCCACCACCGCCCTCGACCTGCTCACCCAGCGGTCCATCGTGGACATGCTGCGCGAGCTGCGCGAGGAACGGGGTTTCGCCCTGATCTTCATCTCCCACGACCTGGCGCTCGCCTCCGAGCTCTCCGACCGGGTCGCCACCATGTACGCGGGCCGGATCATCGAGACCGGCGCCACCCCCGAGGTGTTCGCCCATCCCCGCCACCCCTACACCTCCGGGCTGATGCGCGCGGTGCCCCGGGTGCGCGGCGGCGGGCCCGGCCCCGTCTCGATCCCGGGCTCCCCGCCCGACCTCGCCCATCCCCCGGCCGGCTGCGCCTTCGCGGCACGCTGCCCGCACGTGCGGGACGCCTGCCACGAGACCGATCCGCCGCTGGAGACGGTCGCCGTGTCCAACGGACCCGAGTTGACCGCACACCGCGCGGCCTGCCTGCGGTGGCGGGAGCTCGCCGAGGAGGCTGCTGCGGCCGACGACGCCGAGCAGGCGGCCGACGCCGGGCAGACCGACGACGCCGAGCAGGCCGAGCTTCCCCAGCAGAAGGGCGCCACCGAATGACAACCGGCACCGCATCCGCCGACGGCACCCCGCTGCTCCAACTGGACGCCGTCGAGCAGGTGTTCCGCACCAAGAAGGGCGACGTGCCCGCCGTGCGCGGCGTCGACCTGCACGTCAACGAGGGCGAGGTGCTCTGCCTGGTCGGCGAGTCCGGCTGCGGCAAGACCACCACCGCCCGGATCGCCGCCGGCCTCGCCCCGCCCACCGGCGGGCGGGTGCTCTACCGCGGCCGGGCCCTGTCCGAGATGGGCTCCGAGGAGAAGGTGCAGTACCGGCGGGGCGTGCAGTTCGTCCACCAGGACCCCTACGCCTCGCTCAACCCGATCCGGACCGTCTTCGCCACCCTGGCGGCGCCGCTGCGCAAGCACGGTCTCGCCACGTCCCGCAAGGACGCCTGGGAGCAGGCGTGCCGGCTGCTGGAGCAGGTCGACCTCCGGCCGCCGGAGAACTTCCTCAGCAAGTATCCGCACCAGCTCTCCGGGGGGCAGCGGCAGCGCGTCGCGGTGGCCCGGGCGCTCACCCTGAAGCCCAGCCTGATCGTCGCCGACGAGGCCACCTCCATGCTGGACGTCTCGATCCGCGTCGGCCTGCTGAAGATGCTCAGCAAGCTGCGGACCGAGCTGGGCACCGGCTTCGTCTTCATCACCCACGACCTCGCCATCGCCCGCTACTTCGGCACCGGAGGCCGGATCGCGGTGATGTACCTGGGCCGGGTGGTCGAGCACGGCCTGACCGAGGAGGTCATCGAGAACCCCCAGCACCCCTACACCCGGGCGCTGCTGGACGCCGTCCCCACCATGGACGACGACGAGGTGGGCGCGGTCGCGGGCGAGGCCCGCAAGCTGCGCGGGGTCGACATCCCCAGCCTGCTGGCGCTCCCCTCGGGCTGCACCTTCCACCCCCGCTGCCCGCTGTTCCGCGAAGGCCTCTGCGACACGGCCGACCCGCCGCTGGAGCCGCTCGCGGTGGCGGGCGGCGCCGACCGCGACGTCTCCTGCCATGTCGTCAGGGAGGCCGTGGCGGAGGCCGGGAGGGCGTCATGAACGGAGGGGCCGTATGTACGTGCTGGCCCGAGCGGCGCTGAACTTCGCGTCGCTGCTGATCGTCGGATCGCTGCTGATGCTGGCGGCGACCCGGTCCGGAACCGCCCCGCGCGACGTCTCCCTGGCGGCGCTCGCGGGCGGCGTCGCGGCGCTGACCGGGACGATCGTCCTGATGAAGGTCCACCAGCGCCGCGTCACCAGGCGACGAGAGCACGACACCGAAAGCCTTACCGAGATCGACAAGATCGACACAGGAAGCCAGGAGGGCGACCGATGAGCGAAGAGCGCGCGGAGAGCGCCGGAGCGGGCATCTCCCGCAGACGCCTGTTCGAGGTGATGGGACTGAGCGCTCTCGGCGTGGCGGGGGTCGCCACGCTGGACGGCTGCTCCAAGGCCACCCCCAAGGGCAGCAGCGGCGGCGGGAAGAAGGAGTTCCACGGGGCGTTCCCGTACCAGTCGCCGCCCGACGGCGTCTTCAACGAGGGCGGGCAGCCCTTCGCGGGCCTGCCCAACTCGATCCAGGGCGGCAGCCCGTACCTGGACCTGATGATGATGCCCTGCGCCCTGTACCACTGGAAGGCCAAGAAGTGGGAGTACTACCTGGCCGAGAGCAGCGCGTTCGCCTCGGACGGGTCGACGTTCACCGTCAAGCTGAAGTCCGGGCTGACCTGGTCCAACGGCAAGCCGCTCACCTCGCAGGACCTGCTGACCACGCTCTATGTGGGGCGGATCCTCAACGGCCCGGTGTGGTCCTCCATCTCCAAGCTTGAGGCGCCGGACAAGCAGACGCTCGTGGTGCACCTGCAGAACCCGTCGGCCGTCATCGACCGCTATGTGCTGCGCGCCAATGTGCTGGACACCGGGACCTACGGCACCTGGGCCGACCAGTCCAAGGCGCTGGCGGACGCGGGCAAGGACATGGCGAGCGCCGAGAACAAGGCGCTCAACGCCAAGTTCACCAAGTTCCGCCCCAAGGCGATGGTGGCGTGCGGGCCGTACATCATCGACCCCAAGTCGATCACCGACTCGCGGATGACGCTGGTGAAGAACCCCAAGGGCTATGGCGCCTCCACGGCGAAGTTCGACAGCGTGGTGCTCTACAACGGCGAGACGCCGGCGGTGGCGCCGCTGGTGCGCGGCAAGGACATCGACTACGCGACGCACGGCTTCACCGTCGCCCAGGAGAAGTCCTTCGTCGCCCAGGGCTACCGCATCCTGCGCCCGCCGAACTACTCCGGGCCGGCCCTGTACATCAACTACGACCAGCTGAAGGAGTTCTCCGACCCGCGGGTGCGGCAGGCGCTCGCGATGGCCATCAACCGCAAGACCAACGGCGAGGTGGCGCTCGGCAAGTCGGGTGTCGGCGTGAAGTACATGGCCGGCTTCTCCGACATCCAGGTGCCGGACTGGATGGCGGCCTCCGACGTCTCCAAGCTCCAGACCTACGACTACGACCAGGCGAAGGCGGCCCAGCTGCTGACGGCGGCCGGTTGGAAGAAGCAGGGCTCCACCTGGCACCTGCCGAACGGCAAGCCCGCCTCGTACACCATCAAGTACCCGGCGGAGTACGCGGACTGGTCGGCGTCCGGCGACGACGTCGCCTCCCAGCTGAGCAGCTTCGGTATCAAGCTGCAGGCCCAGGGCGTGACGTTCAACCAGTTCGTGGTGCAGATCGACAAGGGCAACTTCGAGCTGGCGATCGAGCAGTGGGGGTCGTCCCAGCACCCGCACCCCTACTTCGCCTTCGTCACCGACCTGTTCACCTACAACTACCCGATCGCCATCAACAACGGCGGCAAGGGCATCAACTTCAACCTGAAGGTGAACACCAAGGCGACGGGCCCGCTGGACCTGCAGAAGGTGGTCAACGCCTCCGGACAGGGCCTGGACGTCGCCCAGCAGAAGACGAACATCACCAAGGCGGCGCTGGCGTTCAACGAGCTGCTGCCGATCATCCCGCTCTTCGAGCGGTACGGGAACAACCCCGTGCTGGACGGTGACCGGGTGAAGAAGATGCCGCCGGCGTCGGATCCGGACATCCTCAACTCGGCGTATGCGGACAACTTCGTGATCATGGGGTTGCTGGCCGGGACCATCGAACCCGTGTAGCGGCCCGCGTCCCTTCTCCTCTTCGCCTCCTCGTGCCTTCGCCCCGCCCCCCGCCAGAGCGGGGGGCGGGGCGAAGGACTGCCCCGGTCGTGCCGTGCTACGGCATCCTCACCGTCCAGATGCCGCGGCCGTGGGTGGCGACGTACAGCTCGCGGCCGTCCGGGCCCGCGTTGAGGTACACCGCCGGCGAGTTCGGCAGGTTGCCGTCCGCGGACGGGTTCGGCAGCCCGACGCGCTTCCAGTGCCCCAGCCCGTCCCTGCGGACGTCGTCGGTGTAGACGCCCAGGTCGGTGGCGGCCACCAGAGTGCCGTCCGGGGCGATCAGCAGCTTGCTGGCCGGCGCGTCCACCAGCTGGTCGCGGGCGCCGTCGGCCCCGCTGACGTCGTGCCAGGTGGCGCCGCCGTCCGTGGTGCGCCAGATGTGGCCGTAGCCCGCGCCCGGGCCCTCGTTCCACTGCCGGCTGTAGCCGGAGAAGGTGAGGTAGGCGGTGGCCCCGGTCGCGTCGGACGGGTCGATGGTGACCCCGGCGATGTACCGGTTCGGCACGTCCGACGGCAGGCTCAGCTGGTGGAAGGAGCCGCCGTAGTTGGTCATCACGCCGCGCGCGAAGTCGTCGCCCGGGCCGCAGCCGGTGCCGCCGCACCAGGCCGCCCACACCACATGGGCGCCGGCCGGGTTCTTCCGGGAGGCGATGGCCGTGATGGAGTGGCCGGTGCCGGTGTCGGCGAGCTTGGACCAGTCGGCGCCCGAGGTGGACGCCCAGGTCTTGCTGTTGCCCCAGACGTACTCGCCGCCCGCGACCCAGAAGCCCGGGTCGTTGGAGTCGGCCGCGAACGGGGCGATGAAGCGCGCCCCCGCGTCCGTCGGGTTGATCGCGGTGACGGCGCCGGGGGTGCCGTCGTCGTTCGCCGTGTACCCGCAGTTGTTGGTCATCTGCAGCGTCAGGTCGACGTACTCGCCGACCGTCTGGCAGCCGTTCTTCGGGTTGACCAGCTGGTCGCCGCCGTCGCCGCCGAACGGCTCGGTCATCTCGCCGTTCGGGTTGAGGTTCTCGGTGACCGGCGAGGTCGTGCCCGGGTAGGTGTAGCTGTAGGTGGCGCCGCGCGGGGCCAGCAGCGAGACGCCGTTGTCCTGCAGCCCGCCCCAGATCGCCGTGGACCGGCCGAGCGCGCCGGTGCCCACCGAGTAGTACTGCAGGGTGCGCAGCGTGCCGCTGGTGTTGAGGTTCCGCCAGCCCTTGGCGTTCTGCACCGGGCGGGCGTACATCCCGCCGTCGTTGCCGGCGTAGACCTCGGCGGTGTGCCCGGGCCACTCGGAGAAGCCCAGCGCGTGCTGGTCGGAGTGGGTGACGTTGCCGTCGCAGGTGTCCTTGGCCGGGTCCTCGTTCCAGCAGGGCTGGCCGAAGTTCCAGTAGCGGGCGATGGTCGACCAGTTCGCCCCGCCGTCATGGGTCTCGAAGATCTCCTCCAGGCCCATGTAGACGTGGTCCGGGTCCTTGGGGTCGACCGCCAGCGACTGGTTGTACCAGGCCTGGCTGCCCGGGTCGTCGATCGCCGAGCCGTCGGCCTTCAGGGTGTCCTCGTCGGCGACCAGGTGCCAGGGCCCGGCGAAGCTGCCGTCCGGCGAGGCGTAGACGCCCGCCAGCACCGTGGTTTTGGAGCTCTCCAGCACCATGTACAGCTTGCTGCCGTCGGCCGCGTAGGCGAACGTGGCGTTGCCGATCGCGGTGGAGTCGACGTCGCCCTGGAGGGTGATGCGCTTCCAGGTGGTGCCGGCGTCGTCGGACGCGTAGAAGCCGTTGTAGGCGGCGCCGCTGCGCCAGGCGACGTTGGCGAGCAGCTGCCTGCCGTGCGTCCCGGGCTTGATCACCACGTCGTTGGCCATGTCCGCGTAGTGCGTGTCCACGCCGCAGCCGGTGCCGCTGACGCCGACGTTGACGCACGGCGCCAGCACCTTCGTCCAGGCCGTGGAGGTGCTGCTGCGCAGCGCGCGGCGGAAGAGGCCGTGGGTGGTGGCCGCGTAGGCGTAGCCGGTGTCCGGGGAGAAGGCGAGCCGGCGGACGGAGGAGCTGTCCAGCTCGGTGCCGCCGACCCGGTCCGCCTGCGTCAGCTCGCCGTGCAGCGGGTCGGCGAGGCGGTAGACGCCGTTGCCGAGGTACTGGTCGGAGGAGGTGTTCGCCTCGCCGGTGCCGACCCACAGGCTGCCGTCGGGCGCGAAGGCGAGCGAGCCGGAGGAGAGCGAGGAGAGGTGGTCCGAGATCGGCGTCCAGCTCCTGCCGTCGTTGGTGGAGCGGAAGACGCCGCCGTCCGCGCCGGCCGCGAAGACCACCCCGGGGTGGTGCGGGTCGGCGGCGACGGCCGTCATCCGGCCGGCCGAGTAGCCGGCCCCGCCGGAGGAGTTGGACGCGTTCTGGTCCTTGTAGTGCAGCGCGTCGGAGTTGTACGGGCTGGTGGTGGCCTCGTGGAAGGCGGCGCGGGCCACCGGCATCCGCAGCGCGTGCTGCCAGGCGGCCGTGTAGGCGCCGGGCATCACGGTGGCGTTGGGCGACTGCCGGGGCTCGTCGAAGGCGTTGAGCGACTCGGCGAGCTCGTTGGCCTCGCCGCCGTCGTCGTCGCCGCTGTCGGCCTTGGTGACGGCCGGGTGCAGGGGGTCGACGGACCGGAACTTCGACGGGCCCGGATGAGCGGCGGTCGCGGCCCAGGCGGGCGAGCCGGGAGCGGCCGCGATCAGCGCCGCGGCGAGGGCGCCTCCGAGGAGCGCACCGGTGGTGGTGGCGCGTCGTCGTGTTAAGTGTGCACGCATGGGGAAGTGGCATCCCTTCGAGCAAGGTGACGTCCTGTGAACTGCAGTGCGCGCGCAGAGTACTGCGGGGGGTGACGCGGTGGGGAGGGGGCGGCGGGGGGTGGGTTGCGGAGTTCCCGCGCCGTGGTGCTCACCCGCGCCCGCGCTTCTCCTGGCGTCACCGCGGAAAATGCGGCGACGCGGGGCGGGGCTGCCGCCTACCGTTGCGGGTCGTCAGGAGTCGGGCAGATGTGGGGAGTGAAACGCCGTGAGCGCGTCCGAGGAGATTCCGGCATGTGAGCGTCTGGTGGCCGTGCTGGCCGACGAGGAGCGGCTCGCGCTCTTCGCGCGGGTGGTGGCGGCCGGGCCGGAGGGGGTGGCGCCGGGGTCGCTGGACGCCCGGACGCAGAAGGCGCTGGGACGGCTGATCGCCGCCGGTGCCGCCCGCCGGGCGGACGACGGCTCCGGACGCGTCACCGCGGGCGCCGCGCCCTTCCGGGAGGCCGCGAACGAGGCCCGCGCCGCCGCCGAGGCCGCCAACGCGGCCGTGCTGGAGGGCGCCCCGATCGACGTCGCCCGCTGCTTCTCTCGCGGACGCCTCGACACGCTCCCGCTCGCCGAGCCGCTGCGCGCCCGGGTGGTGGCGCATGTCGTCGAGCGCTGCCTGGGCGACGAGTCGGGGAAGCAGTGGACGGAGGCCGAGGTCGGCGAGCGGCTCGCGGTCGTCACCGACGATGTGGTCACGCTGCGGCGCGAGCTGGTGGACCGCGGTCTGCTGGAGCGCTCCCGCGACGGGTCGGCCTACTGGCGCGCGGGCTGACCGCGCGGCTCCGGGGGCGCCCGGGAGTGGCTGATCCGAGGGGTTGTTGGCGGGGCCGGTGCGGCGGTTGACTGGGCACAGCTAGTGCACAACTTCCAACGAGAGCTGACGGAAGCGAACGAGCCGCCTTCCGTCCTTCCCCCTCATGGAGGCCGCACCGTGCCATCGTCAGCCAGGCGCCTCCGGCGCCTCACCGCGACCGCCGCCGCCACCGCGCTGGCCGCCGCCGGACTCGCGGCGGCCGGCACCGCCGCCGCACCGCCCGCCGCCGCCCTCGACAACGGCCTGGCCCGCACCCCGCCCATGGGCTACAACGACTGGAACGCCCTGGGCTGCGGGAGCTCCTTCAACGAGTCCACGATGAAGCAGATCGCCGACATCATCGTGGACAAGGGCCTCGCCGCCGACGGCTACCGGTACGTCAACCTCGACGACTGCTGGGCCGAGACCCAGCGCAACGCCGACGGCAAGCTGGTCCCCGACCCGAACCGCTTCCCCGACGGCATCTCCGGGATGGCGGACTACGTCCACGCCAAGGGCCTCAAGCTGGGCATCTACACCAGCGCCGGCACCCACACCTGCAACCCCAACGGGTTCCCCGGCGCGCTCGGCCACGAGCAGTCCGACGCCGACCAGTTCGCCTCCTGGGGCGTCGACTACCTCAAGTACGACAACTGCAACAACCAGGGCGTCGACGCCGTGCAGCGCTACACCGCGATGCGGGACGCGCTCGCCGCCACCGGCCGGCCGATCGTCTACAGCCTCTGCGAGTGGGGCCAGAACAAGCCCTGGCTGTGGGCGAAGGACGTCGGCAACCTGTGGCGCACCACCGGCGACATCTCGGACAACTGGGCGAGCATGCTCTCCCGCTTCGAGAGCAACGTCCAGCTCGCCCAGTACGCCGGCCCCGGCCACTGGAACGACCCGGACATGCTGGAGGTCGGCAACGGGGGGATGACCGACACCGAGTACCGGTCGCACTTCTCGCTCTGGTCGATCATGGCCTCGCCGCTGCTGATCGGCACCGATCTGCGCAAGGCGAGCCAGGCGACACTGGACATCCTCGGCAACAAGGACGTCATCGCCGTCGACCAGGACCGGCTCGGCCGGCAGGGCACCGTCCTCAAGGACGGCACCGCGGACGGCTCCTGGGTGATCGTCAAGCCGATGGCGGACGGCAGCCGCGCGGTGGCGCTCTTCAACTCCTCGTCCACGCCGCGGTCGATCGGCACCAGCGCCGCGGCCGCGGGCCTGCCCGCCCGCGGCGGCTACACGCTGCGCGACCTGTGGCAGCACAAGGACTACAGCACCGCGGGCGCGGTGCGGGCCACCGTCCCCGCGCACGGCACGGTGATGTACCGGGTGTCGGCCGACCCGCACTGGGCCTCGCACCCGCCGGCGGTGGCCGGCGGCACCACCGGGTCGCCGCTGGTGCCGGTGGGCGGCACCGGGCCGCTCGGGTTCACCGCCACCGATCTGGGCCGCACCCCGGCCCGCGAGGTGCGGGTGAGCGCGACCGTCTCGGCTTCCGGCTGGGCGCTGAAGCCGAACGGGCCCACCGCGGCGAAGGAGCTGACCACCGGTCAGGCGCTCGGCACCCACTGGACGCTGACGCCGGCCCCGGGCGGCACCTCCGGTGACACCGCGACCGTCACCTGGACGCTGAGCTACCGGGCGCCGGACGGGACACCGGTCAGCAGCTCGCTCGACGAGGCGGTGCAGCTGGTGCAGCCGCCGCCGTCCGGCGACAGCTACGTCAGCGACCTCCCGTTCGTCTCGGCCACCAACGACTGGGGCCCGGTGGAGCGGGACACCAGCAACGGCGAGGCGGCGGCCGGCGACGGGCACACCATCACCGTCGACGGCACGAAGTTCACCAAGGGACTGGGCACCAACGCGCCCAGCGACGTGCAGATCTACACCGGCGGGCGCTGCACCCGGCTCACCGCGCAGGTCGGCGTCGACGACGAGGTGACGCAGGGCGGCTCGGTCACCTTCGAGGTGCACGCGGACGGCGCCAAGGTCTACGACTCCGGGCTCCGGCTGCTGCACCAGCCGCCGGTGGCGGTCTCGGCTGACGTGACCGGAGCGCAGGTGGTGGACCTGGTGGTCACCGACGGCGGTGACGGGCCGGACTACGACCACGCCGACTGGGGCGACGCGGTGGTGCACTGCGAGTAGCGTGCGGGCGGCGCCCGGCACCCGCTGCGGGGGTGCCGGGCGCCGCCGTTCTCAGCTCGCGGAGAAGGTGTAGACGGACGAGCTGCGGTAGGTGTGGCCGGGGCGCAGCACCGTGCTCGGGAAGGACGGCTCGTTCGGGGAGTCCGGGTAGTGCTGGGTCTCGAACGCGAACCCGTCGCCCTGCTGGTAGATGTGGCCGCTGGTGCCGACCAGCGTCGCGTCCAACTGGGCGCCCGAGTAGAACTGCACGCCGGGCTCGGTGGTCGCGACCGCCATCGCCCGGCCGGTGCCGGGGTGCTCGAAGCGGGCGAACTCCTGCGGGCTGCCGGTGATCCCCTTGTCGAGGACGAAGTTCATGTCGTAGCCCTTGGCGTTCAGCAGCTGCTGGGAGAGCCGGTTGCGGCCGTCGCGGATGTCCGCGCCGATCGCCTTCGGCCGCCGGAAGTCGTAGGGCGTCCCGGCCACGTCGGCGAACTTCCCGGTGGGGATGAGCAGCGCGTCGGTGGGGGTGATCCGGGAGGCGTCGATCCGCGCCTGGTGGGAGTAGATGTCGCCGGAGGCCTCCCCGCCGAGGTTGAAGTAGTTGTGGTTGGTGAGGTTGACGACCGTCGGCTTGTCGGTGGTCGCCTCGTAGTCGAAGCGCAGCTGGTGGCGCGCGGTCAGGGTGAGCGTCACCTTGGCGTGCAGCGTGCCGGGGAAGCCCTGGTCGCCGTCGGGGCTGGTGAGGCTGAGCACCAGGCCCGCGGAGCCGTCGGCGGTGGTGAACGGCTCGGTGGCCCAGATGTGCCGGTCGAAGCCGACGGCTCCGCCGTGCAGGGTGTTGCCGTTGTTGTTCGCCGACAGGTGGTACGTCGTCCCGTCGAGCGTGAACTTGGCGCCGCCGATGCGGTTGCCGTACCGGCCGATGAGGGCGCCGAAGTAGGTGGTGCCGGCGACGTAGGCGGCGAGGTTGTCGTAGCCGAGGAGGACGTTCCCGAGTCGGCCGTGCCGGTCGGGGACCTCCAGGGTCTGCATGATCCCGCCGTAGTTCATCACCGTGGCGCGGAAGCCCGTGCCGGTGTCGACGGTGTAGAGCGTCACCTCGCTGCCGTCGGCGAGCTTGCCGAACGGCGCGCTGGTGACACGGGCCCTGCCGCTCGGCGCGGCGGAGCCGCTCGCGGAGGCGGCGTGCGCGGCGTCGGCGGTGCCGAGGCCCAGCGCGGAGGAGGCGGCCGCGGCCGCGGCGGCGGTACCGAACGTGCGTCTGCTCATGTCCATCCCTGTCATCCGACCTTCCCTCCAGGTTTATCGGACGCGACCTGCGCACGCGCGAGCGGGGCCCGCACGCGATATCGGGATCAACGGTGCAATCACTGACAGCAGAGCGGACGCTAGCCACACCCTGAAGGGCCGTCAACGACGCCGCGTTGGCCACATCCGGCCGTGCGCGGGAGGCGCTGCGGAGGGGGCGGCGGCGGGGGCGGCGGAGCCGCTGGTCGGGGACGGGGTCGGGGCAGGGCAGGTTTAATGCTTGTCGGAGCGGATGACCCGCGGATGACCAGGAGAAACCGGACAGCGGTGGCGCGCGCCGGCCGCAACCGGCGGCCCGGACCCCGCGTCTATCCCGGTGCGAGGAGCAACCCGAGGGGTTGGAAGGGGCGGGAACGCCGATGGGGACGACGACGAGCACGCGGGGCACGCCGGACACGCCGGACACGCGGGGCACCCGCGGTGAACGCTCCCGCGCGACGGCCGAGTTCCGCCGCGCGGTGGCGGAGGCCCGCGCCGCGGCGGACCCCATGGCGCGGACGCACCTGCTGCGCGGGGCGCTGCGGCGGCTCACCGGGGGGCCGGTGACGGGGTCCCGGCGGGCGGCGCTGCTGGACGACGTGCTGCCCTCGCTCTCGCTCGCGGATCCGGAGTCGGTGCTGGTCGGGCTGGCGGCGTGCGTGGACGCGGTGCCGGTGCACGTCCTGGACGCGGCGCTGCGGGCGTGGCTCACCGACCCGGCGCCGGACGCGGAGCGGTTCGCCGAGACCTGGCGCGAGCTGGACCGCGCGGGCGCGGGGCCGGCCCTGGGGGGCGGCCGCGACTTCGTCGCGGTGCTGCTCAACCGGGGGTTGACGCCGTCGGCGGAGTTCCACCGCCTCGCCCAGGACCAGCGCGCGGGCCGCCGCCCGACGTGGGCGGCTGCCGTGCCGGAGCAGCGTGGGGCGGGGGCGCACGCGGGGGCTCCCGCGGCGGAATCGGAGCCGTCGACCCTCGCCGGCCAACCGTGGGCGCCGGCCGCCCCCCTCCAGGTCTTCGCCACCACGACCACCACCGACGACTCCCCGCAGCCCACCGGCTGGGCCGGCACAGAGGCCGCGACTCTGGCAGGCGGCTGGCCCGCCGGCGGCGCCTGGTCCGCCACTGACGAAGGCCTCCCGCAACCGGCCGCGTACCACCACGCGGCACCCCCGGCCGGCAACGCACTCACGCCCGCCGACATGGGTGACGCGCCCGGCGGCTGGTCCGACGGATCCGGCGGCCTCCCGCAGGTCGACGAGTGGTACGCGGCTGCCGCGGCGCGCGAGGCCGGCGGCCCGGCCGACGGCGAGTCCTCCCTTGCAGGCGCGTCCGCATCGACGAGCGCTGCCGGACAGGGCGCGCACCACCGCGGCGAGGACGCTCTCGCCACACCACAGCCGTCCCCCGCAGCCGCAGCCCGTACGGACGGCGCGCACGCCGACGGGCGGTCCGCGGGGGCCGCGTCCGAGACGGCGGAACCCTCCCGGAGCCAACCCGTCGACGACTCGACGGCGGCGCCCTTCCGTTCCGAGACCGGCGCCGCGGCCGTCGACAGCGCGTCGTCCGAGGCGGCAGACCGCACGCAGAGCACCAACCCTGACGACCCGTCGGCCACAACCACGCCCCCCGACGAGGGGCCGACAGGCGGCCCACAGGGCCGGCACGCCGACGACCCGGCGCCCGCGCCCCCCACGGCCGAAGCCGGCGCGGCGACCGCGGCACCAGACCGCCCGCAGGACCACACCCCCGACGACCCGTCGGCCACGCCCCCAACCGCGACCCGCAGCGACGGGACGACAGGGGGCCCGCAGGGCCGGCACACCGACGACCCGGCGTCCACACCCTCGCCCGCCACCGCGGCGCCGGCAGGCACGGCCATCCCGCCCGCGGGCCGCCCCCAGGAGGAACCGCCCCCCGGCAACCTGGCGCCCGCGCCCATCCCCGCCGAAGCCGGCGCCACCGTCGGCGCGGCGACCGCGGCACCAGACCGCCCGCAAGTCCCCGCCCCTGACGACCCGTCGGCCACGCCCGCAACCGCGGACCCCGGCCGCGGGGACGCGGGCGGCCCGCAGGGCCGGCACGCCGACGACCAGGCGCCCGCACCCTCCCCCGCCGTGACCGCGGCGCCGGCAGACACGGCCATCCCGGCCGCGGGCCGCCCCCAGGAGGACCCGCCCCTCGGCAACCTGGCGCCCGCGCTCTCCCCGGCCCAAGCCGGTACCACCGTCGGCGCGGCGACCGCGGGAACAGACCGCCCGCAAGTCCCCGCCCCTGACGACCCGTCGGCCACGCTCACCATCGCAGCCTCCGGCGACGGGACGGCAGGCGGCCCGCAGGACCCAGGCCCTGACGACCCGTCGGCCACTCCCACAACCGCAGCCGCCGGCGGCGGGGACGCAGGCGGCCCGCAGGCTCAGCACGCCGACGACCCGGCGCCCGCGCCCTCCCCCGCCGCCACCGCAGCGCCGGCAAGCGCGGCGTCCGGGACCGCAGACCTCCCGCACGAAGACCGCTCCCTCGACGACCAGGTGCCCGCGCCCTCCCCCGCCGCCACCGCGCCGCCGGCAGGCGCGGCGGCCGGGGCCGCAGACCTCCCGCACGAAGACCGCTCCCTCGGCGGCCCGGTGCCCGCGCCAGCCGGGGGCGACGTCGATGGGGTTGGCGCGGCCGGGGGGCTCCCGCCGGGGGGCGTCCCCCAAGAGCGCTCGGCCGCGCGCGACTCCGCGTCCGACGCCGCCGATCCCGTCGTGCTCGCGCACCTCGCCGCCGCTGAACCCGCTGCCGCGCTCGTCCGCATCGAGGAGCTCCGGCTCATACCCGGGGGCGGGACCCCCGGGGGGCTCGGGCTCGGGATGTGGGAGGCGCTTGTTGCCGAGCGGGGGCTGGACCAGGGGTGGCAGGACGCCGCGGACGCGCTGGTGCGGCGCGACCCGGAGCTGGCCGTGCGGTACCTCACCGAGCTCTCCGAGCGGTGGAAGAACGGCTACACCCCGCACCGCCTGATGCGCACCCTCCTCCGCGCCTACCGGGAAGGCCACGCACCCCGATGAGCGAAGCCGCAGCCCCCGCCACCACCGCCACGACCCCCCTCTTCGACCCCACCGGCCGCCTCAACGCCACCGCGTTCACCCGCGGGGCGCGGTCCGTGCTCGCCACGCTCGCCGGGTCCGTCGTCTCCGCCGTCACCCTCGCCCCCGACCTGCGCGCCGCCCTGCACGCCGCCGCCGACTCCGCCGCACGCCGCGGCAGCCCGCGGATCGCCGAGGACGACCTGCTCCCCGCGCTCCTGCGGGAGCGCCTGATCGGGCAGGACGACGCCGTCGACCGCCTCGCCCCGCATCTGCACGCCGCCGCCCGCGGCCTCGCCGCCGGCTTCCGCTGGGCGGACCGCCCCCGCTCGGTGCTGCTGCTCTGCGGACCGCCCGGGACCGGCAAGACGCTGACGGCCCGTCTGATCGCCGAGGCCGTGCACGGCACCGCCGACGCCCTCGCCGTCGTCGACGTCGGCCGGCCGGCCACCCCCGAGGGCCTCACCGCCCGCCTCGCCGCGGCCCTCGCCCCCGGCCCGCGGCGCGTCCTGCTCCTCGACGACGTCGACCGCGCCGATCCGCACCTGCTCGACTGCCTCCTGCCGCTCCTCGACGAGGGCCGCGTCGCCGGCGCCGGCCACGACGCCCGGGACTGCGTCGTCGTCCTCACCGCCGGGCTGCGTCCGCCCCTGGACGCCGAGGACCTGCTCCCCCGCGGCCCCGGCGCCGACTCCCCGCTGCGCCGCGCGCTCGGCGTGCGGCTGCGGCCCGAACTGCTGGACCGCGTCGACGAGGTGATCCCCTTCGCCCCGTTCGGCCCCAGCGAACTGCGCGCCCTCACCGAGTCCGCGCTGCACCGCCTCGACGGCCGGCTGCGCACCCAGCTCGGCGCGCGCCTCGTCTGGGACGCGTCCGCCGCCGACCGCCTCGCCCGGGCGGCCTGGAGCACCACCGCCAACCCGAGCGGCGGCAACGCCCGCGACGTGGAGCGCGCCGTGCACGCCCTCGTCCCCCGCCTGCTGGCCCGCCTCGACGAGGCCGCGCAGCCCGGCGGGGGCGTGCTCCGCCTCACCTGCGCGGAGCACGCCCCCGCCCCGGGCGCGGTCGACGTCAGCCTCGAACGCTAGGCCGCCTCGGCAGCACGCTCCCGCGCAGCGCGAACGCCGCGAGCAGCAGCACCAGCGCGGCGAACCCGGTGCCGACGCGGAAGCCGTCGGCCATGCCCGCCACTCCGCCGCCGCCCGCGGTGGCGACCGTGGTCAGCACGGCTACCCCGAGCGCCGCCCCGGACTGCTGCAGCGCCTGCAGCGCGCCCGCCGCGGCGCCCGCGTCCGCCGGTCCGACCGTGGTGAGGATGGCGATGTTCATCGGCGCCATCACGAACGGCATCCCGGTGCCGATCAGCGCCAACGGCCCGATCAGCGAGGCTCCGTAGCCGTCGCCGGGCGACAGCGCGGTGAGCCAGACCAGCCCGGCGACCGCCAGCACCCCGCCGGCGACGGCCACCGGCTTGGGCCCCGTCCGCTGCATGATCCGCGGCGCCAGCTGGAGGCCCGCGACGACCAGCAGCGGCCCGGTCATCGGGACGAACCCGGCCCCGGTGCGCAGCGGCGAGAAGCCCAGCATCCCGCCGCCGTGCCCCTGCATGTAGAGGGTGAGGAAGTAGAAGACCGAGAACATCGCGGCCGGCATCAGGAACATCGCGGTGAAGGACGCCGCGCGTGCCCGGTCGGCGAACAGGCGCAGCGGCAGCAGCGGGTTCTCCACCCGCGTCTCGTTGACCAGGAACGCGGCGACCAGCAGCGCCGTGGCCGCGAACCCGACCAGCGCCACCCCGTCCGACCAGCCGTGCTGCGCGGCCCGGTTGAAGGCGTAGACGGCGATCGCGATGCCGAGCCCCGAGGTGAGCGCCCCGGCGATGTCGAGCCGCCCCGGATGGCGCTCGGTCTCCGGGACGAACCGCGGGATGAGCAGCAGCGCCACGATGCCGATCGGCACATTGAGGAACATCGTCCAGCGCCAGCTGGCGTACTGCACCAGCAGCCCGCCGATCAGCAGGCCCAGCGTGGCGCCCGCCGCGATGATCGCGGAGAAGACCGACAGCGCCCGGTTGCGCCGCTCCCCGGAGAAGAGCGTGGAGATCAGCGCGAGGGTGCTGGGCGAGGCGCAGGCGGCGGCGAGACCCTGCACGGCGCGGGCGGCGAGCAGCTGCCCGGACGTCTGGGCGACGCCGGCGGCCGCGGAGGAGAGCGTGAAGAGCGCGATCCCGGCGAGGAAGAGCCGGCGCCGCCCGAAGAGGTCGCCGGCCCGGCCGCCGAGCGTCAGCAGCCCGCCGAAGGCGACGCTGTAGGCGGTGACGACCCAGGTGAGGCCGGTGGCGGAGAAGCCGAGCTGGCTGCGGATGGCGGGCAGCCCGACGTTCACCACGGAGGCGTCCAGGATGAACATCAGCTGGGCGACGAGGATGACGGCGAGCGCCACCCCCGCCCGCCGCGGCGCGGCGGGCGCGGCTGGCGGGCCGGACGCGGCCGCCTCGGGCGGGGTGGATGCGGGTACGGTGGATGCTCGGGAAACAGACATGACTGTGCTCAACCCCCTTGAGCATGGTGGAAGAAGACGAAGCGGAGGCCACCTCCGGTTCGCCCGAGTTACGATACGGAGGAACCCTCCGGATCGCAAGGAAACGTGGCCCCTGCAATGACCCGACCCGTGCGCAAGGACGCGCTCCGCAACTACCAGCGCCTCCTCGAGACCGCCGAGCACGCCTTCACCGCGCACGGCACCCACGCGCCGCTGGAGCAGATCGCCCGCGACGCCGGGGTCGGCATCGGCACGCTCTACCGCCACTTCCCCAACCGCGACGCCCTGCTCGCCGCCCTCCTCCAGGAGCGCTGGATCGACCAGGCCGCCCTCGCCGAGAAGCTCCACGAGGAGGACGGCGACCCCGTCGAGGCGCTCCGCACCTGGCTCACCGCCGTCGCCCGCGGCACCCTCCTCTACCGCGACCTGCCGGACGCCTGCCTGCGCCTGATGTCCGACCCGGAGAGCGAGATGCACCGCGCCTGGAAGCAGGTCCGGGACGGCGGCGACCGCCTCCTGGAGCGCGCCCGGCGGGTCGGCGGCGTCCGCTCGGACGTCACCACCGTCGAGATGTTCGCCCTCGTGCACGGTGCCATCGCGGCACTCCACAAATCCGCCGCGCACCACCCCGGGACGGTCTCGGACGCCTCCCGGATGATCGATCTCCTGATCGACGGAATCGCCGCCCCAACGGCACCACGTCACCCGTCGACATGAATTTGCCAGCCCTCAACCTGTGCTTCCCTTCCCGCCCGTGACAGCGCATCAGTACAGTTGGCCGACCTTTGCCACGCCCGTCCGGAGGGAGACGGCACATGCGGCTACGCGGAATGCGACACAGGGGGACGGCGCTCTGGGCCGCCGGGGCGCTGCTCGCCGCGGGCGGAGCACTCGTGCCGGCCTGGGCGGCGTCCGGCAGCGCGCCGGCCGGCGCCGGCGCCTCGGCGAGTCCTGAGCCGACCGACATCCACCTGGTCTCGCGCAACGGCACCACCACCGTGGTCGCCGGCCACGACGGCATCAAGATCGCCATAAGCGGCGGCGCCGGCCAGACCCAGCAGGACGCCAAGCAGCTCACCGCCTACTGGACGCCCGCCCGGATGAAGGCCGCGATGGCGGGCACCGGCAGCGCCCAGTCGACCGCCAAGGGCGCCGGCGGCATGAAGAAGGCCGCCGCCTCGCCCGGCGACAACCTCTACGACGGGGCCTACCCCGGCGAGTACGTGCCGCCGAGCCCCGAGTTCAACGGCGTCCCGCAGGCCGGCACCTTCTTCTGGACGGACTCCACCGGCACCGGCCGCACCTGCAGCGGCTCCGTCCTCAACAGCCCCCGCCGCAACCTGGTGCTCAGCGCCGGCCACTGCCTGCGGGCCTACGTCGGCCCCAACCCGGCCCGCCACCTGGTCTTCGCGCCCAACTACCACGACGGCCTGACGCCCTACGGGCTCTTCCCGATAAAGGTCAACGGGGTCTACGAGCCGGAGCAGTTCCTGACGCTCGGCCAGAACGCCGGCGCCGAGTACGACTTCGCCATCGCCCAGACGCTGAAGAACGCCGGCGGGCAGTGGCTGGAGCAGGCCACCGGCCCGGGCTACCGGCTGCACACCGACACCGGCTACATCCACTACCCGGCGACGATGATCGGCTACCCGGGCGGGGCCTCGCACACCAAGCCCATCGAGTGCCACTCGCTGACCACCCACTGGGTCTCCACCGACCCGGCGGCGCCCGGCGACTTCCCGCGGATCCCCTGCCAGGCGTTCATCGGCGGCACCAGCGGCGGCCCGATGATCGTCCACGACGGCGACTCGCCGTCCGGCTGGGGCGTGGTGGGCGTGGTGGGCGGCGTGCACGGCGGCGGCAACACCGAAAGCGTCTCCTACAGCGCCTACTTCGGGGCCGCCACCCGCGCCCTGTACAACGCGGCCGTGGCCGGCGCGCCGCCGGCCCAGCCCCCGTCGCCCAGCGCGACGCCGAGCTCCTCGGCGACGCCGAGCCCGAGCCCGACGCCGTCGAGCAGCGCGAGCCCGACCCCGAGCCCCAGCTCCTCGGCGACGTCCGGCAGCCCGACCGGCCCCACGCCGAGCCCGACCGGCTGACGCCCGCTCAGGCGGCCGCGGCCGCCTCCGCCGCCGCCGACTCGACCGTCTCCGCGATGCGCACCCGCGCCCCGCGGCCGGCCGACTCGGCGGCGGCCTCCACCATCGCCAGGCTCAGCAGGTTGTCGCGGGCCGCCGTCATCGGCGCCTCGCCCGAGCGCAGCGCCGCCACGAAGTCGCTGAGCGAGCCCGCCAGATCGACGTCCGGCGGCAGCGCGTCGGCGGCCGGATCCGGCGCCGCGCCCTCCACCGCCTCGGTGACCACCCCGTCCTCGCCCGGGCCCCCGTCGCACCAGACCGCGCTCCCGCGCGGGGCGCTCACCCGCCACCGGCTGTCCCACGGCGTCTCCAGCCCCGGGCTGCACCAGGAGCCGGTGTAGACGAACCGGGCGCCGCCCGACATCTCGAAGATCGCCGTGCAGGCGGCGTCCCCGCCGAACCAGCTCCACTCCGGGTTGTACTCCTCGCAGTAGACGGCGACCGGGTCGGCGTCCAGCAGGAAGCGGGCGGCGTCGAAGTTGTGGATCGCCATGTCGGACAGCAGCGGGTGCGCCATCGTCTCGCGGAACCCGCCGAAGTGGATGGCCTTGGAGAACTCGTGGAGCAGGATGCCGGCCCCGCCCAGCGCCCCGGCCCGCGACTTCAGCCGCCACAGCCCGCGCTTGTAGCGGCGGTTCTGGCTCACCATGAACAGCTGCCCGGCCTCCTCGGCGGCCCGCACCAGCCGGTGCGCCTCCGCCAGCGAGGCGGCCAGCGGCTTCTCGCCCAGCACCGGCAGGCCCAGCCCCAGCGCCTCCAGCGTGACGGGCAGATGCGCGACCGGCACGGTGACGTCCACCACCGCCTCCGGCCGCCGCTCGGCGGGCAGCCGGTCCACCAGGGCCGTCAGGGACGGCGCCGAGGACGCGTCGGGGTCGGGCAGGCCCAGCTCCTCGGCCGCGGCGCGCGCCGCGTCGGTGTCCAGATCGACGACGCCCACCGGCTCGGCCAGCGGACTCTCCTTCAGCAGCCGCGCCCAGGCGCGGCCCATCCCCCCGGCGCCGACGAGTGCGACGCGTATCGGGTCCCGGTGCGCAACGGTTCGAAAGATCACGGATAGATCGTTCCATCGGGCCCCGACGGCCTGTCAAGACCCCTGCGCCTCCGGGGGTCTCAGCCCGCGTAGGGGCGCACCGGCATCCCGCGCACGCCCTCCCCCGGGACATGGCGGAAGAGCGCGCCCGCCGCCGGGTCGGCCTCCCGGTCCGTCGGGGACATGCCCTCGGCGGACGTGGTGATCCACAGCTCGCCGAGGCCCGGGCCGCCGAAGGTGCACGCCGTCACGCGCGGCGTTCCCACCTCCACGACCTCCTCCAGCTTGCCGTCCGGGCCGTAGCACTCCACGCAGCCGCCGCCGTAGCGGGCCACCCACACCCGGCCGGAGGCGTCCACGGTCAGCCCGTCCGGATGCTCGACGCGGGCGAACGGCCGGCGGTTCCGCAGGCCCTCCTCCGCCGTCCAGTCGAAGACGTCGATGCGGTCGGTGGGGGTGTCGACGTAGTAGGCGAGCGTCTCGTCCGGCGACCACTCCAGGCCGTTGGAGATGGTGACGTCCCCGAAGGCGCGGGCCACCTCGACCGTCCCCGAGGGGGCCAGCCGCCAGACCCGGCCCCGGCCGGTGCCGCTGCCGCCGGACTGGTCGTAGGCCATCGAGCCGACGTAGAGCACGCCGTCGGGCGAGCAGCCGCCCTCGTTCATCCGGACGCCCTCGCCGGCGTCCCACAGCTGGACTGCCTCGGGGCGGATGCCGACCTCCAGCCCGTCCCACGAGCCGTCAGGTCCGCTGCCCAGCACGGCGAAGCCGCGCTCCAGCGCCAGCACCGACCCGCCGCGGGCCCGCGGCCGGACCACCGCGGCGACCCGGGAGGCCGTCGGATGGCGCCGCACGGTGCCGTGCCCGGCATCCAGCGACAGGACGCACCCCGCCAGCATGTCCACCCAGCGGAGACCGCCCCAGCCGTCGTACCAGCAGGGACCTTCGCCGTGATAGGCATCCGCCCCGGTGATCTGCTCCGCCTTGGACATACGAGTGCTCCGCTCCTCCGCTCAACGGTTCGATGGTGTCAGCAGGTTATCCCCTGCCCGACCCGCCTCCGAAGGGCAAAGCACCGACACTCAAGCAGTTCTCAGCACGTTGCGCCCCGGGCGCCCCGCAGGCGCGGCGGGCGGCGCGGGGCAGGGTCGGCATCCGGCTCTGCGAGCGCCTGCCGCCCGTCCGGCAGCGGGCCCCGTCCCCGCGGCCGGGCCGCTTCCGACGGGCCTTTGCCGCGGAGAAGCCGACGGCGCCCGGTGCCTGTGCGGCTCCGCCGCGGGGGGGCGGGTGGCGGGCCGCCGCCCGTCACCTGCCCCCCTGCGGCGCGTAGCCGCGGCGGATCTCCGCGGCGTCGCGACGCCCGGCACTCCCTCGGACTTCGTCCGGGAGGTGCCCCTCGACGGCCTTCGTGCGGCACGCCGGCAGGACACGCCGGACGCCGCCCCTACCGCCACGGATATCCGTCGGAAACGGTCTACGCGGGCTTGTCGAAGTAGGGCGCACTCCCCGCGCCGCCCGGCACGCACATCTGCGGTGTTGCCCAAGCACGCACGTAAGAACCACTACGAACGAGCTCGGGCGCCTTGCAGCCGCACGCACCGAACGACGCGGAGAGGGGGCCCCTCCCGGCCGAAGGCTGGGGGAGCCCCCGACCTCACCAAACCCGCGCTTAGCCGATGGAGACGGTCCGCCCCTCGGCGGCCGACGTGTAGGCCGCCAGGATGACGTCCAGCACCGCCAGGCCCTCCTCGTGGCCGTTCACCGGCCCCTTGCGTCCGGCCGCGACCTCGGCCCAGTCGGCGATCTCCGCGACGAAGTTCTCGATGTCCTCGAACTCGTGCTTGACCGCCTCGGCGCCGTTCTGCCGCACCCACAGCGACTTGCCGTCGCTCCAGAGGCTGCCCTTCTCGCCGACCGCCGAGAACCGCTCGGTGCAGCCCGCGGGGTTGTACGCCCAGCTGGTCACCAGGTGGCCGACGGCCCCGTCGGCGAAGCGGACCAGCACCTGGGCCGAGTCCTCGCCGTCCATGAACTCCAGCCGGTGGCTGGAGATCATCGCGGAGACCGCCGCCGGTGCCGACGCGGCGAGGTTGAGCAGCAGGTACGTCGGGTGGTAGCCGGTGTCGATCAGCTCGCCGCCGCCGCTGGTCTCCTTCTTCGCACGCCAACCCGCGTTCGCCGGGTCGAAGTTGTTGTAGAAGGAGTCGGTGGTGCGCAGCTCGTAGACCTTGCCGATCTCGCCGGCGTGCAGCAGCTCGCGCGCCTTGGCGACCGGCGGCATGTACAGCTGGTTGTGCGCGCACATCAGCGTGACGCCGGAGGAGGTCACCGCGGCGCGGACGTCCGCCGCCTCCTCCGGGGTGAGGCAGAGCGGCTTCTCGCAGAGGATGTGCTTGCCGGCCTCCGCCGCCTTGACGATGGCGTCGCGGTGCAGGTGGTGGGGCAGGCAGATGTCGACCGCGTCGATCGAGTCGGGCGCGGTGGCCAGCAGGTCGTCCAGGGTGGCGTAGACGGTCGCGCCGCCCGCCTCCTCGGCGCGCCGCTCGGCGTTGGCGGTGACCGGGTCGACGACGGCGACCACCTTGATGCGGTCGGCGTGCGCGGTGTAGCCGCGCATGTGGGCGCCGGCGATGCCGCCGGCTCCGATGAGGGCGATGCGGGGTATGGCGGTGGAGTCGGTCATCGGGTGCCTCCTGTGGGCGCGGTGGGCGTGGTCTCGGTGCCGCTGCGGGCCGCGCGGTACGCGGCGTCCATCAACGCGGTGAGATCGCGGGAGAGTTCGAGGTTCTTGGCGATGTCGGGGTTGTCGGCCGGCTTGGCGCCGTCGGCGAGGCCCTGGATGGCGGCGGCCCAGCGGACCATCGGCATCGGGGCGTGCTCCGGCAGCGGCAGCTCGGTCCACTCGTCGTAGCGGCCGCCGGCCGCCTCGGCGCCGGAGCGGATCAGCATCCGCGCCTCGGGGGTGCCGAAGAGCAGGCTGCCCTCGGTGCCGTGCAGCTCCAGGGTGTACGGCGAGTGGCGGTTGACGAAGGCCGTCTCGGCGATCGCCACGGCGCCGTCGTCCCGCCGGAAGACGGTGACAGCGTTGTCATCGACGGCGCGTCCCGTGACGGAGCCGAGCGACGCGGTGACTGCCTCGGGCATCCGGCCGAGGAACAGCCGGGCCAGGTAGACCGGGTGGGCGCCGAGGTCGATCAGCGCGCCCCCGCCGCAGGCCTCGGGGTCGTAGAAGTGCTCGGGGAGCCATCCGGCCCCCACCGCCCCGTTGTGCGCCACCCGCACCCGGACCTGCGTCAACTGCCCCAGCAGGCCCTGTTCGAGGGCGGCGTGGGCGGCCAGCGTGGCGGGCTCGGAGAGGCGCGGCAGCGAGACGGTCAGCACCACGCCGGCCCGCTCCGCGGCGGCGAGGATCTCGTCGGCGGCGGCCGGCTCCAGGGCGAGCAGCTTCTCGGTGAAGACGTGCTTCCCGGCGCGGATCGCGGCGAGGATCACCTCGGGGTGGGCGCTGGTCGGGGTGTCGACGATCACCGCGTCGACATCCGGGCGGGCCAGCAGTTCGGCGAGGTCGGCGTGGAACGGCAGGCCGAGGACCTCGGCGTTGGCGGCGCCGCGGTCGGCGTCCTCGTCCCAGGCGGCGACGAGTTCGATGTCGGGGTGCTCGCTGGCCTGGCGCGCGTAGTCACGCGCGTGCACATGCCAGAAGCTGAGCATTGCGGTACGGATCATGCGGGGAGCGTCCCTCTCCAGGGCGTGCGGTCATCTGCCGTGGATCAGTCTTTCCCCACTTTCGCCGTGCGCACCAGACCGCGAGCACGATCACTTGCCCAAAGATCGGATCTTGTTGGGCCGGAGGGGGTCAGGCCTCCGGGGGCTCATCCCCGACGATGCGGTCCAAAAGCCCCACGGCCTCGACGAGAACGGCCTGCTCGTCGGGGGTCAGCTTGGTGGTGATGGCGTCGTAGAGCCAGCCCTCGCGCAGCCGGCGCAGCTTGGTGAGGCGGGCCCGGCCGTCCTCGGTGAGGGACATCACGACCTGGCGGCGGTCGGTGGGGTGCGCGCCGCGCTCCACCAGCCCGAGCTCCTCCAGGGCGGCGAGGGTGGCGCCCATCGACTGGGGGCGCACCATCTCGGCGCGGGCCAGCGCCACGATGGTGGCCGGGCCGTGCCGCTCCAGGCGGCTGAGGACGCCCGCCTGGGAGTCCGTCACATCGGCGCGCGCGGCGTGCCGCAGACGGCGGATCAGCCGCCCGGCGAGGGCCCGCAGCTCGGCGGAGGCCTCGGCGACGCGGTCGGCGCCGGGCGGCTGCTGCGGGGGCCTGGGATCGGCGGCGGCGGTCATGTGACCAGGGTATCCATGCCGGGCCCAGGCGCCCCTTCGCGGTCCGTCAGCCCGCGATCCGCGAGTCGAACTGCTGGAACATGTTCTGCGCGGCGCCGTCCAGGCGCGGGCCGGCGAGCCACACCGGCGCGTCCGCCGGGCCGATCGAGGTGTTGCTGACCAGCGCCACCGAGCCGTTCGGCTTCTTGGCGAACCAGCCGCCGCCGGAGGAACCGCCGGTCATGCTGCAGCCGATGCGGTAGTCGGCCGGGGCCGACGGGTCGGCCGACAGGTCGCCGGGCGCCCCGTCGCAGTGGTACAGGTCGACGCCGGTGTAGGGCGGCGCGGCCGGGTAGCCCCACGCGGTGATCTTCGAGATCTTGTGCGGCGCGTTGAACCAGATCGACATGGCCCCGCCGACGGTCTCCTGGAGGGACTTGGTCGTCCCCTTCGGCGGCACCACCTGGAAGAGCGAGTAGTCGTACTGGGTCTGCCCGCCGTGCTCGTCGCCCTGGGTGAACCACTGGTTGGACGTGGTGGCGGCGTTGGCCCACCAGTACCCGTAGGGCGCCAGGTCCTTGTCATTGGTGAGCCTGGTCTGGTCGGTCGCCTTGCCGCCGTTGTTGTAGTCCGGCACGAACATGATGTTGTGGTACCAGCCCTTGCCGGCGCCGCCGGAGGTGCAGTGGCCCGCGGTCCACACCAGGTTGCTCTTGCCGGGGTGCGCCGGGTCCTCCACGACGGTGCCGGAGCAGACGAACTCGCCCTCCGGGCCCTCGCCGTAGATCTTGCCGAGCACCGCGGAGCCCGCGGTGTAGGGGCGCGGCGCCTTCTTGGCGCCGACCGGCGGCGGCGCCGCGGTGGTCTGGGAGCCGCCCACGGCGGCGTCCTTGCTGGAGAGCTTGAGCGAGTTCTCCTTCGCCTGGGCCATGCGCTTGGGGGTCCAGAACCCCTCGATGCGCTTGTTGGCGAAGGACTGCTTGGCCCAGTTCTTCCAGTTCTTCCAGTCGGAGCTCTTCACGTCCTGGATGTTGGCCGGCAGCTTGGCCGGCAGCTTGATCCCGTCCAGGGAGAGGCCGGTCTTGCCCTTGCCGGAGCTGCCGCCCGAGCCGGAGTCGGCGGACTGCTTGCTCGGCGCGGCGTCGGCCTTGGCGTGCCCGCCGGACGAGCCGCAGGCCGCGGCCCCCAGGGTCAGCACCGTGGCGGCGGCAACGGCTCCGGACACGCGGAGAGCGGAGCGCATGGACATCATGCGGTTGTATCCCCCGTTTTGCGTACGGTCGGTGTGCAGTGACCCGCCCATCCTGGCGTGAACGCGACGTGGTGTCCGGCCGTCCAAGGTCATTTCATCTGACTGTGTCACTCCTGTGACAGAAGCGATGGCCGCCCCCAACTCCCCCGAGCGCGCTCTCCGGTGGCGGCCGGTCCGCTTTTCTGACACAGGGTCGACATCTCGACACACTGCGTCTACCACGGGGGTGATCCGATACGGACAGGTGGCCGAGGGCCCCTCCAAAGCGGCAACCGTCCGCGCCGACGAGGGCCAAAGAACGGGTGAAACGCCATCAGCAATGTCACCATGGCACGAGGCACCCTGCGCGTCCCTTCGTCGCGGACGGTGCCGCCGACGATTCGAGTGGCGATACCGAATGGGACACAGGAGCGGGGCGTTGCAGGGGCCGACCGGTGGAGCAGACGGTCTCGGCCAGCTCGTCGAGGAATGGGCGAACGCGCTGGCCGACGCCGGGCATGCCGCCATGGGCGAGGCCGACGCCAGGCGCCTCCTCCGCGATCTGGCCGAGCGGTTCGTCGACGCGCTGCGCGAACGGGCCGCGGGGCGCCTTCCCGCGCCCGGCCGCGCGGAGGACGACGCGGGCCGACTGCTGGTGGAGGCCCACTTCGTGGGCCCCGAGGTGCTCGGGCGCACCCTGCTGGTGCTGCGCCGCCACCTCTCCCCGGCCATAACGGCCGGCTCCCCGCTGGCGCCCCTTCAGAACGCCTTCGAGGCCGGGCTGGAGGCGCTCACCGCCGGGTACGTCCAGGCGCTGCGCAACCGCACCCTCGCCCAGCAGGAGGCGCTGCGGCGCGCCGAGATCACCGCGCGCCGCTCCGTCGAGGAGGAGCTGCGGGCCAGCGAGTCGCGCTTCCGCGAGGTCTTCGCGCGGGCCGGCATCGGCATGCTCATCACCGACTTCGACGGCCGGGTGGTGGAGGCCAACCAGGCGCTCGCCGACATGGTCGGCTACGTCTCGCCCGACGTCCTGGTCGGCATCGTCGCCGTCGACATCGTCCTCGCCGAGACCCGCGACGAACTGGCCCGGCTCTACCAGGAGCTGAAGGAGGGCCGGCACGAGCGGCTCCGCCTGGAGATCCCCTGCCGCCACCAGGACGGCCACACCATGTGGCTCACCCTGACCGCCACCACCCTGCGGGAGGCCAACGGCGGGCCGCGGTTCACCCTCTCCATGGTCGAGGACGTCTCCGAGCAGCGGCGGCTGCGCGAGCGGCTGCGCTACCAGGCGATGCACGACCCGCTCACCCAGCTCCCCAATCGCACCCTCTTCTTCGACCGCCTCGACCTGGTCTTCTCCCGCTCCGGCAGCCGCGTCGGGCTCTGCTACGTCGACCTCGACGGCTTCAAGGCGATCAACGACACGCTCGGCCACCATGTCGGCGACGAGCTGCTGGTGGCCGTCGCCGAACGGCTCTTCGCCGCGTTCGGCCCGCTCGGCCACATGGTCGCCCGGATCAGCGGCGACGAGTTCGTCATCCTCGTCGAGGACTCGCACGGCTCCGAGCAGGTCGCCCAACTCGCCCAGCGCGCGCTGAACGAGATGGAGAAACCGTTCGACGTCGCCACCCACCGGCTCTCGCTGACCGCCTCCATCGGCGTCATCGAGCGCCCGGTGGACGGCTCCACCCCCACCGAGCTGATGAAGGCCGCGGACGCCACGCTCTACTGGGCCAAGGCCGACGGCAAGGCCCGCTGGACGGTCTTCGACCCCGAGCGCAACCAGCACCAGATGACCCGCCAGGCGCTCTCCACCACCATGCGGTCGGGCCTGGAGCACGGCGAGTTCTTCCTGGAGTACCAGCCGCTGGTCAACCTCGACACCGGCGTCATCAAGGGCGTCGAGGCGCTGGTGCGCTGGCAGCACCCGCGCTTCGGCCGGCTCGGCCCGGACCGCTTCATCCCGATCGCCGAGGAGACCGGCGCCGTCGTCCCGCTCGGCCGGTGGGTGCTGCAGGAGGCGTGCCGGCAGGCCCGCTGGTGGCAGCTGCGGCACCCGTCCGACCCGATCTACGTCAGCGTCAACCTGGCGGCCCGCCAGATGTGGGACTCCGACGTGGTGGGCGATGTCGCCGCGGTGCTCAACGGCACCGGGCTGCCGCCGCGGCTGCTCCAGCTGGAGCTGACGGAGTCCGCGGTGATGGGCCCCGCCGGCCGCCCCCTGGAGGCGCTGCGCGCGCTGGCCGGGATGGGCGTCCGGATCGCCATCGACGACTTCGGGACGGGCTACTCCAACCTCGCCTACCTCAACCGGCTGCCGGTGCACGAGCTGAAGCTGGACGGCTCCTTCATCGAGGGCCTGCAGAGCGCCGAGCACCCCAACCCGGCCGACGCGCAGATCGTCGCCGCCGTCGTGCAGCTCGCCCACGGCCTCGGCCTGGGCGTCACCGCCGAGGGCGTCGAAACGCTCCAGCAGGCCAAGCGCCTCCGCGACACCGGCTGCGACACCGCCCAGGGCTGGTACTACGCCCGCGCCCAGACGCCCGAGTCGATCACCGCGCTGCTCGGCCGGGGCCTGCCCGACCGCGGCTTTCCGGAGGACCGGAAGCGCGGCCGGCCGGCGGCGCTGCCGCCGCTGAAGGACGCCGCCCCGCTCAAGGGCGGCACGGCGGGCGCGGCCCTGGACGGCGACGCGCCGCCCGGCGACCACGCGCGGGCCGCGGGCATCTAGGACCTGAGGCGCTCCGGGGGAGCGCCCCGGCTCAGGCCCGCGGCAGCCCGAAGGCGTCCGCGATCAGCTCGAAGGAGCGCAGCTTCCGCTCCCGCCCGGCGATCTGCGCGGTGAGCATCAGCTCGTCCGCGCCGGTCCGCTCCTGCAGCGCCAGCAGGCCCTTGCGCACCGTCTCCGGCGCGCCCACCTCGTAGTCGGCCAGCCAGGCGTCGACGAACTCCCGCTCGGCGTCCGAGAACTCGTACGCCGCCGCCTCCTCGGGCGTCGGCAGCAGCCGCCCGTCGGCCCGGCCGGTCCGCAGCCGCAGCATGTGCAGCGCCCCGGCCAGCGCGAGCGCCCGCGCCTCGGCGTCCGTCTCGGCGCACACCGTCCCGGCGGCCACCATCGCGTACGGCTTCTCCAGCCACTCCGAGGGCCGGAACGCCTCCCGGTACAGCTCCAGCGCCGGCAGCGTGTTGCGGGAGCTGAAGTGGTGCGCGAAGGAGAACGGCAGGCCCAGCGTCCCGGCCAGCTGCGCGCTGTAGCCGGACGAGCCCAGCAGCCACACCGGCGGACGCGAGGACGGGTTGGGGTAGGCGTGGATGCGGGCGTAGCGGTGCCCCTGCGGCACCGCGTCCTCCAGGAACGCCTCCAGCTCGGCGAGCGCCTCCGGGAAGTCGTCCGCGGAGAGGGTGTCCGGATGCCGCCGCAGCGCGGCCGCGGTCGCCGGGTCGGTGCCCGGCGCCCGGCCGATCCCGAGGTCGATCCGCCCCGGGTGCAGCGCCTCCAGCGTCCCGAACTGCTCGGCGACCACCAGCGGCGGGTGGTTCGGCAGCATCACGCCGCCCGACCCGATCCGCAGGCTCGTGGTGTGCGCGGCCAGATGCGCGATCAGCACCGCCGGGGAGCTGCTCGCCACCGCGGCCATGCTGTGGTGCTCGGCCACCCACAGCCGGTGGAAGCCGCGCGCCTCGGCGAGCCGGGCCAGCTCGGTGGTGGCCTCCAGCGCCTCCCCCGCCGTCTGCCCGCTGCCCACCCCGGCCAGATCGAGCACGGAGAGGGGGACGGGCGCGGAGCCGCGGGCGGCGCCGCGGATCGGATCGGGGTCGGCCGGGGTCATGCGGCACTCCTGCGGGACGGAGGACAGATACCCGGGGTACAACACGCCCCCGGACCGCGATGTTCCCCGGGGCGCGCCGCCCCGGTGCCACGGCCGGATGCGTCGGCCGGGGCCCGGTGCCCGGCGCGGTGGCCGCCGGGGGCGGCCTAGGCGGGGGCCAGGCGGCGCACCGCGTCGCGCATGTGCTCGTCGAGCAGCTCGAACAGGAGCGCCTCGTCGCCCGCCCGCAGCGCCTCGATGATCGCCCCGTGCTCCTCGACGAGATCGATCGGCGCGGTGTACCGCACGGTCAGCGCGGAGAGGCACATCCGCGCCTCCACGAACAGCGTCGCCGCCATCCGCTGCAACCGGACGCTGCCCGACTCGGCGACCAGCAGCTGGTGCAGCTCCATGTCGGCCGCCGCCAGCGCCGCCCGGTCCTCCCGCTCGGCCGCCGCCGCCATCTGCCGGTGCGCCCGCCCCAGCTTCTCGGCCGTCCGCCGCGGGTCGCGGGCCAGCACCAGCCGGCACGCCGCCACCTCGATCGCCGTCCGGGAGAGGTAGATGTCGCGGACGTCCTCGTCGTCCAGCTCGATGACGAAGACCCCGCGGTGCGGCTCGCTGCGGGCGATGCCCTGCTGGACGAGGCGCTGCAGCGCCTCCCGAAGCGGCCCGCGGCTCACCCCCAGCTGGGCCGCCAGCTCCGCCTCGCCGAGCTGGGCGCCCGGCGCCAGCGTGCCGTCCATGATGGCGTCGGTGAGCTGGCGGGCGATGACCAGCGCGGCCGGCTCCCGCTTCACCGGGCGCAGCCCCGGCGCCTTCGCGCCGCCCGACGCCTTCCGTGCCGCCGCCGCTGCCGCTCGTGCTGTTGTCGTCACCGTCTGCCTTTGTTTGCGTCCGGGATCCGCCGTCAGGCCTGCGGAGCCCCGGCCCCCGTCTTGAAGAGCGTGCCCAGGCCCGGCCTGGGCACACCGGCCGCGCCCACCAGGCGCAGCCCCTCCCACGCCGTGACCTGATTGGCCGTCAGCACCGGCTTGCCGACCGCCCGTTCCAGATCCTCCAGCCACGCCGCCGTGTGCAGCGCGGTGTCGGGCAGCAGCACCGCGTCGGCCTGGGAGTGGTTGCCGGCCTGGACCAGCTCGATCACCCGGTCCCGGCCCAGCGTGCCGACCTCGGCCGCCGTCACGATGCCGTGCCCGCGCCAGCTGACCGTCTCCGCGCCGGCGTGCTTGAGGAACTCCACGAAGTGCTCGGCCACATCGTCGGGATAGGTGGCGGCGACGCCCACCTTGGCGAGCCCCAGCGCCCGCACGGCGTGCGCGAAGGCGAAGGACGTCGAGGAGGCCGGCATCCCCGCCGCGGCGGCGAGGCCGCGCACCTGCTCCCGCGCGCCCTCCCAGCCGAAGACGAAGCTGCCCGAGGTGCACGCCCAGACCACCGCCTCGGCGCCGCGCTCCTTGAGCGGGCCGACGCCGGCGGCGAGCCGCTCGGCGCCGCCCATCCGCAGCAGCGCGTCCACCCGGTGGGCGTCCTCGCCGATGTCGGTGTGGACCAGCGGCAGTTGGACGGGACCGCCGGAGCGGCTCAGCAGCCGCTCCAGCAGCGGGTAGTCGTCCTCGGCGGAGTACCCGGGGTAGAGGAAGCCCACCGTGGGGACGCGGTCACTGGGATGGTTCACGGTCATCTCCCCTTCCCCCCGGCTCGCTTCACCCGCCGCCGCCGCGGAACCGGGTGCCGATCGTGCTACTGATCGTCAGTATACGGTTCGCTCGTAGGGTTGTTGACATTCGGCGGATCCAGCGCATCCCGCCCCGGGTCCGCGCCCATGTCCGGCGCGAGCATCTCCGTCACGACATCGGTGACGATCTCGGGCACCACGTCCGGCAGCAGCGCCGCGGCCGACCGCATCAGCAGCGACTGGTACGGGCCCACCGCGTGCTTGCCCATCCGCCGCAGCGCGGCCCACACCGTCACCTGGTTCGCGGCCAGCACCGGCACCCGCAGCTCGGCCTCCAGCTGCGGGATCGCGTCGTAGGTCGCCAGGTTGGTGCAGGAGATGAAGAGCGCGTCCACCCGCTCCCCGGCCGCCTGCCCGGGGCCGTCCAGCGCCCGCCGGGCCATCGCCACCACCTCCCGGTAGGGCACCCGCCAGATCTCCCGGGTCAGCCCCAGGTACTCGCGGCCGACCACCGCGACGCCCGCCTCGGCGAGGAACGCCTCCAGCGAGTCCGTCACCGAGCGGGTGTAGGGCGTCACCACCGCGATCCGGCCGGCGCCGCGCTCGCGCAGCGCCTCCACCAGCGCGCCGGAGGTGGTGACCGCGGCCGGCGCGCCCGCCTCCTGCATCGCCCGGCACATCGCCCGCTCGCCGGCGAGCCCGCCGACGAAGCTGCCCGAGGTGCAGGCGTACGCCACCACCTCCGGCCGCACCGCCATCAGCGCCTGCACGCCGTCGCGCAGCGTGGAGTGCTCCGAGACCAGCCGGGCCATCGTCAGGCTGACCTCCACCGGCACGAAGGGCGTGCGGGTGAGATGGAGCGAGAGGTCGTCCGGCACCCATCGCCACAGCTCGCGATCGAGCGCGAAGTCGAACGGAGCGACGATCCCCACCCCCTGCTGCTGGGGTGGACCGCCGAGAAATGCCACGTCAAGTGGATCCAGAGGAATGTCCATGAAGAGCCCCTCGGGGTTGGGCCAATGGCGGACATGCGGATTGTTGACAACCGTACGATTCTGTCCGTAGCGTCGTCAATCGCCCTGCTCAGTGTGGACGTTGGGGATTACGGACGTGTTGCAGAACTTGCGGATCGTGGTGCTGGGCGGCTCCTCCGTCCCGGCCGAGGTGCTTCGGCTGATGCGCCGCCGGCTCGCCGGGCGCGCTGCCCTGGAGACGGCGGACGGCCCCGCGGAGCTGGCGGCGCTGCTGGACGGCGCGGACGCCCTGCTCGCCTGGGACTTCAACTCCGACGCGGTGCGCACCGCCTGGCCGCGCGACCCGGCGCGCGCCCCGCGCTGGGTGCACGCCGCCAGCGCCGGCGTCGACCGGCTGATGTTCCCCGAGCTGGTCGGCACCCCCGGCCTGCGGGTCACCAACTCCCGAGGGGTCTTCGAGCAGCCCATCGCCGAATGGGTGGCGGGCGTGGTGCTCGCCTTCGCCAAGGATCTGCCCGGCAGCTGGGAGCGGCAGCGCCAGCGGGTCTGGGAGCACCGGGAGACCCGCCGCGTGCACGGCAGCACGGCGCTGGTGGTCGGCGCGGGCCCGATCGGACGCGCGGTGGGGCGCACGCTGCGCGCGCTGGGCGCACGGGTGCGGCTGACGGGGCGTCGGGAGCGCGCGGACGACCCCGAGTTCGGCCGGATCCACGGCTCCTCCGGCGTCGACGGGGAGTTCGGCGAGCTGCTGGGCGGCGCCGACTGGGTGGTCGCCGCGGCGCCGCTCACCGACGCCACCCGCGGGCTCTTCGACGCGGCCGCCTTCGCCCGGATGCGGCCCGGCGCCGCCTTCGTCAACGTCGGCCGGGGGCCGCTGGTCGTCGAGGACGACCTGCTCGCCGCGCTGCGCTCCGGGACGGGGCGCCCGGCCCGCGCCGCGCTCGACGTCTTCTGCCGCGAGCCGCTGCCGGCCGCCTCGCCGCTGTGGGAGGCGCCCGGCCTGCTGGTCTCCCCGCACATGAGCGGCGACGCGGTGGGCTGGGAGGAGGAGTTGGCGCAGGTCTTCCTGGCGGAGTTCGAGCGCTGGACGGCGGACCGCCCCGCCCGCAACGCCGTCGATCTGCACCTCGGTTACGTGCCCATGACCCCTCAGCCCTGATCCGCTCAGCCCTGATCCGCCCCGATTCGCCCAGACCCGATCCGCGTCGATCCGGAGGCCGTCCCATGGACCAGCCCACCGACCACTCCGCCGACTGCTCCGCCGAGTTGTTCCGCCTCTCCGCCCGCCGGCTCGACGAGGGCTTCGCGGCGGGCGAGTTCACCCCCGTCGACGCCCTCGAAGCGGTGCTGGACCGGCTCGCCGCCGTCGACGGCGAGCTCAACGCCTTCTGCCTGGTCGACGCCGACGCCGCGCGGCGGGACGCGGAGGCCGCGGCGGGCCGCCGCCGCTCCGGCACCGCCCGCGGCCCGCTGGACGGCGTCCCCGTCTCCGTCAAGGACCTGCTGCTGACCGCCGGTTCGCCCACCCTGCGCGGCTCCCGCACGGTCGCCCCGGCCGGCCCCTGGACGGAGGACGCCCCCGCGGTGGCCCGGCTGCGGGAGGCCGGGGCCGTTCTCTTCGGCAAGACCACCACCCCCGAGTTCGGCTGGAAGGGCGTCACCGACAACCCGCTCACCGGCGTCACCCGCAACCCCTGGGACCCCTCCGCCACCTCCGGCGGCTCCAGCGGCGGCGCGGCCGCGGCGGTGGCGGCGGGCATCGGCCCGCTGGGGATCGGGACGGACGGCGGCGGCAGCGTGCGCATCCCGGCGGCGTTCTGCGGGGTGTTCGGCCTCAAGCCCACCTACGGGCGGATCCCGCTCCACCCGGCGTCCCCGTTCGGGACGCTCTCCCACGCCGGCCCGCTGGCCCGCTCCGCCGCCGACGCGGCGCTGCTGCTGGACGTCGTCTCCGGGCCGGACCCGCGTGACTGGTCGGCGCTGGCGCCGACCCCGCCGGTGCGGCTGGACGCCGGGGTGCTGCACGGCCTGCGCATCGCCTACTCGCCGACCTTCGGCGGGCAGGTGGAGGTCGACCCGGCGGTGGCCGCCGAAGTCCGCTCGGCGGTGGACGTGCTCGCCTCGCTGGGCGCCGAGGTGGTCGAGGCCGATCCGCCGATCGGCGAGCTGAGCGAGGTTCAGCAGGCCTTCCACGTGCTGTGGTTCGCGGGCGCCGCCAAGGTGCTGGAGCCGCTCTCCGCGCAGTCCCGGGCGCTGGTCGACCCGGCCCTGCAGGAGGTCGCCGAGCAGGGCGCCGGGTTCTCCGCCTCCGAGTACCTGGACGCCGTCGACGTCCGGATGCGGCTCGGCGCGGCGATGGGCGGCTTCCACCGGGACGGCGGCCACGCCCTGCTCGCCACCCCGGCGCTGCCGCTGACCGCCTTCCTCGCCGGGCAGGAGACGCCCACCGGCAAGGGCCGCTGGACCGACTGGACGCCGTTCACCTACCCCTTCAACCTCACCCAGCAGCCGGCCGCCGCGATCCCCTGCGGGCTCGCCGGCGGGCTGCCGGCCGCGCTCCAACTCGTCGGCCCCCGGCACGCCGACGCGCTGGTGCTGTCGGCGTCGGCGGCCGTGGAGGACGCGGTGCGGCCGCCGTCGACGGCGGCGCCGCTGGTCGTCTGAGTCCACCCGTCCGGCGGCGCGGCTACTGTGGGGCCGAAGCAGCAGCCGAGAGCCGGGAGGGGCCGCATGGCAGCAAGGGGCGAGGAGCACAAGGGCGGCCGGGCCGCCGAGGGCACCCTGTTCGGGCTGGCCATCGGCGACGCGCTCGGCTACCCGACCGAGTTCAGCGACATCGCCGCGCTGGACGGCAGGTACGGGAGCTGGCGGCAACTGCCCTTCCCCGTCCGCTCCTCCGGCACGGCGCTGGTCTCGGACGACACCCAGATGACGCTCGCCTACGGCGACGCGCTGCGCGACCTGCTCGCCGGCGGCGGCCCGCTCGACCCGGCGCGGCACGCCGACGCCGTCCGCACCCGGTTCGTGCGGTGGCTGCACGACCCGGAGAACAACCGGGCGCCGGGCAACACCTGCCTGCACGCCTGCGCCGGCCTGGAGCGCGGCGGGCCGTGGCAGCAGTCGTCGGTGCTCGGCTCCAAGGGCTGCGGCGCCAACATGCGGGTGGCGCCGATCGCCCTGGTGCCGGGCCTGTCGGACGACGACCGGGCCGGGGCGGCCCAGCAGCAGGCCGCGCTGACGCACGGTCACCCCACCGCGATCGCCGCCACCGAGCTGACCGCCGCCGCGATCCGGGACCTGGCGGACGGCATCGCGCCGCAGGGCCTGGTCGACCGGCTTGTCGAGCGGGCCACCCGGCAGCGGTCCGTCTACCGCGCCGGATGGCTCGGCGACCTCGCCGAGCGCGCCGGCGCCGCGGACGGACCGTCGTTCATGGCCCCCGGCTGGGACGAGTGCCTCGCCGTGCTGGGGCGCGTCCGGGCGCACACCGACGGCAGCGCCCCGCGCGACGAGGAGACCGACCCCTGCGCGCTGATCGGCGCGGGCTGGATCGCCGAGGAGGCGCTGGCCACCGCGCTCTACTGCTTCCTGCTCTTCCCGGACGACCCGGCGGCCGCGGTGCGCCGCGCCGCCCACTCCTCCGGCGACTCCGACTCCATCGCCGCTCTCGCCGGCGCGTTCGCCGGCGCCCGGCACGGTGCCGAGGCCTGGCCGGCGGAGTGGACCGACCGCATCGAGTACCGCGACCACCTCGCGGCCCTCGCCCTGGCCTGGGACGTCTGACGCACCTGACGCACCTGGCGCGCCCCTTCGGCGGCCGCGCCGCCGCCGGCGGCGCGGCCGCCGCGTCACCGGCGCCAGAACAGGTGGTGCGTCATTCCGCTCGGGCTGGGCACGACGTCCAGGTGGTAGCGGTCGAGCAGCTCCTCGGGGGACTCCCACAGCCGCAGCCCCGAGCCGAGCCGCACCGGGGCGACCGCCACATGCAGGGTGTCGACGAGGCCCGCGTCCAGGAACTCCCGGATCACCGTCACCCCGCCGCCGAGCCGGACGTCCTTGCCGCCCGCCGCCTCCCGCGCCCGGGCCAGCACGGCCGCCGGGTCGTCGTCGACGAAGTGGAAGGCGGTGTCGGAGAGGGTGAACGAGGGCCGGAGGTGGTGGGTCATCACGAACACCGGCGTGCGGAACGGCGGCTCCCCGCCCCACCAGCCCTGCCACTCGTGGTCCTGCCAGGGCCCGCGCTGCGGCCCGAACTTGTTGCGGCCCATGATCTCGGCGCCGATGTTGCGGGAGAAGTCCCGGGTGAAGAGGTCGTCGAGGCCGCGGCTGCCGCCGGGGTCGGTGCGCATCGGCCAGCTCGCCGTGGCCCCGGCCCAGCCGAAGAGCCGCTCGGGACGGTCCTGTCCGAACGGCCGTTCCAGGGTCTGGTTCTCGCCGGCGGCGATGCCGTCGCTCGACACATTGAAGTTCATGACGCGCAGCAGCTGCTCCACGTGCCCTCCTCGTCGGGTCCTGTTCCGTCCTGGTGCGGCGGCGCGCCGCACATGGGAGCGACGAACGGGACCCGGCGGGATCGACACCCGGCGGGAGGCCTCTTGCTACGCCCGCCGGTAGGAGAGCGTCTCGCCCTCCGCGCCGCGCCGCCACAGGTCCTGGCAGGCGTCGGCGAAGCGGTCCAGGCCGTCCACGACCGTGCCGAAGACGGAGCCCGGCACCCACCCGGTGTCCGCGTTGAGCAGCAGGTTGTTGCGTTCGTAGAAGAAGGCGAGGTCGACGACGGCCCGGTGGCCCGCATGGGAGGCGGCGGCGCCGTAGCCGTGCGAGGCGGTGCCCAGCTGCCAGTCGGCGAAGGCGAAGTAGACCAGGTCGCCCGGGATCGGGGTGACCGTCGGGTTCTCCAGGCCCGGCACGGCGCCCTCCGGGGCGAAGGAGGGCACCAGCGCATAGATCTCGTTGCGCGCGTACTTGGCGTGGTAGACGTCGCCGCCCAGCGGGAGCGCGTCCCACACCGCGGCGCACGTCGCCGGCGCCTTGTCGTCCAGCAGGCGGGCCGTGCAGGCCACACCCCGCTTGTCGAGCGAGACTTCGACGAACCGGTCACTCATCCGATGCCCTCCGGCCTCACAGGTCCAGCGCGATGTACTTGGTCTCCAGGAACTCTTCGATGCCGACCCGGCCGCCCTCCCTCCCGAGGCCGGACTGCTTGACGCCGCCGAACGGCGCCGCCGGGGTGGAGACGACGCCCTTGTTGACGCCGACCATGCCGGTCTCCAGGCCCTCCGCGAAGCGGAACGCCCGCCGCAGGTCCTCGGTGAAGACGTAGGAGACCAGGCCGAACTCGGTGTCGTTGGCGAGCCGCAGCGCCTGCTCGTCGTCCGCGAACGGGATCACCGGCGCCACCGGGCCGAAGATCTCCTCGCGGAGCAGCCGGGCGTCCGCGGGGACGTCGGCGAGCACCGTCGGCGCGTAGTAGTAGCCGCGCTCCGGGACGTCCCGGCGGGGCGTCACCTCGCGGGCGCCGGCCTCCAGCGCCGCGCCGACCAGGCCGCCGACCTTCTGCACCGCGTCGGCGTCGATCAGCGGGCCGACCTGGGTGCCGTCCTCGGTGCCGCGCCCGACGACCAGCGCGCCCATCCGCTCGGCGAGCCGGCGGGCGAACTCGTCGGCCACCGACTCATGCGCGTAGAGGCGATTGGCCGCGGTGCAGGCCTCGCCGATGTTGCGCATCTTGGCCGCCATCGCCCCGTCGACCGCCTTGTCCAGGTCGGCGTCCGCGCAGACCACCAGCGGGGCGTTGCCGCCCAGCTCCATCGAGGTGCGCAGCACCTGCCCGGCGGACTGCTCCAGCAGCAGCCGTCCGACCTGCGTCGATCCGGTGAAGGAGACCTTGCGGACGCGGCCGTCGCGGAGCAGCGGCTCGACGACGTCGCCGGGGCGGCTGCTGGTGACGATGTTGAGCACCCCGTCCGGCAGCCCGGCCTCGGCGAGGATCGAGCCCAGCGCCAGCATGGAGAGCGGGGTCTGCTCGGCCGGCTTGACGATCATCGTGCAGCCGGCCGCCACCGCGGGCCCGATCTTGCGGGTGCCCATCGCCATCGGGAAGTTCCACGGCGTGACCAGCAGCGCGGGGCCGACCGGCTGGCGGGTGAGGAGGATGCGCCCGTTGCCGTCCGGGGCGGTGGTGTAGCCGCCGTCGATGCGCACCGCCTCCTCCGCGAACCAGCGGAAGAACTCGGCCGCGTAGGCGATCTCGCCGCGCGACTCGGCGAGCGGCTTGCCCATCTCCAGCGTCATCAGCAGCGCCAGGTCCTCCTGGCGCTCCATCAGCAGCGCGAAGGCGCGGCGCAGGATCTCGCCGCGCTCCCGCGGGGCCGTCCGCGCCCATCCGGGCTGGGCGGCGGCCGCCGCGTCGAGCGCGGCGAGCGCGTCCTCCCGGGAGGCGTCGGCGACCTCGGCGAGGGGTTCGGCGCGGGACGGGTCCTCGACGGCGAAGCGGGCGAGCGAGGCGGCGGGCCGCCACTGCCCGCCGATGAGTAGGTCCTTGCGCACCTGCTCGACGACGATCTGCTCGCGCTTGCCGCCGGTGCCGCCGGTGCCGCCGGCTGCTCCGCTACCGCTGCTGCCGCTCATCGTGCCGCCTTTCGCCGCATGCCCGGACCGTGCTCGGGCCACTGTCGGGCCCCTGGAAGTGAAGCTCCGTCAGAACCCGCGGTGCACCGCCTCCTTGAGGGGCGGCCGGGATCCATGCTTACATGATCCCAGGTTGTCGACAATCCTACGGGAGGCGGGGCCATGACCGGCCGATCGACCGAACGGGCAGCGACACACACCGCGGCGCTCTCGCCCCTGCTCAAGCAGGCCACACCGGTGCTGGCGGCCCGCGGCGAGGGTGTCCACATCTGGGACGAGGACGGCCGCCGCTACCTCGATTTCACCGCCGGCATCGGCGTGACCAGCACCGGGCACTGCCACCCGCGCATCGTCGCGGCGGCCCAGCAGCAGGTGGGTACCCTCATCCACGGCCAGTACACGACGGTGATGCACCGGCCGCTGCTCGACCTCGTCGAGCGCCTCGGCGAGGTGCTGCCGGACGGCCTCGACTCGCTCTTCTTCGTCAACTCCGGCAGCGAGGCGGTGGAGGCGTCGGTGCGGCTGGCCCGGCAGGCCACCGGCCGGCAGAACATCGTCTCCTTCCACGGCGGCTTCCACGGCCGCACCTTCGGCGCCGCCTCGCTCACCACCTCCGGGGTGAAGATCCGCGCCGGCATCGGCCCGCTGATGGGCGGCCAGGTGACGGCGCCGTTCCCGGCGCCCTACCGGCTCTCCCGCTACGGCATGTCGCCCGAGAACACCGAGGCGGCCACCGACTTCGCCCTCGGCGAGCTGGACTTCCTGCTGCAGACGGTGACCGCCCCGGACGACACCGCGGCCTTCATCGTCGAGCCGGTGCTCGGCGAGGGCGGCTACATCCCCGCCAACGAGGCCTTCCTGACCGGGCTTCGGGAGCGCGCCGACCGGCACGGCATCCTGCTGATCCTGGACGAGGTGCAGACCGGCGTCGGCCGCACCGGCCGCTTCTGGGGCCACGAGCACTTCACCGGGGGCCTGGGCGGGCGCCGCCTCGCCGATGTGCTGATCACCGCCAAGGGGCTGGCGTCCGGCTTCCCGCTCTCCGCGATCGCCGCGCCGCGCGAGCTGATGGAGCGCGCCTGGCCCGGCTCGCAGGGCGGCACCTACGGCGGCAACGCGGTGGCCTGCGCCGCCGCGCTGGCCACGCTGGACGTGGTGCGCGACGAGAAGCTGGTGGAGAACTCCGCCGAGCGGGGCGCCGAACTTCTCGCCGGGCTGCGGCGGGTGGCCGCGGCGCGCGCCCTGCCGGGCGAGGTCCGCGGGCTGGGCCTGATGGCGGCGACGGAGTTCTCGCACGGCGACGGCTCCCCCGACACCGCCGCCGCGGCGCGCGCCCAGGCGGCCGCGTCCGAACGCGGGCTGCTGCTGCTCACCTGCGGCCCGGCGGGCAATGTGGTGCGGATGATCCCGCCGCTGGTGGTGACGGCCGAGCAGGTCGAGGAGGCGCTGGGCATCTGGGCGGACGCGGTGGCGGCGGCAGGATAGCCGGCCCGGCGCCGCGGCCGGATGCGTGCGCCGGATCCCGCGCGGGCACCCGGAAGCACCGCGATCCGCCGCCCCGCGGGAGACCACGCCGAGCGCCGCGCCCCGGCGCGCTCATCCGGCCCACGCACCCGCCCGCGGCGCACGGCACCGCGCGACGCCGCGATCCGCCGTCTCGCGGGAAACTGCACCGGGAACCGCGCCCAGCCACCCGCGTCCGGCCGCGCCCCGGCGCACGCCCCGCCACCCGCGTCCGGCCGCGGCGCCAGGACCGCGCGTCGCCCATCGAGCCGTCATCAGGAGATCCGTTGCCCGCGCCCCGTGCCAGTGCCTCCCCCGCCCTCGTCCCCGCCCTGCGGGCCGCCCTGCCCGGCGGCGACGTCCGCGACGACGCCGCCGCGCGGGCGCTGTACGCGTACGACGCGTCCAACTACCGCAGCGTCCCGGCCGCGGTGGTGGTGCCGCGGACGGCGGACGAGCTGGCCGCCGCCCTCGCGGTGTGCCGGGAGCACGGCGCGCCGTTCACCGTCCGCGGGGCCGGCACCTCCATCGCCGGCAACGCCACGGCGGCCGGCCCGGGCGGGGTGGTCGCCGACACCTCCGTGCACCTGCACCGCATCCTCGCGCTGGACCCCGAGGCGCGCACCGCCACCGTCGAGCCGGGCGTGATCCTCGACGACCTGCAGCGCGCAGCCCGCGCGCACGGGCTGCGCTTCGGGCCGGACCCGTCCACCCACGCCCGCTGCACCCTCGGCGGGATGATCGGCAACAACTCCTGCGGCTCGCACTCCCCCGCCTGGGGCACCACCGCCGACAACGTCCTCGCCCTGGACGTGCTCACCGCGGACGGGCGCCGCCTCACCGTCCGCCACGACTCCCTGGAGACCGCGCCCCCGGCCCCCGAACTCACCGCCGCCCTGGTCGAGCTGACCACCCGCCACATGGCGGCGCTGCGCACCACGCTGGGCCGCTTCCCGCGGCAGATCTCCGGCTACGGCCTGCACCGGCTGCTGCCCGAGCACGGCCGCAACCTCGCCGCCGCGCTCACCGGGACGGAGGGCGGATGCGCGGTGGTGCTCGCCGCGACCGTCCGGCTGGTGCCGCTGCCCGAGGCGACCACCACCGTCGTCCTCGGCTTCGACGACCTGCCGGCCGCCGGGGACGCCGTCCCGGCGATCCTCCCGCACCGGCCGCTGGCCTGCGAGGGGCTGGGCGCGGAGATGATCGAGACGCTGCGCCGCCGCTCCCCCGGCAGCGACCCCGGGGAGCTGCTGCCGCCCGGACGGGCCTGGCTGATGGTGGAGTTCGACGCCTCCCCGGACGCGCCGGCCCCGCCCGACCCCAAGGAGCTCCAGGACGGGACGGGCGCCGCCTCGTCCCGCGCCGTCGCCGACCCCGCCGAGCAGCGCCGCCTCACCCGGCTGCGCGAGGAGTCCTCCGGGCTCGCCACCCGCGCCCCGGACGGCGCCGAGGCGTGGCCGGGCTGGGAGGACGCGGCCGTCCCGCCGGAGCGCCTGGGGGCCTATCTGCGCGGCTTCCTGCGGCTCCTGGACGCGCACCGGCTCCGCGGCACCCCCTACGGGCACTTCGGCGAGGGCTGCGTCCATGTCCGGATCGACTTCGACCTGGCCACGGCCGCCGGGCGGCGGCGCTTCCGGGCCTTCCTGGAGGACGCGGCCCGGCTGGTCGCCGAGCACGGCGGGACGCTGTCGGGGGAGCACGGCGACGGGCGGGCCCGCTCCGAGCTGATGCCGCTGGTCTACCCGGCCGAACTGCTCGACGCCTTCGCCGCGTTCAAGCGGGCCTGGGATCCGTCCGGGCTGCTCAACCCGGGCGCGGTGGTGGAGCCGCACCGCCTCGACGCCGCGCTGCGGATCGTCCCGGACGAGCTGCGCGCCCGTCCCGTCCCGGTCTTCCTCGGGCTTCCGGAGGACGGCGGCGACCTGGCGCGGGCCGTGCGCCGCTGCGTGGGCGTCGCCAAGTGCCGCACCGCGCCCGAGGCGGGCGGGGTGATGTGCCCGAGCTGGCGGGCGACCGGCGAGGAGATGCACTCCACCCGCGGCCGCGCCCGGCTCCTCGACGACATGCTCCGCGGCCTCGCCGCGGTGCCGCCGGACGCCGCCGAGGCGCCGGTGACGGGCGGCGGCTGGCGCTCGGAGGAGGTGCGGGAGGCGCTCGACCTCTGCCTGTCCTGCAAGGGCTGCCGCAGCGACTGCCCGGTGGGCGTGGACATGGCGTCCTACAAGGCGGAGTTCCTCCACCACCACTACGCGGGGCGGCGAAGGCCGGCGTCGCACTACTCGCTGGGGCGGCTGCCGCAGTGGCTGCACACGGCGACGGCCTCGCCGTCCGCGGTGCGGGCGGCGAACGCGGCGATGCGCAACCCGGTCGCGTCCCGGGCGCTGAAGCGGACCGCCGGGATCGCCCCGGAGCGGCCGCTGCCGCCGCTCGCCGCCGAGCCGTTCCGCCGCTGGTTCGCGCGGCGGGCCGCGCCGACGCCCTCGGCCGCCTCCCGGCCGGTGATGCTGTGGGCGGACACCTTCACCAACGCCTTCGTCCCCGAGGTGGGGCGGGCGGCGGTGGCGGTGCTGGAGCACGCCGGGTTCACCGTCACGTTGCCGCCGGAGCCGGCCCGCGGGCCGCTGTGCTGCGGGCTGACCTGGATCAGCACCGGCCAACTGGACGCGGCCCGCCGCCATCTGGCGCGGTCCCGCGAGGCGCTGGCGCCGGCGCTGGACGGCGGGGTGCCGGTGGTGGCGCTGGAGCCCAGCTGCGCGGCGGTCTTCCGCTCGGACGCGGCCGAACTCGGCGTCCCCGGTCTGGACGGGGTGCTCACCCTCGCCGAACTGCTGGAGCGGCACGCCCCGGACGCCGATCTGGGCAGCGTCCCTCCCGCACGGGGCGCGGCGCTCAGCCAGACGCACTGCCACCAGCACGCGGTGCTCGGCTCGGCGGCGGACGACGCCGTGCTGGCCCGCGTCGGCGTCGCCAACGAGCGGCTGGACCGGGGCTGCTGCGGGCTCGCCGGGAACTTCGGCTATGAGGCGGGACACTACGACATGTCCGTCGCGGTGGGCGAGAACGGGCCGCTTCCGGCGATCCGGGACGCGGCGCCGGGGACAGCGGTGCTGGCGGACGGCTTCTCCTGCCGCACCCAGGTAACGCAGCTGACCGAGCGCCGTCCGCTCCATCTGGCCGAGCTGCTGGCGGCGGCGCTGCCGGCCGCGCGAGGCGACGACCACCGCTAACGGCGGCGGGGCCCGCCCCGCCGCCTCCCGTTGACCCTCCGTCACACGCGTCCCGCGCACCTCGTTCGAGATCTCCGTGAAGACACTGTTCGGTTACGGCCGGCCGCGAAAACGCATGAACTCCCACCCTGGGGCAGGCGCATCCGGAAGTACCCGCAGCCGCACGAGCGGCACGATACGGAGGACAGCGTCCATGACGGACTCGAACGGCCTGAGCCGCAGAGGTTTTCTGACCCGAGGCGCCGCGGTCGGAGGCCTGATCGCGGTCCCCGCACTGCTGACCGCCTGCTCCAAGACCAACCCCAAGACCGGCCAGGCCGAGGGGCAGTCGACGCTGCAGAAGGCCCGCAAGCAGGGCTACATCAAGATCGGGTTCGCCGGCGAGGCGCCGTACGGCTTCAACCAGGGCAACACCCCGACCGGCGAGGCGCCCACCCTTCACAAGATTATTTTCAAGAAGCTCGGCATCCCCGAGATCCATGCCAGCGTCGTCGACTTCGACGCCCTGATCCCCTCCCTGAACGCCAATAAGTTCGACGTGGTCAGCGCGGGTATGGCGATCACGCCGGAGCGCTGCGCGAAGGTCATCTTCTCCGAGCCGGAGTTCATCGGGCCCACCGCGCTGATGGTGAAGAAGGGCAACCCGATGAAGCTCACCGACCTGGCCTCCTGCGCCAAGGCGAACGCCAAGGTCGGCGTCCTGACCGCGGCGGTCGAGGACGGCTACGCCAAGAGCGCCGGCGTCAAGAGCATCACCACCCTGCCCGCCCAGCAGGACGGCCTGGACGCGCTGGTCGCCGGCCGCATCGACGCCTTCGCGCTGACCGGGATCTCCCTCAACTGGCTCTCCAAGTCGGGCAGCAACAAGGGCAAGCCGGTGCAGGTGCTGACCCCGTTCGTGCCCGAGGTCAAGGGCGTCAAGCAGTACAGCCCGGGCGGCGCGGTCTTCCGCAAGGCCGACACCTCGCTGCGCGACGCCTTCAACAAGCAGCTGCTGGCGATCACCGGCAACCCGTCGGAGTACGTCCAGCTCCTCGGCAAGTACGGCTTCGGCAACTCCGAGGTGCCGCCGAAGGGCCTCACCACGGCGAAGCTCTGCGCCGGAAAGGCCTGACGGACGGGAGCACATGGACACCTTCTTTCACCAACTCGACCTCGTCCTCCCCCGGTTCTGGTCGGGCGTCTGGCTGACCGTCGAGGCGACCCTGCTGGGCGGCGCGCTGGCCTTCGTGCTCTCCTTCGTCCTGGGCCTGATGCTGCGGTCCGAGACGCTGGTGCTGCGCGGGCTGGCGCGCTTCGTGGTGGAGTTCTTCCGCGGCACGTCGATCTTCGTCCAGCTGTTCTTCCTCTTCTACGCGCTGCCGGGGCTGGGCTTCCAGCTAGCGCCGCTCTTCTGCGGGGTGCTGGCGTTCGGCCTCAACTACGGCGCGTACGGGGCGGAGATCGTGCGCGGCTCGATCAACTCCATCCCCGCACCGCAGTGGGAGGCGGGCGTCGCGCTCAACATGACGGCCGGCCAGCGGATGCGGCGCGTCATCCTGCCGCAGGCCTGGGCGCGGATGATCCCGCAGTTCACCAACCTGCTGATCCAGCTGCTCAAGGACACCCCGCTGCTGTCGCTGATCCTGATGGCGGACGTGACCTACGTGATGCAGCAGGTGCGGCAGGCGTCCGGCAACTCGATCGCGGCGTACGGGCTGGTGCTGCTCGTCTACCTGGTCCTCGCCTACCTGCTGACGCTGATCATGAACCTGTTGGAGATGCAGGCCAAGGCGAAGCTGGGCGAGGGCCGCGGCGTGCGGGGCCTCTTCACCGCCCGCACCGCTCCCGGCGGAGCCGGCAGCCCCGGCGGAGAAGGGGTGGTCGGCCCGTGAACTGGTCCGCAATGGGAGGGGTGGTCCGCCCGTGAACTGGTCCGCAATGGGAGACGCCTTCCCCTCCGTCATCGCCGCCTTCTTCAAGGTGACGCTGGTCTCGACGGTGGTCGGCACCGCGGTCGCGGCCGCGCTCGGCCTCGTCTGGGCGATCCTGGGACGCTCCCGCACCCGCTGGGTGACCGTCCCCGTCAAGGTGGTCGTGGAGTTCATCCGCTCCACCCCGCTGATGATCCAGCTCTTCGCGCTGTGGGTGCTGCTCGGCTCGCTGCCCACCGAGGTCATCGGGATCGCCATGCTCGGGATCCACTTCTCGACGTACATGTCGGAGGTGTACCGGGCCGGCATCGACGCGGTGCCGCGCGGCCAGTGGGAGGCCGCCACCGCGCTGTCGCTGCCGCGGTCGCACACCTGGCGGGCCGTCATCCTCCCGCAGGCGGTGCGCAATGTGCTGCCCGGCCTCGGCAACTACGCGATCGCGATGTTCAAGTACACCCCGTTCCTGTCCGTCATCGGCGTCGGCGAGATGGTGCGGACCGCGCAGGACTACGGCTCGAACCACTTCGAGTACCCGCCGGTCTTCACCCTGTGCGGCCTGATCTTCCTGGCCGCCAGCTACCCGACGTCCCTGGCGATGCGAAAGCTGGAGAAGCGCCTTGGCCACTGAACCCGCGAACCCCGAGGCGGACGCCTCCGCGACCGCGCCGTCCGCCGCCTGCATCAAATTCGACCAGGTGGTCAAGCGCTTCGGCAGCAACACCGTCCTGGACCACCTCGACTTCTCCGTCGACCGCGGCGAGCGCGTCACCCTGATCGGCCCGTCCGGCTCGGGGAAGACCACCATCCTGCGGCTGCTGATGACGCTGGAGAAGGTGAACGACGGCGTCATCTGGGTCGACGACGAGCCGTTCTCCCACATGCGCACGCCCGGCGGCCAGCTCCGCCCCGCCAACGAGAAGCACCTCTCCGCGATCCGCCGGAAGATCGGCATGGTCTTCCAGCAGTTCAACCTCTTCCCCAACATGCGGGTGCTGCAGAACATCACCGAGGCGCCGATCCACGTCCTCGGCCAGGACCGCGCCAAGGCCGAGGCCCGGGCGCGCGAGCTGCTGGAGATGGTCGGCCTCGGCGACCGCGCCGACGCCCACCCCTCCCAGCTCTCCGGCGGCCAGCAGCAGCGCGTGGCGATCGCCCGCGCGCTCGCCATGGACCCGGAGATCCTCCTCCTCGACGAGGTCACCTCCGCGCTCGACCCCGAGCTCGTCGCCGACGTCCTCAACGTGCTGCGCGACGTGGCCCGCGAAACCGACATCACCATGCTGATCGTCACCCACGAGATGCAGTTCGCCCGCGACGTCTCGCACCGCGTCCTGATGTTCGACCACGGCCGCATCGTCGAGTCCGGCCCCCCCGACCAGATCTTCGGCAACCCCACCGAGGAGCGCACCCAGCGCTTCCTCCGCGCGGTCCTCGAGGAGCGCTGACCACCCCTTCGGGGGTGGTCACGAGCACCCCCGAAGGTCGTGTAATGTTTCCTCCTGTCGACGGCAACGCCGACAACGCGCCGCTAGCTCAGTTGGTTAGAGCAGCTGACTCTTAATCAGCGGGTCCGGGGTTCGAGTCCCTGGCGGCGCACCCGCAGAAAAGGCCTCCGGCATCACGACCGGGGGCTTTTTCCGTTTGGTGGCATCGATCCCGCGCGCCGACATCGAAGCCGCACGCGGCCGGATGGCCGCACGGGTAGGCGGGGCCGGCCGCCGCCTGCTGGACGCCCTCGCCCTGGCCGTCGCGCCGAGTGACCAGGTGGAGCTGCTCGCCTTCGCGCGGCTGGCCCGGGAGCAGGGCTGTTCGCCCTGGAGGCCCAGGTGCTACGGCCGCACCACCTCCGTCGGCACCTAGGACGCATCCCGCCTCACCTCCCGCTTGCGCCGCCGACCAGTTCGGCATCTTCGTCACCATGAACCCCGTGGCACTTCTGTGCGGCAAGGAGATCATCGACATCCTCCGCAAGCCATTCACACCACCCCGGATGCCGTCCGCACGAGCCCACCAGCCCGGTTCCCCGCATCCGGAGGGCGAAGCCGCGAGGAACCGATAGCTGCCAGTTGCGGCGGCCTCAGGCCCTCACGGCACCGCCACCACAAAGTCAGTGCATGTGACGCCCAACTCGCCCCGCACGGCCCCTTCGGCGCCGCTAGAGTTACTCGAGTGGAGAACTCGGTGCACAACGCACAGCCCGTGCTGCCTGGGTCCGAGCCACCGCGCGATAGCGAGATCGAACAGGTGCGCATCGAGCTCCAGGCGCTAGACCCGGACGGCCGCCGCTTCGCCGCAGCGATCCGGCGGACCTTCGACATGCTCCTCGACGGTCGCAATACTGGCCGCTTCCGCTGGGAACAGCTGTTCAAGACCGAGAAGACCCACTGCGGTACTTTGGTAGAGATCAACCTCCAGCGGGAGTTCGGCTTCGATGGCGGTCAGTCCATGGACTACTCGGTTACCGGTATCGACGTGGACTGCAAATACTCCCAGGCCATGTGGCATTGGACAATCCCGCCCGAGGCGATCGGTCACATCTGCCTCTTGGTGTGGGCAGACGACCAAGCCGGTATATGGAGCGCCGGCCTTGCCCGGATCACCGACGATATCCTTAACCAAGGTCGCAACCGCGACGGTAAGAGCACCATCCGCGCCGCCAAACGCGGACGCATCACCTGGCTACACCGTGATGCCACTCTGCCTGAGAACGTGCTGCTGCGCCTACCTCAAAGTGACATCGACGCAATCTTCGGCCAGAGCTCCGGCCAGGCCAGAGTCAATGAGCTCTTCCGTCGCGCCCAGGGCCGGATCATCAGCCGCGCCACCATCGCTACTGTGGCGCAACAGGAGGACTACATGAAGCGCGTCCGAGGCAACGGCGGCGCCCGCACCCACCTCCGTCCGGAGGGCATCATCGTCCTCGGGCAGTACTCCAGCGACGCCCAGCTAGCTGGGGCACTTGGCGTGCCGGTCCCCGGACGCGGCGACTCCATCAGTGTGCGGCTGGCCCGCGTCGACCTGTCCTTTCCTGACGTCCCGGTGGTTGAAATCAACGGTGCGCAATGGAGAGTCGCACGACCGGAAGACCCCGTGCAGCCAGCTCCAACCCTGCCCAAGCGATGAGCAAGAAGAAGAGCCCGCAAACTGACGAGAACAGCGGCTCATGGGCTGCCCCCGAAGGCTCCTGGGCGTCGTCAGCAGCCAACCGCAAGAGCATGCTCGGCAACCGCAACAGAGATACTTCCCCAGAGCTCGCGCTTCGCCGTCTGGTCCATGCCGCCGGCCTGCGCTACCGAGTTGCCGCGAAGCCCCTCGCCAAGATGCGCCGCACCGCCGACATGGTTTTCCGCCCAACCCGCATCGCAGTCTTCATTGACGGCTGCTACTGGCACGGCTGCCCCGATCACTTTGTCCAGCCGAAGACCAACCCGGAGTACTGGGAGAATAAGATCGGGGGCAACATCCGCCGCGACCGCGAAACCGACCAGCGGCTCACCGATGAAGGCTGGCTGGTGCTGCGTTTCTGGGAGCACCAGCCAGCCGAAGAATGCGCTGCGATCGTAGAAGACGCAGTCCGCACCCGCCGTCAGGCTCTTGGAACTGGGCGGCGACGGCGTGCGTAGCCACGTTACTCAGCATCGCCACAGGGATGGTGGACACGCTTCCATGCGCAGAATCAGCGGCTCCCCGCGTATTGACGCTCGCCGCTCGACTTCGCATCGAAACCTGCCGGATCCTGCACAGGGACAGTTGACATTTGCTCCTCGGCATCAGCGAGGGCCTTGCGAATTGCTTGGCCGACCGCGCGGGCGACCGGCGGAGGAAAGGCATTACCCACCTGCCGGTACTTTGCGGTCTTGCGGCCCTCGAACTCCCAGCCCTCAGGAAAGCCTTGAATCAGAGCGGCCTGACTCGGTGTCAGCATGGGGCCATCTTCGCCTAGAAGGTGCCGCACATAGTTGGCATCGGCAACCTCATCGGCAACACCGAGCCCATTGACACCCAGTACGCTCCAAGCCTTCTTCGCGCGAGTCGGCCCCAAGTCTGCACCTCCGTGCTTCTTCGAACCGCCGACCAGGGTCGGGGCAACGGAACCGGACTCAGAAGCGCGCTTCTCCCAGGCTGCGTACCGCTCCTCAATGAGGGGCAGCAGGCTGTGCTCGTCATTCTCCTTCGCCCATGCAGTCAGTTCGTCATATCGCCGCCTCATCGAAGGCTGCAGCGCTCGGTGAACCGTGAAAATCTCCTCATCCGCCCCCTCGGGAAGCCCCTTGAAGTACGGGGCGTACTCCCTCCTCACTGCGACGAGGATGGCCCTTGGACGAAGCTGAGGGACGCCGAAGTCGCGCGCCTCAAGAACCTTCCACCATTCCTCACGGGCTTCATATCCGAGATTTCGGAGGTCCTGGAGGATCTCGCTACGATACTCGGAGAACTTCTCAGGCGGCTCCAGCAATCCGCGGACGTTTTCAATCATGACCGCTTTGGGTCGCAGAGCCTCTACCATACGCATCATCACCGGGAAGAGGTCGCGCTCGTCATCCCGGCCGAGTTGTTTTCCGGCGAGGGAGAACGGCGGGCATGGCACTCCACCGGCAAGCAGATCGATCTCAACCACCTCGCCGTCCTTGACCAGGCCGAGGGCCGAGGCTCCAAAGCTCCCTGCCGCCTTCGGATCCGGATCAACGGTGAACCCGTTGAGGTCGCGCTCGAATACTGCAGTTTCCTTTGCGCTAAGGCGTGCGGCGTTCTTCCGCAGAGTCTTGCAGGCATCCTTGTCGTACTCGATGAGAGCCAGGTGTTGAAACCCCGCCTGGTGCAGGCCAATAGCCTGGCCGCCAGCGCCCGCGCAGATCTCCACGGATGTGAACCTACGCCTTGCAGCCGCCATCAGGACCCTCCCTGCGCCGCGCTCATGCACGGGATTGTGGGCAGTTGCGGAGTCTGCCGCCGCCACCTGCACCGCTGAACTACGAACCGGTCGGCCCGTCGCGTCGATCGTGCCAGCAGGGGCACAGAGTTCCAAGCGCCTCACTCGGCCTCCACTGAACCGGCCGAACCATGGCATCCGTCCGGCCCAAGAGAGTCAGTCTAGATTCAACCTCGGACATCGGCGTCCGCAGCCCCAGCGGCGGCAAGGAGCCACGGCGCGAGCCCACGCCGCAGAGGCATCCAACCCTGCTGGCCAGTGCGGTGCTCCCGGCCGGACACGCGGCTCCGGTATCCTCGTCACCCTTCCGCGATCCGCGCATCTCCGGCACCCGACGCCCCGTCAGGAGTAGCATCATGTCGAACGCATGTACCTACCGGTGGCCCCTGTGGTCGGGCAACTCATGAATGGCGAGCCTGAAGACCAGCCGCTCCCGCTCCCCGGCAGTCCAGAACTCTACGATCTGGTCCGGGGCACTGAAGAGCGCATCGTCTACCAGATCCTCTACGAGACCCGCGACGCACCACTGACCATGCGCGAGATCGAGGACCGAGTCCAGCACCAGTACGGAGTGCAGAACAGCTGGACCAACCGGCGACTGCGCCATTTACGCCGCTACTTCAACGTCCCGGCCACGAGAACGCCAGGCGCTGCCAACCAATTCGTTTATCCGCTTGCCGGTTGGAGCGCCGCGGTCAAGGCCGGCGCTGAGCGGTCCAAGGAGGTCCGGCCTTCGGTAGCCGCCCAGGTACGCATGGAGTACGGGTACCGCTGCGCAGCCTGCGGACGCTCTCCCAAGGATGACGCCGTCAAACTGCAGATCGACCACAAGATCCCTCAGATTCTCGGCGGCGACAGCGAACCGGACAACCTCCAGACTCTCTGTACGGCCTGCAACCACGATAAGCAGGCGATGTTCAAGGACTTCAAGGAGGACTTCGAGCCCCTCCGCCGCGCCATTGTCCTGGACGAAGTGCATATGCGCATCGGGGAGCTACTCAAGGCCAAGGAGGGGCAGGATGTTCCCGTCGCCCTGATCAATCTCGTCGCCCGCGAGGAGAACCGTGGCGACCCAACGAAGAGGCTTCGGGAACTGCGCCAAATCGGCTGGGTAATCGTCAATAGGAAGAAGAGGGATGGTCGACGAATGCTGTCCTTCTACCGAGTCGAACACTGGGAACCGTGGCCGGAGGGCGGGCCAGGCCTTGCCGTAGCCAAGATCGAACATGAGCGCAAACTCCGCAAAGCAGAGGAAATGCGACGACGCGGCCACGCAGGCTAGGCCCCTGGGCGTGACGCCCATCCTAGGCATGGGGATTGCCTGAACCTGCTTCAGGTCGCCGTTGTCGGGCCCGAGGTCGTGCCGCCGGTGTAGAGCTGGGTGCCCGTGACGATGGTGTCCATCACGGACGGCTTGGGGGCCGTCGGGGTGGCGTCGAAGCCGAAGCGGAGGGTGGCGTAGTAGTGGCCGGCGGTGGCTTGGGGGTTGGGGCTGGGGAAGGTGACGGACTCGACGTAGCCGGAGGCGCCCGAGGTGGGGGTGACCTTCCAGCGGATGAGGTAGCCCGGCTTGCCGGCGACGGTGACGGGCTTCTGCTCCAGGACGGTGTGGGACTTCAGGGTGCCGTAGCCGTCCTTGGCGTTGGCGGCGATGTCGGAGGCAGCCGCGGCCTTGGCGGTGGCGCCCTTGGCGAGGTACGTCGAGGCGGAGCCTCGGACGCAGCCCTGCTTGGACTGGGGGCAGGAGTACTTGCCGATCGACATGAAGGCCAGCCCGTTGGTGCTGCTGGCGGCCTCCGCGGTCCAGCCCTTGGGGACGGGGAGGGTGATGCCGTTGACGGCGTCGAGGACGGTGCCGGGGGGTGCGGCGGGTGCGGACGGGGCCGCGGATCCGCCTCCGCCGCCCTGGGACGGGCGCGGCGCGGACGGACGCGGGGACGGCGACGCGGCCGCCGTGTGGGAGGGCGAGCCGTTGCCGCGGAGGGCGAGGTACGTCCCGCCCGCCCCCGCGGCGAGGAGGATGACGCCCGCCGCCACGGCCGCGCCGATGACGCGGCGGTTGCGGCGCCGCGCAGCAGGCGGCGCCGCGGGGCGGATGTCGTCCGTCCAGGCGTCGCCGTCCCAGCGGCGCTCGAAGCCGTTCTCGACCGGGTACCAGCCCGCGGGCGGGGGCGTGTAGTCGCTCACCCGATCGAGGGTAGGCGCGGCCGTGCAAGCAGGGCGTCAGTAGACGCTGTGAGCACTCACCACTCGGCGAACGAGCCGTCCTCGTGCAGCCAGACGGGGTTGTGCCAGGAGTCGAAGCCGTCCGCCTCCCGCACCGCCTTCTCGTCGATGTCGACGCCCAGCCCCGGGCGGTCCGTCCGCAGCAGGTAGCCGTCGTGGAAGCGGAACGGCTCCGGGTCGGCGACGTAGTCCAGCAGCTCGGCGCCCACGTTGTAGTGGATGCCGATGCTCTGCTCCTGGATCAGGAAGTTCTGGGTGCAGAAGGCCACTTGGAGGCTCGCCGCCAGCGCCAGCGGCCCCAGCGGGCAGTGCGGGGCGACGGGCACGTCGAACGCCTCGGCCAGCGCCGCGATCCGCCGCACCTCGGAGATCCCGCCGGCGTGCGAGAGGTCCGGCTGCAGCACCGCCACGCCGGCCTGCAGCGCCGGCAGCATCTCGGCCCGCGAGTAGAGCCGCTCCCCCAGCGCGATCGGCACCGGCGAGGCCGCGACCACGTCCGCCAGCAGGTGCGGGTACTCCGGCACCACCGGTTCCTCGACGAAGAGCGGGTTGAGCTCGGCGAGCCGGGGCAGCACCTTGCGGGCGTTGGCGGCGGTGAAGCGGCCGTGGCAGTCGAGGGCGAAGTCGCGGTCCGGGCCCAGCACATCGCGGGCGATCGCCGCCCGCTCCAGCACCCCGTCGATCTCGGACGTGGTGGCGAGGCGGCTCATCCGCCCCGAGGCGTTCATCTTCACCGCCGTGAAGCCCGCCTCGACATGCTTCCCGATCTGCTCGCGCAGCTCGCTCGGCTCGTCGCCGCCGACCCAGGTGTAGGCGCGCACCCGCTCGCGCACCGCGCCGCCGAGCAGCTGGTGGACGGGGGCGCCGAAGTGCTTGCCGGCGATGTCCCAGAGCGCCTGGTCGATGCCGGCGACGGCGGAGGAGAGCACCGGACCGCCGCGGTAGAAGCCGGCCTTGGTCATCTGCTGCCAGAGGCTCTCGATGCGCAGCGGGTCGGCGCCGATGAGGTACTGCTCGGCGAGTTCCTGGACGGCCGCGCGGACGGTGGCGCTGCGGCCCTCGACGACCGGCTCGCCCCAGCCGATGTGGCCCTCGTCGGTCTCGATGCGGCAGAACAGCCAGCGGGGCGGCACGGCGAAGGTCTCGACGCGGGTGATCTTCATGGGGTGTGGCTCCAGACAACGTGGTGCAAGCGAAGTGTGCAACGGGGTGTTCGGGTTCAGGAGGAGGTCTTGTAGACGGACCAGCCGCCGTCCACGACGAGCGAGGCGCCGGTGACGAAGGAGGCGTCCGCGGAGAGCAGGAAGGCGACGGCGCCGGCCACCTCCTCGGGGCGGCCGAGGCGGCGGGCGGCGGTCTGCTCGGCGCTGCGCCGCCGGTCCGCCTCGTCGATGCCGTCCCAGGCGCGGGTGAGGACGGGGCCGGGCAGCACGGCGTTGACGCGCACCTCGGGCCCGTACTCGACGGCGAGTTGGCGGGCGAGCCCGGTGAGGCCGGCCTTGGTGGCGGCGTAGGCGGGACGGCCGGGCAGCCCGACGAGGGCGTGCACGGAGGAGACCAGCACCGCGCTGCCGCCGGTGGCGCGCAGGTCGTCGAGGCAGGCGCGGACGCCGAGGAAGGCGCCGGTGAGGTTGACGTCCAGCTGGCGCTGCCACTCGGCGGGCGGCAGCGCGTCGGCGGGGGCGACGCGCACCGTGTAGGCGTTGCCGACCAGGGCGTCGACGGGGCCGAAGGCGGCGCGGGCGGCGGCGACGGCCTCGGTCCAGGACGCCTCGTCGGCGACGTCGCAGCGCTGGAAGCGGGCCCGGTGGCCGCGGTCGCGGAGGGCGGCGGCGGTGCGCTCGCCCTGCTCGGCGTCGATGTCGGCGATGAGCACGCCGGCGCCGTCGGCGGCGAGGCGGTGCGCGACGGCCGCGCCGATCCCGGTGGCGCCGCCCGTGACGAGGGCGGAGCGCGGGTGCGGGTGCGGGGTCGAGCGCGGGGTCGGGCTCGCGCTGCTGGTGGCGGTGGCGGATCCTGGAGTCATCGGGCATATTAAATATGAATTATTGAGCGATGCCAAGGCGACAGCCAGGACGGGAGCCGCGCAGTGACCCAGCGGGACGGCAGGGCCCAGGGGATGCATGCCCAGGTGGTGGAGGCGCTGGGCGCGCGGATCGTGGCCGACCCGGAGCAGGGCCTCGACCCCCGCGACCTGGGCGCCGAGTTCGGGGTGAGCCTCACCGTGATCCGCGAGGCGCTGCGGGTGCTCTCCGCGAAGGGGCTGGTCGCGGCGCGGCAGAGGCGCGGCACCTTCGTCCGGCCGCGCGCCGAGTGGAACCTGCTCGACGCGGACGTGGTCCGCTGGCGGATGGCCGGCGGCGAGGGGAGCGCGCTGCTGGGCGATCTCGCGGAGATGCGGGCGCTGGTCGAGCCGTCCGCGGCCCGGCTGGCGGCGGAGCGCCGCACCGACGCCGACCTCGAAGCGCTGGAGGAGGCCCTCGCCGCGATGGCGTCGGCCAAGCAGCCGGACGGGGCGGCCGCCGCCGACGCGGAGTTCCACCGCGCGCTGCAGGCCGCCACCGGCAACGAGATGCTGGCCCGGCTGCACAGCCTCCTGGAGCCGGCGCTGCGGGCCCGCGACACCCTGGTGCACAGCTCGTCCGGCGGCGAGGACGACCCCGTCCCGGGGCACCGCGCCGTGCTGGACGCGGTCCGCGCGCGGGACGCGGACGCCGCCGCCCGCGCCATGGCCGAGCTGCTCGCCCATGCGGAGCACGACGCCCGCCAGGCCGCGCACGGCACCGCACCCGGCAGCTCACCCGGCGCCGCACACACCACCGCGCCGGGTGCGGGGCACCCGGCGCGGTGAGGGGGAAGAACCGACGGACGGGCCGTCAGCCGTTCAACTGATCCGTGCTCACCACGCCCAGTAGTAGCGCGCGGTCGGCGTGCCCACGCCGGTGACGTCGTCCCAGCCGCGGGTCGCGTGCAGCGAGCTGTCGTGGCCGAAGGTGCGCAGCGAGGTGACCAGGCCGCCGGAGGCGTCCACCGAGTTGACGAAGTCCACGCGGACGTTCGCGATCGGGGTCTTGCCCAGCGGGTTGTCCGTCACGTCGTGGTACCCGCCGGTGCGGTACTGCGAGTAGATCATCGGGTTGGCGAACCCGATCACCCGGTGCTGGGCCTGCTGGCGCAGCGCCTCGACGCCGGCGATCACCGGGCAGGAGAGCGAGGTGCCGCCGATGCGGTACTCGGAGTACTTGTCGGTGCCGTCGGGGAACGCCTGGGTCTGACCCACCGAGAAGCCGGTCTGCGGGTCGGCGACCGCCGAGATGTCCGGGACCGCGCGCATCGCGGTGGAGCCGTTGGCCTTCGCGATGGAGTTCGGCACGACGCCCTTCTGGTAGAAGGGCTGCTTGATCAGGACGCTGGTGCCGCCGCCCGCGCCGGACTGGAAGGCGCCCGGCAGGCTCGTCCAGCTCTTGCCGTTCGCGGCGAGCGTGGTCTTCTCGGTGCCCCAGCCGGTCTCCCACATGTAGTGGTCGCCCTTGCCGACGGCGAGCGAGGTGCCGCCGACCGCGGTGGCCCACGCGGAGTTGGTCGGGGAGCCGATCTGCTTCGTGCCGGTGGCGGCCAGCTCGTCGCCGTCGTCGCCGGTGGAGAAGTAGAAGCCGATGCCCTCGACCGCGCCCATCTGGAACGTCTGGTCGTAGACGGCCGCGTCGGCGGCGGTCTCGCCGGCCTCGCCGCCGCTCCAGGAGTTGGAGACGATGTCGGCCAGGTGCCGGTCGACGACCGTGTTCAGCGCGTCGACCAGGTCGTTGTCCATGCAGGACGAGGCGCCGACGTAGGTGACCTTGGCGTCGGGCGCGACGGAGTGCGAGGACTCCACGTCCAGCGACTCCTCGCCGTACCAGCCGGAGGCGCCGCACTCGGTGGTGGAGTTGTAGGAGCTCGGCAGCACCTCGGAGTACTGGCCGGACGCCCAGGCCTTGTCGCCGTGGTTCTTGATGTACTGGTCGGAGTCGGCGCGCATCGTCGGCGAGGCGTACGCGTCGACGATGGCGATGCGCGAGCCCTTGCCGGTGAGGCCGCCGGCGCCGTAGGCGGCGCGCAGCTGCTTGCCCGTGTAGCCCTTGACGACGTACGGGTGCGAGGTGCCGTAGGCGTCCGGCACGTTCTTGGCGGTGTTCGAGCCGTAGTAGCTGCTGAACGGGCCCGAGTTGACGAACGCCGCGCCCGGGCCGGGCAGGGTGTCGTCGTGCTTCGCCATGTGCGGGGCGTTGTCCAGGCCGGTGACGCTGAGCACGGCGCCGTTGAGGCTGTCGGGCACCGAGGCCGTGGTGGCCGGCGCGCGGTAGGTGTGCCCGGACTTGCGGTAGTTGCGCAGCTGGGTGGAGAACGCCTTCTGCGTCGCGGCGGCGGTGCCGCTGATCGCGATGTAGTGGCGGTTCGCCGCGGTGACGGTGAGCCCCTGGCCCTTCAGCCACTGGGAGACGGCGGCCTGCTGCTCGGCGCTGGCGCCGAACCTGGCCTGCGCCTGGCCCGCCGTCAGGTACTTGCCGTACGAGGCCGACTGGGGGTCCGAGACGGACCGCGCGTAGGCGGTGAGGCCCTGGGGGTCGCGTCCGGCGAGGTAGACCCGGGCGTTGACGGTCGCCGTGGAGGCGGTGGCCCCCTGGGCGGCACTCGGCTTGGCCCACGCGGGGTGGGTGCCGGGAACGGCGTCGCGGCCGGCGGGTGCGCCGGACGCGGACGGGGCGGCGTTCGCCGGCGAGCCGAGGACGAGTGCCCCCGCGATGAGCGGGAGCGTCGCGGCTATGCCGACGCCTGCGCGCCTTCTGAGACGTGCGGTGTGCGCGGAACTCATGGGACTCCTTGCGGTACACCAGAGGGACCCGAAACGCGTGCGCGCCCTGGGGCGCGCAGACAACTCGTCATACTGCCGTTCGACGGGTGGCTGATGCAGTCATGCAAGGGTCAAGAATTGACCAAGTCCGGTTGTGAGGCGTGGTTTTGGGTGGGGATATCCTCGTGCCATGAGTGAAGGCGGAGCGGTGGCGGACGGCATCGGGGTACTGCGGATCGATCACGTGGGCATCGCCGTGCCGGACCTGGACGAGGCGATCGCCTTCCACGAGCGGACGTTCGGGCTGCGCTGCGTCCATGTGGAGGAGAACCGGGAGCAGGGGGTGCGCGAGGCGATGCTCGCGGTCGGCGAGGGGGACGCGCGGATCCAGCTGCTGGCGCCGCTGGACGCGACGTCCACCATCGCCACCTTCCTGGAGCGGCGCGGGCCGGGGCTGCAGCAGCTCGCGTACACGGTGGCGGACATCGAGGCGGCGTCGCGGACGCTGCGCGAGCGCGGGGTGCGGCTGCTCTACGAGGCGCCCCGCCGCGGCACGGCGGGGTCCCTCGTCAACTTCGTCCACCCCAAGGACGCCGGCGGCGTGCTGCTGGAGCTGGTCCAGCACTGACTAGCCGAGCAGCGCGTCCAGGTAGGCGTTGCGGAACGTCCCGGACGGGTCCAGCTCCTCGCGCAGCGCGGCGAAGTCCGCGAACCGCGGATACGCCTCGCGCACCTGACGTCCCGCCAGCGTCGACACCTTCCCCCAGTGCGGCCGCGCCCCCAGCGGTGCCAGCGCTTCGTCGATCGCGCCGACCACCGGCAGGATCGCCGCCTCGTCGCGCACCCAGGTGAAGTGGAAGGCCACCGTGTCCCGCCCGTAGGCGCCGCTGAGCCACAGGTCGTCGGCGGCGACCGTGCGGATCTCCGACACCTGCGCCACCGCCGCGATCCGGTCCCCCAGCGCGCGCAGCGCCGCCATCCCGCGCACCGCCTCCTCGCGGGGCAGCAGCCACTCCGACTGGATCTCCGCCCCGACACTCGGCGTCCCCTCGGGGAGGAAGTGCGGGAGCCGGCGGTGCCACGGCCCGGGCACCCCGCACTGCGGCGTGGTGTCGGCGATCCGCTCGGCGGGCGTGCCCGGGATGGGGTGCACGTTCTCCGTGGCGAGGGATCCCCCCAGCAGCGACGACGCCGGCCCGGACGCCCCCGCCCCGAGGCGCTGCTTGAGCCAGAGCTTGGCGCGCCCGTCGTCCCATCTGGTGAAGACCGAGACGCTGTCGGCCAGTTCGAAGGCCGCCGCGAAGTCGGCGGCGACCGCGTCCAGCGCGACGTCCGTGTAGACCCACTGGGCGACCCGGTAGGCCGGCTCGATGCGCAGCGTGATCCGGGTGGCGATGCCGAGCGCGCCGAGCGAGACGACCGCGCCGGGGAAGACCTCCGGGTCGGCCTCCCGGGTCAGCGTGCGCAGCGCGCCGTCGGCGGTGAGCAGTTCGAGGCCGACGACGGCCGCGGCGAGCGAGGGCACCCCGGATCCCGAGCCGTGGGTGCCGGTGGCGACCGCGCCGGCGACGGTGATGTGGGTGAGCGAGGCGAGGTTGTGCAGCGCCCAGCCGCGGGCGTCCAGCGCGGCGGCGGCCTCGGCGTAGCGCATCCCGGCGGGGACGGTCGCGGTGCGGGCGTCCTCGTCGACGGTGATCGCGTCCGGGTCGGCGCCGAGCGCGTCGAGGCGGACCAGGTCGCCGTCGGTGTCGGCGACCGTGCTGAAGGAGTGGCCGCAGCCGAGGGCGCGGACGCGTCCGGGCGCGTCGGCGACCAGCCGGCGCAGCTCGTCGAGGGTGCGGGGACGGTGCAGGCGGGCGGCGCCGAAGGCGAGGTTGCCGGCCCAGTTGGTGAGCGTGGCGGCGGCGGGCTCGCCGGTCGGCTGTGGTGCGGTGGTCATGACCGGGATTCATTCATTCCGGCGGGCCCGCCGTAAAGGGGCGTGTCACCATCCGGCCGCCCCTCCCCGCCCCGCCCCGCGCCGTCAGTCCGGCGGGAAGACCGCCATCCGGCCGATGAACAGCTCCAGGCGCTGGTCGGTGAACTCCTCGGGGGTCCGGCCGGCGCGGGCCAGGGTGACCTGGCCGTGCAGGAAGGTCCAGAACACCTCGGTGAAGAGGGCCGGGTGGACGCCGTCGCCGGCGACCTCGCCGAAGACCTCCAGCATCGCGGCGAAGGCGTCCTTGAGCGGTTCGGGCGTCTCGTCGGAGGCGAACAGCAGGCCGCCGTCGAGCTGGAAGATGGCGTCGTAGAGCGCCGGGTTGCGCCGCCCGAAGTCGAGATAGGCGCGGGCGACCGCGGTGACCTTGGCGCGCAGGCCCTCCGCGCCCGCGGCCGCGGCGCGCGCCACCTGGGCCAGCTCGGTGCAGCCGTCCATGGCGACGGCACCGATGATCTCCCGCTTGCCGCGGAAGTGGCTGTAGAGGACGGGTTGGCTGTACTCGATGCGCTCGGCGAGCCTTCGGGTGGTGACGGCGTCCCAGCCGTCCTTCTCGGCGAGTTCCCGGGCCGTCTCGACGATCAGACGCTCTCGCCGGGCCCGCTCGCGCTCCTTGCGTTCCTGTACCGACATAAAAGAATCCTAGCACCGCTAGACATGAGAGCGGCAGTAGTACTAGCTTTGCCTCACCACCTAGCGGCGCTAGGAAACCTCGCACCGGAGGACGGTGCACCAGCGCCCGGCATCCCTGGAGGGGTCATGCTCAACGCACTCGAGGTCGTCACCGTCGTCGTCACCGGTGTGATGGTCGGGGTCGAGTTCGCCGTCGCCACCGTGCTCAACCGCATCTTCGCCGGGCTCGGGGCCGAGGCCGAGCTGGCCGGCCGGGCGCACGGCGGCCGGATGCTCGGCCGGCTGATGCCCTTCTGGTACTTCACCGCGCTGGGGCTCAGCGCGATCTGGGCCGGCTTCGCCTGGGGCGACCACGGCGCCGGGCTGGTGGTCGCCGCCGCGGCGATGCTGGTCGTCAGCGTCCTGATGTCGGTGCTGGTGCTCGTGCCGATCAACAACCAGAGCAAGAACTGGACGCCGGAGACCGCGCCGGAGAACTCCCGGGAGCTGGCGCACAAGTGGGACGTCTACCACTACTTCCGCGTCACGGTCATCATCGCCGCCTTCGCCCTTCAGGTCTGCGCGCTGGTCTGACGGAGCGTCGGGCCGCCGGCCGGCGCCTGTCCCGGGCCCCTACACCCACCCGGCGCCGGGCGCAGGCACCCCTACTCCGCACGCGGTATCCGGAGCGCGGAAAGCCGCTCCCCCGGTGGGACGCGTGCGCCCGGGGCGGCATCGCACCATCTAGGGCGTGTACGGGGCTCTCCCGCGGCGTCGCGACGCCCGGCACACACGCTCGCCGCACGGGACGCCGCTCCTCCCTCCGCGGGAGAACCCCGTACACGCCCCAGCCGAACCGCAATCAGCCGCAGAAACAAGGAAGGTCGAGCGAGCCATGGCATCCCCCGTCTCACCGCCCCCCTCCGGGGCGGCACCCGCGACCAGCGTCCCGCCCACGACCGCCACCGCGAACGGCGAGGCGCGGCCGGACCGGCCCCGGGGCACCGCCTTCGGCCGGCGCTCGATGATCACCGCGCGGGTGGCCCTCGGCCTCACGGCGCTGCTGATCATCGTTCAGTCGGTCACCGCCGGCGGCTTCCTCCAGGGCCGCTACGGATTCCTCGACACGCACTCCGCCAACGCCGGGATCCTCGCCCTGGTGCTGCTGGTGGGGCTGATCGCCGCGATCCTCGCCTGGCGGCCGGGCCGGGTGCCGGGCGCCGGCGGGACGGCGGTGCGCGCCGCGGTGATGATGGTGCTCGTCCCCGTGGAGATGATCCTGGGCTACAGCCGGGTGCTGATCGTTCACATCCCGCTGGCGCTGCTGCTGCTGATCGGCGCGGTGACGGCGGCCCAGCAGGCCGCGGTCCCGCAGCGCCGCCGCAAGGAGAAGAAGAGCGGCGCGGAGGCCCGGTCATGAGCGAGCGTCAGCTGCGCCGCCGCGCCGTGCTGGGCGCCGGCCTCGCCGGCGGGCTGGGCATCGCCGGGCTCGGCATCGGCTTCGGCAAGGACATCGCCCGCCCCGGCCAGCCGGGTTCGCTGCTGGCCAGCCGCGCCAAGCTGCCGGCCGCGTACCAGGTGCCGCTGCCGATACCGGCCGTCGCCCGGCCGGCGAGCACCGCGGGCGGCACCGACCACTACGCCATCACCCAGCGCCCGGCGAACGCCCGGCTGCTGCCGGGCGGGCTGGTCACCCCGCTGTGGACGTACGGCGGGACGTTCCCCGGGCCGACCATCGTCGCCAAGCGCGGCCGTCCGGTGACCGTCGCGCACCGCAACGAGCTGGACCGGCCCTCGGTCGTCCATCTGCACGGCGGGCACACCCCGCACGACAGCGACGGCTACCCCATCGACCTGATCATGCCGGCCGGCATGAAGGACATGGGCGGCATGCACGACAGCATGCCCGGGATGCCGAGGATGCCGGGGATGACGCTGCCCAAGGGCGACGTCACCCAGGGCAGCCGCACCTACAGCTATCCCTCGCAGCAGCGCGCCGCCACGCTCTGGTACCACGACCACGTCATGGGGTTCACCGGGCCGGGCGTCTGGCACGGGCTCGCCGGCTTCCACCTGGTGACCGACGACGAGGAGGCGGCGCTGCCGCTGCCGCGCGGCGACCGCGACATCCCGCTGATGATCGCCGACCGGTCGTTCGCGGCCGACGGCTCCTTCCAGTACCCGGCCGCCCCGCACGGCGACCCCGGCGTCACCCGCTCCTGGATCAACGGGGTGCTGGGGGACGTGGTGCTGGTCAACGGCGCGCCCTGGCCGACCCTCGAAGTGGACCGGGCGCGCTACCGCTTCCGCATCCTCAACGCCTCCAACGCCCGCCGCTACCGGCTCCAGCTGGACCCGCAGCCGGCCGGCGGCGGGGCGCTGGTGCAGATCGGCTCGGACGGCGGGCTGCTCGACCGGCCGCGTCCGCACGACCGCATCGACATCGCGCAGGCCGAGCGGTTCGACGTGGTGGTGGACTTCTCCCGCTACAAGCCGGGCACCCAGGTGGAGTTGCGCAACCTGTTCGCCTCCGGCGGCCCGGGCAAGGTGATGCGGTTCACCGTCCGCTCCACCTCCGGCGCCGCGGACGACAGCCGGGTGCCGGCGAAGCTGTCCGCGATCGAGCCGCTGGCGGCCGGGTCGGCGACCGTCACCCGCAGCTTCCTCTTCCAGCGCAAGGGCGACGGCACCGGGATGGGCTGGACCATCAACGGCGAGGACTACCACCCGGGGCGTACGCTCGCGGCGCCGCGGCTGGGCCGGGTGGAGCGCTGGCGGTTCGTCACCGACGTCCACCACCCCATCCACGTCCACCTCGACCCGTTCCAGGTGGTGGCCCGCAACGGCGCCTCGCCGGGCGAGTACGACCACGGCTGGAAGGACACGATCGACCTGCGGTCCGCGGAGTCCGCGGAGGTGCTGGTGCGCTTCTCCGACTACAGCGGGCGGTTCCTGCTGCACTGCCACAACCTGGAGCACGAGGACATGGGCATGATGGCGGACTTCACCGCCTCCTGACGGGGTATCGGGCGTGCGCCCCGGGAAGTACCGCAAAGGTGCGCCGGACGTGCGATGCGCACCCCGGTCCGCCCGGCGCATCGTTTCCCCATGCTGCTCATCGAGATAGTCGTCCCCATGGGGGACACCCGCAGGGACCACGAACTGGTGGCGCTGGGGCGCCGCATCATCGACGAGATCGTCCAGGAGGAGACCGCCCCCCGGGCGGTCCTGGACCGCACCAAGGCGCTGAGCCGGGTGGTCTTCCACCGCCCGGCGGTCTCCGTCACCGGCGCTCCGGGGGACGGCCCGGCGCACCGCTGGTCGGTGCGGATCACGCTCCCGCACGACTGGATGCCGGGCGCCGGGATCTTCGTCAAGAGGATCAGCCGGCTCCTGGGCAAGGACGGGGTGTGGGTGTACGTGGTGCCGGCCGCCGAGGGCGGGCTGGGGGCCGAGGGCCGGCTGCTCTCCCAGTCCGCGCTGACGTCCCTGATCACCGAGCCGTACCGGTCGGCCGGGCACCGGCCGGAGCCGGGCATCGACCCGGTGTGCGGCATGGCGGTGCCGCAGGCCGCGACGCTCGCGCTCCGGTTCGAGGAACTGGATCTCGGCTTCTGCAGCGAGGCCTGCCTGCTGCTCTTCGCCGAGGAGCACGGGCTGCCGGCGCGCCCGGCGGAAATGCAGGTGCCGGAGACGTAGGCGGCGTCCTAGCGTGGCAGGGTGAATGCTGCCATCGACATCCGCACTGTCCGCGACGACGACCACGATCTGACCGAGTGGAGCCGGGCCGTGCACACCGGCTTCCTCTCGCCGCCGGTCGAGGACGACGTCTCCAAGATCCTGGCGTTCCTCCGGGGACTCGCCTTCGACCCGTCGCGGATCATCGGGGCGTGGGAGGGCGACCACTGCGTCGGCACCTACCGCACCTACGGGTTCGAGCTGACGACGCCCGGCGGCGGCTCCGTGCCGATGGCGGGGGTCTCGGCGGTCACCGTCCAGCCCACGCACCGCCGTCGGGGGCTGCTGCGGCGGATGATGACGGCCGGCCTGGAGGACGCCGTCCGCCGGGGCGAGCCGCTGGCCGGGCTCTACGCCGCCGAGCACGGCATCTACGGGCGGTTCGGCTTCGGCCGGGCGGTGGCGAACGAGGTCGGCTACGACGTCGACCTCAACCGGAGCGGGGGGCTGCGCGCGGAGGTGGGGGCGCTCGCCCCCGGCGCGCGGATCGACCTGGCCTCCATGGCCGAGCTGCGCAAGATCGGCCCGGGGCTGCACGAGCGGTGGCGCCGCACCCAGCCGGGCACGGTCAACCGGCTGCCCGACATCTGGAAGGTGCTCACTGGCGAACTCCCCGGCCCGGGTTCCGACAAGCCGTTCGAGCCGCCGTTCGTCGCGGTGCACCGGGACGCCTCCGGCACGGTCACCGGGCTCGCCGTCTACGCCGTCGAGCGCCGGTTCGAGAACGGCACCCCGGACGGGGTCCTCAAGGTGGACAAGCTGTTCGCCCTCGACACCGCGACGGAGCAAGCCCTCTGGCGCTACCTCAGCGAGGTGGACTGGGTGCGGCATCTGAAGGTGCCGCGGCTGCAGCCCGACTCGGCGCTGCCGCTGCTGCTCGTCAACCCGCGCGGCGCGCGCCGCACCGAGGCGCCGAGCGAGTGGCTGTGGCTGCGCATCCTCGATCCGGAGCAGGTCTTCAACGGCCGCGCCTACCGCCGGGTTCCGGGGCGGACGGTCTTCGAGGTGGCGGACGCGCTCGGCTACGCGGCCGGCACCTGGGTGCTGGAGACGGACGGCGAGGGCGGCGGCCGGCTGACCCGCGCCGCGCAGGGGACGGCCGCGGATCTGGCCCTGGACGTCTCCGCCTGGTCGGCGCTGTGCCTGGGCGGCGAGTCGACGCCCCGGCTGGTCGAGGCGGGCCTGGTGCAGGAGCTCACCCCGGGCGCCGTGGAGCTGGCCGACCTCCAGCTGCGGACGTCGGCGGCGCCGTTCTGCTCGGACGGGTTCTAGGTGGCCCGCGGGGTGCGCGCCGCCGAACTCGGCCTCGCCCCCGGCCCGTTCCCGTCCGGGCCGCGGGGCGCGCTCACCGACGTCCCCGGGGTGCGGGTGGGGCACACCACGCTGCGCCGCCCGCCCCGGGTCAACTCCGGCTGCACGGCGATCGACGCCGGCGCGCTGCCCCATCGGCCGCTGCCCGCGGGGGTGTTCGCGGGCAACGGCTACGGCAAGCTGATCGGCTCCACCCAGCTCGCCGAGCTGGGGCAGCTGGAGTCGCCGATCGTGCTCACCGCCACGCTCTCCGCCTTCCGGGCCGCCGACGCGCTGGTGGACTGGATGCTGGAGCGTCCCGACTGCGCCGCGGTGCGCTCCTTCAACCCGGTGGTCGGGGAGTGCAACGACGGGCAGCTCTCCGACATCCGCTCCCGCCCGGTGGGCGCCGCGCAGGTGCGGGCCGCGCTGGACGCCGCCTCCGACGGCCCCGTCGCGGAGGGCTGCGTGGGCGCCGGGACGGGGACGGTGGCGCTGGGCTTCAAGGCGGGCATCGGGACGGCGTCCCGAGTGGCGGGCGGGCACACCGTCGGCGCCCTGGTGCAGGCGAACTTCGACGGCACCCTGCGGATCGGCGGACGGACCGTCACTCCGGTGGAGCAGGCCCGCCCCGCCGAGCACGGCTCGTGCATGGTGGTGCTGGCCACCGACGCCCCGCTGGACGGCCGCCAGCTGACCCGGCTGGCGCGCCGCGCCGTCTACGGGCTGGCCCGGACGGGCGCCGCGTTCTCCAACGGCAGCGGCGACTACGGGCTGGCGTTCTCGGTGGTGCCGGTCGGCGCGGGCGTCGCTCCGCCGTCCGAGTACGCCCTCTCCCCGCTCTTCGAGGCGGTTCTCGACGCCGTCGAGGAATCGGTGCTCAATGCCCTGCTGGCGGCCGAGGACACGCACGGCCCGGACGGCGCGTTCGCCCCGGCGCTCCCCCCGGATGCGGTGGCGCGCCCCTGACGCCCCGGCGCGCGCCCCTTACCCTGATGACCATGACCGGCATAGACGCATCCCCCCAGCAACTGGATCCGGCAGAGGCCTTCGCGCTCCTGATGGACGGCAACCGGCGCTTCGTCGCCGGCGAGCCGCTGCACCCCAACCAGGACGCCGAGCGGCGCGCCTCGCTGGCGCCGGTGCAGCACCCGTTCGCGGTGCTCTTCGGCTGCTCGGACTCCCGCCTCGCCGCCGAGATCATCTTCGACCGCGGCCTCGGCGACCTCTTCGTGGTGCGCACGGCCGGGCATGTGGTGGACTCCGCGGCGCTGGGCAGCATCGAGTACGGGCCGGCGGTGCTGGGGTGCCGGCTGGTGGTGGTGCTGGGCCACGACTCCTGCGGCGCGGTGGCGGCGGCGACGGACGCGGTGGACCGCGGCACGCAGCCCCCCGGCTTCATCCGCGACCTGGTGGAGCGGGTCACCCCGAGCGTGCTCGCGGCGCGGGCGGCGGGGCTGGCCGACGGCCAGGACACCATCGACACCCACATCCGGCTGACGGTGGATCACCTCCTGGAGCGCTCCCGGGTGCTCGCCGACGAGGTCGACGCGGGCCGCGCGGCGGTGGTGGGCCTCTCCTACCGCCTGGCGGACGGCCGCGCGCGGATCGTCACGGCACGCGGCCCCATCGGCGAGCTGGACAGCGAGAACGCGGCATAGCGCGGACGCCGTACGGGGCGCTGCCGCCCCGCTCAGGGCGCCGGGCAGCGCATCGCGAGCATGGCCATGTCGTCGCCGCGCCGCCCCACCGTGTGGCGGTGGACGTCCTCGGCGACCCAGTCGACCAGCTGGCGCGGCGTGCGGAAGCGCCGCCCCGCGAGCCGCGCCACCGGGTCGTAGAACTCGCCGGCGGCGTTCCGCGCCTCGGTGACGCCGTCCGTGACGAGCAGCAGCAGCGCCTCGGACGGCAGCTCCACGCGGTGGATCCGCGGCGGCGGGGCGTCCAGGTTCGTGGAGAGCGGCAGGTCGCCCTCCCAGTCGGCGAGCCACCGGGCATGCCCGGAGCGGTCCAGCAGCAGCGGCGGGGGATGCCCCAGCATGGCGAACCGCAGCAGCGCGCCGTCCGGGCTGGTCTCGCCGACCAGCGCGGTGGTGAAGCCCTCGACGGCGTCGATGGACCGGTCGCCGCCGCGCCGCTCGCCCTCCCGGCGCAGCGAGTGCTCCAGGCTGCGCACCAGCGCCGCCAGGTCCGGGGCGGTGTCGGCGGCCTCCCGGAAGGCGCCGAGCAGCAGGGCGACGGCGCCGACCGCGCCCATCCCCTTGCCGCGGACGTCGCCGACGAGGAAGCGGACGCCCCAGCGGGTGTCCTGCACGGCGTAGAGGTCGCCGCCGATCTCGGCGGCGTCGTCGGCGGCCTCGTAGCGGACGGCGACGGTGAACGGGCCGACCGAGGCGGAGGGGCGGGGCAGCACCGCGCGCTGCGCCGCGGCCGCGACGTCGCGGACCGCGGCGAGGGCCAGCTCGCGGCGGTGCCGCACCAGGGCGCTGGCGACGGCGACCAGCCCGGCGATCACCACGGCGGTGAGCACCCCGTCGAAGTGGCGCCGGTGCAGCTGGAAGCGCTCGTAGACATCGCCGGCGCCGGCGGCGGCCGCGGCGACGGCGGTCAGGACGGTGACCCGCAGCGAGCTGACCGCGGCGGCGATGGGGGCGGCGGCCACCAGCAGCGGGGTGCTGGACCAGTAGCCGCCGGGGATGACGAAGTCGCCGGCGAAGGCGACCGCGATGATCAGCGGGGGGACCCAGGCCACCCAGCGCATCCAGGCGGGGAACCAGTCGGGGAGGGCGCGCTGCGGCTGCGTCGTCATCCCGTGCCCGTCTCCGCTGCCTCGTCCGGAGCTGCTCTCCGGTACCTGTTCCCCGACCGACCCAATATGACATGAGTTCAGAGGTTTAGTACCGGTTTGTCCGTATTTCAGGGCGGAGAACGGGCCCGGGCGGGCCTCAGGCGGGAACGCCCGCCATCAGATGCTCGATCAGCGCGATCATCAGGTCCCGGCTGGAGTCGCGGCGCCGCACGTCGCCGAAGAGCAGCGGCACGTCCGGGTCGAGGTCGAGGGCCTCGCGGACCTCCTCCTCCTCGTTCTCCCGCATGCCGTCGAAGCAGTTCACCCCGACGATGAACGGCATCCCGCGGCCCTCGAAGAAGTCGATGGCCGCGAAGGAGGCCTCCAGGCGGCGGGTGTCGACCAGCACCACCGCGCCCAGCGCGCCCTGCACCAGGTCGTTCCACATGAACCAGAACCGCTCCTGGCCGGGGGTGCCGAACAGGTAGACGATCAGCGAGTCGTCCAGGGTGATGCGGCCGAAGTCCAGCGCGACCGTGGTGGTGTCCTTGCTGTCGATGCCGTCCAGGTCGTCCACGCCCACGCTGGCCTCGGTCATCACCTCCTCGGTGCGCAGCGGGGCCACCTCGCTGAGCGCGCCGACCATGGTGGTCTTGCCGACGCCGAACCCCCCGGCGACAAGGATCTTGACAGCCTCGGGGGACGGCATGGCGGGGGAGGATTCAGAGTTTGCGAAGGCCATCTCTCACCGCTTGCAGGAGTCGGATGTCGGGGGCGCCGCCCTCGCCCTCGGCGACCGCCAGGGGCGGGCGTGCGGAGGCCCACCCCTCGGCGATCAGATCCCCGATGAGGATCTTGGTGACGGAGACCGGAAGATCGACCGCGGCCGCGATCTCGGCGACCGCGGCCGGGTGCCGGCAGCGGCCCAGGATCGCGCGGTGCTCCGGCTGCAGCCGGCGGGCGTCGCGGCTGTTCTCCTCCCCGGCGCGGTCGCTCGCGGTGACCTGGGTGATGAGGGTCAGGTCGGTGCGCTCGGGGGCGGTGCGGCCGCGGGTGATGGTGTAGGGGCGGACCAGGCTCTCGGAGTCGCCGTCGCTCAGGCCGAGGCCGTCGTCGGCGTCCTCGGTCCAGTGCGTCGTGCCCCTGCCGTCACCGCCCGGCCCGGGCTCACCGGTCGAACGCGGCGGCGTGTCCGCCATCGTCGCTCCCCGGGGCGCCGGTCAGCGTGCTGGTCGAGATGCCGCGCACCGGCGTGCCCAGCTTCTGCCCGACCTGCTGGATGAGGGTGTGCATGGCGACGGCCATCATCTCCGCGTCCACCTGGGCGTCGGCGATCACCGCGAGATGGGTGCCGTTGCCGGCCGCGGTGATGAACAGCCACAGGTCGGCCATCTCGACGATGACCTGGTGGACGGGGCCGCCGCGGAAGCGGCCGCCGACGCTGCGGGCCAGCGACTGCTGCCCGGTGGCGACGGCGGCCAGGTGCTCGGCGTCGGCCCGGTCGATGGTCCGGGACTGACTGATGACCAGGCCGTCGTCGGAGAGCACGATGGCGTGGAGCGCGCCGGCCACCTTCTCGAGGAGGCCGTCGAGCAGCCAGTCGAGGTCGCGGTCGGTGGCGGTGCTGGAGGTGCCTGCGGGGCGGAACGGCTGCTGCGTCATGCTTCGGGCTCTTCCGTGGAGGACTGGGCTTTCGCGGAGGCGTTGCTGGGCGGCGGGGTCGGGGCCGTGGACCGGGAGCGCCGGGACTGTCTCTGGAAGGCGCCGATCGCGGCGCCCGCCCGGCGGGCCGACTCGGGCCGCAGGTCGACGGTCTCCTCGCCGTCGAAGCGGCGCTGCGCGGGAATGGAGGCGGAGGCCGCGGGTCCGGGCGCGGGGGCCGGGGCGTCTGGGTCGACGCGCAGCTCGGGGGCGATGTTGGCCTGGCGGACCCGCTTGGGCAGGACCCGTCCGGAGCCGGGCCGCCGAGCGGGGACCGGGGCGGAGGCCGGGGACGGCATCCGGGTGGGCCCCGGCGTCGGGGGTGCGGGGGCGATCGCCGTCGGGGCGGGCTCCGGGGCCGGGTCGGCCGCCCGCCCGGGACGCTCCTGGGCCGGCTCCGGGTGGTGGCCCGCGCCGCCGGGCAGGGCGGCGAGCTGACGGGCCGGCAGCCGGGGCCGCTCGGGCCCGGCGTCCGTCTCGGGGTCGGCGGCGGCCTCCAGCGGCGGCCGACGGACGATCAGGTCGGCGGGCACCAGGACGATGACGCGGGTGCCGCCGTAGACCGAGGGCCGGAACTCCACCTGGATGTCGAGCGCGGAGGCGAGCCGGGCGACCACGTAGAGGCCGAGGCGGATGTCGTCGACCCGGGAGAGCACGTCCGGGGCGGGCGGATCGGCCATGATGGCGTTGGCGGCCCGGTACTGGCCGGGCTCCATGCCGAGCCCGCGGTCCTCGATCTCCACCGCGACGCCGCGGCCCACCGCGGAGGCGTGCACCTCGACGGGGGTGGGCGGCTTGGAGAACGACGCGGCGTTCTCCATCAGTTCGGCGAGGACGTGGACGACCGGGCCGACGGCCCGCTCATGGATCCAGGCCGAGCCCTCGATGTCGATCTGGATGCGGGTGTAGTCCTGCACCTCGCCCTGCGCGGAGCGCAGCACGTCCAGCAGCCGGGCCGGCTTGCGCCAGCGGCGCTGCGGCTGGCCGCCGCCGAGGATGACCAGGTTCTCCTCGTAGCGGCGCAGCCGGGCGGTGAGGTGGTCGAGGTCGAAGAGCCCCTCCAGGACCTCGGGGTTCTCGTGGCGCCGCTCCATCTCGTCGAGCTTGCGCAGCTGGAGGCCGATGAGCAGCTGGGTGCGGCGCGCGATGCGCTGCAGCAGCTTCTCGAACCCGCGGTGCTGCTCGGCCTGTTCGACGGCGGTCTGCAGGGCGGTGCGGCGGGCCAGGTTCAGGGCGTCGCCGAGGCGCCCGAGCTCGTCGCTGGTGCGGCGGATCTCGGGGATCTCCTGGCTGGTGTCGATGGTCTCGCCGCGGCGCAGCCGCTCCAGCACATCGGGGAGGCGGGTCTGCAGGTCGAGGGCCTCGGCGCGGAGCGCGGCGATGCGGCGGCGCAGCATCAGGGTGAGGCGCAGCACGATCAGCACGGCGGCGACGACGCCGACCAGGCCGACGGCGGTGATGGCGACGAGCCGCCAGAGCAGCGTCCGGGAGGCGTCCTTGGCGGTCTGCTGCACGCCCACCGAGCGCGACCAGGCGAGCTTCTGCATCTGGTCGGTGATGGTGGGGATGGAGCGTCCCCAGGCGGTCAGGGTCTCGTCCTGGATCGCGGCGCCCGGCGAGTTGCCGCCCAGGTGCGACTGGATGACGGCGTCCTCGGCGGAGGTCTTGTCGGCCCACTGGCCGCCGGTGGTGACCTTGTCGTAGACGGATCTGTCGCCGGCGGGCAGTTCGGGCGCGGCCTGCTGCTCGTAGCTGAAGCGCTGCACGCCGACCCACCCGGCGAACTGGGTGTACTCGTCGGAGGTGAGGCGTCCGGAGGCGGCCGCCCGGGTGAGCAGTGCGTCCTCGCGGGAGAGCATCTCGCCGCCCCAGAAGAGGGCGACCATCGGCCGGGCGGCCGCGGTGACGCCGCCGTCGTCGGTGCGGCCGAGCGCGTTGAAGAGCGCGACGTCGGCGGCGATGGCGGAGGTGTAGACGTCGAAGGCGGAGCCGCGGTTGCCGGCGTTCTCGTCGACCTGCGCGCGGACGCCGGACAGCGGCCCGAGGGCGGCGGCGGTGACGGCCAGGGCGCGGGCCGAGGTGCCGGGGACGTTGCCGGCGTCGGGGCCGGTGGCGTCCGAGGCGACGGCGCGCAGCCGGTCGGCGGCGTTGTCGGTGCGGACGCGCTGCGCCTTCAACTGGGCGCGGGCGCCGTGCTTTCCGGCGAGGACGACCTCACTGAGGCGGCGCTCCTGCTGGAGGGCGACCATCAGGGAGTAGGCCGGCGGCTCGGCGCGCTCGGCGAGCCGGGCGGCGCCGTCGAGCGCGCGCCACTGGTTCCACAGGTTCCCGGACGCGACCCCGAGCAGGGAGATCAGCGCCAGGCTGGGGATCAGGGCGAGGACGACGAGCGCCGTTCGGAGGCTGAGCCGGCCGGGCTCGCGGGCGGTGTTCTGCTGGGTGCGAGGCATCGGTTTCCCCCGAGGCGGACTTGACCCAGCGATACTAGTCATACGGATGGGGGGATTTGAACGCCCACGGCCAGGATCCGGACCGTAATACGGGCGGCTTTCGCGCATCGGGTGGCATCAAGTCCCCATAACCCGCGCATAGCTGACAGGACGGTTCCGAGGGTGGTAGGGCGCGCGGGTCCGGGGGCGTTCCGGCGGGACCGGGTCGGGGCGGGGGCGGCCTACGCCGAGCGGGCCAGGTCGGGATGCGGGTGCGGCTCGGCCGGGCCGGCGGGGTCGTCGGGGTGGTGGCGGACGAGGTCGGAGAGGCGCTCGGACCACTGGCCGCGATCGGTGCCCAGGGCGGACTCGGCGAGGCGCAGCCGCTGGATGTCGCTGGTGCCGGCCGGGGCGAAGATGTGGTGGGCGTCCCGCAGGTAGCGCTCCAGTGGGCGGTCGGTGAACAGCCCGCTGGCGGCGTGGATCTCCATGGCGTTGCGGGCGGTGTCGAGCGCGTACTCGACATTGACCAGTTTCGCGTTCATCAGCTCCGCGTCGCACGCCTCGCCGCGGTCCAGCAGATGGACGGCGTGGTAGGCGGTGAGCCTCGCGGTCATCAGCCGGGACTGCATCTCGCCGAGCTTGAGCTTGATCGACGGCAGCGCGGAGAGCGCCTTGCCGTAGCGGCGGCGCTCGGCGCAGAAGCGCACCGTCTCGTCGACGAGGGCCTGGTGGATGCCGAGCGAGACGGCGGTGAGGTTGGGCCTCCCGTACAGGACGCTGGAGGAGTAGGCGACGGCGAGGCCGTCGCCCTCCTCGCCGAGGCGGTTCTCGACGGGGATCCGGCAGTCGTCGAAGACGAGTTCGCCGAAGCTGAAGCCGTGCAGGCCCATCGCCTCGACCTGCTCGCCGAGGCCGAACCCGGGGCGGGTGGCCTCGACGAGGAAGGCGGAGAGGCCGCGGGAGCCGGGCCCGGTGCGCAGTACCACGCCGTGCAGATCGCCGACATGGCTGTTGCCGACGTACACCTTGCGGCCGTTGAGCCGGTACTGCCGCCCGTCGGGGGAGGCCTCGGCGGTGCCCTCCATGCCGAGCACATGGCCGCCGGACTCGGGGTCGGTGACGGCGATGGTGGGCAGGCAGCGGCCGTCGGCGACGGCGGGCAGCCAGGCGCGCTTCTGCTCGGCGCTGCCGAAGTGCACGATCTTGGCGACACCCAGCTGGCTCGCCTGGACCATGGCGCCCATCGCGCCGCTGACCCGGGAGAGCTCCTCGATGATGACGGTCTTGGCGAGGTGGCCGGCGTCCATCCCGCCGTAGGCGGCGGGGACGGTGACGCCGATCCAGCCCTGCCGGGCGATGAGCCGGGACAGCTCGTGCTCGGCGGTGCGGCCGCGCTCCATCTCGGGGATGCGGGGGCGGACCTCCTCCTCGGCGAACCGGCGGACGGCGTCGCGGAGTTCCTCGTGGCGCCGGCCGGTGAGACCGGCGGCGCCGGCGGGTCTGCCGGACGGCGGGTCCGCGGGTTCCGCGGCCGTGGGAAGCGGAGTTGGCGCGGTTGCTGCCTTGGCTGCCGAACCGAGTGTCATAGCGCGGCCCCCTCCAGGAGGTGATGGTCGGTCAGGCCCGTCCGCGGGACCGGGCGGGTCGGGTGAGCACTCGGCTTCCGCAGGTGAGGCCGACATCTACCAGGGTCGACAAATCGTCAGGCGGGTCAAGATCATAGCGGCTACTTGTCTGAAAATATCTGAAACCGATGGAGCCTCAGTTTCGGGGATGTGCCGACCCCGGGACAAGAGGGCGTGGCGGAGTCGAACAGCGGACGAACGCCCGCGGACGCGTCCCCTCCGGACACCCCCGATACACCCGTTGGTGCGCGGATTTCCCGGGTGGGCTGAAGCCCCTCCCGCAGTCGGGCTACATTTGGGGCTGTCGCCCGACGTACCGTCAGCGTGCCCCCACCACCTGGAGATCCACGGCAGTTGACGTACCGTCAGGCGGTCAAGAGGGCAGCACCCGACAGGGTCGAGGAGGGCGGTACAGGGCCGCGCGCCGACAACTCCTCGAGTATTTCGGGTCCTATTTCGAAGACATGTTCCCCGAAACTTCCGGAGCCCTCCCCCAGCAAACCCCCGAGTCCCGAGGATCCACCATGCACCGACCCCCACCCCCCGCGGCGTCTCCGATAGCTGCCGCCCCGGCGCGCACCGCAGCCCCGGGCGCCCCGGCGTGCGCACCGCCGGTTTCCGGCCGGGCCCGGGAAGGCGGCCGACCATGACATCGCCGGCGCCCCACCCGCAGTCCGGGGAGGTGCGCGAGCGCGCCCGCCACGGGCGCACCACCCGCCCCGGGAGCCGTCGCGCCGGCGCCCTGCACTCCCGGTTGGTCCGCCTCGCGGTCCTGCCCGGCCTCGTCGCCCTCGCCGCCTGCGCCGCGGCCGCGGTGCTCGCCGCGCGCACCCTGCCGGCCGGCGTCCGGCTCGGCTCCCAGGGCTGGACGATGCTCGCCGGCGGCGCCGCCGTCGCCGTCGCCGCGCTGCTCGTCGGCGGCGCCGCGGCCGGACGCACCCACCGCACCCTCGCCGACCGCGTCACCGAGCTGCGCCGCGGCGCGGCCCGCGGCCAGGCCGAACTCGACCAGCTGCTGGACCGGTTGCGGCGCGGCGAGCCCACCGCCTTCTTCCTGCCGCCGGACGAGCGCTCCGGCGACGCCGACGAACTGGAGCTGCTCGCCGAGGAGTTGCAGCGCGTCCGGCGCCGCGCCGAGGCGGCGGTGCTCCAGGCGGCCGCGCTCGGCGGCGGGTCCGAGCGGCCCGCCGACCAGCACGCCCCGGCGCAGGCGCCCGTCCCGCATCCGCAGGCCGGCCCCGACCGGGCCGCCGACGCGGGCGCGGCCGGCATCCAGCGCCGCCGCACCACCGCCCACGAGGTCGAGGTCTTCGTCAACCTGGCGCGGCGCCTGCAGTCCCTGGTGCACCGCGAGATCCAGCTGCTCGACGGGCTGGAGAACGAGGTCGAGGACCCGGACCTGCTCAAGGGCCTCTTCCAGGTCGACCACCTGGCGACCCGCATCCGCCGGCACGCCGAGAACCTGGCGGTGCTGGGCGGCGCGGTCTCCCGCCGGCAGTGGACGCGCCCGGTCACCATGACCGAGGTGCTGCGCTCGGCGATCGCCGAGGTGGACGAGTACCCGCGGGTCAAGCTGGTCCCGCCGATCCCCGGCACGGTGCGCGGCAACGCGGTCGCCGACATCATCCACCTCCTGTCCGAGCTGGTGGAGAACGCCACCACCTACTCCCCGGCCGGCTCCCAGGTGCTGCTGCGCGCCCAGATGGTGACGTCCGGCATCGCGGTCGAGGTGGAGGACCGCGGGCTCGGCCTCGCCCCGGACGACCAGGAGCAGTACAACCAACTCCTCGCCGACCCCGAGCGGTTCGACATCGGGCGGCTGCTGGAGGACGGGCGGATCGGGCTCTACGTGGTGGCGTCGCTGGCGCGGCGGCACCGTGTGGTCGTCCGGCTGCAGACCAACATCTACGGCGGCGTGCAGGCCGTGCTGATCCTGCCGCCCGCGCTGATGGGCGACGCCCCCGGCGAGGACGCCCGGGAGGCCCGCGAGCCGCGCCAGGTCCACGAGGCGCGCCACGCCCCGGCCGCGCAGTCCGCGCTGCCCCGGGCGGAGCACGCACCCGTGGAGCACGCGCCGGTGGAGCACGCCTCCGCGGAGCCCGCCCCGCCGCCGGCGCCCGCCCCCGCGGTGCTCCCCGCCGCCGAGACGCCCTCCGAGCGCACCGCCGAACTGCGGCTGCCCGCCCGGCAGTCCACCCGTCCGGCGGCGCCCGCGGCCCCCGCCCCGGCGCCCGAGCCCGTCCCGGGGCCCGACCCCGATCTCGACCCCGAGCCCGCCACGGCGGGCGGCGGCGCCCGGCCCCCTCTGCCGCAGCGCCGGCGCCAGGAGCACCTGGTGCCCCAGCTGCGCACCGACGCCCCGACGAACCGACCCGCCCCCGCCGGTCCCGACGGCGAACCCCCCGAGCACGACCCGGGGCTGATGGCCGCCTTCCAACGCGGCGTCAGCCGGGCCGGCGCGGAAGACGAGTTCGAGCCCCCGCCCGCCGCCACCCCGGCGGTCGACGGCTCGTACGAGAAAGGATCATGGTGACTGACGTGCGCACCGGAGCTGCCACCGATCTGACCTGGCTGCTCAGCGGTCTGGTGCAGCGCATTCCGCACACCAGCAGCGCCCTGCTGCTGTCATCCGACGGCCTGGTCAAGGCCGCCTGCGGGCTCGACACCGACGCCGCCGACCACATGGCCGCGCTCGCCTCCGGCCTCTACTCGCTGGCCCGCAGTGCCGGCCAGCGGTTCGCCGACGGCAGCGATGTGCGCCAGGTGGTCGTCGAGCTGGACAGCGCGCTGCTGTTCGTCTCGACGGCCGGCTCCGGCGCCTGCCTCGCGGTGCTCGCCGGCCGGGAGGCCGACGCGGGTGTGATCGGCTACGAGATGGCGATGCTCGTCAAGAGCGTCCGCCAGCATCTGACGACCCCGGCCCGGATGCCGCAGCGGCCGCCCGAGCAGCGCGCGCCGCTGCCCAGCAGACCCGGCGGCGCGCCGTCGCTCTCTGCTGACCAGGGCACCATCAGGCCGTGACGGCCCCCGACAACGACCCCTGGGTCGACGACGACGCGGGGCGCCTCGTCCGGCCCTATGCGATCAGCAATGGCCGCACCCGCCCCGCGACCCGGCTCGACCTGATAACGCTCGTGATGGCCACCGGCTCCTCGCCGCGCGGCGTCGACCTGGGCCCCGACCACAACTCCGCGCTGCGGTTGTGCCGGGGTCCGATGTCGGTCGCCGAGATCGCCGCGCATCTGCGGCTGCCGGCGGTCGTCGCCAAAGTCCTGCTGGCCGACCTGGTGGAGTGCGGGGCCCTGATCGCCCGCGCGCCGGAGCTGGTGACGGCCACTCCCGTCAACCGACCCGTCCTGGAGGCGGTCCTCGATGGCCTGCGCCGACGACTCTGACACCCTGCTGTCCCCGTCCGATCGAACGCCCCCGCCGGGCTTCGCGCACGACCCCTTCCCCACCGCCCTCAAGGTGCTGATCGCGGGCGGATTCGGGGTCGGCAAGACCACGTTCGTCGGGGCGGTGAGCGAGATCGAGCCGCTGTCCACCGAGGAACTGCTCACCCAGGTGAGCGTCGGCCACGACTCGCTGCTCGGCGTCGAGGAGAAGTCGACCACCACGGTGGCGATGGACTTCGGCCGCCTCGGGCTCGACGGCCGCCATGTGCTCTACCTGTTCGGCACGCCCGGCCAGGAGCGGTTCTGGTTCATGTGGGACGAGCTGTCCAACGGCGCCCTGGGCGCGGTGGTGCTCGCCGACACCCGGCGGCTCTCCGACAGCTTCGCGGCGGTCGACTACTTCGAACGGCGCGGCATCCGCTTCGTGGTGGCCGTCAACGAGTTCGACAACGCCTACCGGTACACCCGCGAGGAGGTCCGCGTCGCGCTCGACCTGCGCCCCGAGACGCCGGTGGTGATGTGCGACGCGCGGCGCTGCAGCTCGGCCACGCAGGTGCTCATCGACCTGGTCCAGCACCTGATCCGGTACGCCGACGGCACCATCGGCACCGTGCCCGCCCCCTCTCCGCCCTCCCCCATGGAGACCCTCTCATGAAGGACTACGACGTCCCCGACTTCGACCTGACGGGCCATCAACTGCTGCGGCCCAACGACACCGGCGCGGAGGCCCGCGCCGCGCGTCTGCGCGAACTGGGGTTCGGCGAACAGCCGGATCCGGCGTTCGACGACTTCGCCGCGCAGCTGGCGTCGATCACCAAGGCGCCGTACGCGATGGTCAACTTCATCGACGACCGGCGGCAGTTCTTCGCCGGCCTCTACACCCCGGAGGGCTCCAGCGGCTCCAGCGGCCCGGCGGACGGCTCCGGGGCAGGCCCGGCGCCGCTGCCGACCGGCCGGACGATGCGGCTCGACCAGGGCTTCTGCCCCCATGTGATCGTCCGCAAGAAGGCCCTGGTGCTCGACGACGTCTGCGACTACCCGCGGTTCGCGGGCAACCCGGTCGTCGACGAGCTGGGCATCCGCTCCTACCTGGGCGCCCCGCTGCTGGACGACCGGACCGGCCAGGCGATCGGCACCGTCTGCGTGGTCGACCAGGAGCCGCGCCCGTGGGGCCGCCAGGGCCTGGCCACCATCAAGGAGATGGCGGCCGCGATGAAGGAGCAGCTGGACGCGCGCCTGGCGCTCTAAGCGGGCCCTTCCCGGGCCCCGTCCGGCGCCTCGGCCCACCGGCGCCTCAGCCGACCGACGACGCGGTGGTCGCGCGGGCGGGGCGCCGGGTACGGGTGACGACGGGCTTGGAGCCCATCATCGGCTTCCCGGCGGTCTCCTTGATCTTCATGATCGGGACGACGGAGATCGCCGCGGCGGCCATCATGTAGAAGGCCGGCATCAGGTGGTTGCCGGTCGAGTCGATCAGCGCGGAGATCACGAACGAGGCCGTCCCGCCGAAGACCGCGGTGGAGACGTTGTAGCCGACCGCGAAGGCGCCGTACCGGTACTGGGTGGGGAAGAGGTTCGGCAGCGTCGCCGACATGGTGCCGAGCATCCCCAGCAGCAGCGCGCTGAGCAGCAGCAGACCCACCCAGGTGAGCACGATGTTGCCGGTGCCCATCATCAGGAACGCGGGCGCGGAGAGCACGAAGATGCCCACGCAGGAGCCCACCAGCAGCGGCTTCCGCCCGATCCGGTCGGAGAGCCGGCCGACCTGGCTGATGCCGGCCATCATCAGCAGCATCATGCCGATGGAGATCAGCAGCGAGGTGGTGGTGGAGTAGCGCAGCACCTGCGAGAGATAGGTCGGCATGTAGGTGAGGACCGTGTAGTCGACCACGTTGTAGACCAGCACCAGGGCGATGCAGAACAGGATGGGGCGCCAGGCGCTGGTGAGCGTCGCCTTCAGGGCGGTGTGCTCCGGCTGGGAGCGCTTGGTGAGGTCGCGGAAGGCGGGGGTGTCCTCCAGCTTCATCCGCAGCCACAGGCCGACGATGCCGAGCGGCGCGGCGATCAGGAACGGGATGCGCCAGCCCCAGGTCATCAGGGCCTGGTCGGAGAGGCCCAGCTGGAGGCCGGTGGCGATGCCCGCGCCCAGCACATAGCCGCCGAGGGTGCCGAACTCCAGGAAGCTGCAGAAGAATCCGCGGCGCTTGTCGGGGGCGTACTCGGCGATGAAGGTGGCGGCGCCGCCGTACTCGCCGCCGGTGGCGAAGCCCTGTACCAGCCGGACGACCAGCAGCAGGATCGGCGACCAGATGCCGATCGCGGCGTAGGAGGGGAGCACGCCGATCAGCAGGGTGGCGCCGGACATCAGGATGACCGTGGTGGCGAGCACCTTCTGGCGCCCGATCTTGTCGCCCAGCGGTCCGAAGAAGACCCCGCCGAGCGGACGCATCAGGAAGGCCACGGCGAGCGTGGCGAACGTCTCGAGGGTGCCGTTGGCACCGCCCTGGAAGAAGACCTTGCCCAGGGTGGTCGCGAGGTAGGCGAACACGCCGAAGTCGAACCACTCGATGCAGTTGCCCATGGCCGCGCCCGCGATGGCCCGCCGCACGGTGGGCAGGTCGACCTCGGTCGCGGAGGGCCGCGCGGCATCGTCCGCCGTTGTCTCTGTGCCAGTCATCCCCGTCGTCTAACCGACGAACGGTGGATCATGCACGGGAATGACATCCCTCACTCAAGAGGGTTGTGTTCACGACAGGTTGCGACGAGAAGCGTCTGATTCATGGGACTCAAGCGCCAATTGCACCAATTGTCCGAACTCTTCGCCCTCGGAGGCCGCGATCAGCCGCACCGCCTCCTCCGGCGGCGCCGCCCGCACCTCGGCGACCTGCTCACCGTCCTCGGGGTTGCTCGGCTCGCCGTCCAGCCGCAGCTCGGCGGTGCACCACAGCCAGGCGCGGTACGGATGCGGCTGCCACTCGTAGCCGGGCCGGGGCCGATCGGTCTCCGCGAAGTGCGCGCCGAGCCAGTGCAGCGGCCCCACCAGCGAGGCGCCGGCCTCCTCCGCCAGCTCCCGGCGGACGCACTCCTCGACGCTCTCGCCCTGCTCCCGCGTCCCCCCGGGCAGGAACCAGTGCCCCTCCCGCCGCGCGTCCCGGCACACCACGATCCCGCCGTCCGCGAACCCGATCACATGGATGTTGGTGACCAGTTCGTCGTCCGGCGGCCGGAGGGAGAACTGCACATCCGCCCGGCACCACTCCCACCGCCCGGGGGCGAACAGCTCCGGAAACCGGGATGCACAGCCATCCGTTGCAACCATGTGCCGTCCCTCACACCTCTCTCAGGGAAACGTGGAATCATGTGAACTACCGTCAGGAGCCTATCCAGGGGGGCTGAGGTGGACACTGAGGTCCGCATCACCATCGAGGGATATCCCAACGAGGCGGAGAACGGCGAGCAGCTGGCGAAGCTGCGCAGGTGGCTGCAGCAGGAGCCGGGGCTCGTCGAGCACGCCGAGCAGCGGGCCGCCCCCGGTTCCGACCGCGACCACCTGAGCGTCGAGGCCGTCGTGCTGCTCAAGCTCGTCGAGGACGTGGGCATAGGACTGCTCGTCCGCTCGGCCCTCGCCTGGCTCGACCGCCGCAAGCAGCCGTGCGACGTGCAGGTGACGGTGCCCCCGCAGGCCGACGGGCCGCGCCGCTCCGAGGAGTGGCCCGACTACTGCGCGGAGCCCGACGAGGCGCGGCTCACCATCATCGTCCCGCCGGAGATGGTGCGCATCGAGGTCCCGGCCAGCGTCCCCACCAAGGAGCTGGACGAGCTGATCCGCCGGCTGACGGACCACCAGGACACCGGCGCGGCGCGCTAGCCGCAGGGGAAGACGAGGGTGCCATGAGCACGCCTGCTGCCGCCGAGGCCCGGCTGATCCTGTCCGACTTCGGCGCGGCCACCGCCGAGGAGCGCAACCTGCTCCGCCGGTGGCTGATCAACGAGGGCGGCGACCTCCAGGAGGCCGCCGAGACGTCCGCGCCCGAGCCGCCCGGCGGCCAGGGGGAGCTGATCCTCCGTCTGACGCGGGAGAACTACGGGCAGTTGGTGCGGTCCGTCTTCGCCTGGGTCACCCGCAGCCGGCGGCGCGCCGTCCGCCCCGGCTCCTCGATCACCCTCAAGGTCGGCGGCGAGGAGTTCTCCCTCGCCTCCGACAACGAGAACGTGGCCCGGGTGGACGAGGTGATCGCCGCCGTCGCCGCCATGCTCCAGCCCGCACGCTGACCGGTCCGGTCTCCAGGGGAGAGACGTGAGGAAGCACCGACCGCACCCGCCCGTCCCGTCCGCCCGCCCCGGGCGGGTGTGACGGCATGCGCCAAGCGATCCTCATCGGCGTCCCGGCCTACCGCGACGAGAACTTCCACGACATCCGGCCGGCGTACACCAGCGCCACCGGGCTCCGCGGCCTGCTGGGCGACCGGGAGCCGGGCGCCCGCACGCCCATCCACCTCGACCCGGAGTTCAGCGACGACTTCTGGCGGACGCTGGAGGACGCGGTCGCCGACCCCGACGTCGACTCGCTGCTGGTCTACTTCTGCGGCCACGGCTACTACCGGGAGAGCCTGCACCACCATGACCCGGACGATCTGTTCCTGGTGCTGCGCGGCGCCGAGTACACCCACCCCGAGCACGCCTCCATCAGCGTCCGAAAGCTGCTGGGCAACCTCAACGCGGCGATGGGCGCGGGCCGGCTCTCCGAGCTCACCCTCATCCTGGACTGCTGCTACGGCGGAAACGCCTCCCTGATCGCCGGCCCCCTCCCCTGGCCGAAGCCCTTCGCGATCCTGACGGCGTGCCCCGTCGGCCGACGGGTCCGCATCCAGCGGCCGGCCGTCGAGGGCCGCGATGACTCGCCCACCTGGTTCACCAGCCATCTGCTCGACGTCCTCAGCGCGGGCGCCACGGACGGCTACCGGGTCACCGCGGCCGAGGCCGCCGCCTACATCGACGCCCGGATGAAGGCGGACCTGTGGAAGACCGAGGTGGGCGACGACTGGGTGCCCTTCTCGACCTTCAGCAACGGCGGCGGGGACATCGCGCTGCGGCGCGGCGCGGTACGGCCGGGGCCGCCGGAGGCGGGGCCCGCGGCGAGCGGGGAGCGCAACTCCTCGGACGCGAGCCCCGGCCGCACCGAGGCGAACCCCGTACCGCCCTCGGCGCCGCCCGATCCGCCCTCAGTGCCGGAACAGGAACCGGAACCGGAGCCCAAGCCGGAACAGGAGTCCAAGCCGGAACTGGAGCCGGATCCTGAGCCGGGGCCGGAGCCTGAGCCCAAGCCGGAACAGGAGCCGGAACAGGGGCCCGAGCCGGATCACCGGTGGCGGCGCGCCTGGGAGTTCGCCGCCGGCACCTGGCCGCGGCGCGCGGCCACCGCGCTTGTCGTGCTGGCCGTCGCCGCCGCGTCCTGGCTGGGTCCCGATCTCGCTGCCGGAACCGGCCCGTTCGCGGGCGCCTGCCCCGTCCCGGTGGCGCTGCGCATCATGACGTCCGTCGACAACATCAGCGCCCTGCAGTCCGCCGCCGACGCCTACGCGAGCAGCGGCGCCAACCGGGCGGCCGACGGCTGCCGGCGCTCCACGCTGGTGCTCTACCCGGCCTCGACCGACCAGGCGGTGCACTCCTTCGGCAATCTGACGGCCTGGGAGCAGGGCCCCTCCCCGGGCGCCTCCGCCGCGCCCGACGAGGCGTTCGAGCCGCTGCGGGACGTCGGCCCCCGCCCGGACGTCTGGATCCCCGATTCCTCCGCCGAGTACCAGCAGGTCGTCACCTCGCTGCGGGCCACCGCCGGGAGCGGCGACGCGCTCCGCCTGCTCCGGAAGGCGCAGCGCACCTCGATCGGCTCCTCCCCGCTGATCATGACGCTCCCCGGGGACGTGGACCACAACCTCAACCTCGGCCCGAACCCGACCTGGCGGCAGGTCTTCAGGCAGCTGTCGCCGAAGACGGGCACCGTCCTGCGGCCGCTGCCCACCACATCCGGCACCGGCCTGCTGCAGGCCCGCAACGAGTACGACAACGCCCTCGCCCCGACCGACGTCGCCGGCCGCCGCGACCTGGAGCGCGGCTACGCCCTGAGCGACCGCCAGGCGGACGGCGCGCTCGCGGTGCTCTGCCGGCCCGGCGCCACCCGCTACCCGGCGCTCGCCTCGCTCCTCGCGCTCCAGGAGGCCGTCGACGCGCACGGCAGCACCTGCCGGGACGGCTACCAGACGGTCTCCCCCGGCGCGAACTACGTCGCCCCCTCCGGCGGCCCCGCGCTCGACCTGCCCTTCGTCCAGGTGCCCGAGGAGGGCACCGACAGCTCGGCGCGCGCCGACGCCGTCGGGCACTTCCGCGACTGGCTGACCGCCACCGGCGCGGACGGCGGGCGGGCGGTCCTCGCCGGGTTCGGCATCCGGGCCCCCGACCCCGCGGCCGCGCCCCCCGCCGACACCGCCGCCACCACCTCGGCGCAGTACCGCAGCGCGCACGCGCCCGGGTTCGTGCTGGTCATCCTCGACAACTCCGACTCCATGTGGGACGAGGGCAAGATGCAGGACGCGCAGGCCGCGATCCGCACCGCCGTCAACCGGGCCGGCCCGGACGACCGGTTCGAGCTGTGGCCCGTCAACGGCGCCAACACCGGCTCCCCGCCGCTGCCGGTCGGCAGCGACTCCGGACGGCAGGCCGTGCAGGACCGGTTGAAGGCGCTGCGCAGCGGCGGCCGCGACGCGCGGATCTTCCATCTGGTCACCCGCGGCCTCGGGTTCGCCCGGCAGCAGGAGCAGCCCTACCGGTCGATCGTGGTCATCTCCGACGGCGACAACGCCAGCACCTCCAGCGACCTGGCGGACATGGCCCCGCAGCTGAAGCCCGATGTGCCGGTGACGGTCTTCTCGATGCGCCGCGGCTCGGAGGGCGCGTGCGGCAAGCAGGAGAACCTCGCGGTGATCAACCCGAAGGCCTGCACACCGCGGCCGTCGTCGGCGGCGGTGCTCGGCACCGAGCTCGGCAACGTCTTCGCCAAGACCTGGGAGGGAGGTGACGTGCAGTGAGCCCCGCCCGCATCCGCGCCGCCGCGCTGGCCGCCGCGACCCTGCTGCTGATCGGCGGCTGCTCGGCGGGGACGTCCTCCTTCGCGCCGTCCGACGCCCCGTCGGACACCCCCGGACCGCCCCGCCCGGCCGCCGGCGCCGCCGGCTACACCCTGAAGATCGCGATGGGCGAGGACTTCACCACCTCCCGCATCGACTACCGGCTCGTCCAGGCGTGGAACGACTCGCGCAAGCAGCACCCCGAGCGGCCGCGCGCCGAGGTCGTCGAGCTGACGTCCGACTCCGACCCCGAGCACGCCGAGCTGGCCGCCGAGGGGCAGTTGGGCAGCAGCGCCCTGGACGTCGTCTCCCTCGACGTCACCTGGATCCCGGAGTTCGTCAAGGCGGGGCTGGTCCACCAGCTGCCCAACCGGATGCTGGACGGCATGATCCCGGTGGTGCGGCAGTCCGGGCAGGACGAGAAGCACCGCACCTGGGCCGTCCCCTTCCGCACCGACGTCGGCCTGCTCTACTACCGCAAGGACCAGCTGGGGCCGGCGCCGTCCGGGGGCTGGACGTGGCAGCAGATCAACCATCTGCTGAGCGGCAACCAGGCGAAGTTCAAGGACCGCTACGCCACCCAGCTCAAGCAGTACGAGGGCCTGACGGTCAACGCGCTGGAGTCGGTCGCCGGTGATCTGAACGCCGCCCCCGGCCCGGTGCTCACCGGGAAGGACGGGCAGGCCAGCATCAGCGGGGACACCAGCAAGGCGGTCGTCAAGGGGCTCGTGGACCTGTGGACGGACGTCAACTACACCTGGGACAACAAGAGCTCGCTGAGCATGGACGAGGCCTCCAGCCAGGCCGCGTTCACCGCCGGCCAGGCGCTGTTCATGCGCAACTGGCCCTACGCCTACGAGGCGATGGACTCGCGGAAGAACCAGAAGGGCTCCGCCGCCGAGTTCCGTGCGGGCACCGCCTACGGCGTCACCGCGCTGCCCGGCGCCACCGTCCTCGGCGGCTGGGACCTGGCGGTGGCCAAGAACTCGCCGCACGCCTACTGGGCGCAGCAGCTGATCGCCTTCCTCACCTCACCCACCAGCCAGGACTGCCTGCTGCAGGGCGGCAATCCGCCGGTGCTCGCCTCCTCCTACGACGACAACCAGCGGCGGCCCTGCCCCGCGGCCGTCTACTCCGCGCCGCCGGACGCCGGCCTGGTGCCGATCGCGACGACCATAAAGGACCAGCTGGACCGGGCGGTGCTGCGGCCCCGCACGCCCTACTACTCCGACTTCAGCCAGACCCTCCAGGCGGAGGCGACGCGCGTGCTGCGCGCCCCGTCCCGCGGCGCGGCGGAGCGCATCGCCGAGCAGGTGCCGGCGAAGCTGCGGGCCGCGCTCACCGGGCACTGACCACCGGGCACGGCTCGCGATCACCGGGCACGGCTCGGCGGGCGCCGCTCACGCGGCGGGCGCGGGGTGCGCCTCCTGCTCCCACTCCGGGTCCAGCCCGAACGTCTCCACCAGGCCGCGCCGGCCCACCTCGGTGAGGTGCACGACGCGCGCGTAGCTGCCGTCCTTCAGCCAGCCGAGCTGGAACATCCGGGAGGCTAGCGCCGCACCCAGCGCGCCGGAGAGGTGGTGGCGCTGCTCGGACCAGTCGACGCAGTAGCGGACGGCGGGCCGCCCGCGGGCCGGCATCGACTCCAGGTCGACGCCGAAGCCGGTGACGGCGCGGCGGCCGTGCGCGGTGAGCCGGTAGTCCAGGTCGCGGCCGTAGGCGGAGAGCCGGTCCTGGACGGCCTCCTCCGGGTGGTGCATCCCGTCGCCGCCCTCCAGGACGTCGCCGTCCAGCAGCGCCCCCATCAGCGCGGTGCCCAGCCGTCCGGCGAGGTGGTCGTAGCAGAGCCGGGAGCGGCGCAGCGCGTGCGAGCGGGTGCCCTCGCGCAGCGAGCGGATCTTCATCGGCGGGGCGATGACGGCCAGCGACTCCATGGCGTCCACCACCTCTCCGCCGCTCAACCGGTAGTAGCGGTGGCGGCCGTTGGGCTCGACGCGCACCAGGTCCAGCTCGACGAGGCGGGCCAGGTGGCCGCTCATGGTGGAGGCGGCGACGCCGGCCTCGCGGGCGAGCGCGCTGGCGGGCAGCGCGCGGCCGTCGCCGAGGGCGAGCAGGATCCGGGCGCGGGTGGGATCGCCGATGGCGGCGGCGACCCGGGCGATGTCCGCCTGGGGCTGCGCACCGGCGCTGGGGTCATGGGTGCGGCTCATGGGAACGAGCGTAGGTCGGCGTTGTTTCGGCGGCCACCGAAGCGTCCCGGTTCGACACTGGCGCCCATGAGCACCCCCTTGAGCACTCCTCTGAGCGGCACCCGTCCCGCGCCCCCGGCCCCCGGTCCCGCTCGCGCCCCGCTGTCCGTGCTCCCGCTGGTCGCCCTCTGCCTCGGCCAGTTCATGGTGATCCTGGACGTGACGGTGGTGACGGTGGCCGAGCCGGCGCTGCGCTCCGGGCTGGGGGCGGGCCCGGCCGGGTTGCAGTGGGTTGTCGACGGCTACACCACGGTCTTCGCGGGGCTGCTGCTGCTCGGCGGCGGGCTGGGCGACCGGTTCGGCCATCGGCGGCTGTGGCTGGGCGGGTTGGGCGTCTTCGCGGCGGCCTCGGCGGCGTGTGCGCTGGCGCCGGCGACGGGGGCGCTGATCGCGGCGCGGTTCGCGCAGGGGGTGGGGGCGGCGCTGCTCATCCCGGCGTCGCTGGCGCTGCTCTCGGCGTCCTACCCGGACCGGGCGGCGCGGGCCCGGGCGGTGGGCATCTGGGGCGGCGTGGCGTGCACGGCGGCCGCGGCGGGGCCGGTGGTGGGCGGGGTGCTGGTGGAGGCGCTGGGCTGGCGCTCGGTCTTCTGGCTCAACGTCCCGGTGGCGGCGGCCGCGGTGGCGGTGACGCTGCGTCATATCGGCCCGGTCGCGCGGCGGGCGGCGACGACCCGCTTCGACCTCCCCGGGCTGGCGCTGGGGGTGGCGACGCTGCTGGGGCTGGCGTTCGGGCTCAACGAGGCGGGGACGGTGGGCTGGGCGTCGGCGCCGGTGCTGGGCGGGTTCGCGGTGGCGGTGGCCGCGGCGGCCGGCTTCGTCGCGGTCGCCCGGCGGCGCGGGGCGGACGCGGTGCTGCCGCTCGGGCTCTTCCGGCGGGTGCCGTTCTCCGCGTCGGCGCTGATCGGAGTCGTCCTCAACCTGGGCTTCTACGGGCTGCTGTATCTGCTGACGCTCTACTTCCAGCAGGTGCGCGGCTATTCGGCGACGACGGCGGGGCTGGCGCTGCTGCCGTGCATGGCGATGGGGATCGCGTCCTCGCCCCTGTCGGGGCGGATCGCGGCGCGGACGGGCCCGTACCTGCCGATGCGGCTGGGGCTGGCGTTCGGGACGGTCGGCTTCGCCTGCTGGCTGGTGGCGGGCCCGCACACGCCCTACTGGGCGCTGCTGCCGGCGCTGGTCTGCTGCGGCATCGGCACCCCGCTGTGCATGCCGGCGGCGACGTCCGCGCTGATGGAGGCGGCGCCGCGGGATGCGGCGGGGGTGGCCTCCGCGGTCTTCAACGTCTCCCGCCAGACCGGCTCCACGGTCGGCGTCGCCCTCTTCGGCACGCTCGCCGCGGCGCACCTGGTGGACGGCCTCCACGCCGCCGCGCTGGTTGCGGCATCGCTGTACGCGGCGGCCACCGTCACCGCGTGCCTGATGGGGAGACGCGGCTGAGCCTCTCGGCTGCGCCCGGGCGCCAACGCCACGGGCCGTACGCGGCCGCCCGCGCAGCCCCCCGCGCCCCCGCGGGGACACGCCAACGCCGCACACACCTCCGGTGGGATGGGCCGGAAAAGCACCCGCCGCGATCCCGCCGACCCGGCCCCGGACACCAACGCCACGAGCCGTAGGCGGCCGCCCGCGCAGCCCCCCGCACCCCTCCGGGACACGCCAACGCCGCACACACCTCCGGTGGGATGGGCCGGAAAAGCACCCGCCGCGATCCCGCCGACCCGGCCCCGGGCACCAACACCGCGGGCCGTACGCGGCCGCCCGCGCAGCCCCCCGCGGGACACGCCAACGCCGCGCACACCTCCCGTGGGGTGAGCCGGAAAAGCACCCGCCGCGATCCCGCCGACCCGGCGCCGGGCGCCAACACCGCGGGCCGTACGCGGCCGCCCGCGCAGCCCCCCGCACCCCTCCGGGACACGCCAACGCCGCGCACACCTCCGGTGGGATGGGCCGGAAAAGCACCCGCCGCGATCCCGCCGACCCGGCGCCGGGCGCCAACACCGCGGGCCGTACGCGGCCGCCCGCGCAGCCCCCCGCACCCCTCCGGGACACGCCAACGCCGCGCGGGGTGGCGGGGGTCAGGGTGGTGAGGAGGGGCCGCCGCGCGCCGCGCGGTACTCGCCGGGGGTGACCCCGTACACCCGCGTGAACCACCGCGTGAGGTGCGCCTGGTCGGCGAAGCCCGTCACCGCGGCGACGTCGACCAGGGGCATGCCGTCTCGCCCCCGCAACAGCCCCCGCGCCCGCCGCAGCCGCAGGTCCCTGCGGAACTCGCTCGGCGCCATCCCGTACCGCCCCCGAAACGCCCGGTACAGCGCGAACCGGCTCCCCGCCCCCGCCAACCGCGCCAGCTCCTCCGGCGCCAGATCCTCCGCCCAGCGCTCCTCCAGCACCGCCCGCGCCCGCGCCGCCACCGCGTCCCCCGGCCCGGCCGCCTGCCGCGGGACGCCCGGCGCGGCCCGCGTCGCCGCCCCGCTCACCATGCCGCGCACCGCCGCGACCACCCGCTCGTCCACCACCAGCCGGTCGGCGCCGCCCTCCACCGCGGCGTGCAGCCGCGCCAGCGCCCGCCCCAACCGCGGCGCGTCCAGCACCGGTTCGGCGAAGAGCGGCAGCGGCACCGCCCCGTCCCCGCCGAGCGCGCCGCGCACCGCCGACTCGGCGATGTGCAGCATCCGGTAGCGGTAGCCCCCCAGGTCCGCCGCATGCCCGTCGTGCGGGTCGTCCGGGTTGAAGGCCATCACCAGGCCCGCCGCCGAGACGTGCCCCTCCCCGCGGCAGCGGAACGCCTGCGCGCCGCCGTCGGTGATGCCGAACGAGTAGGTGCCGTGGATGTGCAGCGGAAAGGTGTGGCTGCGGAAGTCCGCGCGCATGGCCTCGACGGCGCCGTCCGCCGACCGCCACCAGCGCGACCGCTCGGTGGAGGTGGTCGCCGTGCCCATGCCTGCCATCCTGCACCCGGCGGGCCGCGCACCGGCGTTCAAGACGGCCGCCGTCCCACGGACCGAGACTCGGGCCATGCGATTCGAGACCAAGATGGCCGTCGCCGTCCGCGCCGACCTGGAGACCTGGCAGAAGCTGAACGTCGTCGCCTTCCTCGGCACCGGCCTGGGGCAGGCGACGGACGAGGTGATCGGCAAGCCGTACCTGGACGCCGACGGCACCGAGTACCTGGCGCTCTCCCGGGAGCCGGTGATGTGCCTGGCGGGCGACGCCGCCGTGCTGGCCCGCACCCGGGCGCGGGCCGTCGAGCGCGGGCTGCGGGTGGCCGTCTACACCCGGCAGATGTTCGAGACCGGCTGGGACGAGGCGAACCGCGCCGCCGTCGCCGAGGTCCCGGCCGACGAGCTGGACCTGGTCGGCATCGGGATCTACGGCCCCCGCAAGGAGGTCGACAAGGCCGCGGACCGCCTCAAGCTGCACCCGTGACCGCGACGGCCTCGGCGTCGGCCTCCGGGGCGCGGGCCTCGTTCACCAGGCCGCGGACGCTGCGCGACGCGCACATCATCGCGACCATGGCGACGCTGAGGGCGGCGCCGCCGACCAGGACGGGGCCGTTGCCGTACGCCTCGGCGAGCGGTCCGATGGACATCTGGCCGATGGGGATGGCGACGAACGAGCCGACCATGTCGTAGGAGTAGACGCGGGCGAGCCGGTCGGCCGGGATGTGCTGCTGGAGCGAGACCTCCCAGGCGACGCCGAACTGCTCCAGCAGCAGTCCGTCGACGAACCCGGCGACCAGCAGCACCGGCACCATGGGCCAGACGCCGAGCGCGAGCAGCAGCGGCACCTGCCCGAGGACGCAGACGCAGCCGAAGAGGAGCAGCCGGCGGGGCCGCAGCCGGATCGCCAGCATCCCGCCGACGACCATGCCGGCGGTCTGGGCGGCGATGATGAAGCCCCAGGCGCGGCGGCCGAAGGTGTGGTCGGCGACGGCCGGGCCGAGCACCTGCTGCGCGGAGGAGAAGACCGCGTTCACGATCATGAAGGCGACGACCACCAGCCACACCCAGGTGCGGGAGGCGAACTCGGTCCAGCCCTGGCGGAGTTCGGTGATGGTGCTCGCCCGCTCGGCGGGCGCGGCGCTGGGCACGCGCAGCGCGGCGAAGAGCGCGGCGGAGGCGAGGAAGGTGGCGCCGTCCACGGCGAGCCCCCAGCCGGCGCCGAACCCGGCGACCAGGATGCCGGCGCAGGACGAGCCGAGGATCATCGCGCCGCTGCGCCCCAGCCGCATCACCGCGTTGGCCTGGGTGCGCAGCGCGTCCGGGATGGTCTGCGAGGTGAGCGCGGCGGAGGCCGGGTTGGAGAGCGCCGAGACGGTCCCGTTGAAGGCGGAGAGCACCAGCAGCAGCGGCAGGCTGGTGTGGTGGGTGAGCACCAGCGCGGCGAGGGCGATCTGGCTGAGGCCGCTGAGCACGTTGGAGCCGACGAGCACCGCGGCGCGCGGCAGCCGGTCGGCGAGCACCCCGCCGAAGAGCAGGAACACCACGTTGGCGACCATCCGGACGCCGACCACCAGCCCGAGCCGGGCGGTCGACCCGGTGGCGTCCAGCACGGCGAATCCCAGTGCCACCGGGGCGAAGGCGTTGCCGAAGAAGTTGACGACCCGTCCGGAGAACAGCACCCGGAACGAGGCCTCCCTGAAGGGCGCCAGTGCGGCGCGTTCGCTGAGAGCCACGAGCGCGAGATCCTACGGCTCGCGGGGCGCGCGGCGCACCCGATATTCGGGGCCCCCGTTCCCCGCCCGGAGAAGTTAGGTTAGCCTTTCCTTCGCTCGACGCGCTCGACCCGCTCGACCCGCTCGCCGCGGACGACGAAGGAGACCCCGCTTGCCCAGGACCGCGCCGCGGCTCGCCGCGCTGCTCGTCGCGGCGCTGGCACTGCTGGCCGTCACGGCCGCGCTCTCCATAGCCGTCGGCACCAAGGGCATCGGCCCGGCCGGCATCTGGCACGCCCTCGCCCACCCCACCGGCACCTACGACGACACGGTGGTCCGCAGGCTGCGGCTGCCGCGCACCGCGCTGGGCCTCGCCGCCGGCGCCTCGCTCGGCCTCGCCGGGGCGCTGATGCAGGGGCTGACCCGCAACCCGCTCGCCGACCCCGGCATCCTCGGCGTCAACGCCGGCGCCTCGCTCGGGGCCGTCGCCGCCATCTCCTTGCTCGGCGTCCAATCCCCGTCCGGCTTCGTCTGGTTCGCGCTCGCCGGCGCCGCCGCCGCGACCGCGGTCGTCTATCTGCTCGGCGCCGGACGCTCCGGCCGGGGCGCCGCCGCCACCCCGGTCCGCCTGGCGCTCGCCGGCACCGCCGTGCAGGCCGCCCTGCTCGGCGTCAACCAGGCCTTCCAGATCCTCGACTCGGCCGCGCTGGACAAGATGCGGTTCTGGGTGGTCGGCGCGCTCACCGTCGACAACGGCATGCATGTGCTCGCCGAGACCGGGCCGCTGATGCTGCTCGGCGCGCTGATCGCGCTCGGCCTCGCCCGTCCGCTCAACGCCGTCGCGCTCGGCGAGGACAGCGCCCGCGCGCTCGGCGCCCGGCCCGGACGCACCCGCGCGCTCGCCGTGCTCGCCATCACCCTGCTGTGCGGGGCGGCCACCGCCGCCTGCGGGCCGATCGGCTTCCTGGGGCTGATGATCCCGCACGCCGCGCGCGCCCTCACCGGGCCCGACCAGCGCTGGATCCTGCCGTTCTCGATGGTGCTGGCGCCGGTGCTGCTGCTCGGCTCGGACGTGCTCGCCCGGGTCGCCGCCGGCTCCGACTCCGAGCTCCAGGTGGGCGTCGTCACCGCGGTGCTCGGCGGGCTCGCCTTCGTCCTGCTGGTCCGGAGCCGAAGGATGGCGGAGCTGTGAGCATCACCTCGGGCACCGGGAAGCCGCTGCGCGCCGGGCGGTTCAGCCTGCTGGTGCGGCCGCGCACGGTGGTCGTCTGCACGGCACTGCTGCTCGCCGCGGCGGCCGTCGGGGTGGTGGCGCTCGGCACCGGCGAGTACCGGCTGACGCCCGGCCAGGTCCTGGCCACCCTCGCCGGCGGCGGGCCGCCCGGCGCCTCCTTCGTCGTCACCGAGCTGCGGCTGCCGCGGATCGCCACCGGGCTGCTGGTCGGCGCGGCCTTCGCGGCCTCCGGCGGGATCTTCCAGTCGCTCGCCCGCAACCCGCTGGCCAGCCCGGACATCATCGGCTTCACCGCCGGCTCGGCCGGCGGCGCGCTGCTGGTGATCGTGGTGCTGGGCGGCGGCGCGGTCGGCGTCCCGCTCGGCGCGGTGCTCGGCGGGGTGGTGGCGGCCCTCCTGGTGCACGGCCTCGCCCGGCGCGGAGTGGGCGGCGCCGGCGGACGGCTGGTGCTCACCGGGATCGGCGTCACCGCCGTGCTCGGCGCCCTCAACAGCTATCTGCTCACCCGGGCCAGCTTCGCCGAGGCCCAGCAGGCGCTGCTCTGGCTCACCGGCAGCCTCGACGGCCGCGGCTGGTCCAACGCCCTGCCGGTGGCGGCCGTCCTCGTCGCGGTGCTGCCCGCGGTGGTGCTGACGTCCCGTCGGATGGCGCTCGCCGAGATGGGCGAGGACGCCGCGGTGGCGCTGGGCGTCAACACCGCGCGGACCCGGCTGTGGCTGTCGGCCGCGGGCGTGCTGCTCGCCGCGGTGGCCACCTCGGCGGCCGGGCCGATCCCGTTCGTGGCGCTCGCCGCGCCGCAGCTGGCCCGCCGCCTCACCCGCTCCCCCGAGCCGGGCATCGGCACCGCTGCCGCGATGGGCGCGGCGCTCACCGCCGGCGCCGACTGGCTCGCCGACGGCCGGGTGCTGCCCGGCACCCCGCTGCCGGTCGGCGTCCTCACCGCCGCGCTGGGCGGCGGCTACCTGCTGTGGCTGCTCGTCAGGGAGCGCCGGGCTGGCCGGACATGAGCACTCACCCCTGGAAGGACCTGCTGTGACGCAACCGCGCCTCCGTGCCGAGCACGCCGAGCTCCGCTACGACGACCGGGTCATCGCCGCGGACCTCGACGTGGCGATCCCGGACGGCGGGTTCACCGCCGTCATCGGGCCCAACGGCTGCGGCAAGTCGACGCTGCTGCGCGCCCTGGCCAGGCTGCTGAAGCCGCAGCGTGGGCAGGTGCTGCTGGACGGGCGGGCCATCCACGCCCGCCCCGCCAAGGAGGTGGCCCGGACGCTGGGGCTGCTGCCGCAGTCGTCCACCGCCCCGGCCGGGATCACCGTCGCCGGGCTGGTGGCCCGCGGCCGCTTCCCGCACCAGGGGCTCTTCCGGCAGTGGTCGGAGGAGGACGAGCGGGTGGTCGCCGAGTCGCTCGCCGCGACCCGCACGGCGGACCTCGCGGACCGGCCGGTGGACGAGCTGTCGGGCGGTCAGCGGCAGCGCGTCTGGCTGGCGATGGCGCTCGCCCAGCGCACCCCGCTGCTGCTGCTGGACGAGCCGACCACCTACCTGGACATCGCGCACCAGATCGACGTGCTGGAGCTGTGCGCGGAGCTGCACGGCGCGCAGGGCCGCACCCTGGTCGCCGTCCTGCACGACCTCAACCACGCGGCCCGCTACGCCACCCATCTGATCGCGATGCGCGAGGGCGCGGTGGTGGCGGAGGGCGCACCGGCGGAGGTCGTGACGGAACAGCTGGTGGAGGAGGTCTTCGGGCTCCCCTGCCGGGTCATCGACGACCCCGAGACGGGCACCCCGCTGGTGGTGCCGCGCAGGGGCGCGGGGCAGCGGTCGCCGTGCGGCTCCGCCGCGTGAGCGCGGGTGAGGACCGCCGACCCGCCGCCCGGCAGGCGTCCCCGCACCCCGCGTCCCCGCACCCCGCGGCGCAGCGCCGCGCGGCTCCCTACCGGTGCCCGCCCGCGTCCCGGAGGATCTCCGCGATCGCCGTGTACCCGCGGTTCTCCGCATGCGCCAGCGGCGTCACGCCCTCGCGGTCGGCGAGGTTCACCTGCGCGCCGTGCGCGATCTCGGTGCGGACGATGTCCTGCCACGGCTCCGTCCCCCTGCCGAGGATGACGGCCTCCAGCAGCCCCGTCCAGCCCAGGTCGTTGACGTGGTCGACGTTGATCTCGGTCTCCTCCAGGACCGCCTTCACATAGGCGGCGTGGCCCCGCTCGGAGGCCGGGATCACCGAGATGCCGCCGAACCGGTTGCGGATCGTCAGGTCCGGCTTCGCCGGCAGCAGCGCGCGCATCGCGTCCACGCTGCCGGTGACGCCGGTGACCAGCCACGGGGTGTCGTGCCGGTCGTCCAGCGCGTCGGCGTCCGCGCCGGCCTCCACCAGGGCGCGGATCGCCGGGACGTGATCGTTCGTCACGGCGAGCAGCAGCGGGGTGCGGCGGCGCGCGTCGCGGGTCTCGGTGTCGGCGCCGGCCGCGAGCGCGGCGCGCACCGCGTCGGTGTCGCCGTCGCGGGCGGCGGACAGCAGGTGCTGGTCGGCACGGGGGTCGGCGGACATGCGGGGGCTCTCCTTCGCGGGGGGACGGGGGTGCCGGCTGCTGGTCGCGGAGCTCGCGGCCCGGGACGGGGACGGGGACGGACCGGGGTCCGCCTTGGGGACTTGCGCCGCGCAGCCCGCCGCCAGCGCGCCGGCGAGCAGCGCGGCGGTGGCGGCGGGCCCCACCCTAATCAGCCGCGAGCGGCGAGCGCTCAGCGCAGGTCCTTGGCGATCGCGTCGGCGCCGGCCTTGGCGATCTGCTCGTCGATGGCGCCCTGCGGGGCGCCGCCGACGCCGATGCCGGCGATCGGCGCGTTGTCGTGCGCGACCGGCACGCCGCCGGCGACGAAGAGGGTGTTCGGGATGTCGCGCACGGACGGGCCGCTGCCCTGCGCGTTCGCGTTGAGCTTGGAGGTGGGCTGGCCCCAGCCGACCGCGGTGTAGGCCTTGCGGGTCGCGGAGTCCTGGGTCTGCGGGCCGGCGCCGTCGCCGCGGACCAGCAGCTGGGTCTTGCCGGCGCGGTCCACGATGGCGACGGTGACGTGCTGGTTGAGCTGGTCGGCCTTGTTCAGCGCGGCGGTGGCGGCCTTCATCGCGGCCGCCTCGGTGAGCTGCTCGGCCGGGCGGACGGCGGCGACGCGGCCGCTGTTGCCGGCCGCGGCCGCGGTGGCGGCGGTGCCGTCGTCGGCGGCGAAGGCCGCCCCGCCGACCGTGGCGGCGACGACGGCGCCGAGGCCGACGGCCCCGCCGAGGACGGCCTTGCTGCGGGTGGAGATGCGGTGCTTCGCGGACATGGAGTGCTCCTCGGGGTGGGGGTGGGGTGGGGGTGGGGTCCGGCCGGTGCGGCCGGGCTGACGTGCTGACGTGATCCACCTTCGCCGCGGCACCCCCGCCGGCGGATCGCAGAGCCGGTCGATCCGCGCTCAACCGTTTGATGGAGCCGGCCGCCCCGGCCGCCCCGTAGGCTCGGCAGCATGCGCCGCAATCCGGACATCCCGCCCAGGGGACGGCTCGCGGGAGCGCCCGCCGATCCCGCCGCGGACTCCCCCGCGGGCCGCCTCCGCCCCGCCATGCACGCGGCGTTCTTCCTCCTGCTGGCCGCCTCCGCCTCCCGCTACGTCGCCCGGCACGGCACCGGCGAGGCCGACGGCCCGCTGGTCCTCGGCCTCACCCTGGGCCTCGCCGCGCTCTACGCCGTCGGCGTCGCCGCCTGGGAGCCGCTGCGGCACGCCGGCCGGGCCGGGCGGATCGTCTGGCTGGTCGCCGTGATCGCCGCCTGGGTGGTGCTGGTGCTGATCGCCCCCGCCTACGCCTGGTGCGCCATCCCGCTCGGCTTCGTCTGCCTGGAGGTGCTGCCCGTCGCCGCGATCCCGGCGGCGGCCGGGGTGCTGGTCGCCGCCGTGATCGCCGGTCAGGTGCGGATCGCCGACCCGGTGGAGCCGTCCCTCTTCCTGGGCCCGCTGGCGTTCGCCGCGATGACCGTCGCGGTCGTGCTGGAGCTGCGCCGGCGCGGCGCCGCCGAGGCGGAGGCCCGGCACCGGGCCGGCGCGGCGGCCGAGCGGGAGCGGCTCTCCCGGGAGATCCACGACACCCTGGCGCAGAACCTCACCAGCGTGCAGCTGCTGCTCACCGCCGCCGACCGGGCCTGGCCGCTGCCGGGGGACGAGGGCCCGGCCCGCACCCACGTCCGGATGGCCGAGGCGACGGTCGGCGACGGGCTCGCCGAGGCGCGCCGCTTCGTCCGCGCGCTGGCGCCGCCGCGCGACCTGGAGTCCGGCTCGCTGCCGGACGCGCTGCGCCGGCTGGCCGCGCGGGTCTCGGCCGAGGCCGGCCTCGACGCCCGGGTGCAGGTGGACGGGGAGCCGCGGCCGCTGCCGTCCGCCGTCGAGGGGGCGCTGCTGCGCACCGCGCAGGGCGCGCTGGCCAACGTCCGGGACCATGCGGCGGCCCGCACGGCGGTGCTGACGCTGGGTTACCACCCGGACCGGGTGACGCTGGACGTGCGGGACGACGGCGTCGGCTTCGACGGCCCGCCGTCGGCGGCGGCCGGGCCGGGTCGCGGGCACGGGCTGCCGGGGCTGCGCGCCCGGCTCGCCGAGGTGGACGGAGAGCTGATCGTGGAGAGCGCGTCGGGCGAGGGCACCGCGGTGGCGGCGGTGGTGCCGCTGTGAGCGCGGCCGCGGACGCCACGCCGCCGGAGGCCCTGCGGGTGCTGGTGGTCGACGACCATGTGGTGGTGCGGGCCGGGCTCGCCGCGCTGCTCGCCGGGGAGGACGGCCTGGAGGTGGCGGGCGAGGCCGCGGGCGCCGAGGAGGCGGTGGCGGCGGCCCGCCGGCTGCGTCCCGATGTGGTGCTGATGGACCTTCAGCTCGCGGACGGCGGGGACGGCATCGCCGCCGCCGAGCGGATCCTCTCCGGGCCGGGCGGCAACGGTCCGGGCGGGGACGGGCCCGCGCCGGCGGTGCTCATGCTGACCACCTACGACGCGGACGCCGACGTGCTGCGCGCGGTTGAGGCGGGCGCCTCGGGCTATCTGCTCAAGGCCTGCCCGCCGGAGGAGCTGTTCGCCGCGGTGCGGGCCGCGGCGCGCGGCGAGTCGGCGATGTCGCCGCAGGTGGCGGCGCGGATGATGGGCCGGCTGATGCGCCGCCCCGAGCAGGGGCTGAGCGTCCGGGAGCGGGAGGTGCTGCAGGCCCTGGCCCGCGGGCTCTCCAACCGGGAGATCGCCAAGGAGCTCTTCGTCTCGGAGGCGACGGTCAAGACGCATCTGGTGAACATCTACGCCAAGCTCGGCGTCGACTCCCGGACGGCGGCCGTGGCGGCGGCGGTGGAGCGGCGGCTGATCCGGCTGGGATGACGGCGGTCGGATCTGGTCCGGTCCCGTACGCTGGGCAGACACCACGATCGATCCCGATCACGGCGAGGCCGGAAGGGGCGTACCAGGACATGTCGGAGCGCAAGCCCATCGAAGCGTGGCTCACCGATATGGACGGCGTGCTCGTCCAGGAGGGCGTTCCGATCCCCGGCGCCGCGGAGTTCCTGGGCAAGCTGAAGTCCTCCGGCAAGCCGTTCCTCGTGCTCACCAACAACTCCATCTACACGGCCCGCGACCTCAAGGCCCGGCTGATGCGGATGGGGCTGGACGTGCCCGTCGAGTCGATCTGGACGTCGGCGCTGGCCACCGCCCAGTTCGTGGACGACCAGCGGCCCGGCGGATCCGCGTTCGTCATCGGCGAGGCCGGTCTGACGACCGCGCTGCACGACGTCGGCTACATCATGACGGACGTCGACCCGGACTTCGTGATCCTGGGCGAGACCCGCGAGTACTCCTTCCAGGCGCTGACCAAGGCCATCCGCCTGATCGGGAACGGGGCGCGGTTCCTCGCCACCAACCCCGACGAGACCGGCCCCTCCGCGGAGGGCCCGCTCCCGGCGACCGGCTCCGTGGCGGCGCTGATCAAGGCGGCCACCGGCAAGGAGCCGTACTTCGTCGGCAAGCCCAACCCGCTGATGATGCGCACCGGGCTCAACCGGATCGGCGCCCACTCCGAGGTCGCGGCGATGATCGGCGACCGGATGGACACCGATGTGCTGGCCGGCCTGGAGGCCGGGATGGAGACCTTCCTCGTCCTCTCCGGGCTCACCCGGCAGGCCGACGTGGACAAGTACCCGTTCCGCCCGACGCACACCCGGGCGTCCATCGCCGAGCTCGTCGACCTGGTCTGACGGCTACTCCTCGGACTTCGCCCAGCCGGACATCGCGGCGCGGTCGTCGAACCGCGCGACATCGGTGTCCAGCGGGCGGTCGGTGTACTGGTGGATCAGCCAGCTGGCCTTGATCCGGGGGTGGCCCGGCTCGGCGTCGTAGTCGGCGATCCACAGGCCGTCGGCCTTGTAGCCGGTGGTGTCGATGTTCAGCCAGAAGTCGCGGTTGCAGTAGAGCAGCACCCGGTGGTGCGGGCGCAGCCGCTTCACCTCCTTGAGGAAGGCGTCCTTCTCGTGGTGGCTGGCGTGCGTGCCCTCGTTGGTGTTCTCCCAGTCGCAGGCGAGCAGATCGCCCTCGATGCTGTCGCACTCGGTGACGAAGTAGCGGGCCTGGGCGGCGATGTCGCCCGGCCACAGCAGGTGGTAGAAGCCGACGACCAGCCCGCGGGCGCGGGCGTGCGCGGCCTGCTCGGACTGGCGCGAGTTCGTCCAGGTGCGGCCCTCGGTCGCCTTGACCAGGGCGAAGCTCATCCCGTCGGTGGTGAACTCGGTCGGCTGGTAGGCGGAGACATCAACGCCTTTGATCACGGTCATCGCCCCGTCGGGTCGGCTCGGCGCCGGCGCACCGGCATTCGCTCTTGCATTCGCAGCATGACAGACCACGGTGGCCGCGCCGAGCCCCTCTGATGAACCGTCACTCCAACGTGTGAGCGGTCCGGGCGGGAATGTCGGGAGGTCGGAAGGGCGGGGGCGTCAGCTGCCCGTCGCGTTCTGCCACTTGGCGATGTAGCTCTGCAGGTTGGTGGAGACGTCGTTCCAGTCGACGGAGAAGACCTCGACGCCGGCCATGGTCCTCTTCAGATCGTCGGCGACCTTGCCGGTGGGCTTCACGTCCGCGCGCGCCGGGAAGCCGCCGCCGACCGTGGTCGCCTCCTGCTGGGCCTGCTTGGTGAGCATGAAGTCCAGCAGCTTCTTGGCGTTGGCCGAGTGCGGCGCGTTCTTGACCACGCCCGCGGCGTACGGGTCGGCGAACGTGGTCGGCCTGCCGTCGGCGCCCTTCGGGAACCAGATGCCGAGGTTCTTGTCCTCGCCGGTCGACTGGGCGTAGCTCATCTGCAGGTCGCCGTTGGCGACCAGGATCTCGCCCTTGTCGACCTTGGCGGCCAGCTTGCCGGTGGAGGAGGACGGGCCGACGTTGTTCTTCTGCAGCTGCGTGAAGTAGGCCAGCGCCTTGGCCTCGCCCATGTCGTGCATGGCCTTGATCAGCACGCCGGTGCCGTCGCCGGCCACGCCCGGGGTGGAGTACTGCAGCTTGTTCCTGTACCGGCCGCCGAGCAGCTCCTGCCAGGTCGTCGGCGCCGTCTTCACCTGCTGCTTGTTGTAGACGAAGCAGAGGTAGTTGTTGACGATCGTGTACCACTCGCCCTTGGGGTCCTTCAGGGCGTCGCCGGCTATCGCGTCGGCGCCGGCCGGCTTGTAGGGCGTCAGCAGGCCCTTGGACTCGGCCTGCTGGATGAACGGCGGGAGGGTGACGAGCAGGTCGGCCTGGGTGTTGGTCTTCTCGCGCACGGCGCGCTGCACGACCTCGCCGGAGCCGCCCTCCACGTAGTCGACCTTGATGCCGGTCTTCTTGGTGAAGTCCGCGAAGACCTTGTCGTACCAGCCGTTGTTGTTGTCGCCCTTGAGGCCGTCCGCGCTGTAGACGGTGACCGTCTTGGCGTGGGAGGAGGTGTTGGACGCACCGCTGCCGCAGCCGGCGGCGGCGAGGGCGAGGGCGGAGCAGGCGGCGGCCGCGGCGAGGGCGCGCCGGGCGCGGGGCGAGGAGGCGTCGATGGCCATGGTGGGGGTTCCCTAGAGGTGTGGAGGGGGTGCGGGGGTGAAGGGTAGTCAGCGGTGGTCGGCGCGGGTGCGGATGCGGCCGACCGCGAGGAGGACGGCGAGCGTCGCGGCCATCAGCAGCACGGCGAGCGCGGCGCCGGAGAAGAGGCTGCCGCGGTCGGTGAGCGCGAAGATGCGGATGGGCAGCGGCGTCCAGGAGGGCGGGTAGAGCATCATCGTGGCGCTCAGCTCGCCCATGGAGAGGGCGAAGCAGAGCCCGGCGGCGGCGGTCAGCGAGGGCAGCAGCAGCGGCAGCCGGATGCGCAGCAGGACGCGCAGCGGCGTCGCCCCGAGCCCGGCGGCGGCCTGGGCGAAGGCCGGGTCGAGGCGGGTGGCCGCGGCCCGGACGGACTGGTAGGCGAAGGCCGTCACCAGCACGGTGTGCGCGGCGATGACGATCGCGGGGGTGCCGTTGAGCAGCAGCGGCGGCTTGGAGAAGGCGACCAGCAGCCCGAGGCCGACGACCACCGAGGGGACGGCGACGGGCAGCACGAACGCGCCGTCCAGCACACGCCGCAGGCCGCGCCCGGCGGCGTCGGCGGCGAGCGCCGCCCAGGTGCCGACGGTGAGCGCGATCAGGCTCGCCGCGACGGCGGTGATCAGGCTGGTCAGCAGCGCGTGCAGGGAGTCGCCGGAGGTGGCGGCGGCGTAGTTGCCGAGCGTCGGGTGCGAGGGCAGCGCGCCGCTCCACGCCCCCGCGAAGGAGGCGACCACGATGACGGCGAACGGCAGCGCGAAGACCGGCACGAAGGCGACGAGGAAGAGCAGGTGGATGACGCGGCGGGCGGTACGGCTAGGCACCAGCACGGCGGCCTCCCCCGAGGGCGGTGGCGCGGGAGGTGAGGACCCGGTAGAGGGCGTAGAGGGCCACCGAGACGGCCGTGTTGACCACCGCGATGACACAGGCGCCGGGGTAGTCCGACTCCAGCATCGCCTTGCTGTAGATCAGCACGGGCAGGGTGGTGACGCCCTTCGCCCCGATGAACAGCACGATGCCGAACTCGTTGAGGCACAGCACCAGGACCAGCGCGCCGCCGGCGGCGAGCGCGGGCCAGGCCTCGGGGAGGATCACCCGGCGGATGATGCGCAGCGGCCCGGCGCCGAGCCCGGCGGCGGCCTCCAGGAGGGCGGTGTCCGTCCGGGAGAAGGCGGCGAGCAGCGGGCGCATCACGAACGGGGTGAAGTAGGTGACCTCGGCGAGCAGCACGGACCACCGGGTGGTGAGGAAGGCCCCGGCGTGGATGATCCCGGTGGTGCCGTAGATGAAGAGCAGCGCGAGGGTGATGAGGAAGGAGGGGAAGGAGAGGAAGACGTCCACCAGGCGGGCTGCGAGGCGCCCGCCGGGGAACGGCACGAACGCGATGACGAGGGAGAGGGCGAGGCCGAGGACGAGGCAGCCGAGGGTGGCGCCGACGGCGATCCACAGCGTGTTGCCGAGGGCGGCGGTGAACGCGGTGGAGGTGAGGATGCGGCCGTAGTCCGCGAGGCTGCGGCCTCCGGCGTCGGGGCTGACGGACTGCCAGGCGACCAGCGCGAGCGGGTAGAGGAAGAACACGGCGAGCGCGGCGAGGGGCGGGAGCGCCCACAGCCACGTGGGTGCGGTGCGGGGTCTGCCGACCCTCCGCCCCGGCACCCCACCCGGCCGCCGCGCGGTCGTGGTGGTGCCGGGTTGCGTCAACTCAGCCACGGCGTCCGCTCCCGAGCAGCACCGCGTCCTCCGCGGCGACGCTGAGGCGGACGGTCTCGCCCGGAGCCGGCGGAGCCTTCAGCTCGGGCGCGTCCACCGTCACCGCGTGGCCCGCCACGTCCACCGTCAACCGGTGCACCGCGCCGCGCCATTGGACCTCCACGACCGTGCCCGGCAGGCCCGCGTCCCCGGCGAGCCGCAGCAGGTGCGGGCGCACGCACACCAGCGCCCGCTCCCCCGCCGCGACGCCGCCGCCCGTCACCGCGAGCGGCTCCGCGGACGCGTCCACCCCGTCCGGCCCGACCAGCGCGGCGGCCAGCGTCCCGGCCCGAGGGCCGTCGCCGACGATCCGCACCGGCAGCAGGTTGGCCCCGCCGAGGAACCGCGCGACGAACTCGTCCCGGGGCGCCCGGTACAGCTCCTCCGCGGTGCCGCAGTCCACCAGCTTCGCGTCCCGCATCACGCCGATCCGGTCGGCGAGGGTGAGCGCCTCGATCTGGTCGTGCGTCACATAGAGGATGGTCAGCTCGGGCAGCTCGCGGTGGAGCCGGGCCAGTTCGGCGAGCATCCCGGTGCGCAGCTGCGCGTCGAGCGCGGAGAGCGGCTCGTCCAGCAGCAGCACCCGCGGCCGGATGGCCAGCGCGCGGGCGATGGCGACGCGCTGCTGCTGGCCGCCGGAGAGCTCGCGGGGGTGGCGGCGGGCGTAGTCGGCCATGCCGACCTTGCCGAGCGCGTCCGCCACCCGGGCCGGGATCTCCGCGCGCGGCACGCGCTGCGCCTGGAGCCCGAAGGCGACGTTCTGGTCGACGCGCATGTGCGGGAAGAGCGCGTAGCTCTGCACCACCATGCCGATGCCGCGGCGGTGCGGGGGCAGTTCGGTGATGTCGCGGCCGGCCAGGTGGATGCGGCCGCGCTCGGGCTCGACGAAGCCGGCGACGCTGCGCAGCGCGGTGGTCTTGCCGGAGCCGGACGGGCCCAGCAGCGCCATCACCTCGCCGGGGCGGACGTCCAGGGTGAGGCCGTCCAGGACGGTGGTCCCGTGGTAGGAGACGGTGACGTCCTCGAAGCGGATCCCGGCCGGCTGCTCCGCGGCGGCCGCCTCCACCGCGCTGTCGGCGAGCGCCGTCACGGCCGCTCACCGCCCAGCAGCAGCGCCGGCAGCTCGCGGACGCTGCCCAGCACCTGGGTGGCGCCGGCGGCCCGCAGCGTCTCGGCGTCGTGGGCGCCGGTGAGCACCCCGGCGACGGTGCCGGCTCCGGCGCGGCGGCCGCTCTCCATGTCGCCGGCGGTGTCGCCGACGGCGGCGACCGCGCGGACGTCGTCCGCGGCGAGCCGCAGCGCTGCGGTGAGGACCAGGTCGGGGTGCGGGCGGCCGCGGCCGGCATCCGCCGGGCACAGCGTCAGATCGACGGCGCCGGCCCAGCCGAGTGCGGCGAGCAGCGTGTCCTGGGTGGTGCGGGAGAAGCCGGTGGCGAGCGCCACCCGCACCCCGGCGGCGCGCAGTTCGGCGATCGCGTCGGCGGCGCCGGGGACGGGGGCGACGGCGCCGGCCGCGATGCGTGCGGCGTAGGCGTCCTCGAAGGCGGCGTTGGCGGCGTGCGCGCGGTCCTCGTCGCCGAGCAGCGACCGGAAGACGGTGATCTTGCTCTGGCCCATGGTCTCCCGGACGTAGCCGAGCATCCGGTCCAGTTCGGCGGGGTCCTCGATGCCGAGGCGGCCGACCGCGGTGCGGAAGGCGTCCTCCACGGCGCCGTCGTCGGCGACGGTGGTGCCGGCCATGTCCAGGACGGCGACCTGGGCGGCGGGGTTCTGGCGGTCGGTCATGGTGCTCACAGCCCCATCTCGTCGAGGGTGGTTTCGCCGATGGAGGGGGAGCAGCTCATGCCGCGCCCGCCGGGGCCGGTGACCAGCCAGGTGCGGTCGTCGACGCGGCGGCGCTGCACCACGGGCCGGGGGTCGAGGCCCTGGGCGTAGACGCCGGCCCAGCGGCGGCGCACCGGCGGCAGGGGCCGTCCGAGGAGAGCCTCGGCGACCTCGGTGAGGTGGGCGTAGGGCGCCTCGTCGAGGTCGAAGTCGAAGGGCTCGTCGTAGGCGTGGGTGTCGCCGATGGTCAGGCCGCCGTCGGCGCGCTGCACGATCAGCGTCTGCATGCCCCAGGACGCGGCGGTGGGGTGCTGCGGCTGCTCGGCGTTGAGGGCGTCGGTCCAGGGGCCGGCGTAGCCGGGGTAGAACCGGAAGGTGTCGGTGTCGGCGACGGCGGTGCCGAAGTCCTCGCCGAGCGGCTCGGTCTGCATCATCTGCAGGCGGACTCGGCGCACCGGCAGGTCGGGGGCGAGGTCGCGGACGAGGCCGCCGAGCCAGGCGCCGGTGCAGAGCACCGCGGCGTCGGCGTGGTGGCGCTCGCCGCGGTCGTCGCGCAGGGTGCCGCCGGCGGCCTCGACGACCTCGCGGCCGCCGAGGAAGGTGTAGCGGCCGGAGCCGGCGAGGTGCTCCTGGACGGCGCGGACGGCCCTGCGGGGCTCGACGACGGCGTCGCGCTCGGCGAAGAGGGCGGCGCGCAACGCGCCGCGCAGCGCGGGGTTGCGGGTGCGGGCCTCGTCCGCGTCGAGGAGCGCGAAGCCGCGGTCGGCGGCGTCGTGCCGACCGACCAGGGCCTTCGCGACGGCCAGTTCGGCGTCGGTGCGGACGGGGACGAGCGAGCCGCAGGGGCGGAAGCCGACACCGGGGACGGCGGCGCCGATCTCCTCCCACAGCTCCCGGCCGCGGCGGGCGGCGGCCAGCTCCTCGCCCTCGGCGCGGCAGCCGACCTGGACGAAGCCGAAGTTGCGGACGGAGGCGCCGCGGGCCTGCGGCTCGCGCTCCAGATGGACGACCTCGTGCCCGCGGGCGACGGCGTGCCAGGCGTGCATCGTTCCTAGGGCACCGGCCCCGACCACTGCGATTCTCATGCCGAACACGCTCGGGTCCGGCGGTGAGCGGTTCGTGTCGGGAAGCTGTCCGGAAGGCGAACGCGGGAACAAAGGGTCTACACCCGTTACCGTCCCGTTATCAACGGGGCTGCTGCTCCTCGGGGTTGAGGTCCACCGAGAAGCTGAACCGGTCGCCGCGGAAGAGCTGGCGGCAGCGCTCCACCGGCACCCCGTGCTGGTCGGAGGTCACCCGGTTGAGGAGCAGCATCGGCAGCGCCGGGGAGATCCCGACGAGCAGCGCCTCGCGCGGGGTGGCCAGCACCGTCTCGATCCGCTCGGTGCCGCGGGTCAGATGGATGCCGTGCCGCTCCCGCATGAAGCCGTAGAACGAGGAGTCCGGCTCGAACTCCTCCTCCAGCCGCGGGAAGCGCTCCCCCGGCAGGAACGTGGTCTCCAGACCGACCCGCTCCTCGTCGGCGTAGAGCACCCGCTCCATCCGCAGCAGCGGGGCGCCAGGCTCCAGGGCCAGGTCGGAGGCCAACTCGGGGCTGGCGGTGGTCCGTTCGAAGCCGATCAGCCGGCGGCCGGGGCGCAGGCCCTGGCGGCGCATCCCCTCGGTGTAGGAGCCGAGCGAGAGCGGCTGCTCCAGCTTGGGGCCGGCCACCACGGTGCCGCGCCCCTGGCGGCGCAGCCGTCCCTCCAGCACCAGTTCGCGCAGCGCCTGGCGGACGGTCTCCCGGCTGACGCCGTGCGAGGCGGCGAGCTCGCGCTCGGTGGGCAGCAGCCCGCCGACGCCGAGCGTCTCGATCAGCTCCAGCAGCCGCATCTTGACCGCGTAGTACTTCGGCACCCGACCATGGGACGGCACACCGTCCGCCACCGGCCCAATCGCTTCGCTCGCGTTCACGCGACCGAGGGTAACCGGCGCAGGTCCCGAAGCGTCCCGCCGGACGGCTCAGGGGACGGCCCGCGGCCCGACGTCGCGGTGCAGCGCCACCCGCTCCTCCAGCTCGCGCACCGCGGGCAGCCGCCGCCACGGCTCCAGCCGGCGCAGCAGCCGTCCCAGACTGCCCACGATCCGCGCGGAGTTGTTGATCCCGGCCAGCCGCGCTATCTCGCCGAGCACCCCGCAGGCCTGCTCCACCTCGCCCTGCCCGAGCAGCGACTCGGCGTGGAAGCCCAGCGTCATGGCGTGGTCGTGGAGGTTGGAGCGGTCGATGAGGCGCAGCGCGCTGCTGGCCGCGTCCCAGGCGTCCACCGGCTGGTCGAGCTGGAGGGCGACCTCGGCCTCGGTGCCCCAGTAGAAGGACTCGTCGTAGAAGTACCACCAGCCGGCGACCGGCTGCGACGGCACCGCGCCCGCGCCCGTGCCCGTCCCGGGCGGCGCGCCGGGTGCGGCGGCGGCCGTCAGCCGGCGGGCGTCGGCGAGGTGGGCGCGCTCGGCGTCCAGCGCGGCGCGCGCCTTGGCCTCGTCGCCGATCGCGGCGTGCATCCGGGCCGCCACATCGGCGGCGTACGCGCGGGCGTGCGGGCTGCTGGTGCGCGCCGCCCAGTGCTGGGCGGCCTCCGCCTGGTCGGCGCCGAGCCGGGGGCGGCCCCGGGAGAGCGACAACTGGGCGCCGGTGCACAGCACATAGGAGACCAGCTCGTCGTTGCCGGCGTCGTGCGCGGCCTCCCGGGCGTCGTCGTAGTAGTGCACGGCGGCGGGCTGGTCGCCCAGGTCGTACATCAGCCAGCCGATCAGCTGGGTGACGTCCGCGTACACCGAGAGCGCGCGGGGGCGCAGATGGGGCGGCGCCTCGCGGACCATCGAGGCGAGCACGGTGCGCTGGCCGAGCGCCGCCTGCAGCGCGGAGCGCGGGCCCAGCAGGTCGCTCTGCCGGCGGAAGTTGCGCAGCACCTGCTCGGTGTGGGCGAGGGTGGCCGGGTCGAGGCGGGCGGGGCGCAGCCGGGAGGGCACCGGCAGGACGGCGGGCCGGCTCGGGCGGCGCCGCTCGTCGGGGTCGGGCCCCTCGAACGTGGGGGCGGCGGCGGCCACCGCGAAGGCGTTGCTGAGCCGGAAGAGCAGCGCCCGGCGGTCGGCGGTGGGGTCGACGCGCTGCGCCTCGGCGACCACCGCGCGGGTCAGCTCGCGGAAGTCGACGCCGCGCAGCCGGCGGGCCCAGCCGACGAGTTCGGGCCCGTCCGAGCGGAGCAGCGCGGCGACCGGGGAGGGCTCGGGGCGCTCGGCGCCACCGCCCCGGGGCGCGCCCGGCGCCGGCTGCTGCGGGACCTGCGCAGGGCCCGCCGCCGCCGACCCGGCGCCGCGCGACTCCGAGCGGTCCCGCCCGCCGTAGTCGGAGGCGTCGGCGAGCAGATCGGCGACCGCGCACTCGTAGAGCTGCGCCAGCCGGTCCAGCACGTCCAGCGAGGGCGCGTGCCCGGTGGGGCTGGGCCACATCTCCCAGTAGGAGAAGTTCTTGAACGTCTTCGGGTCGTCGGGCCAGTTGGACGTCCACTGCTCGGCGGCCTGCCGCTGGCTCCAGCCGTGCGCCTGGCGGAACGCCACCCGCGCGTTGACGCGGAAGCGGCGGCGGAACTCCTCGGCGATCTCCACCCAGGTGCGCCCGCGGGCCCGCATCTCCGCGGTGAGCAGCAGCTGGGCCTGCTTCAGGCTGCGCGGTCGGCCGGCCACACCGCACCCCCCTGCCTTCGCACCCGCGGACTGGGAACGTTCCGTGCTCAGGAGGCTACCCACTGCGGCCGGGGCTGCGGTGCCGCTCGGGGAAATCACTCCCCGGCCGCCGGGGAGTTTCTGCGAACCGAGGACAGATCGCCACCCCTGCGGCGAGCCTGAGAATCGGACGCATGGTCCAAAGGCAACCCTTGCGAGGGGTTGCAGGGGGCGGACCCGCGACCGGGCGACACCCGAAGCGGATTCCTCCCCACCGGACGGGGTTGTCGCGCCTTCGCGCATGCCGAAGGGTAGCCCTCACCTCCTCCGCGCGTACCACACGCACCACCGGACGGTAGACGGACCCAGAGAGGCAGGCAGCAGCCCCCATGTCGTTCTTCGCTCCCCGGAGCCGGCCCGCAGCGCGTCGCAGGACGCGGAGACCGGCCGCCGCGGAGAGGTGCACGACCGGATGCGCGACGGCCGTCCCCGCGGAGGAGGCCGCCGTCGCCGCGCCCGGCTCCGAACCGCCCGCCGTGACGCGCTGGTTCGCGCGGGCGGTCACCAGCGAGGGCGCCGCCCCGCTGTGGTGGGCCCCCTACACCGAGCCGACGCCGATGCGCTGCGTCCGCCTCGGGGAGTACTTCGACGCCCTGGTCGTCCCGACGCCGGTGGCGCTGCGCGCGCTGGAGACGCTGCGGGCCGGCGGCCGCCGCCCGGGGGACGGCGAGGAGCCCGGCCCGGTCGCGGACTGCGCGGCCGGCAAGGCCTACTTCCTGGTCGCGGCGGACGGCGCGGGGGCGCCCGCCGCGGACGGGCTCGACGAGTGCGAGGGCGAGGGCGGCGCCCCGCCGCGCCGGCTCTCCACCAACGCCCTGCTGTGGCTGCCCTCGTCGCGCTCCTTCCGCGAGGAGCCGGTGTGGTGGCTGGAGCCGCCCCGCCTCACCGCGCCCTCGCGCGGCGCGGAGGTCAGGCTCTGGGACGCGGCCGCGCTGCTGCCGCTGCTGCGGAAGGCCTTCCACGAGGTGGCGGCCGCGGTCTGACAGGACCTAGTGGACCCCGACGCCGCACCAGACGAAGACGGTGTCCGGGGCCGGCGCGTCGCTCGCCGCCGGCCGCCAGTCCGTCACCATCGCCACGCCCGGCTCCACCAGCTCGCACCCCGCGAAGAGCCGCTCCACCTCGGCCCGCCCGCGCAGCGTCAGCGGCGAGGCCGAGTTGCGGTAGAGGTCCTCGATGCGGCGCGCCTGCTCCGAGGTGAGCCCGTCCTCGGTGGCGTGCGAGATCGCGAACGCGCTGCCCGGCGGCAGCGCGTCGCGGAACTCCGCGACGATGCCCCAGGGGTCCTCCTCGTCGGTGATGCAGTGCAGCACCGCCACCATCAGCACGCCCACCGGCTCCCCGGCGGCCACCGCCTCCTTCAGGAAGGGGTGGTCGAGGACAGCCCGCGGCGAGCGGAAGTCGGCCTGCACCACCGTCGCCGTCCCGGAGCCGCGCAGCAGCGCCCGGCTGTGCGCCACCGCCACCGGGTCGTGGTCGACGTAGAGCACCCGCGCCTCCGGCGCGCACTCCGCCAGCACCTCGTGGACGTTGCCCGCCGTCGGGATTCCCGTCCCCAGGTCGACGAAGCGCCGCAGCCCGCGCTCGACGGCCAGGTGGCGCACCGCGCGCTGCAGGAACGCCCGGTTGGCGCGGGCGTTGAGGGCGCTGCTCGGCTCGACCGCCAGCACCTGCTCGCCGACCTCACGGTCGACGGCGAAGTTGTGCCGGCCGCCCAGGTACCAGTCGTAGCAGCGGGCGATGCTGGGGCGGGAGGTGTCCACGCCCTCGGGGACCCAGTCCTGCTCGGAGCCCTGCTTCTGCGTCGTCATCGCGCCTCCCGGTCACCGGCGATGAGCGGATCCTAAGCGGGTTTGGCGAAGTAGGGTGCGCTTTCCGCGTCGTTCGGTGCGTGCAGCTGCAAGGCGCCCGAGCTCGTTCGTCGTGGTTCCTACGTGCGTGCTTGGGCAACGCCGCAGATGTGCGTGCCGGGCGGCGCGGGGAGTGTGCCCTGCTTCGCCAAGCCCGTTCAGTCCGCGCGGCGCCAACGGGCCGTGCTCACCGCGAGATTGACGACGGCGTTGACCGCCAGCGCCGGCACCCCGGCGTTGCACCCCCACAGCGGATCGTTGCCGCTCAGCACCAGCGCCAGCATCACCGCGGTGCCCGCGGCGAGCCCGGCGACCGCCCCGGCCCGCGTCATCCCCCGCCACAGCAGCCCGCCCAGCACCACCGGCAGCAGCTGCGCCATGCCCTCGTAGCTGACCACCGAGAGCCGGACGAGGGTGTTGGGCGAGGTGTAGGTGAGCAGCAGCGCCGCCGCCCCAGCGATCACCACCACCAGCTGGGAGAGGCCCTTCTGGCGGTCTGCCAGCCGCGGGCTGGCGCCCAGCACGCTGCGCCCCCACATGGTGCCGATCACCAGCATGAAGACGCCCATCGGGACGATCGACGACAGCGCGGCCGCCACCCCGGTGAGCCCCACCAGCCAGGCCGGCAGGGCGTCCACCACCATCCGGAAGAGCGCCAGGTTGGAGTCCTTGAGGTTCGGCACCACGAAGGCCGCGGCCATCCCCAGCAGCAGCGGGATGAAGAGCAGCACCTGGTAGAAGGGCAGGTAGATGGCGTTGCGGCGGAGCGCGCCGGCGTTCTTCGCGCCCAGGTAGCCGGCCACCGTGGTGGGGAAGACGGTGATGGTGAACGCGGAGAGCAGCGTCGTGGAGGCGAACCACCCCATGCCGAGGCCCGGCGAGTCGTGGCCGGGCAGCGTCAGCCACTCCGGCTTCTCCGCGACCATCCGGTGCAGCAGATGGGGATAGCCCAGCCCGCCGGAGCCGAAGAAGTGCACCGGGATCCACACCGCGACGGTGAGCAGCGTCAGGATCACCAGGACGTCCTTGAGCAGCGACACCCAGGCGCTGCCGCGCAGCCCGCTGACGACGACGAACGCGGTGGTGACGAGGAAGGCCACGGCGTAGCCCCAGTCGAGGCTCACCCTGCCGTAGCTGATGGTGGAGACCACCACGCCCATGCCGGTCAACTGCAGTTGGATGTAGGGCAGCAGGAAGACGGTGGCGAAGACGGCGACCGCCGCGCCGAGCACCGGGGTGCGGAACCGGTGCGCCACCATGTCGGAGATGGTGACGCAGTCGTGGTCGCGCGCGTACCGCCACAGCAGCGGCCCGACCAGGTAGCCGACGGCGTACCCGCAGCCCAGGTAGGCGACGACGTAGAGGACGGGGACGCCGTAGCCGTAGCCCCAGCCGGCGGCGCCGAGGTAGCTGAAGCTGGTGTAGCTCTCCCCGGCCATCAGCACCCACACCAGGGCCGTCCCGAGGCTCCGCCCGCCGACGGACCAGTCGGTCAGCGAGCGGGAGGCGGACCGGCGCAGCGCGAGGACGCCGAGTCCGACGGTCACCAGCATGAAGAACGCGAAGATGCCCAGCGCGATGGCGGCGTCACTCACTGCGCGTCCCCCTCCCGGTCCCGCTTGAAGCGGGGATCGCCGAGGGCGGCGAGGGCGATCGTCACGGGGGTGAGGACGGTGGCCAGCAGCATCCAGAAGAGGAAGAACGGCAGGCCCAGGACGATCGGATGCACCCGGTTGACGAACGGCAGGGCCCCCACGTACAGCACAAACGGCCCCACCAGCCAGACCACTGACACCCTCTCACGCAATCTCCGCAACATCCCCGCAGTATCCCCCGCCGCAGACTGGCCGCGGACATGTCACCGCCCCCGGGTGGGGTGCCGGGGAGGGTGCCGGGGCGGGGGGGGCGGCAACAGCGAGGACAGCGGACCGGACAGGTCAACGCGGCGCGGTGGTGCCCCGCACCACCAGCTCCGTCGCGAGTTCGACCCGCAGCGAGTCGAACTCGCCCGTCTCGACCCGCCGCAGCAGCATCCGCATCGCCATCCCCGCCATCTCCGCCACCGGCTGCCGCACCGTCGTCAGACCCGGCTCCGGCTCGATCCAGCGCGCCGCGGGAACGTCGTCGAAACCCACCACCGACACCGCCCCCGGCACCGCCACCCCC
>NZ_MLCF01000024.1 GCF_001879105.1 Mangrovactinospora gilvigrisea | reverse complement strand
CCCGGCGCGCGGCGGCCGCCGCTCTGAATCCCGGCACCCCACCCGGATCGCTCCGCGATCCGCCGCGGCGTCGCGTTCGGATTGCTTGGCGATCCGATCCGAGGGGGGGTGCCGGGGTGGGGTGGTCAGTTCTTGTGGAGGTCTGCGTTGAGGGAGCCCCAGGAGGTTGTGCGGGGGATGGCCTCGACCGTGCCCGTGGTGGAGTTCCTCCGGAACAGCAGGCCGGAACGGCCGCTCAGCTCGGAGGCCTTGACGACCTTGCCCTCCGCCGAGCCGTCCCGCAGCGTCACCCGCGTGCCGGCGGTGACGTAGAGCCCCGCCTCGACCACCGAGTCGTCGCCGAGCGAGATCCCGACACCGGCGTTCGCGCCCAGCAGGCACCGCTCGCCGATCTCCACCCGCTCCTTGCCGCCGCCCGACAGCGTGCCCATGATGGACGACCCGCCGCCGATGTCGCTGTGGTCGCCGACCACCACGCCCTGGCTGATCCGCCCCTCCACCATGGAGGCGCCCAGCGTCCCCGCGTTGTAGTTGCAGAAGCCCTCGTGCATCACCGTGGTGCCCTCCGCGAGGTGCGCGCCCAGCCGCACCCGCGACGCGTCCGCGATCCGCACCCCGCTCGGCGTGACGTAGTCCGTCATCCGCGGGAACTTGTCGACGCCCTGCACCTCGAACGGCACGCCCGCCGCCCGGCAGCGCAGCCGCGTCGCCGTCACCTCCTCCACCGCCACCGGGCCGAGGTTGCTCCACGCCACGTTGGCGAGCACCCGGAAGATGCCGTCCAGGTTCAGCGCGTTGGGACGCACCAGCCGGTGCGAGAGCAGGTGCAGCCGCAGGTACGCGTCGTGGGTGTCGCGGGGGCCCTCGTCCAGGTCGGCGATCGCGGTGCGCACCGCGACGACCTTGACGTCGCGCCGCTCGTCGCGGCCCAGCGCCCGCGGCGCGTCCGCGAAGAGCGCCTCCGCGGCCTCCTCCTCGGACAGCAGCCAGGTGCCGGCGTCGCCGCCGGCCGCCACCAGCTTCGGGGCGGGGAACCAGGTGTCCAGGACGGTGCCGTCCGCGGCCAGCGTCGCCAGTCCGGCGCCGACGGCGCCGCGCGGCGCGTTCTCGGTGGTGTTGGTGGTGTCGCTCACGCCGTCGAGCCTAGTGCCTCGACCGGGCCGTTCCGCCGGGCCCTGACGGGGCCGTCCGCGTGCCGTACTCTCGGTACCGGACCATCGCGCCGCGCGGGCGGCGCCGAGCCGAGAGGGCTGGCAAGTGCCGGAAGCGGAGCCGACCATCAGCAGCGATCAGCCCGAGACGCCCGAACCGTCCGCGACGGCCGAACCGTCCGCGACGCCCGAGGGCGGCGGCGCCTCCGCCGCACCGCGCCACCGCAGGATCGGCGTGCTGCTGCTGATCGCGGTCCTGGTCCTGGTCCTCGACCAGGTCACCAAGCTGGCCGTGGTGAAGACGCTGGAGCCGACCGACAAGGTCGTCAACGTGCTCGGGACGCTGCTGCAGTTCCGGGTGATCCGCAACGGCGGCGCCGCGTTCAGCATGGGCACCGGCTACACCGTCGTCTTCACGGTGATCGCCACCGCGGTCATCGTGGTGATCGCCCGGCTCGCCCGCAAGCTCTACAGCGGCCCCTGGGCGGTCGCCCTGGGCCTGCTGCTCGGCGGCGCCTTCGGCAACCTCTCCGACCGGCTCTTCCGCACCCCCGGCGGCTTCCAGGGCCATGTCGTCGACTGGATCGCCCCCGCGCACTACGCGATCTTCAACCTCGCCGACTCGGCGATCGTCTGCGGCGGGATCCTGATCGTGATCCTGTCCTTCCGCGGCTCCTCGCCGGACGGCACCCTGCACCGCTGAGCGCCCGCCGCCGACCGGGCGCCCGCCGCTGACCGCGCGTCAGCCGCGCTCCCGGTCCCGCCTGCCCAGCCGGACGCCCTCGTCGGCGCGGCCGGAGCCGTCCGCGCTGTTCATGCTGTCGTCCGCCTTCTTCGGCTCCGGCAGGGCGGCCGCCCCGCCCGGCCGCGCGCCGTCCTCCGCCGGGCCGGTCGCCACCCGCGGCAGCGCCTCCGGGTGCTCGCGGACGAGGTAGTCCACCAGCTTCTCCCGCACCAGCGCGCGCAGCAGGAAGAGGTCGTCCGCGTCCTTCGCCGACAGCAGCGCCCGCACCTGGATCGCCGACGGCGTGGTGTCGGTCACCAGCAGGCTCCAGGACCGCCCGTCCCACAGGTCGGTGGAGTCCAGCAGCCGGCGCAGCTCCTCGCGCAGCTTCTCCACCGGCGTGCGGTGGTCCAGCTGGAAGAAGACCGTGCCGGTCATCCGCGGGGTGTTGCGGGTCCAGTTCTCGTACGGCTTGGTGGCGAAGTACGAGACCGGCATGACGACCCGCCGCTCGTCCCAGGTGGCGATGACGATGTAGGAGAGGGTGATCTCCTCGACCGTGCCGTACTGGCCCGTCGGGTACTGCCCGTCGACGACCACCACGTCGCCGATCCGCACCTGGTCGCTGAAGGCGATCTGCAGGCCGGCGAAGAGGTTGGCGAGGCTCGACTGCGCCGCCACACCGGCGACGATGCCGATCAGCCCGGCCGAGGCGAGCAGCGAGGCGCCCACCGCCCGCACCCCGGGGAAGGTCAGCAGCATGCTGGAGATCGCGATCACCGCGATCAGGGCCACCGCCACCCGGCGCAGCATGCCCAGCCGGGTGCGGGCCCGGCGCACCCGCGCCCGGTCGGAGGCGGTGGCGGCGAAGCGGTTGAAGGAGGCGGTGGTGAGCAGTATCACCGTCCGGGAGAGCAGCCAGGCGAGCGAGGCGATCAGCACCAGGACCGCCAGGTGCGCGGCCGTCGCGTAGGCGCCTCCCAGCGCCGACTTGACCGTCACCGAGGCGCTCAGCAGCAGCGCCACGAAGACCGTGATGGCCAGCGGGGCGCGGCACTTGCGCACCAGGCCCAGCACGGGGTGCTCGGTGGAGCCGCGCGGGTCGGCGCCGCGGCGTCTGGCCACGCCCTTGAGGATGCGGTCGCCGATGCCGACGATCACCAGGGCGACCGCCGCGGAGGCGACCACCACGATCAGCAGCCGGAGGATGCGGTCCATGTCACCGTCCACAGTGGAGGCGCTCCCTTCTGCGCGTCGCGGAGTCCGCAAGAATGATCCGGGGGAAGCCACGGTCTGACCAAGACCGACCGAATGAACGATCGATTGTGAGGCCGTGACCCGTGACCGATGCTGTGTTGCCGGAGGTCGTCCTGTTCCACTCCGAGTACGGTCCGGGGCCGGGTGCGGCGCATGCCGCGGACCGGCTCCGCGAGCTCGGACACACCGTACACGTGGTCGAACTCTTCGATGAGGTTCCGGAACCGGGGGAGACCCCGGCGCCGCGCGATCCGGACACGCTGCTGCGCGCGGCCGTCCTCGGGGTCGCGCGCCTCAGCGGGCAGGGCCTGGTGTACGCGGGCATCGGGCTGGGCGCGGCCGTCGCCCAGAACGTGGCGCTCGCCGACGAGCACGCCCGCGGGCTGCTGATGCTGCACGGCACGTCGGATCTGCGGGAGGACCCGGTCGCGGAGACGGACGGCCTTCCGGTGCAGCTGCACATGGCCGAACCCGACCCGTTCGAGACGGAGGACTGGCTCGGCGCGTGGTACCTGAAGATGCGCGACGTGGGCGCGGAGCCCGAGGTGCACCGCTACCACGGCGCGGGGCACCTGTTCACGGACGCGTCGCTGCCGGACTTCGACGCGGAGGCGGACCGGCGCGCCTGGGCGGCGATCGCGGAGTGGCTGGCCGACCTGGAGGAGTGAGCCGGGGCCGTCGGCCCCCGGACAGGGCCAAGCCCGCTTAGGCGAGCGAGCGCGTCATCGCGCGGTGCATGATGCCGCTGCCGTCGTCGAACTCGCCGCCGTGCGCGGCGTAGCCGAGTCGCTCGTAGAAGGGGATGGCGTACACCTGGGCGTCCAGCGCCAGCCGCGTCATCCCCCGGCGGCGGGCCTCGGCCTCGACGGCGCGCACCAGCGCCGCGCCGAGGCCGGTGCCGCGGGCCTGCTTGAGGACGGCGAGCCGGCCGAGGTGGCCGTCCGGCAGCAGCCGGGCCGTGCCCAGCGGCGCGCCGTCCGGGGTGACGGCGAGCAGATGGGTGCAGGAGGCGTCGCGGTCGTCCCACTCCTCCGCCTCGGGGATCTCCTGCTCGACGATGAAGACCTCGCGGCGGACGGCGTGAACGTCCGTCAGGTCGCCCGTCCCCTCGATCACCTTGATGGTGTGCTGCTCAGGCACTTTCGGCACGCACCCTTTCCAGCGCGGTGGCCAGGTCGTCGGGGTACTCGCTGTCGAACTCCACCCAGCGGCCGTCCTCGGGGTGGCTGAAGCCGAGGTGGACGGCGTGCAGCCACTGCCGCTCCAGGCCCAGGCGGCGGGCGAGCACCGGGTCGGCGCCGTAGGTGAGGTCGCCGACGCAGGGGTGCCGGAGCGCCGACATGTGCACCCGGATCTGGTGGGTGCGTCCGGTCTCCAGCTTGATGTCGAGGAGGCTGGCGGAGCGGAACGCCTCGATGAGGTCGTAGTGGGTGACGCTGGGCTTGCCGTCCGCGCGCACCGCCCACTTCCAGTCGTGCTTGGGGTGGCGGTCGATGGGCGCGTCCACCGTCCCGGAGAGCGGGTCGGGGTGGCCCTGGACGAGCGCGTTGTAGCGCTTGTCGACGGTGCGCTCCTTGAACTGGCGCTTCAGCTCGGTGTAGGCGCGCTCCGACTTGGCGACCACCATCAGGCCGGAGGTGCCGACGTCGAGGCGGTGGACGATGCCCTGCCGCTCGGCAGCGCCGGAGGTGGAGATGCGGTAGCCGGCCGCGGCGAGCCCGCCGACGACCGTGGTCCCCGTCCAGCCGGGGCTGGGGTGGGCGGCGACGCCGACCGGCTTGGAGATGACGATCACATGGTCGTCCTCGTGGACCACGCTCATCCCGGGCACCGGCTCGGCGACGACCTCGACGCCGGCCGGCCGCTCGACGGGGATCTCCACCTCCAGCAGGGCGCCGCCGGAGACCCGGTCCGACTTCCCGGCGGTGTAGCCGTCCAGGCGGACGGCCCCGGAGGAGGCCAGTTCGGCGGCCTTCGTCCGGGAGAAGCCGAACATGCGGGCGAGGGCGGCGTCCAGGCGCTCGCCCTCCAGTCCCTCGGGCACGGGGAGGGTGCGGGTCTCACTGCTCACACCTACGAGTATGGGGGATCGCGGGGCCGCGTCCCGCACCGTCCCGGCGCCGGTCGCGGGCGGTCCGGGAACCGATACGGTCAAAAGAACGTCAAGTACCTGCGGGGACGGAAACCAGCGGAACCACCGGAACCACCGGCACAAGCGGCACGAGTACGAGCACAAGCACGAGCACAAGCACGAGCGACTGGAGCGGCACCCGTGCATCTGGATGCGATTCTTCACTCGGTCCCGCCCGAGGTGGTGTGGCTGATCGTCGGCGGCGTGATCGGGATCGAGAGCCTCGGCATTCCGCTGCCCGGCGAGATCGTGCTGGTGAGCGCGACCCTGCTGGCCTCGCAGGGGGTGGTCTCGCCGTGGGCGGTGGGCATCGCCGCGACGGTCGGGGCGATCGCGGGGGACTCGATCGGGTACTCCATCGGCCACAAGGGCGGCAAACCGCTCTTCGACAAGCTGGGGCGGAAGTTCCCCAAGCACTTCGGGCCGGCCCATCTGGCCACGGCCGAGCGGGCGTTCGACCGCTGGGGCATGTGGGCGGTCTTCTTCGGGCGCTTCATCGCCCTGCTCCGGATCTTCTCGGGCCCGCTCGCCGGGGCGCTGAAGATGCCCTACTGGCGGTTCCTGACGGCCAACGCGCTGGGCGGGATCGTCTGGGCCGGCGGCACCACCGCGGTCATCTACTTCCTCGGCAAGGCCGCCGAGCAGTGGCTCTCCCGGTTCTCCTGGATCGCGCTGGTGGTGGCGGTCGTCTGCGGCGCGGGCGTGACGCTGTACATGAAGAAGCGGGCCGGGAAGGCGATGCACGCGGCCGAGGAGTCGCCCGAAGAGCCGGATCTGACGCGCGCTCAGTAATCGAAAAGGGGCCTATTGACCAGCTTGCCCCATAAGGCCCGTAAACTGCGCCCGTGGATCAGCTCACACTCCTGTTCATCGTCCTGTTCGCCACGATCATCGTGGTGCCGCTCGCCCGGCGCATCGGGCTCCCGTTCCCGGTGCTCCTCACCGTCCTCGGCATCGTCCTGGCGGTGCTCAACTTCGTCCCGAACGTGGAGATCGAGCCGGAGCTGATCCTCCCGGTGGTGCTGCCGCCGCTGCTCTACGCCTCCGCGCAGCGCAGCTCCTGGCGGCAGTTCGCCGCCAACCGGCGGCCCATCCTGCTGCTCGCCGTGGCGCTGGTCGTCGTCACCACCGTGGTGGTCGCCTACGTCGGCTCGGCGCTGGTGCCCGGGCTCACCCTCGCCTCCGCCTTCGTCCTCGGCGCGATGATCGCCCCGCCCGACCCGGTGGCCGCCTCCGCGGTCGCCGGCAGCCTGGGGCTGCCCCGCCGGATGGTCTCCATCCTGGAGGGCGAGGGCCTCTTCAACGACGTCACCGCGATCGTCATCTACGGGGTGGCCGTCGACGCGGTCGTCACCGGCAAGTTCTCCGCCTGGCACGCCGCGCTGCAGCTGGTGCTCTCCGCGGTGCTCGCGATCGCCATCGGGTACGCCATCGGCTGGGTCGCCAACCGGCTGCTCACCGTCATGAACGACTCCACCCTGCAGATCGGACTGACGCTGATCGTCCCGACCTTCTCCTATGTGATCGCGGAGGAGCTGCACGGCTCGGCCGTCCTCGCCGTGCTGGTCACCAGCCTCTACCTGACCGGGCGCGCCTACGGCCCCGACGACTCCGAGACCCGGCTGCAGGCCAGCGCCTTCTGGGAGGTCGTCGAACTCCTGGTCACCGGGGGCGCGTTCACCCTCATCGGGCTGGAGCTGCACAACGTCGTCCGCGGGGTGTCGCACACCTGGACGAGCCTGCTGTGGCCGGCGCTCGCGGTGGCCGGCGTGGTGATCGCCGTCCGGCTGCTGTGGCTGCTGCCGATGACCTGGTTCAGCCACCGGCTCGCCGCCCGGCACCGCCGCAAGCCCGGCGAGGAGCGCGGCGAGCAGCCCACCGGCTGGCGGGAGACCGTGGTGATGTGGTGGGCCGGGATGCGCGGGGTGGCCACCATCGCGCTGGCGCTCGGCGTCCCGCTGACCGTCGACGGCGGCAAGGACTTCCCCGGCCGCCCGCAGATCCTCTTCGTCGCCTTCGTGGTGGTGCTGGTGACCCTGGTGCTCCAGGGGCTCTCGCTGCCCGGCCTGGTCAAGGCGCTGCGGGTGCGGGACGCCGGCGAGGACGAGGAGCGCCAGGAGAAGCTGCTCGCCAAGCGGGCGGCGAAGGCGTCGCTGCGGCGGCTGAAGGAGATCGAGGGCGTGGAGGACCTCCCGGACGAGGTCGTCGAGCGGCTCCGCCGCCGCCATGCCGACCTGCTCGCCCGGCTGAGCCCGGACGCCTACGACGAGGAGCAGAAGGCGGCGCTGAAGGAGCGGACGAAGCGGCTGGTGCGGATGCGCGAGATCGAGTCCGAGATGTCCAGCGCGGCCCGCGCCGCGGTGCTCTCGGCCCGCAGCGAGCCCGGCATGGACCCCGAGGTCGTCGACCGGGTGCTGCGGCGCCTGGACCTCCGGGCCATGCACTAGTCCCGGCGGCGGTAGGGTCGTTACCAGTCCCCGCCTTCCCTTCGTCCGCCCGGAGGCCCCGCACGTGTCCGACGGCTTCGTCCACCTGCACGTCCACACCCAGTACTCCCTGCTGGACGGCGCCGCCCGGCTGAAGGACATGTTCGAGGCGTGCCAGTCGCACGGCATGACGCACATCGCCATGACCGACCACGGCAACCTGCACGGCGCCTACGACTTCTGGACGCAGGCCACCAAGTCCGGCATCACCCCGATCGTCGGGATCGAGGCGTACGTCGCCCCGGAGTCGCGCAAGCTGAAGAAGCGCGTGCAGTGGGGCCAGCCGCACCAGAAGCGCGACGACGTCTCCGGCTCCGGCGGCTACACCCACAAGACCATCTGGGCGCGGAACAAGACCGGCCTGCACAATCTCTTCCGGCTCTCCTCCGACGCCTACGCCGAGGGCCACTTCGTCAAGTGGCCCCGGATGGACCGCGGCACCCTCGCCCAGTGGTCCGAGGGGCTGATGGCCTCCACCGGCTGCCCCTCCGGCGAGCTGCAGACCCGGCTGCGCCTCGGCCAGTTCGACGAGGCGCTGAAGGCGGCCGGCGAGTACCAGGACATCTTCGGGAAGGACAACTACTTCCTGGAGCTGATGGACCACGGCCTGGAGATCGAGACCCGGGTCCGCGACGGCCTGCTGGAGATCGGCCGCAAGGTCGGCATCCCGCCGCTGGTCACCAACGACTCGCACTACACCTACGAGCACGAGGCGTCCTCGCACGACGCCCTGCTCTGCATCCAGACCGGCAAGAACCTCTCCGACCCGGACCGCTTCCGCTTCGACGGCAGCGGCTACTACCTGAAGTCCGCCGCCGAGATGTACGCGGTGGACTCCTCGGACGCCTGGCAGCAGGGCTGCCGCAACACCCTGCTGGTCGCCGAGAAGGTCGACACCTCCGGCTGGTTCGAGTTCTACGACCTGATGCCCCGGTTCGACGTCCCCGAGGGGTTCACCGACGTCACCTGGTTCCAGGAGGAGGTCAAGCGGGGCATGGCCCGCCGCTACCCGGGCGGCGTCCCCGACGACCGGCAGAAGCAGGCCGAGTACGAGATGGACATCATCATCCAGATGGGGTTCCCGGGGTACTTCCTGGTCGTCGCCGACTTCATCATGTGGGCCAAGAACAACGGCATCGCGGTGGGACCGGGCCGCGGCTCGGCGGCCGGCTCGATCGTCGCCTACGCGATGGGCATCACCGACCTCGACCCGATCGACCACGGCCTGATCTTCGAGCGGTTCCTCAACCCCGAGCGCGTCTCCATGCCCGACGTCGACATCGACTTCGACGAGCGCCGGCGCGGCGAGGTCATCCGCTACGTCACCGAGAAGTACGGCGCCGACAAGGTCGCCATGATCGGCACCTACGGCACCATCAAGGCGAAGAACGCCATCAAGGACTCCGCCCGGGTGCTCGGCTACCCGTACGCCATGGGCGACCGCATCACCAAGGCGATGCCGCCGGACGTGCTCGGCAAGGGCATCCCGCTCTCCGGCATCACCGACCCCAAGCACCCGCGCTACGGCGAGGCGGGCGAGGTCCGGGGGATGTACGAGAACGAGCCGGACGTCAAGAAGGTGATCGACACCGCGCAGGGCGTCGAGGGCCTGGTCCGGCAGATGGGCGTGCACGCCGCCGGCGTCATCATGTCCGCGGAGACCATCACCGACCATGTGCCGGTCTGGGTGCGCCCCTCCGACGGGGTGACGATCACTCAGTGGGACTACCCCACCTGCGAGACGCTCGGCCTGCTCAAGATGGACTTCCTGGGCCTGCGCAACCTCACGATCATGGACGACGCCGTCAAGTACGTGCGGTCCAACAAGGGCGTCGACCTCAAGCTCCTCGACCTGCCGCTGGACGACGCCAAGACCTTCGAGCTGCTCTGCCGCGGCGACACGCTCGGCGTCTTCCAGTTCGACGGCGGCCCGATGCGCTCCCTGCTGCGCATGATGAAGCCCGACAACTTCGAGGACATCTCCGCCGTCTCGGCGCTGTACCGGCCCGGCCCGATGGGCATGAACAGCCACATCAACTACGCGCTGCGGAAGAACGGCCAGCAGGAGATCACTCCGATCCACCCGGAGCTGGAGGAGCCCCTCAAGGAGGTCCTCGACATCACCTACGGCCTGATCGTGTATCAGGAGCAGGTGCAGAAGGCCGCCCAGGTGCTCGCCGGCTACACCCTCGGCCAGGCCGACCTGCTGCGCCGGGCGATGGGCAAGAAGAAGCAGGAGGTCCTCGACAAGGAGTTCATCCCGTTCCAGAAGGGCATGCGGGAGCGGGGCTACTCCGACGAGGCGGTCAAGGCGGTGTGGGACGTCCTCGTCCCGTTCGCCGGCTACGCCTTCAACAAGGCGCACTCCTCGGCGTACGGGCTGGTCACCTACTGGACGGCCTACCTCAAGGCCAACTACCCGGCCGAGTACATGGCGGCGCTGCTCACCTCGGTGAAGGACGACAAGGACAAGTCGGCCGTCTACCTCAACGAGTGCCGGCGGATGGGCATCAAGGTGCTCCCGCCGAACGTCAACGAGTCCGACTCCAACTTCACCCCGCAGGGAGACGACGTCATCCTCTTCGGCCTGACGGCGGTGCGGAACGTCGGGCAGAACGTCGTCGACTCGATCGTGCGGTGCCGCAAGGAGAAGGGGAAGTACACCTCCTTCCCCGACTTCCTCGACAAGGTCGAGGCGGTGGTCTGCAACAAGCGGACGGTCGAGTCGCTCATCAAGGCCGGCGCCTACGACGAGATGCAGCACACCCGCAAGGGGCTGAGCGAGCAGTTCGAAACGCTCATCGACAACGTGGTGCAGGTCAAGCGCAAGGAGGCGGAGGGGCAGTTCGACCTCTTCGGCGACCTGGGCGGGGACGACGGCGGCCCGAGCTTCGGGCTGGACGTGGAGTTCTCCGACCTGGAGTGGGAGAAGTCCCATCTGCTCGCCCAGGAGCGGGAGATGCTCGGGCTGTACGTCTCCGACCACCCGCTCTTCGGCATCGAGCACGTCCTGGAGGAGAAGTCGGACGCCTCCATCTCCGCGCTCAACGGCGGCGAGCACCCGGACGGGGCGATCGTCACCGTCGGCGGGATCATCTCCGGGCTGCAGCGCAAGATGACCAAGCAGGGCAACGCCTGGGCCATCGCCACCGTCGAGGACCTCGGCGGCACCATCGACGCGATGTTCTTCCCCGCCACCTACCAGCTGGTCTCCACCCAGCTGGAGGAGGACGCGGTGGTCTTCGTCAAGGGCCGGCTGGACAAGCGGGAGGACGTGCCGCGGCTGGTCGCCATGGAGATGCAGGTGCCGGACCTGTCGGGGGTGGGCGCCGGCTCGCCGGTGGTGATCTCGCTGCCGACGGTGCGGGTGACGCCGCCGGTGGTGGCGAGCCTCGGCGAGGTGCTGCGGTCGCACCCCGGCTCCACCGAGGTGCGGATCCGCCTGCAGGGCTCGCGCTCCACGACGGTGCTGAGGCTGGACCGCCACCGGGTGCGGCCGGCGCCGGAGCTGTACGGGGACCTGAAGGCGCTGCTCGGTCCGGCGTGCCTGGCCTGATGAGGGGCGCGGGCGGCGCGGTTCCGCGCCCCTCGTCGGCGGCGGCTACTTGGTGGTGTTCGCCGCGAACTCCGAGGCGTACTCGGACGCGATCTTGTCGCCGCCGCCGGACTTCCACTTCTTGACGGCCGCGTCCCAGCTGCTCACCGGCTGGCGGCCGGTGATGATGCCGGTGATGGTGTCCGTCATGTTCTGCGAGATCGTGGCACCCACCGACGTCTGGGTGTCGGAGCGCAGGCCCAGCGTCGGGTTGACGATCATCTTGGAGCTGGTCTGCTGCTCCCACTCGTAGGCGGCCTTGATGCCCGCCTGCGCGCCGGGCACGTACAGCACCTGCGGGGCGCTGCACATGTACCAGAACGGCAGGTTGATGACGTTCTCGGTGGTGCCGAGCTTGGTGGGGATCGGGTCGCCGGCGCCGTTGTACTTGAAGTGCACGCCCTCCACGCCGTACATCAGCAGCTGGTACTCCTCGGTGCCGAACGGCGAGGCGAGCCAGTCCAGCACCTTGAGGACCATCTTGATCTTGGCCTTGGAGAGGTTCTTGTTGAGCGTGGTGTAGCCGAAGATGTTGGACCCCGCGTACGCGGCCCCGGCGATGCCGTTGACGGTGAAGGGCAGCATCGGCGCCGGCAGGAAGTCGTGGATGACGCTCAGCGTGGTCGGCAGCGCGCTGAAGCCGTCGGTGTAGGACTGGATGGTGCCGTTGTAGTACTGCGTCTTGAAGTCGACCGTGGAGCCGGTGGGGGAGTTGGGCCAGATCTGCTTCTGCTTCCACAGCCCGTTGGTGTAGCTGAGCAGGTCCTTCCAGTGCGGGTCCTCGTACTGGGAGGTGAACATCCCGCCCTTCATGCTCCAGCCGTTGGCGATGCCGTAGGAGGAGGCCCAGACGCCCTGCGGCAGCGAGCCGATCCCGTACTGCTTGCCCTTGGTGAGCTCCTTGACGGCGGCGGAGTACTCCTCCTGCGTCCAGGAGCCGGTGGGCTTGTAGCCGGCCTTGTCGAAGCTGTCGCGGTTGATCCACATCACGCTCGCCGGCTTGGCGCGCTGGATCGGGACGCCGTAGATCCCGCCGTGGAAGCGGCCCACCGAACTCCAGGCGTTGGTGGGGATGTTGGCGAGGTTGGGGTAGTCCTTGATGGCGTCGCCGGAGACGTACTCGGAGAGGTTGGCCATCGTCTTCATGACGAAGTCGGCCTCGTGGGCGAGGGTGTTGCCGCCGCCGATGTTGAGGATGTCGGGCAGGTCGTTGCCGGCCATCACCGTGGACATCTTGGACTGGAAGTCGGCGGCCGGGATGGCGGTGAAGTCGATCTTCACCCCGAGGGCCTTCTCCATCGCCTGCCAGTACTGGTTCTTCGCCCGCGCGGTGGGCGGCGTGCCGTAGGTGATGGTCATGACCTTGAGCGTGGAGCCGTCGCCGGGGGTACCCGAGGTGCCCTTGGTGAGCTTCGACGGGTACTTCAGATAGGCGTCCTCGACGCCGGTGGTGACATCGCCCTTGAGATCCGGGGCCGGCCCCGTCTTGGGGGTGAAGGTGGGCCAGGGCGTCAGCTTGGTGCCCTTGTTGGCGACGTTGCCGCCGCCCTTGGAGCCGCTGCCGCACGCCGTGAGGAGGGCGGGGGAGAGCGCGGCCGCGGTGGCGATGCCGGCAGAGCGCAGGAGCGTGCGACGGGACATATCTGCCACGGAAACGTTTCCCTTCAGGGATACGGAGAGAGAGGGGGAAGGAACTCGTACTCGTCAGGACTTGATGGCGCCGGTGAGCACGCCCTTGGTGAAGTACTTCTGCAGGAACGGGTAGATCAGCAGGATCGGGATGGTGGCCACCACGAGCACCGCCATCTGGATCGTCTGGGGGGCCGACATCGCGGAGTCGCCGGCGCCGTTGTCGGCCATCTGGGCCCCGCTGAGCACATAGGTGCGGAGTACCTGCTGGAGCGGCCAGTGGTCGTCGTTCATGTAGATCGAGGCCTGGAACCAGGAGTTCCAGTAGGCGACGGCGTAGAAGAGGGAGACCACCGCGAGGGCCGCCTTGGAGAGCGGCAGCACCACGGTGAGCAGGATCCGGAAGTTGCCGGCGCCGTCCAGCCGGGCCGCCTCGAAGAGGTCCTCGGGGATGGACTGGAAGAAGCCGCGCAGCACCACCAGGTTGAAGACGCTGATTAGGACGGGCGCGATCAGTGCGACGTAGTTGTTGAGCAGGCCCAGGTTCTTGACCATCAGATAGGTCGGGATCATCCCGGGCGGGAAGAGGAAGGTGAAGAGGATCAGCAGCAGCACCGGCTTGCCGCCGAAGACCCTGGGCCGGGCCAGGGCGTAGGCGAGCATCACGGTGCACGCCATGCTGGCCGCCGTCCCGACGACGGTGACGCCGACGCTCACCCACAGGGCATGGGTGACGATGCCGCCGACGAACATGGTGCGGTACGCCTCGAAGGTGGGGTGCTGCGGCCACAGCACCCAGCCGCCGTTCTTGATGACCTCCTTCTGCGAGGCCAGCGAGGTGGCGACGACCACCAGGAACGGCACCAGCACCAGCACCACGACCACGGCCAGGGCGACGCCCTTCGCCGCCATGGTGGCCTTCTTGGGCCGCTCCATCCAGTGCGGTCGCGCGCTCGCGCTCATGAGTAGACCCCCTGTTCGCCGAGGCGGTGCGAGACCCGGTTGGCGGAGAAGACGAGGATGGCCCCGATCACTCCCTTGACCAGGCCGGCCGCGGCGCCGAGGCCGAAGTTCCCGGCGATCAGGCCCTTGTAGTAGACGAAGGTGTCGATGATCTCGGCGGCCTGCGGGCCGACGGAGTTGCGCTGCAGCAGGATCTGCTCGAAGCCGACGGAGAGGATGTCGCCGATCCGCATGATCAGCAGCAGGATGATGATGGGGCGGATGGCGGGCAGCGTGACGTGCCAGAACCGCCGCCAGGGACCCGCCCCGTCGATGGCGCTCGCCTCGTAGAGCTGCTCGTCGACCTGGGTGAGCGAGGCGAGGAAGATGATCGTCCCCCAGCCGCAGTCCTTCCAGATCACCTCCAGGACGGTGAGCGGCTTGAAGAGCGTCGGGTTGCCGATGATGTCGACGGTGTGCAGCCCGGACCCGGAGAGCGCGGAGTTGAGGACCCCGGTGTCGCCGAGCATCTGCTGGGCGAGGGCGACCACGATCACCCAGGACATGAAGTGCGGCAGGTAGACCACCGACTGCACGACCCGGCGGATGGTCGTCGAGGTGAGGCTGTGCAGCAGCAGCGCCAGGCCCAGCGGCGCCGGGAAGTAGAACACCAGCTGCAGCACGGCGATCTCGATGGTGTTGAGCGCGGCGTGCCAGAACGCCGGATCGCCGAACATCGAGGTGAAGTTGGAGACTCCGACCCAGGCGCTGCCGAAGAAGCCGTCGAACGGGACATAGTCCTTGAACGCGATGATGTTGCCGAACAGGACCCCGTAGTGGAAGACGAGGAAGTAGACCACGCCGGGGATCATCAGGAGCAGGAACACGACGTCGCGACGTAGCCTCCGGGTGCGGCGCGTGGTAGAACCACGCTGCTGCCCGGAAGGACGCCTCTCGGTCGAGCTTGTCGTACTGGCCACGCGAACGCCCCCTCGGCGGTGAGGAGTTGGCATCGGAAGTAGCGGGAATGTATGAGCGACCGCTCAACCCGTCAATAGCTCTGACCGTTTGAGTGGTCGTCCGTTATCCGACCTTTGCCAGGGACAGGCGGCACAGCACCGAGGGGAGGAGTCGCGTATGCGGTCGGTGACCGAGGCACGGCAGCGTCGACTGGTGGAGATAGTCCGTACATGCGGTGACATAACCACCGCCGAGCTGGTGCAGACGCTCGGCGTCTCGCCCGCCACCGTCCGCCGGGACGTGGCGGCGCTGGAGCAGGCCGGAAAGGTGCGGCACAGCCATGGCCGAGTCCGGCGGCCGGGTGGCCGACAATTATCGGATGTATCTTCGGGTGCCTCGCTCGGCCTGATCCTGCCGAGCATGGGCTACTACTTCGCGGCGATCGTCGCGGGGGTGCGCGAGGCCGCCGCCGCGCACGGCGTCCGGATGGTGCTGGGCCTCGGCGGGCACCGCGACGAGCACACCGAGGACCGCGCCCAGGCGCTGATCGCGCACGGCGCGGGCGGGCTGCTCGCCGTGCCCGGCTGGTCCGCGGGCGGCGGGCTGCGCGGCGACTGGCTCGCCGAACTGGGGGTGCCGGTGGTGCTGGTGGAGCGGCGCGCCGAGCGCGGCAGCGCGGCCGACGGCCTGGACCGGGTCTGCAGCGACCACCACTACGGCGTCCTGCTGGCGCTGCGCCATCTGCACGGCCTCGGCCACCGCAAGGTCGCCCTGGTGGCACGCCGGGACAGCCCCACCGCCCGGGCGGTGCACGCCGGCTGGCTGGCGGGGCGGTCGGAGGAGGGCGTACCGCACATCGAGGTGGACGCCCGGCACCCGGAGGGCCCGGCGTTCGAGCGCAGCGTGACGGCGCTCGCCGAGCTGGTGCGCGGCGGGGGCGCGACGGCCGCGCTGGTCCACAACGACCTGGTGGCGATCGCCGTGGTGCACGGGCTGGCGGCGCGCGGGCTGGAGGTGCCCGGCGATCTCGCCGTCGTCTCCTACGATGACGAGATCGCCGCGCTCACCGACGTCCCCCTGACAGCGGTCGCCCCGCCGAAGCGGGAGGTCGGCGAGCGGGCGGTGGAGCTGCTGCTGCACCGCATCCGCGAGCGCGCGGCGCCGCCCACCCATGCGGACCTGCTGCCCGCGCTGCGGGTGCGCGGATCGTGCGGGAGCGCCCCGTAGGCCGACACCCGCGCGGCACTCCGGCGGCGCTACTTCGTGGTGTTCGCGGCCAGCTCGTCCGCGTACTCGGACGCGATCTTGTCGCCGCCGCCGGACTTCCACTTCTTGACCGCCGCGTCCCAGCTGCTCACCTGCTGACGGCCGGTGATGATGCTGGTCAGGGTGTCGGTCATGTCCGTGTCCAGGGTGGCGCCGGTGGACGTCGCGGTGTCCGAACGGAGCCCGTTCGCGGGGTTCTGGATCATCTTCGGGCAGGTGGCCTTCTCGTACTCGTAGGCGTTCTTGACGCCCTGCTGCGCCCCCGGGACGTACAGCACCTGCGGCGCGTCGCAGACGTACTGGAACGGCAGGTTGGTGATGTTCTCGGTCTGGCCCAGCTTGGTGGGGATCGGGTCGCCGGCGCTGTTGTACTTGAAGTGCACGCCCTCCACGCCGTAGTGCATCAGCTGGTACTCCTCGGTGCCGAACGGCGACGCGAGGTGGTCCAGCACCCGCAGGACCATCTTGACCTTGTCCTTGGCGAGCGTCTTGTTGATGACGGTGTAGCCGAACTTGTTGCTGCCGGCCCACGGCGTCGGCGTCACGCCGCTCGGCGCGAACGGCACCATCGGCATCGCCTGGAAGTCGTGCACCAGGCCCAGCGTCGTCGGCAGCGCGCTGAAGCCGTCGCCGTAGGACTTCACCGTGCCGTTGTAGTACAGCGTCTTCATGTCCACCTGCGAGGTGGAGGTGGAGTCCGGGTAGAACAGCCCGGTCTTCCACAGCTTCTGCAGGTAGGCGAGCATCTCCTTGAAGCCGGCGCTCTCGTACTGCGAGGTGAACTTCCCGCCCTTGAGCGACCAGCTGTTGGGGATCGCGAAGGAGCCCGCGTAGGTCGGCCAGGAGAGCCCGCCGGTGGAGCCGCCGATGCCGTACTGCTTGCCGTGCGTGAGGCCGCGCAGCGCGTTGGTGAACTGGTCCTCCGACCAGGGGGCGCCGACCTTGTAGCCCTCCTTGGCGAAGGCGTCGCCGTTGATCCACAGGGCGTTGCCGGGCTTGGCGCGCTGCACCGGGACGCCGTAGATCCCGCCGTGGAAGCGGCCGACGGCCTTCCAGGAGTCGGTGGGGATGTTGGCGAGGTTGGGGTAGTCCTTGATGGCGTCGCCGGAGACGTACTCCGAGATGTCGGCCATCGTCTTCATCACGAAGTCGGCCTCGTGCGGCAGGGTGATGCCGCCGCCGATGTTGAGGATGTCCGGCAGCGAGTTGCCGGCCATCACCGTCGACATCTTCTGGGAGAAGTCGGACGCCGGGATCGCCGTGAAGGCGATCTTCACGCCGAGCGCCTTCTCCATCGCCTGCCAGTACTTGTTCTGGGCCTCGGGCGTGGGCGGCGTGCCGTACGTGATGGTCATGACCTTGAGCGTGGAGCCGTCGCCCGGCGTACCCGACGTGCCCTTGGTGAGCTTCGACGGGTACTTCAGGTAGGCGTCCTCGACGCCCGTCGAGGGGTCGCCCTTGAGGTCCGGCGCGGGGCCCGTCTTCGGGGTGTACGTCGGCCACGGGGCCAGCTTGGTGCCCTTGTTGGCGACGTGTCCGCTGCCGCCGCTGCTCGAACCGCAGGCGGAGAGGAGCGTGGGCGCGGCGAGGGCGGCGGTGGCGATGCCGGCGGAGCGCAGCATCGTGCGGCGGGACAGGTTCGGCACTGAACGGTTTCCCTTCAGGACTTGATGGCGCCGGTGAGCACGCCCTTGGTGAAGTACTTCTGCAGGAACGGGTAGACCAGCAGGATCGGGACGGTGGCCACGACGAGCACCGCCATCTGGATGGTCTGCGGGGCGGACATCGCGGAGTCGCCGCCGTTGGAGTTGGCCATCTGCGCGCCGGACAGCACATAGGTGCGGAGCACCTGCTGGAGCGGCCAGTGGTCGTCGTTCATGTAGATCGACGCCTGGAACCAGGAGTTCCAGTACGCGACGGCGTAGAAGAGGGAGACCACCGCGAGGGCCGCCTTGGACAGCGGCAGCACCACGGTGAGCAGGATCCGGAAGTTGCCGGCGCCGTCCAGCCGAGCGGCCTCGAAGAGGTCCTCGGGGATGGACTGGAAGAAGCCGCGCAGCACCACCAGGTTGAAGACGCTGATGAGGACGGGCGCGACCAGCGCGACGTAGTTGTTGAGCAGGCCCAGGTTCTTGACCATCAGATAGGTCGGGATCATCCCGGGCGGGAAGAGGAAGGTGAAGAGCACCACCAGCAGCAGCGGCTTCCCGCCGAAGATCTTCGGCCGGGACAGCGCGTAGGCCAGGCCGATGGTGCAGGCCATGCTCGCGAGCGTGCCGATCACCGTGACACCGATACTGACCAGCAGCGCGTGGCCGACGATCCCGCCGCTGAAGATCTGCCGGTAGGCCTCCAGCGACGGATCGGTGGGCCACAGCACCCAGCCGCCGTTCTTGATCACGGACTTGGTGGAGGACAGCGAGGTGGCCACGACCACCAGGAACGGCACCAGGACCAGCAGGACGACCACGCAGAGCGCGACCCCCTTGGCCGCCAGCGTCGCCTTGTGCGGCTTCTCCATCCAGGCCGGACGCGCATTCCCGCTCACTTGTAGACCCCCTGCTCACCGAGGCGGTGCGAGACCCGGTTGGCGGAGAAGACGAGGATGGCCCCGATCACTCCCTTGACCAGCCCGGCCGCGGCGCCGAGGCCGAAGTTCCCGGCGATCAGGCCCTTGTAGTAGACGAAGGTGTCGATGATCTCCGCGGCCTGCGGACCCACCGCGTCGCGCTGCAGCAGGATCTGCTCGAAGCCGACGGAGAGGATGTCGCCGATCCGCATGATCAGCAGCAGCAGGATGATCGGACGGATCGCCGGCAGGGTGACGTGCCAGAACCGCCGCCACGGGCCGGCCCCGTCGATCGCGCTCGCCTCGTAGAGCTGCTCGTCGACCTGGGTGAGCGAGGCGAGGAAGATGATCGTCCCCCAGCCGCAGTCCTTCCAGACCACCTCCAGCACGGTCAGCGGCTTGAAGAGCGTCGGATTGCCGATGATGTCGACGGTGTGCAGCCCCGCCCCGGAGAGCATGGAGTTGAAGACACCGGTCGCGCCGAGCATCTGCTGGGCCAGGGCGACCACGATCACCCAGGACATGAAGTGCGGCAGGTAGACCACCGACTGCACGACCCGGCGCAGGGTGCTGGAGGTGAGGCTGTGCAGCAGCAGCGCCAGCGCCAGGGGCGCCGGGAAGTAGAACACCAGCTGCAGGACGGCGATCTCGACGGTGTTCAGGGCGGCGTGCCAGAACGCCGGGTCGCCCAGCATGGCGGTGAAGTTCTGCACCCCCACCCAGGCGCTGCCGAGGAAGCCGTCGAACGGGACGTAGTCCTTGAAGGCGATGATGTTGCCGAAGAGCACCCCGTACTGGAACACCAGGAAGTACAGCAGCCCGGGGACCATCAGCAGCAGGAACAGGACGTCCCGGCGCATCCGCCGGTACCAGGGTGTGCCGGAGGAGCGCCGGCCGGGCGGGCGCGGTGCTCCGGGGCTTGTCGTGCTGGCCACGCGAAAATCCCCTCGTCAGTGAGGAGTTGGATCAGGGAGTAGCCGGAATCTATGAGCGGATACTCAACTCGTCAATAGCCCTGAGTGTTTGAGCGTTCGTTCGTTATCCGACCTTTGCCGGCGATAGGCTGTCCACCGACCGGCGCACCGGGCGACACTCGGGCCGGTGCCGCGGCCGCGATCCGGCCGGCGGCGACCACGTCGAGGGAGGGGCATGCGCACCGGAACCGCGGCGCGGCAGGAGCGCCTGGTGGAGATCGTCCGCAAGTGCGGCGACATCACGACCGCCGAGCTGGTGACGTCGCTGGGCGTCTCGCCGGCCACGCTGCGCCGGGACGTCGCCGCGCTGGAGCAGTCCGGCCAGGTGGTGCGTTCGCACGGCCGGGTCCGCAGCCCCGCCTCCGTCCCCGCCGCGGAGGACTCCGCCGGCGCCGTCGTCGGCCTGCTGCTCCCGGCCACCGGCTACTACTTCTCCGAGATCCTGGCCGGCGCCAAGGAGGCCGCGGCCAGGGCCGGCGCCCGGATCGTGCTCACCGTCGGCGGCTACCACGCCGAGCGGGACGAGCAGCAGGCCCGCGCGGTGGTCGCGCGCGGCGCCGACGGGCTGCTCGCCGTCCCCACCTGGCTCACCGGCCACCGGGACGCCGGCCGCGGCGACTGGCTCGCCGACCTGCCCGTCCCGGTGGTGCTCGCCGAGCGCCGCGCCGAGCCGTGCAGCCCGGCCGACGCGCTCGACCGGGTCTGCAGCGACCACCACTACGGCGCCATGCTGGCGCTGCGCCATCTGCACGGCCTCGGCCACCGCAAGGTCGCCCTGGTGGCCCGGCGCGACAGCCCCACCGCCCGCGCGGTGCGCGCCGGCTGGCTCGCCGCCCGCCGCGCCGCCGGGCTGGAGCTGGACGTCCCGCACATCGAGGTGGACGCGCAGAGCCCGGAGGGACCCAACTTCGAGCGCAGCGTCACCGCGCTGGCCGAGCTGGTGAAGGGCGGCGGCGCCACCGCCGCGCTGATCCACAACGACATCGTCGCGATCGCCACCGTCCACGGGCTCGCCGCGCGCGGCATCTCCGTCCCCGGCGACCTCGCCGTGGTCTCCTACGACGACGAGATCGCCGCGCTCACCGACCTGCCGATGACCGCGGTCGCCCCGCCGAAGCACGAGGTGGGGCGGCGCGCCATGGAGATGCTGCTGCGCCGGATGCGGGAGGGCGACGCCCTCGCCCCCACCCACGCCGAGCTGCTGCCGAGCCTGGTGGTGCGGGCCTCCTGCGGCTCCCCGGAGTACCGCCCCGAGCCCTGAACCGGACCCGTGGCCGGCGCCGGACCGGCGCCGGACCGGCGTCGGGCGGTCGTCGGGCGGTCGTCGGGCCGGCGGGCGCACCGCCCGCGGAGCGATCGACCACTCGTCATCGCGTCTGAGCGTTTGATTGAATCGGCATGGGAACGATCCGCGTTGGCTACGCTGTGTCGCGGCGGGGTGTTTTCGGGCAGCATGGCGCGAGGGAGTGTGCGGTGATGAGGCCGAAGGTCGGGGAGCGTCAGGACCGGCTGCTGGACGTGGTGCGCGAGGCCGGCAGCATCCGGGTCGCGCAGCTGGCCGAGAAGCTGGGCGTCTCCCAGGTCACGGTGCGCCGGGACGTGGAGGCGCTGGCCGCGCGCCGGATGCTGGACCGCGCGCACGGCGCCGTCTCCTGGCCGTCCGGCGCCTCGGTGCCCGCGGCGCGCCCGTCCGGCGAGGCGGCCGCCGCGGCCGGCGAGCCGCGGCTGGTGCTCGGCATGGTGGTGCCCAACGCCGCCTACTACTTCGCGGAGATCATCAAGGGCGCCCGGGAGGCCGCCGCCGAGGCCGGCGTACGGCTGGTGCTGGGCTTCTCCGGCTACCGCGAGCGGCAGGACGCCGTCCAGGTGGAGCGGCTGCTCGGCGGCGGCGTGCACGGCATGCTGCTCGCCCCCGGCTGGCTCGCCGCCCGGGAGGACGCCGCCCGCGCCGACTGGGTCGCCGAACTGGACGTGCCCACCGTGCTGGTGGAGCGCCGCGGGCTGCCCGGCAGCCCGGTGGAGACGCTCGACCGGGTCTGCACCGACCACGGCTACGGCGTGCAGCTGGCGCTGCGCCACCTCACCGAGCTGGGCCACCGGCGGATCGTGCTGGCCGCCCGGGACGACAGCCCCACCGCGCTGGCGGTGCGCACCGGCTGGACGGAGAACTGCCCGCGGCTGGGCGTCACCCAGGGCGGCCCGATCCTCACGACCCAACCCGCCGAGGCCGATCCGCAGGCCTTCGAGAAGGTCCTGGACGCGGTGGAGAAGGCCATCTCGGACGGCGGGACGACGGCGCTGCTGGTGCACAACGACGTCAGCGCCATCGAGCTGATGCAGGGCCTGGACGCCCGCGGCATCCGCGTCCCGGACGACCTGGCGCTGGTCGCCTACGACGACGAGGTGGCCGCGCTCGCCGACACCCCGCTCACCGCGGTGGCCCCGCCGAAGCGGATGGTGGGGCGCGCCGCGGTGGAGATCCTGGTGCAGCAGGCGCGCGCCGCGGCGGTCGGCGAGGAGTGGCCGCGCCGCCACCTCGACCTGCTGCCGCGCCTCAACGTCCGGGAGTCCTGCCGCGGTTGACGCTCCGCAGTCGGCGGACGGCCTTCGGACGAGCGACATCCGATCAATCGCACGGCCGAGTGCGGGTGAGCGCGGGTGAACGCGTAACGATCCGGTGATCGTTGGAGCATCGAACGCTCAAACGCTCTTGACGGTGATCGTTCGTCGGATCAGGATGAGCGCGTCAACCAAGCCCGGGAGAACGCCCTGTGACGACTCCGCAGGCGGGCGCACCCCGCCGTCCGCGCGCCCTGCTCGCCATGCAGCCCGGTCTCCGCGACCGGCTCTTCACCCCCCAACGGCTCGACCGCCTCGGCGCCGCCCTGCGGCTCGACGCCGGCCTCGTCGCCCAGCGCCTCGGCGCGGACGCCGGGCCCGCGGAGGCCGCCGCGCTCGCCGAGGCCGAGGTCCTCATCACCTCCTGGGGGTGCCCGCCGCTCACCCAGGACGTCCTGGACCGCGCCCCCCGGCTGCGCGCCGTGCTGCACGCCGCCGGCTCCGTCCGCCACCACGTCACGGACGCCTGCTGGGCGCGCGGCATCGCCGTCACCAGCGCCGCCGACGCCAACGCCGTGCCGGTCGCCGAGTACACCCTCGCGGCGATCCTCTTCGCCGGGAAGCGCGTCCTGGACCTGCGCGACGCCTACCGCGCCCGCCGCGCCGCCACCGACTGGAGCGGCCTCTTCCCCGACATCGGCAACCACCGGCGCCGCATCGGCCTCGTCGGCGCCTCCCGGGTCGGCCGCCGCGTCATCGAGCTGCTCCGCCCCTTCGACGTGGACGTCGCCGTCCACGACCCCTACCTCAGCGAGGCCGAGGCCGCCGAACTGGGAGTCCGGGCCGCCGGGTTGGACGCGCTGTGCGCCGAGAGCGACGTGCTCAGCATCCACGCCCCCCAGCTGCCCGCCACCCGCCACATGATCGACGCGGGCCGGCTGGCGCTGCTGCGGGACGGCGCCACCGTCATCAACACCTCCCGCGGCTCGCTCATCGACCAGGAGGCGCTCACCGCCGAGCTGGTGAGCGGCCGGCTGCGGGCGGTCGTCGACGTCACCGAGCCGGAGTTCCTGCCGGCCGGGTCGCCGCTGTACGAGCTGCCGAACGTGCTGCTGACGCCGCACATCGCGGGCTCGATGGGCAACGAGCTGAGCCGGATGGCGGAGGCGACGGTCCAGGAGGCCGAGCGGTACGCGGCGGGGGAGGCGCTGCGGTTCGCGGTGCACGCCGAGGAACTGGACCGGGTCGCGTAGGGATCCGGTGATCCCGGTCCGTGGCGGCGGTCCGGGGCCCGGCCCGTGGCGGCGGTCCGGGGCCCGGCCCGTGGCCCCGTCCGGTCCGATCCGGTTGCGGTCGCCCGCGCATTCCCGCGCCCCTGCGAGCACCCCCGGCAGGGCCCCTGACGGGCCCTCAGGCCCCGTTGACGCGGGGTGATGATCCGACCGACTGGCCGGTAGGGTGATGTTGGCACGCCGACAATCGCGAAAGGGCGGGCGCTCGGGCGTCGGTCCGGCAGACTCGGTGCGACCGCCGACCGGAAGAGGGTGCGCGACGTGGACCGCTGTATCGTCCTGGTGGATGCCGGATACCTTCTCGGAGCGGCGGCGAGCCTCCTCACCGGGAACCCCACGCGCACCGGCATCCAGGTGGAGCTCGACCGCCTGGTCGGCGCCATCCGCGAGCGCGCCGAGGCCGACACCGGCCTCCCCCTCCTCCGCGTCTACTGGTTCGACGCCGCCCCCGACCGCGTCCCCCAGCCCGAGCACCGCCGCCTTCGGGTGATGAACCGGGTGACGGTCAAGCTCGGCGCCCTCACCCGCTCCGGCGGCGAGGGGCGCTGGGCGCAGAAGGGCGTGGACGCCGCCATGCACGCCGAACTCACCGGCCTGGCCCGCAACAACGCCTGCTCGGACGTCGTCCTCATCACCGGCGACGGCGACCTGCTGCCCGGTCTGACGGCGGCCAAGGAGCACGGCGTCGCCGTCCACCTGTGGGCGGTGCAGGCCGGCGACGGCGACTACAACCAGAGCGAGGACCTCGTCGCCGAGGCCGATGTCCGCCACGTCCTGGACAGCGACTGGATCCGGCGCTCCATCTCCGTCAAGGAGACCGTCGTCCCCCGCACGCCCGGGCCGCGCCCGGAGATCGCGGCGATCCTCTCCGCGCCGCTGCACGAGAAGGAGCGCGTCCGCTCCGGCGACGCCCCGGACGGCGACGACGGCCCGCCCGACCCGGCGGACGGCGGCCCCGAGCCCGGCGGCGAGCCGGTCGGCGTCGCCCCGCCCCGCTCCGGCAAGCCCTGCCCGGAGCCGGCCGGCGTCGGCGCCCGGCCCCGCGCCGGCGTCCCCACCCCCAAGGACCTCGCCGGCCTCGCCCCCCGTCCGCCCGCCCTCAACGGGCACGGCAACGGCGTCGCGACCGGCGATCACGGCTCCGCGGTGCTGCGCTGGTCCACCGACCGCGGCCTGGTGGAGCAGACGTCCCGCGACGACCAGCTGCCCACCCTGGCCCAGTTGACCAGCGCGGCGCAGCGCTGGGCGGACCGCGAGGAGGACATCACCGCGATCGGCGGCGACCCGCAGGAGGTCGGCCAGGTCTTCGCGCGGCGCTGGTCGGCGCGGCTCGGCGAGCCGCCGGCCGCGGAGGAGCTGCTCCGGGTGCTGTGGTCGTTCTACCCGCGGATCCCGCACCGCATCGACGGCGAGCTGCTGCGCTACGCCGCCCGGTTCGGGCTGCTCGCCCACAAGGACGACCAGATCGACGAGGAGGACCGCTACGCGATCCGCGCCGGCTTCTGGCGCGAGCTGGGCTCCCGCCCGGGCGCCCCGGCGGTCGAGGACGGCGAGTAGCCCACCCGCGCCGGCGTCGCCGTGCGGCGCCTCATCGCCCACCCAGCCGGGTTGGGTCCCTGTAAACGTGCCACCATGGGCGCGTGACCGCTGACCTGCCCCCGACCCCCGCTCCTTCTCCCGGCCCCGCGTTCGGCGTGCTCGGCAAGCGCCGCTCGGACGCCGGCTGGACCGAATGGCGTCCCGCGCTGCTGGTGCTGATCGGCTCCGCCGTGCTGGGCGTGGCCGCCGCCGGGTTCTGGCTGTGGCTGGCGCCGCGCGTGCCGCTCGTCGCCACCTCCGACCACCTGGTCTACATGCAGGACGCCGAGGGCGAGCAGACGGTGGGTCAGGACGGCGTCTTCGTCCTGGTGACGGCCGCGTTCGGGCTGCTGTGCGGGGCGGCGGTGGTCGCCTGGAAGCGGCGCGGCGGGGTCGCGCTGGTGCTGGCGCTGGCGCTCGGCGGGGTGGCCGGCGCGGTGGTCTGCTGGCAGCTCGGGATGGTCTGGGGCCCGGGCGACAACATCGCCGCGGCGGCGAAGGCGGCGGGGCTCAACCATCCGTTCCCGGCGCCGTTCCGGCTGCAGGCGACGGTGGCGCTGCTGGTGTGGCCGATCGGGGCGCTGGTGTCCAACCTGGCGCTGACGGCCGGGTTCGGGCCTCGGGACGAGGTGCCGGCGGTCTTCGTGCCGACGGGCGGCGTCACGCCCGGCGAATGGCAGCGGTGACGGCGCCCGTCTGAGCGACGAGGTCGGCGGGGGCGAGCTCCACCTCCAGCCCGCGGCGGCCGGCCGAGACGAAGACCGTGGCGTGGTCGAGCGCGGTGGCGTCCACGGCGGTGCGGAGGCGCTTGCGCTGGCCGAGCGGCGAGATGCCGCCGAGGACGTAGCCGGTGGTGCGCTCGGCGGCGGCGGGGTCGGCCATGGCGGCGCGCTTGCCGCCTACGGCGGAGGCCAGCGCCTTGAGGTCGAGGCTGCCGGTGACGGGGACGACGGCGACGGTGAGGGTGCCGTCGACGTCGGCGACGAGCGTCTTGAAGACGCGCGCGGCGTCGATCCCGAGGACCTGCGCGGCCTCCGTGCCGTACGAGTCGGCGCCCGGGTCGTGCTCGTAGCCGTGCAACGTGAACGCGACACCCGCCTTCGCCAGCGCGACCGTCGCCGGCGTCCCCTGCCCCCCGCTCTTCTTCTTACCCATACCCGCCACCCTACGGCCCCCCACCCGCCGCCCCTCCGCCCGGAGCCTGCGGACCCGCGTCGGATTGGTGGACGCCGCAGCCCGGCCCCCCACCCGCCCTCCCGGCG
>NZ_MLCF01000023.1 GCF_001879105.1 Mangrovactinospora gilvigrisea | reverse complement strand
GGTGGGAGGGGTGGGGCGCGGGGGTAGCGTGTTTGCTTGGTGACGAAGAGTCAGGGATAGTGCGGCGCAGCTGATCATTTGAGTTGCACATGCCAACCCTGGGAGTTGCCCTGATGTCGTTCCGCTCCGGTCTCGCGGACGCCGCCCTGTTTGTGCGCCAGTTCGCCGGCTCCGCGGCCCTCACCGGGTCCGTCGCGCCGAGCTCGCCCGCGCTGTGCCGGGCGCTGACCCGGCATGTGGTCAGCGGCGGGAAGGAGTCGCGGGCCGTGCTGGAGGTCGGGCCGGGGACGGGGGCCGTCACCCGGCACATCGCCCGGCGGCTCGGGCCGCGGGACACGCTGGAGTTGGTGGAGGCGAACGAGGAGTTCGCCGGGAGGCTGGAGCGGTGCCTGCGGGACGACGCGGCCCTGGCCGCGGTCGCCGGGCGGACGCGGCTGCACCGCGGGCTGCTGCAGAAGCACCGGCTGGGGCGGTACGACGCCATCGTCTGCGGGCTGCCGTTCGCCAACTTCCCGCCGGAGCTGGTGACGGACCTGCTGCAGCGCATGCTCGGCGCGCTCGCGCCCGGCGGGCGGATGGCGTTCTTCGGCTACCGCGGGGCACGGGTCGCGCAGCTGCTGCACCCGCCGCGGCGCGCCTCCGGGCGGGCGCTGCACGACGCCGTCAAGCCGCACCTCCTCGGGCGGGAACTCGTTCTGACGAACCTTCCGCCCGCGTGGGTGTATCAGCTGGCGGCGACGAAGACGCCGGCCCGCGCCGCCGCCACCGCCGCGGAGACGGCCCGCTCGGCGGCCGCCTCGTCCAGCGGGCCCGCCCCGGTCAGCATCCGGTAGTACAGCGGCGCCGAGACGGCCCGCACCACCTCGGCCGGGTCCGTCCCGGCCGGCAGCTCCCCGCGGGCCACCGCGGACTCCACCGCCGGCGCCCACTCCGCGACCCGCACCGCGTAGAACCGGTGCAGCGCCTCCGCGGTGGCCGCCTCGCAGGACGCCGCCGCCAGCACCGCGCGGAAGAGCGGGCCCTGCCGCTCGTCCGTCAGCGTCGCCACGACCAGCAGGGCGTTGGCGCGCAGGTCCGCCTCCAGCGAGCCGGAGTCGGTGCGCGGCAGCGAGTCCTCGGCCATCTCGGCGAGCATGTCGGCGACGAGCGCGGGGACGGTGCCCCAGCGGCGGTAGACGGTGGTGCGGCCGACGTCGGCGCGGCGGGCGACGTCGGCCAGGTCGACCCCGGCGAGGCCGTGCTCGACCAGCGCGTCGCCGGCGGCGCGCAGCACCGCGGCCCGGACCCGGGCGGTGCGCCCGCCGGGACGGGTCAGCGGAGGAGCAGACGAAGAAGAGAGAGACGACGAAGACGAGGGGGACGACGGAGAAGAGGACACGCCATTAACGGTACAGCAATACCGTTAGTTACCGGTGAGCCAGGCCGCCATCCCGTCCGGGCCGCCAGCCTTCCGCAGCTCCGCCTCCGCCGCCTCCGCGAACGCCCGCACCCGCGGCGCGGCCGCGTCCGACGCCCGCCACACCAGGCCCCACTCGTCCGGGTCGATCCCCCGCATCGGCACGTACTGCACATCCGGCCGCGGATAGAACCGCACCGCCTGCAGCGGCAGCGGGCACACCCCGCGCCCCGCCCCCACCAGCGCCAGCAGCGTCGGGAACGTCGGCGCCAGCCGCAGCCGCGGGATCGGGCGGCCGGACGGCGTCATCGCCGGCACCAGCGCGTCCAGCCAGTACCCCGCCGCCGACTCCACCGGCAGCACCACCGGCTCGTCCGCCAGCTCCTCCAGCTCCACCACCTCGAGCCCGGCCAGCCGGTGCCCGCTGCGCACCGCCAGCACCATCGGCTCCCGGGTCAGCACCGGCCCCTGCACCAGGTCCGGCTCCTGGACGGGGAACCGCGTCGCCAGCAGGTCCGCCCGCCCGTCGCGCAGTGGCGCCAGGTGGTCGTCGACCTGCGACTCGCAGGCCAGCACCGCCTCCGAACGCGGATGCCGACGATGGAACTCGTCCATCACCCGCACCAGCACCTCCGCCTGCGGCGCCCCCAGATAGGCCAGCCGCAGCGCGCCGCTGACGCCCCGTCCGGCGTCCACCGCGCGCGCCCACGCCAGCTCGATCCGGCGGTGCGCCGGCTCCACCTCGTCCCGCAGCTCCCGGCCCACCTCGGTGAGCTCCACCCGGCGGCTCGTCCGGTCGAAGAGCGCCACCCCCGCCCGCCGCTCCAGCCGCTGGATGATCTGCGTCACCCGCCCCGGGGACAGCCCCAGCCGCTCCGCCGTCCGCCCGAAATGCAGCTCCTCCGCAAGCGTCAGAAACGCCTCGATCTCCCCGCGCTCCATGCCTCGACCACACCCCCTTTAGCGACGCTCAACGCCCCTTCAGCCAATCGGCATTGTTCCAGCTCGGCCCGGCCGGAAGGCTAGGGACCATGGTCACGAACGTCACATCGACGCCGCCGCGGCCGGTCGGGCGCGAGGCCCACCGGCCGGACGCCCTCGCCGCCGCACGCTTCGAACGCGACGCGCTCCCCTACCTCGACCGCCTCTACGCCGCCGCCCTCCGGATGACCGGCGACCGGGCGGACGCGGAGGACCTCGTCCAGGACACCTACGTCCGCGCGTTCCGGAGCTTCCACACCTACACCGACGGCACCAACCTGCGTGCCTGGCTGTACCGGATCCTCACCAACACCTGGATCAACACCTACCGGGGGCGCCGGCGCGCGCCCCAGACCGTCGAGCTGGAGGACCACCACCGCGAGTCCCCCCGGCTGGCGGCGCCGACCGCCGAGGACGAGGCGCTCGCCAACCTCCCGGACGGCGCGCTGCGCCGCGCGCTCGCCGAACTGCGGCCCGAGGTGCGGCTCTCGCTGTGGCTCGCGGACGCCGAGGGATGCAGCTACCGCGAGATAGCCGAGATCACCGGGGTGCCGCGCGGGACGGTGATGTCCCGGCTGCACCGCGCCCGCCACCGGCTGCGGGACCTGCTGGTCGAGGCCGGCTACGACCGCGCCGCCGCGGTGGGGAACGGCAGCGGCGCCCCGGTGGGGAACCACGACGGCGCCGCGGACCTGGCGGCATGAGCGCCCCGGACGAGCCCGACGAGCCCGAGGAGCCCGACGAGGAAAGCCCCGCCGACGGCCATCTCGCCGCGCTGCGCCACCACTTCGCCTGCGCCCGCGCCGAGCGCAACGGCCATGCCTTCGCCCGACTCGCCAAGGAGCGCGCCTTCCGCCGCGCCGTGGAGCTGCTCGACCCGCACGCCCGCGCGGTCCTCGACGAGCTGGACGCCGGCCTGCTGCGCGGCTCCGGCCGGGTCGACGGCCACCCGGTGAGCCGGCTGCCGGACGCCGGCCTGCACGCCCTGTGGACGCTCTCCTGGCCGGCCCAGGCGGACGCCGGCGTCGACCCCGTCACCCTGCACGCCTACTACGCGGCGGCGCTGCCGCTGCCGCTGCTGTGCGCGGGCACCGTCGGCGACTGGCCGCTGGCCGTCGTCGACGCCGCCCAGGCCGCCGCCGCGCGCCCGGTGCTGCGGGCCGCGGCGGCGGCGGAGCTGCTCAACCTGGCCCAGCAGGCCGGGCCGGACCTCATCCCCTAGGAGGCCGACGACGACGGCCTAGCAGGCGCCCTCGTCCTGCCAGGAGCCGCCGGTGGGGATGGAGCCGGGCGCCTCGCCCTGCGTCCACCACAGCGCCTTCCAGGTGTGGCCGTTGTAGGTGACCTCCTGGCCCCCGGTGTAGGCCGTCCCGCTGCTCCAGGCCGCCGCCGTGCACCCGGAGCCCGGCGTCGGCGAGCCGGACGGGGACGACGAGGACGTCGGCGTCGGCGAGGCGGACCCGGTGGGCGGCGTCGCCCCCGCGAACTCCACGCTGAACTTGGTGAAGTCCCAGGCGTTCTGGGTGACGCTGCTGCAGGTCCCGGACGTTCGGCCGTTGTTGTCCGGCGGGCTGCACTCCCGGTCGCGGTTGACCGACCAGTTGGTGAACCGGCCCAGGCCGTGCCCGGTCGCATAGTCGAGCACCTGCTGGAAGTCGGACTGCAGGAACATCTCGCCCGAGTCCGAGCGCCCGTTCATCTGGCTGACGCCCTCGTGGGCGTAGGCGGTGGCCGAATCCCAGCCGAAGGTGGACTCCAGCAGCCCGTGGAACGCCTCCAGGGCGCTGATCTGGGACGAGGCACCGCTGAAGCCGCCGTCGAAGGGCATGATCGAGAAGTTGTTGGGGGTGAAGCCCTGCGTCTTCGCCTCGTCGAGCATCTGCTGCCCGAACCATCCGGTGCCGGCCGAGGTGCCGGCGGTGGTGACGGAGACGAAGAGCCCGGGGTTGTTCTGCTGCAGGATCTTCGCCGCGCCGATCTCGTTGTGGACGGCCGCGGTGTTCTCGTACTCCGGCTCCTCGAGGTCGAAGTCCATCGCCTTCAGCTGGTACTTGTCGATGACCTGCTGGTAGGCGGCGGCGGTGGAGGCCGGGTCGGAGCAGGCCTGGCCCAGCTTGGTGCCGTTGTAGCCGCCGATGGAGACGGAGACGTCGCCGCCCTTGGCGCGGATCTCGTTGATGACGTTGCCGGCGGCGGTGTCGCTGCTGATCGGGCTGGTGCCGTCCCAGGTCGGGGAGCAGCCGCCGCCGTTGGGGGCGAGGATGAAGGCCAGCTGAAAGGCCTTCAGCCCGGTGGCGTCCATGACAGTGCCGGGGTCGGGCGGGTCGTTGTCCTCGGGCATCAGGTAGGGCGCCGCGGCGTACCAGTTGCTGCCCAGCGCCGCGGGGCGGGCGGACGACGCCTTGGCGGGCGTCGCGGCGCCGCTGGCGGCGGCGGAGGCGACGAGGCCGCCGCCGGCCAGCAGCGCGGCGGCCCCGGCGGCGAGCAGCGCCCGGGGCGGGCGCGCCCGCCGCCGGTGCGAGGCCGGGCGGGGCGGCGTCGGACGATGGGGCGTCGGACCCTGCGGCGTCGGATCGTGCGGGGAGGTGCGTCGGGAGAGCACGGGTGGGCCTCCAGCGGGGAAGCGGGGAAGCGGAAAAGCGGGAAGGTGGGTGCGCGCACTCCTGCCGGAAGCCCTCAGCAAACTCGCGCATCATGTTCGCGTCAACGGGTTCCGGGGGTTCTCGAACCAAGTTGGACTAGACCAATGAGGGCGCCCGGGACGGAAAAGCCGTGGTCGCCGGCGCCCTCGACCCGCGGACCAGTCGCACGCGCCGAGGTCCCGCCGCTCCGAACCGTCCCGAACCGGTCATGTCCCCGGTGTTCCGCCCGGGTGCGGGGGGACGGCAGACTGGGGGCAGACCCCACCCGAGGCCGCGCGCCTCGAACGCTCCCGGCGCAGGAAGGCGGTCATCCGTGACGGCGACGTTCACCCACTCGGCCAGCGAGTCGACGTTCAGCAGCTCCAAGGCGTTCCCGGTGCCCGATCCGGCCCGCTACCTCCTCGGCATGTGGAGCATCGAGCGGGAGATGGAGGACCGGATCACCGGCGAGCGCGGCACCTACCGCGGCACCGCGGTCTTCGCCCACGTCGACGACGACGCCGACCCCGGCACCGTCCAGCACGCCGAGAACGGCGAGATGACCTGGCGGGGCGTCACCCGCCCGGCCGGGCGCGTCCTCCACCTGCACCCCCGCGAGGACGGCACCGCGCGGGTGACATTCGCGGACGGCCGCCCCTTCCACGACCTGGACCTGCGCGAGGGCCGCTGGACGGCCGGCCACCCGTGCCGAGCCGACCAGTACAGCGGGGCCTTCGAGGTCCTCGGCCCGGACGGCTGGCAGGTGACCTGGACGGTCACCGGCCCGGCCAAGGACCTGGTGCTGACCTCCTTCTACACCCGCATCCGGCACTGAGGCCGGGGACGGGGACGGGGCCGAGCGGCACGCGCCACCCGGCCCCGGAACGTCCGAACCTCAGAACCTCAGAACCTCAGAACCTCAGCAGCTTGTCGAGGAACCCGGGCTGGTGCAGGTCCTGCTGGAGGGCCACCGGGACGCGCAGCGCGTTGCTGCCCGATCCGACCGTGAAGTAGCCGACCTTGGTGCCGGCCTTCGCGGTGCGGGAGATCGTCCCGCTGTCGGTGACGCTCAGCTTGGCCTTCAGCCCGCTCCAGCCCACCGCGTTGACGTCCTGGGTGACGACCACGGGCGTGGTGTGCCCGGTGCCGTCGTCGACCCGGCCGACCACGGTGCCCTTCTTGACGAAGGTCGCCGACTTCAGCTGGTTCTGCGCCGAGACGTTGAGCTTGCCGCTGGCCGTGATCGCGCTGCCCAGGATGGGCGTCTTGAACTGCCCCAGCACCGCGCCGATGACCAGCTCGCTGTGGCCGCCGACCTTCTTGCGGGCGGAGAAGAGCAGGTTGCCGCCGGCCTTGGTGGTCGAGCCGGTCTTGATGCCGGTCACGCCGTTCTGGCCGAGCAGGGTGTTGTAGTTCGACAGGCTGCCGTTCTCCGGCAGGTTCGTCGACATCATGTTGACGACGGTGCGGAAGACCGGGTCCTTCATCGCCGCGGTGCCGAGCTTCACCAGGTCGCTGGCGGTGGAGACGGTGGACGGCTCAAGCCCGCTGGGGTCGGTGAAGGTGCTGGAGCCCATCCCCAGGGACTGCGCGGCCGCCTGCATCTTCTTGGCGAACGCGGCCTCGGAGCCCCGGGTGGGGTCGCCGTTGCCGGTGTCCCAGCGGGCCAGCAGCCGGGCAACGTTGTTCGCGGACGGGATGAGGACGGCCTCCAGGGCCTGACGCTCGCTCAGCTGCTCGCCGGCGGTGACCTTGACCGTCGACTCGCCCATGGTCCCGGTGTTCACCTGGTCCTGGGCCTTCTTGTCGACGGTGATCTTCGGGCCCTGCTCGCCCAGCTTCAGCGGGTGGTCGCGCAGGATCAGATAGGCCGTCATCACCTTGGCGGTGGAGCCGATCGCCACCGGCTTCTGCTGGCCGGAGGTGCCCATGCTGCCGAGTCCGTCGACGGAGACGGCGGCCTGGCCCTCGCTCGGCCAGGCGAGCGAGCCGGAGGCGGCGGGCCCGCCGAAGCTGTAGGTGTCGGCGGCGGTGAGTTGGACGCTCGGCTCGGCGACCGGCCGCGCCTCCTGCACCACGACGCCGATGATCACCAGCAGCACGAGGATGCCGGACCACACCTTGATGCGGGTGGCAGCGACCCGGCCGGGCGTCTCCGGCTTGGGCGGCGTGTTGGTGAGCTGGGCCAGCAGCTTCAGCGGGTCCTTGGGGGCGCCGAAGCCCTGGCCGTTCGTCAGCTCGGGCGTGGGCGCGGGCCGCGGCATCCGCAGCTGCCGGGTGAACTCGTCCCCGGGCTCGTTGTCGGCGCCGGCCCCGGAGGGGGCGGCGGGCGCGGCGGACGATGCCGCCGCGGCGGGGGCGTCCGGCCGGGCGGGCTCGGGCTCGGCGGGCGTCGCCGGCTGCGCGGGCTCCGGCTTCGGCGGGAGCGCGGGCTGCGGCGAGAGGCCGGTGCGGTCGCCGGGCGCGGCGGGCTTCGCCGGCTGGGCCGCGGGCTTCGCAGGTGGGGCG
>NZ_MLCF01000022.1 GCF_001879105.1 Mangrovactinospora gilvigrisea | reverse complement strand
ACCCTCCTCCGCCCCGCCCTGGAGCCCTACGCCGGCCCCGACGGCGTCGTCCTGTCCGGAGCAGCCTGGCTGGTGACGGCGACCAGGCCGGAGCCGTAGCGCGTAGCAGGCGGGACGCCTCCGGTGCCGGGCCGGCGCGTGTGCCGTCGCCGTGGGCGGGTCGTACCGTAGGCGGGTGACTGGTGAGGTGCGGGCGGCCGGGTATCGGGTGCGGGGCGGGGGCGTTGGGGATGTGGAGGCGTGTGCGCGGTTGACGGTGGAGCAGTGGGGCGGCGAGCCGGAGGACCGCGCCGCCGCGCTGCGGAGGCTGCTGGGGGACGTGCCCGCGCGGGCCGCGTTCGTGGTCGCGGAGGAGGCCGGCAGCGGCGCGATCGTCGGGTTCGGCAAGGCGCGGGTCTTCGCGCCGCCCCTCGGCGCGCCCGCCGACTGCGCGCCGCCCGGCTGGTACCTCGGCGGCGTCTACGTCGTCCCCGCACACCGCGGCCGCGGCCTCGGCGCCGCCCTCGTCCGCGCCCGCCTGGAGCGGATCGCGGAACGCGCGGACGAGGTCCGCTACTTCACCAACGCGGGCAACGCCGCCTCGCTCGCCGCCCACGCCCCCTTCGGCTTCCGCGAGGAGACCCGCGACTTCAGCTACCCCGGCGTCACCTTCGACCCGCCGCCCGGCATCCTGCTCCGCGCGTCCCTGGTTGCCCCGGCGTTCCCCCGCGGAGCAGACTTCGCCGCACACGGGTCGACCTACACGAAGGGCAGGACACCCACCATGAGCACACTCGGCCACAGCGGCATCGAGGTCTTCCCGCTCGCGCTCGGCGGCAACACCTTCGGCTGGACGAGCGGCGAGGCCGAATCCCGCGACGTCCTCGACGCGTTCACCGCCGCGGGCGGCAACTTCGTCGACACCGCCGACGGCTACTCCGCCTGGGTGGACGGCAACTCCGGCGGCGAGTCGGAGACGATCATCGGCCGCTGGCTCGCCGACCGCGGCAACCGCGACGACGTCGTGCTCGCCACCAAGGTCAGCCAGCACCCCGACTTCCGCGGCCTCGCCGCCGGCACGGTCGCCGCCGCCGCGGACGCCTCCCTCAAGCGGCTCCGCACCGACCGCATCGACCTCTACTACGCCCACTTCGACGACGCCGACACCCCGCTGGAGGAGACCGTCGGCGCGTTCGACGCCCTCGTCAAGGCGGGCAAGATCCGCGCGGTGGGCGTCTCCAACTACACCGGCGAGCGGATCCGCGAGTGGTTCGCCATCGCCCGCCGTGAGGGCTACGACCTCCCGGTCGCGGTGCAGCCGCACTACAACCTCGTCCACCGCGCCGCCTACGAGCGGGACATCGCGCCCGTCGCCGCCGCCGAGGACCTCGCCGTCGTCCCCTACTACGCGCTCGCCTCGGGGTTCCTCACCGGCAAGTACCGCACCCGCGCGGACCTGGAGGGCGCGGCCCGCGGGCGTGCCGCCGCCGGGTACCTCAACGACGCGGGGCTGGGCGTCGTCCAGGTGCTGACGGAGGTCGCCGACGCGCACGGCGCCGCCCCGGCCACCGTCGCCCTCGCCTGGCTGCGGGCCCGTCCCGGCGTCGCCGCGCCGATCGCCAGCGCCCGCACCACCGACCAGCTCCCGGCGCTCGTCGGCTCGGCGACGCTGGAGCTGACGGAGGCGGAGACGGCCGCGCTGGACCGCGCCTCCTACGCGGTCGCGGCCTCCGACTGACCGTCACCGGCCGCGCCGGTCACGGCGTTCTTGGCGTCCTCGGCGGGAGCTCGACGCGCTCCACCGTGGCCAGGCGGCCGGCGAGCAGCGGGGCGAGCCGGGGGAGGAGCGACCGGATCCGCGCCTCGGTGTCGACGAGCACCACGGCGATCGGCAGGTCCTCGGCGAGGTCGAGGAGGCGGGCGGTGTGGATCCGCCCGGAGCGGCCGAACCCCTCGATGCCGTGCAGCACGAACGCGCAGCCGACGCCCTCGTCCCGGGCCCGCTCCAGCAGCGCCCGGTGCAGCGGCCGCCGCCCGAACCGGTCCCACTCGCCGACCAGCACGGTGACCCGCAGCCCCGCGCCCGACCTCCGCACCCGCTCATGGTCCCGCATCCGCCGACCCCGCGGCGATACCGTGGCGGCGTGGACCCCTCGACGGACGGCCGCCGCCCGGTGCCGGGCGCCCTGGTGCTGCTGCGGCACGGCCAGTCCACCGCCAACGCCGAGGTCCGGTTCACCGGTTGGGCCGAGTCGCCGCGGCCGCGCACGCCGTGTCCGCGTCCCCGCCCAGCTCGCGTCCATGCCGTTGCCAACGACCGTGATGGGTGGCTAGCGTGAGCGGGTGTCAGGAGTGGATCGTTTCAATGGGGCCCCGATCGATCGGGAGGCGCTGGTCGCGCGGCACCGCATCGTGCGGTGCGGGTTCGACCGGGAGCTTCCTCTCCAGGTCGGCAACGGCCGCTTCGCGTTCGGTGCGGACGCCACCGGCCTGCAGAGCTTCGTGCCGTTCGCGGTGCTCTCCGACTGGGGCTGGCACTCCGACCCGCTCCCCGCCGGCAAGGCCGTCGCCGACTACCGCGGCACCGACTGGGGCGGCGGCGTCCGGTACTGGACCGGCGACGACGCCGAGCCCGAGCTGCACGACTGGCTGCGCGGCAACCCGCACCGCGTCAACCTCGGCCGGATCGGGATGCGCCTGCTCCGGCCGGACGGCAACGACGCCCGCGAGGCCGACCTCGCCGACACCCACCAGCAACTGGACCTCTGGACGGGCCTGCTGACCAGCCGGTTCACCCTGGGCGGCCACCCCGTCGCCGTCGAGACCGCCTGCCACCCCGACCAGGACGCCCTCGGCGTCCGCATCACCTCGCCGCTGCTCGCCCTCGGCCGGCTGCGGCTCTTCGTCGACTTCCCGTACGCCACCGCCTCCGGCCGCGGCAAGTTCGACGACGCCCCGTACGTCGGCGACTGGGACCACCCCGACCGCCACCGCACCGAACTGCGCCGCCGCGGCCCGGGGGAGGCGGCGATCCGCCACACCCTCGACGCAACCGCCTACGACGTCGCCCTCGCCCTCCCCGCCGACGCCGCCCTCGCCCGCGTCGCCCCCGACCGGCACCGCTACGAGATCACCCCCGCCGGTGGCGAACCCCTCGCCCTCTCCTGCCACTTCGCCCCGCACACCGACACGGCCGCCCCCACTCCCGCCCCCGCCGCCGTCGCCGCGGCCTCCGCGGCCCGGTGGCCCGCCTTCTGGCGGAGCGGCGGCGCCGTCGACCTCTCCGGCTCCGCCGACCCCCGCCGCCACACGCTGGAGCGCCGCATCGTCCGCAGTCAGTACCACCTCGCCGTCAACGGCGCCGGCAGCGCCCCGCCGCAGGAGTCCGGGCTGGTCAACAACGGCTGGTACGGCAAGTTCCACCTGGAGATGTACTGGTGGCACGCCGCCCACCAGGCGCTGTGGAACCGCTGGCCGCTGCTGCGCCGCAGCACCGGCGTCTACCGCCGCCTGCTGGACGCCGCCCGCGCCACCGCCGCCGCCCAGGGCCACCCCGGCGCCCGCTGGCCCAAGATGACGACCGATCACGGCAGCGCCGCCGGCCGCGAGTCGCCCGGCGTCCCCACCGCGCTGCTGCTCTGGCAGCAGCCCCACCCGATCTTCCTCGCCGAGCTCGACCACCGCGCCCACCCCGGCCGCGCGACCCTCGACGCCTGGCGCGAGATCGTCCACGAGACCGCCGCCTTCATGGCCTCCCTCCCGCACCGCGAGCCCGGCGGGCGCCGCTCCCTCGCCCCGCCGCTGGTCTGCTGCAACGAGCGCAACCCGCCGGCCGCCACCGCCAACCCCGCCTTCGAACTCTCCTACTGGCGCTTCGGCCTGCGCATCGCCCAGCTGTGGCGGGAGCGGCTCGGCGAGCCGCGCGACCCCGGCTGGGACGAAGTGCTCGACCGCCTCGCCCCGCTGCCCGTCGAGGACGGCCGCTACGTCCAGTGGGAGGGCGTCGCCGACATGTGGACCGCGCACAACACCAACCACCCCGACCCCGTCGCCGCCTACGGCATGCTTCCCGGCGACGGCGTGGACGTCCCCGCCATGCGCGCCACCGCCGCCGCCGTCCGCGCCTCCTGGCCGGTGGACAACCTCTACAGCTGGGACTTCCCGCTGCTCGCCATGAACGCCGCCCGCCTCGGCGACCCGGAGGCCGCCGTCGACTTCCTCCTGCACGGCAGCTTCGGCTTCGACGACGCCACCGGCCTCCCGCTGAGCGGCAAGGACGGCGTCCCCTCGCCCTACTTCCCCGCCGCCGGCGGCCTGCTCTACGCGGTGGCGATGATGTGCGCCGGCTGGGACGGCCGCGACGGCGCCCCGGACGGAAGCGCCCCGGACGGAGACGCCCCGGACGGAAGCGCCCCCGGCTTCCCGTCCCGCGGCTGGGACGTCCGCTGGGAGAACCTCGCCCCGGCGCCCTGAGCGTCCCGCCCCGCGCTCCTACCAGACCGCGCCCGCCGCGGGAAGCGCCGCGCCGGAGTCGATCGTGAAGGCGGTTCGCAGGGTTCCCTGCGGCAGCGCTTGATTGTCCGCGCGGGGCGGCGGCCCCACCCTGAGGGTGTTCCGACGCGCCCCACCAGACCGCGCCCGAACCCCCCCGAGGAGGGCCATGCCTTCGCGCGCCTTCGACCCGCTGCTCCAGCCGTTCACCCTGAAGAACCTGACGATCCGCAACCGCGTGGTCTCCACCTCCCACGAGCCCGCCTACGGCGAGGACGGCATGCCCAAGGACCGCTACCGCGCCTACCACGTGGAGAAGGCCCGCGGCGGCGTCGGCCTCACCATGGTCGGCGGCTCGGCGGTGGTCTCCCCGGACAGCCCGCCGTCCTTCGGCAACCTCCTGCTCTACCGCGACGAGATCGTCCCCTGGTTCGCCCGCCTCGCCGACGAGGTGCACGCCGCGGGCGCCGCCGTGATGTGCCAGATCACCCATCTCGGCCGCCGCACCAGCAACTTCACCGGCGACTGGCTCCCCGTCCTGTCCGCCTCCCCGCTGCGCGAGCCCGCCCACCGCGCCTTCCCCAAGGAGGCCGAGGAGTGGGACCTGGACCGCATCGTCCGCGACTACGCCGACGCCGCCGCCCGCTGCGAGGCCGCCGGCCTCGACGGCGTCGAGATCGCCTCCTACAGCCACTTCCTGGACAGCTTCGTCACCCCCAGCACCAACCGCCGCGCGGACGCCTACGGCGGCAGCCTGGAGCACCGGCTCGCCTTCCCGCGCCGCGTCATCCGCGCCGTCCGGGCTGCCGTGCGCCCCGAGTTCGTCGTCGGCATCCGGATGATGATGGACGAGAACCGCACCGACGGCGCCGGCCTCGGCCCCGAGGAGACCCTGGAGGCCGCCCGCCGCTACCTCGACGACGGCATCGACCTGCTCTCCGTCATCCGCGGCTCCCTGGAGAACGACGCGGCCCTGGCCCGCACCATCCCCGGCATGGGCACCCCCTCCGCGCCCTTCCTCGACTTCAGCGGCGAGATCCGGCGGCAGCTGGACGTCCCCGTGATGCACGCCGCCCGGATCGCCGACATCGCCACCGCCCGGCACGCCGTCCGCGACGGCCTCCTGGACCTCGTCGGCATGACCCGCGCCCAGATCGCCGACCCCCACCTGGTGCGCAAGACCGCCGCCGGCGACGAGGACCGGGTCCGCCCCTGCGTCGGCGCCAGCTACTGCCTCGACGCGATCTACGACTCCGGCGACGCCAAGTGCGTCCACAACCCGTCCACCGGCCGGGAGCTGACGCTCCCGCACACCGTCGACCCCGCCGCGACGCGGCTGCGCGCGGTGGTCGTCGGCGCCGGCCCCGCCGGCCTGGAGGCCGCCCGCGTCCTCGGCGAGCGCGGCCACCAGGTGGTGCTGCTGGAGGCCGGCGACCGCCCCGGCGGCCAGCTGCTGCTCGCCGCCGCCAACCCCCGCCGCCGCGATCTGCTCGGCATCGCCGACTGGCGCATCGCCGAGTGCAAGCACCTCGGCGTCGACCTGCGCACCGGCGTCCTCGCCGAGGCGGACGACGTCCTCGCCGAGCACCCCGACGTGGTCGTCGTCGCCACCGGCGGGCTGCCCAACCCCGCCGGCGCCGTCCCCGAGGGCGCCGAACTCGCCGCCGACACCTGGGACGTGCTCAGCGGGACGCTCCGCCCCCGCGGCAGCGTCCTGGTCTACGACGACAACGGCGCCCACCCCGCGCTGGACGCCGCCGAGGTGCTCGCCCGGGCCGGCGCAGCCGTCGAGTACGCCACCCCGGAGCGGACCCTGGGCATCGAGGTCGGCAGCATGAACTCGCCCGCCTACCTGCGGGTGTTCGCCGAGCACCGGGTCGGCACCCGCCTCGCCGCCCGCCTCGCCGCCGTCCGCCCGGCCCCCGGCGGGGGCGTCACCGCCGTGCTGCGCAGCGACTACGCCGACACCGAGACGCTCGCCGGCTACGACCACGTCGTCGTCGAGCACGGCACCCTGCCGCAGGCCGACCTCTACTGGGAGCTGCGGGACGGCTCCCGCAACCTGGGCCGCGTCGACCAGCGGGCGCTGCTCGCCGGCGCGCCGCAGCGGGAGGAGCCCAACCCCGCCGGCGGCTACCGGCTGTTCCGCATCGGCGACGCCGTCACCAGCCGCAACATCCATGCCGCGGTGCTCGACGCGCTGCGGCTCTGCCGGGCGATCTGACGATCCTGACGATCCGACCCGGACCCATCTCGCCGAGGCCTCCGAGAGGAGCGCACCGTGACCTCGAACCGCACGGAGTACAGCACCCGGATCCGCGACGCCGTCGCCCACCGGGAGCCGGGCCGCAGCCTCCCCGCCCCCTTTTACACCGACCGGGAGCACTTCGACCTCGACCTCGCCGCCGTCTACGGCCGCAGTTGGGTCTTCGCCGCGCCCGAGGCCGAGATCCCCGAGCCCGGCGACTATCTGACGGTCGACCTCGGCCCCTGGTCGGTGATCGTCGTCCGCGGCGGCGACGGCGAGCCGCGCGCCTTCCACAACGTCTGCCGGCACCGCGGCTCCCGCATCCTCACCGAGGAGCGCGGCTCCACCGGCAACATCGTCTGCGGCTACCACAAGTGGACCTACGGCACCGACGGCGCGCTGCGCCACGCCCCCGCGCAGCCCGCCGGCTTCGACCGGTCGTGCTTCGGGCTGCGCCCCGTCCGGCTGCGCGCCGTCGCCGGCCTGCTCTTCCTCTGCCTCGCCGACCGGACCCCCGAGGACTTCGACGAGGTCGCCGCCCGCATCGAGCCCTACCTGCGGCCGCACCGCCTCGCCGAGGCGCGGGTCGCCGTCCGCAGCGACCTCGTCGAGCACGGCAACTGGAAGCTGGTGATGGAGAACAACCGGGAGTGCTACCACTGCGACGGCCACCCCGAGCTGCTCCGCGCCTACTTCCCGACCTTCGGCTACACCGAGGAGACCGTCCCGCCGCCGCTCCGCCCCGTCTACGAGCGCTCCTGCCGCGCCGACACCGAACTGCGGCAGCGGCTCGACAAGCTGGGCGTGCCGCACGCCCTGATCGAGGAGGCCGACGGCCGCGCCACCGGCTTCCGCGTCCAGCGCAGCGCGCTCGACCTGGCCGGCGAGTCGATGACCCCGGACGGCACCGCCGCCTGCCGGCGCACCCTCGGCGACCTGCCCGACACCCGGCTCGGCGACCTCTCCCTGCACCTCCAGCCCAACACCTGGTTCCACGCCTGCGCCGACCACGCCGTCACCTTCAGCGTCCGGCCGCTCGCCCCCGACCGGACGCTGCTGCGCACCACCTGGCTCGTCCACCCGGACGCCGAGGAGGGCACCGACTACGACCCCGGCACCCTCACCAAGGTCTGGACGGCCACCAACGAGCAGGACGCCGCGCTCGTCGCCCGCGCCCAGCGGGGCGTCGCCGACCCCGCCTACCTGCCCGGCCCCTACGCACCCAACGAGCACCAGGTCGAGGCGTTCTGCGCCTGGTACCTCGACCGCCTCCGAGAGGAGCTGCAGCGATGACGGACACCCTTGCCCTCGCGCCGGCCCCGCAGTCCGGCCCCGTGTTCGACCTCGACCTGAGGTGCGCCGACGTCCTCGACACCGCCCGCGACATGAGGACCTTCCTGCTCGAACCGGCCGACGGCCAGCGGGAGTTGGCGTACTCCCCGGGCCAGTACCTCGACCTCGCCTTCGACCTCGACGGCGAGGAGGTGCACCGCTGCTACACGCTCTCCTCCTCGCCGCTGCGCCCCGGCCCGCTCGCCATCACCGTCCGGCGGGTGCCCGGCGGGCGCGTCTCGCCCTGGCTCCACGACCGGTTCGGGCCGGGCGCGACGGTCCGCGCCCGCGGGCCCCTCGGACGGTTCAGCACCGCAGACCACCCGGCCCCCGCCTACCTCTTCCTCTCCGGCGGGGCCGGCGCCACCCCGATGATCTCCATGACCCGGGCGCTGTTCGACGCGGGCTCGGCGGCCGACGCGGTCTTCGTGCACAGCGCCCGCGGGCCCGAGCACATCCCCTTCCGCCGCGAGCTGGAGCTGATGGCCGCCGCCGCGCCGGCACTGCGCGTCCACCACCTCTGCGAGCCCGAGCTGCTCACCGCGGAGGCCCTCGCGGACCTCGTCCCCGATCTCCCCGCCCGGGAGATCTTCTGCTGCGGCCCCGCCGGCTACATGGCCGCCGTCCGCGCCATGCTCCCGGCCGGCGCCCGCTACCACCAGGAGTCCTTCACGGTCGAGGCGGAACCCGTCGCGGCCGGCGGCTTCGCCGTCCGACTCGCCCGCAGCGGCGTCGACTTCCCCTGCCCACCGGGGACGCCGCTGCTGCGGGCCGCCGCCGCGGCCGGCGTCACGCTCCCCTCCTCCTGCGGCGAGGGGCTCTGCGGCACCTGCGTCACCCCGCTGGTGCAAGGCTCCGTCGAGATGCACCACAACGGCGGCCTCGGCCCCCGCGACGAGGCCGCCGGCCGGATCCTGCTCTGCTGCTCCACGCCCCTGGAGGATCTCGTCCTGGACGCCTGAGCACGGCCCTCGCACACTACGGGCATGATTGATCCTCGGCTCCGGATCCTGCAGATGGTCGCCGAGCACGGCACGGTGACCGCGGCGGCGCGCGCCCTGCACTACACCCCGTCCGCCGTCTCCTACCAACTGCGGCAGCTCGCCGCGGAACTGGGCGTCGAGCTCGTCGTCCACCAGGGCCGCGGCATCCGCCTCACCAACGCGGCGCGCATCCTGCTGCGCCATGTGGAGCGGCTGCAGGAGCAGTGGGAGACCGCCCGCGCCGAACTCGCCACCGCGGGCGCCGAGCCCACCGGGCAGCTGACGCTCTGCGGCTTCTCCACCGCCGCCAGCCGGCTGCTGCCGCCGGCGGCGGCCGCGCTTCGGGACAGCTACCCCCGGCTCTCCGTCCGCATCATCGAGGCGGAGCCGTCCCGCTGCTACGAACTGCTGCTCGCGGAGGACGCCGACCTGGCGCTGGTCGTCGTCACCGTCGACTCGCCGCCGGTGACCGACCGCCGCTTCGACCAGCGCCCGCTGCTGGACGACCCGCTGGACCTGGTGGTGCCGGAGGGGCACCGGCTGATCCGCCAGGAGCGGGTGACGCTGGCGGACGCGGCCGAGGAGCAGTGGATCGTCGGCAAGCCCGGCTCCACCTACTTCCAGCTGGTCCTCACGGCCTGCATCAGCGCCGGCTTCGCCCCGCACATCGCGCACCACGCCGACGAGTGGGACACCGGCACCGCGCTGGTCGCCCACGGCCTCGGCGTCATCCTCGTCCCCCGCCTCGCGCTGCTCCGCGAGGACCTCCCGGTCGTCCGCCTCCCCCTGCACGGCGAGCCCGCCCCGGCCCGCCGCATCCTCGCCGTCACCCGCCTCGGCGCCCGCCCCACCCCGGCCCTCGTCCACGCCGTCGACACCATCACCGCAACGGCGGCCGGCCTGCTGCCGACCTGACCGCCGACCCCCGGCCGCAGAAAGCGGAAGAGCCCCCGATCGGGGGCTCTTCCTGGTGGTGTCCGAGGGGGGACTTGAACCCCCACCCCCTATACGGGGACTAGCACCTCAAGCTAGCGCGTCTGCCTATTCCGCCACCCGGACGAGGTGGTGTGCGCGCAGGCCGCCGGGGCGGCTCCGTTGCGTGCCGGGCAACCATAGCAAAGGGGCGGGGCCGGTACCGAATCCGGGCGGGGCGGGGAGAGGATGGGGGTGCAATGCACCCGTGGCGTGAGGAGATGCCGTGAGCGAACGGTCGGAGCAGGGGGTCCGCGGCGAGGACGAGGTCGTCGACCTGTGCCGTGATCTGATCCGGATCGACACCAGCAACTACGGCAACAACGAGGGGCCCGGGGAGCGGGCCGCCGCCGAGTACGTGGCGGAAAAGCTCGCCGAGGTCGGCCTGGAGCCGGAGATCTTCGAGTCGACGCGGGGGCGGGCCAGCACCATCGCCCGGATCCGCGGCACCGACCCGTCGCGGCCCGCGCTGCTCATCCACGGGCACACCGACGTCGTGCCCGCCAATGCCGACGACTGGACGCACGACCCGTTCTCGGGCGAGGTCGCGGACGGCTGCGTCTGGGGCCGGGGCGCCGTCGACATGAAGGACATGGACGCGATGACGCTCGCCGTCGTCCGCGACCGGCTGCGCAGCGGCCGACTGCCGGAGCGGGACATCGTGCTTGCGTTCCTCGCCGACGAGGAGGCCGGCGGCGTCTACGGCGCGCACCACCTCGTCGACAACCGCCCGGAGCTCTTCGAGGGCGTGACGGAGGCCATCGGCGAGGTGGGCGGCTTCTCGTTCACCGTCAACGAGAACCTGCGGATGTACCTCGTGCAGACCGCCGAGAAGGGCATGCACTGGATGAAGCTCACCGTGGACGGCACCGCCGGCCACGGCTCGATGGTCAACCGGGACAACTCCATCACCGAGCTCACCGAGGCCGTCTCCCGGCTGGGCCGGCACCGCTTCCCGGTGCGGATGACCAAGAGCGTCCGGCTCTTCCTCGACGAGGTCTCGGACGCCTTCGGCATCGAGATCGACCCCGAGGACATGGACGGGGTGCTGGAGCGCCTCGGCGGCGTCGCCCGCCTCGTCGGCGCGACGCTGTCGAACACCGCCCAGCCCACCATGCTCGGCGCCGGCTACAAGGTGAACGTCATCCCCGGCGAGGCCACCGCGCACGTCGACGGGCGGTTCCTGCCGGGCATGGAGAAGGAGTTCCTGGAGGAGCTGGACACCGTGCTCGGCCCGCGCGTCCGCCGCGAGGACGTGCACAAGGACAAGGCCGTGGAGACGGACTTCGACGGCCCGCTGGTGGCCGCGATGCAGTCGGCGCTGGTCGCCGAGGACCCGATCGCCCGCGCCGTGCCCTACTGCCTCTCCGGCGGCACCGACGCCAAGTCCTTCGCCGAGCTGGGCATCCGCTGCTTCGGGTTCGCCCCGCTGCAGCTGCCGCCGGAGCTCGACTTCGCCGGGATGTTCCACGGCGTGGACGAGCGCGTGCCGGTGGACGGGCTCAAGTTCGGCGTCCGCGTGCTCGACCGCTTCCTCGACCAGGCGTGAGCAGGGAACCGCGCGTGACCAGTGATAACTGATGATGCGTCAGTAATGGCACGGGTGTGCGACTTCACCTGATGGTGTGATGAGTGCTCGTCATACGTAGCCCCGATCGCACCCGCTCGTTTCCTCCTGTGCGGGCGGATTGCCGGTGGTGCACCGAGGCACCTCCGGCCCCGTCCGCGCCATCCGAAGAAGGAGGAGTCTGAATGATGGTGAAGAAGGCTGCTGCCGTCGCGGCCGTCGCCGGTGGTCTGGTCGTCGCCGGTGCGGGTGTGGCCTCTGCGAGCTCCGGCGCGCAGGGTGCGGCCGTCGGTTCCCCCGGCGTGCTCTCCGGCAACCTGGTCCAGGTGCCGGTGCACGTTCCGGTGAACGTCTGCGGCAACACCGTGTCGGTGATCGGTCTGCTCAACCCGACCTTCGGCAACACCTGCGTCAACAGCTGACGCACGCGCTGTCGAACTCCAGGCGCACCGCTGCCCCCGGCCCGTTCCCTCGGGCCGGGGGCAGCGGCACGCGCCCGGTCCCACCACTCACAGCGTGCTGCGCTGCCGGATGATCCGGCGGCGCAGCACCACCCTGCGGCTCCCGTCCGGGAAGAGCCGCAGCCGCGCCAGCTCCCAGTGCCCGTACTCGGCGTGGTCGGTCAGCAGTTGGCGCGCCGCGTTGCGCGACACGCCCCGGTGAAGGAACAACTCATGGAATTCGTACTCCGCCATCACAACCATTGTGCGCTGTGAGCCCCCCTACGGATACCGTCTGCACCATGTCTGAAGACGTCCAGCCGGCTGTTGCCGAAGTCCGCGCCGCCGCCGAGGCGCTCAAGGCGGCGCTCGACGCCCATCTCGCCGCCGTCGAGAGCCGCACCGGTGAGAGCGATCCCGCGGTCTACTCCGCCTATGAGGCGCTGGCAGCCGCCGCCGACGCCTACGACGAACTCCTCTACGACGCCTACGACGAGGTGACGCCGTTCGACGTGGTCGCCGAGGGGCATGAGCAGGCCGCGCCGGGCGCGGCGGAGGAACCCGAGGCGATCAGCGTGCTGATCCGCCGCGACTACCTGGTCGCCGAGCCGGAGCGGTTGGTCGCCCAGGCGGCGCGCGTCGTGGAGCGGGACGCGGACGGCGGCGGCGAGCCGCCGGAGACGGTGCACGAGGCGCTGGGCGTGCTCTTCGGGGAGTACGAGCCGGACGAGATCGCCTCGCGCAGCGAGGAGTACGGGCTGGAGGACGGCGACTCCACGCTGTGGGTCGCCGCCGCCGAGCCGAGCGACGCGGGGGAGTGGCTCGCCGAACCGTTCGACGACGCCGACGAGTCGACGGTGATCTGCCGGTTCGACGTCAGCTCGGTCTACGAGGACGACCTGGACGACGAGTTGGACGACGAGATCGAGGTGGAGGTCGTCGACGTGGACGGGACGGCCGAGGACGGGGCAGTCGAGGGCGGGGCGGTCGGGGACGGCGCCTCGGAGGGCGCCGAGGCCGGGCGCCCGTCCGAGTGAAATCCGCCGTGTCGCCGGTGGCGGCGATGGCGGCGGCGTCGGCGGCGGCGCCGGAGGGGATGGAGGCGGGGGGAGGCGGCTGACCGGCCGCCCCGGCCCGCCTCCCGCTTCCCGCCTCAGCCCGCCTCGGCCGCCGCGGCGGCCTCCTCCTCGCGGCGGGCGGCCTCCAGGATCTCCCGCAGCCTGGTCGTCCGCTCCGCGCCGGGCGCGCCGGCGACGGCCTCGCCGAAGGCCGCGCCCGCGCCCTGCACGATCGACAGATGCCGGTCGGCGGACGCCACCGCCGAGTAGACGGTGCGCCGGTTCAGCGCGGCGCCGGCGTCGCCCGGCACCACCAGCACCACGGCCGGCCAGCGCCGGCCGGCCGCCTGCCGCACCGTCAGCGCCCAGCCGTGCGCGAGCCGCTCGGCGGCGTGCGCGCGGGGGACGGCGACGGGCTCGCCGCCTCCCTCGGGCGTCAGCCGCAGCCCGTCGGCGTCCGCGCCGGCGACGGTGCCGTGCAGGTAGCGGCCCGTGACGGGGTCGCGGAGCACGGCCCGGTCGCCCGGGTCGAAGCCGCCGAACGCGCCGGGGCCCGGGTTGAGCCGGGCCTTGAGCGCGGCGTTCAGCTCCCGCGCGCCGGCCGCGCCGGCGGGGGCGGGCGTCAGCACGCGCACCTGGTCGGCCGGGACGTCGAAGGTGCGCGGGATCGAGTCGGCGACGAGCTGGCCGGCGCGGTGCAGCGCCTCCGCGGGGTCCCGTACCGGGACGAGGACCACCTCGCGCCCGGCGGCGTCCGGCTCGGCGAGCTCGCCGACACCGATGCCGGAGAGCAGCTCGCCGATCGGGCCCGGGTCGGGGGTGCGGGAGGCGATGTGCGGGAAGAGGCGGGACGCCAGCAGGTCCGCGAAGACGCGGCCGGGACCGGCGGACTCCAGCCCGGCGGGATCGCCGGAGAGCAGCAGCCGCGCACCGGCCGGGAGCGCCTCGGCGAGGGCGGCGGCGGCCTCGGTGTCCAGCAGCTGGGCGTCGACGACGGCGAGCAGGTCGAGGCCGTCGAGGGGCGCCTCGCCCAACACCACGGCGGCGGCGGCGTGTTCCGCGGGGAGCAGCGCGGCGAGCCGCTCCCGTGCAGCGGCGCCCGGCGCGGCGACGGCGGCCCGCAGCCCGAGCGAGCGGGCGGCGACGACGGCCGCCACCGGCTCCACGCGGGCGGCTTCGCCGCCGGTGTGCAGGGCCAACCCGCCTCCGGCCACCGCCCGCACGACCTCCTGCGCGGAGGCGGACGGAGCCGCCACCGCGACGGCCTCCCAGGCGGCCCGCCACTGCGCGTCGGTGCGCGGCACGCTGATCCCGCGCTGCCCCTGCCTGCGAACCGCCCGGCCGGCATCGGCATCGGCATCGGCCGCACCACCACCGCCCGCTCCGGCCCGCGCCCTGCCGCCGCCGCCACCAGCGCCCGCCCCGCCGCCGCCGCTGTCCGCGTGGTCGGCGTCCGGGGCTGACGCTTCGCTGGCCGCCGCGCGGCTGTCGCCGGCGCTGTGCCGGGCGGTGCCGCCCGCAGCCGACTCGCTGTCCGCGGGGTCGGCGTGGTCGGCGTGGTCGGCGTCCGCGCCCGACGCTTCGCTGGCCGCCGCGCGGCTGTCGCCGGCGCTGTGCCGGGCGGTGCCGCCTGCGGCAGACCTGCCGTCCGACTCACCGTCTGCGGGGTCTGCGTGGTCGTCGCCCCGGGCTGACGCGTCGCCAGCCGCAGCGCGGCTGTCGGCGGCGCCGTGCCGGGCGGTGCCGTCTGCGGCGGACCCGCCGCCTGCGGGGTCGGCGTCCGGGGCTGACGCATCGCCGGCCGCAGCGCGGCCGTCTCCAGCGCCGTCCCGCGTGGTGCCGCCGGCGGCAGACCTGCCGTCCGACTCACCGTCTGCGAGGTCGGCGTGGTCGTCGTCCCGGGCTGACGCGTTGCCAGCCGCCGCGCGGCTGTCGGCGGCGCCGTCCCGCGTGTTGCCGTCTGCGGCGGACCTGCCGTCCGACCCGCCGTCTGCGGGGTCGGCGTGGTCGTCGTCCCGGGCTGACGCGTCGCCAGCCGCAGCGCGGCTGTCGCCGGCGCCGTGCCGCGTGGTGCCGCCTGCGGCGGACCCACCGTCTGCGTGGCCGTCGTCCCGGGCTGACGCGTCGCCGGCCGCCGCGCGGCTGTCGCCGGCGCCGTGCCGGGCCGTGCCGCCCGCGGCCGACTCGCTGTCCGCGGGGTTGCCGGCCGCAGCGGGGCGGCCGTCGTCCGCGTCGGCTGGGCCGTCCGCGTCGGCTGGGCCGTCCGCGTCCGGGGCCGGCGCGTCGTCGGCAGGGGCGTTGACGCCGGGGCCGCCCGGTTCTACCGCGGCGGCCAGCTCCAGGAGCGTCTCGGCGAGGCTCTCCTCGGCGAGGGCGAAGCGTTCCAGGGCGACCAGGATGCGGGTGGGGGGCGCCTCGTCGTCGCCCTCGGGGGCCTCGGCGAAGAGCATCGCCTCGCCCTCGTCGACGGCGTCGCGGATGGCCGCGTCGGGGTCGGGGACGTGGTGCCGCTCCAGGTGGGTGCGGAGCCGGGACGCCTCCGCCGCCGTGTGGCCCTGACGGGCCGCCAGCCGCAGCAGCCAGCGCACCAGCGCCCGCCCGCGCCGCGGGTCGTCCGGACGCGCCTCGGCGGCCAGCAGCGCGCGGGCGAAGGCGTCCGCGCTCTCCGGCTGGACGCCGGGGACGTCCAGGATCGCCCAGGGGTCCTCCCGCAGCGCGCGCACCGCGCCCTCGCCGAGCGCCGCCGCCACCGACGGCTCCAGCTGGGCCGGCGCGCCCCCCGCGGCCAGCAGCTGGGCGAGCGTCTCCCCGTCCGGAGCGGCGACCGGCGTCGGCGTCGGTGCCGATACCGGAGCCGCGGCAGGCGAAGCCGCCGCAGGCGGGGGCGAGGGCCGCCGCGGCGGGGGCGCCGCCGGCGCCTCCTCCTCGTCGTTCAGGTTGTAGCGCGTGCGGCGGACGACGCCGCCCAACTCCCGGATCCGCTCGGCGATCCGGTCGGCTTCGGACGGCGCGGCGCCGCCACGTGGGTCGGAGGTACTCAGCGTCGTGCCCCCAATCTGGTCGTGCTCCATGCGGTCGGCACGACCCTAGCGGCCGCCGCGGACATCCCCGTGCATCCGCCGCGCCGCCTGTGGACGGCCCGGTCACGGCGCCGGCCAAGCGGGCTTGCCGAAGCAGGGCACACTTCCCGCGCCGCCCGGCACGCACATCTGCGGCGTTGCCCGAGCACGCACGTAAGAACCACGACGAACGAGCTCGGGCGCCTTGCGGCTGCACGCACCGGACGACGCGGAAAGCGCCCCCTACTTCCTGCTTCGCCGAACCCGCTCAGCTCCCGGCGTGCGGCGCCAGCCGCCCCAGCGCGCGGCCGAACTCGATCAGCCGCGCGACCTGCCCGGCCCCGTCCTCGCCCACCGTCTTGCTGAACCGGAACGACTCCTGGCGGAAGCGCGCCCCCGCCAGCCCCTCCTCGCCGCCCGGCGCCGGCACCGCCGTCAGCTCGTGCGGGTTGCCCGTCGCCGCCACCAGGTACGCGCCGCGCTGCGCCGTACGGCCGTCGCCGTCCAGGCCGACCAGCGTGCGCAGGCCGATGTGGCTGATCGAGCCGAGCGGCACCACCTGGAGGGAGGAGTCCAGCAGTTCGCCGTCCCCGCCGCCGACCCCCTGCGCGGGGACCGTCGCACTCGCCCCGACCGGGCCGTCCGCCGCCCCGTCCAGCTCGGCCCACTCGCCGAGCCCCTCGCCCGAGGACCCCAGGTCCTCGCTGTGCCACAGGATCAGCCGGCGATCGTCGAGCACCGCCGCCTCCTGCCACAGCGACGCGCCCTGCTCGCTGATGTCGACGACCCGCTCCAGCGTGAACCCCCGCACCCGGCGCCGCCCCAGCACCCCGCGGACCGCGTCGATGGCCACCTCGGGATGGAGGAAGTAGGCGCGTGCCGCGTCCTCGAAGCGCCGGTGCTCGGACCAGTCCGCCGACGCCGAGGTCGGCGGGAGGACGCCCGCCCGCGCGCGGCGGCTGCGGCTCCGGATCACTCTGCCGAACATTCACCCTTCCCCGACTCGAGCTCGATCCTCCGACCGCTCCAGCCTATCCGGCGCCGCCGACGATCACGCCGGTGCAACCGATCATCCTGGGCCCGGGCCGCAGTTCGGCGTCGGTTCGGCGTCACAGCCAGCCGCTCTTGCGGAACCTCCGGTGCAGCAGCACGCACACCGTCGCCATCAGCGCGATCGCCGCGGGGTAGCCGAACGGCCAGTTCAGCTCGGGCATGTCGCGGAAGTTCATCCCGTAGATGCCGGCGATCATCGTCGGCACCGCCGCCAGGCCGGCCCATGCGGAGATCTTCCGCATGTCGTCGTTCTGCCGCACCCCGATCTGCGCCTGGTTGGCGTCGAGGATGTCCGCGAGCAGCCGGTCGATGCTGTCCACGTGCTCCGCCGCCCGGTGCACATGGTCGGCGACGTCCCGGAAGAACGGCCTTATCTCGTCGGGCACCCAGCGCGCCGCGGTGCTGTCGCCGAGCGGCGCCAGCGCCGAGTTGCCGGCCAGCCGGTCCATCGGACGGGCCAGCGGCGCCACCGCCTTGCGGAACTTCAGCACCTGCCGCTTGAACGCGTAGATGCGGTGCGCCAGGTTGGGCGCCGCGGTCTGGAAGACCTCCTCCTCCAGCTCCTCCAGGTCCTCCTCCAGCTCGTCGGCGGCCTCCAGATGGTGGTCGACGACGAGGTCGGAGATGCCGTAGAGCACCGCGCCGGGCCCGTTGCGCAGCACCTCGGGGCGGGCCTCCAGCTGGGCGCGGAGCGGGCTGAGCCCGGGGCCCTCGCCGTGCCGCACGGTGATCACGAAGGAGTCGCCGACGAACACCATCAGGTCGCCGATCTCCAGGGTCTCGTCCTCGCTCCGGTAGCGGACGGTGCGCAGCACGGTGAAGAGCGAGTCGGAGTACTCCTCCACCTTGGGCCGCTGATGGGACGTCAGGGCGTCCTCGACGGCCAGCGGGTGCAGCCCGTAGGCGCCGGCGAGCCCGGTGAGCTCCTCGGGGGTCGGGTTGTGCAGCCCGATCCACACATAGGCGCCGGGCTCCTGACGCGCGGCCTTCAGCGCCGCGACCGGGTCCTCGCGGGCCCCGGCGGTGCGCCGGCAGCCGTCCTCGTAGAGCGCGCAGTCAACTATCACGCCGGACATTCTTGCCGCAGTCGGCCTGATCATGTCCACGGCTCGACGGGCGCGGACGCGGATGAGGCGGCCCGGGTCAGCCCAGCCCGGCCCGGTCCAGCGCCTCGGCGCCCGCCCGCAGGTTGGCGACCCGCTCCTCCAGGGTCAGCCCGGCCGGGCTGAGGGTGAGAGTGGTCACCCCGGCCTCGGCGTACGCCTTCATCCGGTCGGCGATCCGGTCGGTGGGGCCCAGCAGCGCGGTGCGGTCGATCAGCTCGCGGGGGACGGCCGCGCCGGCGCCGGCGTAGTCCCGGGCGAGGAACTTCTCCTGGATCTCCGCGGCCTCCGCCTCGTAGCCCATCCGCCCGGCGAGCCGGTTGTAGAAGTTCTGCTCGCGGCTGCCCATCCCGCCGATGTAGAGCGCCGAGTAGCCGCGGAACTGGTCGGCGCAGGCGTCCAGGTCGTCGCCGGTGGCGATCGGCACGGTCGGCACCAGGTCGAAGCCGTCCAGGGTCTTGCCGGCCTTCTCCCGGCCCGCCCGCAGCGGGCCCGTCGACAGCTCGGCGAACTCCGGGGCGAAGAAGATGCCCAGCCAGCCGTCGGCGATCCGGCCGGTCTGCTCCAGGTTCTTGGGGCCGATGGCGGCGATGTAGATCGGCAGGGTGTCGCGGACCGGATGCACCGTCAGCTTCAGCGCCTTGCCGGGCCCGTCGGGCAGCGGCAGCGTCCAGTGGGGGCCGTCGTGGACGAGGCGCTCCCGGGAGAGCGCCTTGCGGACGATCTCGACGTACTCGCGGGTGCGGGCGAGCGGCTTGTCGAAGCGGACGCCGTACCAGCCCTCGGAGACCTGCGGCCCGGAGACGCCGAGGCCGAGGCGGAAGCGGCCGCCGGAGAGGGCGTCCAGGGTGGCGGCGGTCATCGCGGTCATCGCCGGGGTGCGCGCCGGGATCTGGAAGATCGCCGAGCCGATGTCGATCCGGGTGGTCTGCGCGGCCACCCAGGAGAGCACGGTCGCCACGTCGGAGCCGTAGGCCTCGGCGGCCCAGCACACCGCGTAGCCGAGGCGCTCGGCCTCCTGGGCGACCGCGAGGTGGTCGGCGTTGCTCGCGGCGTCGCCGCCGAAGTAGCCGAGGTTGATGCCGAGCCGCATGGGTCCTCCGGAGGGTCGGGGTCCGCGATCATCCTTGATCACTACTGTGCGGTAACCAGTGCCGCGGGCCCGAGCGTAGCCGCTGCGCGGCGGCACGCCAACGCCCCGCGGGTCGCACGGTTGTTGGTACCGGGCCCCTCCACCGATACGCTCACCCCCCATGGAGCAGCGACACCTCGGGCGCACCGGGTTGCGCGTGTCCCGCCTCGGGCTGGGGACCATGACCTGGGGGCGTGGCACCGGAGAGCAGGAGGCCGCCGACCAGCTCAAGCTCTTCGCGGACGCGGGCGGCACGCTGGTCGACACCGCCGACGTGTACGCCGACGGCGGCGCCGAGCACCTGCTGGGACGGCTGATGGCCGACCTGGTGCCGCGCTCCGAGCTGGTCGTCGCCACCAAGGCGGGCTACGGCAGCGGCGGCGACCGGCGCTTCGACACCTCCCGGCGCCATCTGCTCGCCGCGCTGGACGCGTCGCTGGACCGCCTCGGCACGGACTACGTCGACCTGTGGCAGGTGCACGCCTGGGACCCGGAGACGCCGCTGGAGGAGACGCTCCAGGCGCTCGACACCGCGGTCTCCTCGGGACGGGCGCGCTACGTGGGGATCTGCGGCTTCTCCGGCTGGCAGCTGGCCAAGGCGGCGACCTGGCAGCTCGCCGGCCCGGGCCGGGTGCGGCTGGCCACCTGCCAGATGGAGTACTCGCTGCTGGAGCGCGGCATAGAGCGCGAGCTGCTGCCCGCGGCGCTCGACCTGGGGGTCGGGCTGCTCGCGGCGTCGCCGCTGGGGCGCGGGGTGCTCACCGGCAAGTACCGCAGCACGGTGCCGGAGGGGTCGCGTCTGGACGGCGACCTGGCGCCGTTCGTCGAGCAGTACCTCGACGAGGAGTCCCGCGGCATCGTGGACGCGGTCGCGACGGCGGCGGACGGCCTGGCGACGACCCCCCTCCAGGTGGCCCTCGCCTGGGTCCGCGACCGCCCCGGGGTGGTCGCGCCCCTGGTCGGGGCCCGCACGGCGCGCCAGCTGGAGTCGGCGCTGGACGCGGAGCGCCTGGTGCTGCCCGAGGAGATCCGGCGGGCGCTGGACGATGTCTCCGCGCCGTCGGTGTCGTACCCGGACGCGGGCTTCGGCGCGGCGTAGCGGCGGGCCGAGCCCGCCCGGTACCCGTACCGAGCCCGTAACCTGGACGGTATGCCCACCGTCCTCCTCGTACGACACGGACGTTCTACCGCCAACTCCTCAGGGACGCTCGCCGGTTGGACGCCGGGCGTCTCGCTGGACGACCGCGGCCGCGCCCAGGCCGACGCGCTCGCCGCCCGCGTCACCGACGCGGGCCTGCCCCTGAGCGCCCTCGTCACCAGCCCCCTCGACCGCTGCCGGCAGACCGTCGCCCCGCTCGCCGCCGCCACCGGCCTCGCCCCGCACACCGACGAGCGCGTCGGCGAGTGCCACTACGGCGACTGGACCGGCCGCGACCTGCGCGACCTCGCCAAGGAGCAGCTGTGGGACACCGTCCAGCAGCACCCCTCCGCCGCCGTCTTCCCCGGCCCCGACGGCGAGTCGATGCGCGGCATGCAGCAGCGCGCCGTGGACGCCGTCCGCGACTGGAACGCCCGGATCGCCGCCGAGCACGGCCCCGAGGCCGTCTACCTGGTCTGCTCGCACGGCGACGTCATCAAGGCGATCGTCGCCGACGCGCTCGGCCTGCACCTCGACCTCTTCCAGCGGATCGGCGTCGAGCCCGGCTCGCTCACCGCCATCCGCTACTCCGCGCTGCGCCCCTTCCTGCTGCGCCTCTCCGACCTCGGCGACCTCCGCGGGCTCATCCCGCCGTCGCCGCCGGCCTCCGCCGCGAAGGGACCCGAGGACGCCGTGGTGGGCGGCGCCACCGGCAGCACCCCGTAGCCACTCAGTAGGGTGAGCCGAGGAAGCGAGAGACATCCACCACGGGACATCGGAGCAGCGCGTGCCTCGCCAGGTCTACTACTACGACCCACCCGAGCGGTTCATCGCCGGCACCATCGGAGAGCCCGGCCACCGCGTGTTCTACCTCCAGGCCAGCAGCCGTGGGCGGGTCACCAGCGTCGCCCTTGAGAAGCAGCAGGTCGAGGCGCTCGCCGAGCGCATCGACACGCTCCTCGACGAGGTGCTGCGCCGCAGCGGCGGCACCGCGTCCGTCCCGGCCGTCGCCCCCTCCGAGCTGCTCGACACCGCGCCCCTGGACCAGCCCGTGGACGAGGAGTTCCGAGTCGGCACCATGGCCCTGGCCTGGGACTCCAGCGAGGAGCGGGTGCTGGTCGAGGCGCAGGCCATGGTGGAGATCGACGAGGACGACGACGATCCGGCCACCACCGAGGAGCAGCTGCTGGAGGACGACGAGAACGGCCCGCCGCTGCTGCGGGTCCGCCTCAGCGGGGCGATGGCCCGCGTCTTCGCCAAGCGGGCGCTGGAGCTGGTCGCCTCCGGGCGGCCGTCCTGCCCGTTCTGCAGCCTGCCGCTCGACCCGGAAGGACATGTGTGCCCGCGCCAGAACGGATACCGCCGCTGAAGACCGAGGAGATCGAGGACGGGGCCGCCGCGCTGGAGCTGCTGCGCCACGGCCGGCTGACCGTGGAGGGCCGGCTGCGCGACGCGTCCAACGCGACGCTGTACTGCGCGGTGGAGCACGAGGGCCGCTCGGCGCACGCCGTGTACAAGCCGGTCGCGGGGGAGCGGCCGCTGTGGGACTTCCCGGACGGGACGCTGGCGCGGCGCGAGACGGCGGCGCGGGTGGTCTCCGAGGCGACGGGGTGGGGGCTGGTGCCGCCCACCGTGCTGCGCGAGGAGGGGCCGTACGGCGAGGGGATGGTCCAGCTCTGGATCGACGAGCCCGGGGAGCCGGAAGGGCCGGAGTCGCCCGACGGCGCGGCGGAGCCGGCCGAGGGCACCCGGCTGCTCGCCCTCTACGAGGGGGAGGATCCGGCGGGGATCGAGGCGGGCTGGCTCCCGGTGGCCCCGGCCGACCTGGGGGACGGCAAGCCCGGGTGGCTGCTGCATGCGGACGATCCGCGGCTGCGGCGGCTGGCGGTGCTGGACGCGGTGATCAACAACGCGGACCGCAAGGGCGGCCATCTGCTGCAGGGGGCGGGCGGCCGGCTGTTCGCGGTCGACCACGGGGTGACGTTCGCGGTGGAGGACAAGCTGCGGACGCTGCTGTGGGGATGGGCGGGACGGCCGCTGGCGGACGAGCACGTGGCGGTGCTGCGGCGGCTGACGGCGGACGGGGAGCTGGCGGGGCGGCTGGGGGAGCTGCTCGCCGCCGAGGAGGTGGCGGCGTTCCGCGGGCGAGTGGCGCGGCTGCTGGACACGGGGGTGCATCCGGAGCCCTCGGGGGAGTGGCCGTCGATTCCCTGGCCGCCCATTTAGCGTCGCGGTTGCGGCGGTGCACGGTTCGCCGCCCTGAACCCCGGCACCCCACCCGGACGGCTGCGCCGTCCAAGGCGGCGCCCGCCGGGGGCCGTCTGGGGAGGAGGGGATGATCCGGTTACTCTCGTAGTCATGTATGCCTGGCCCGCTCCCGAGGTTCCCGCGCTGCCCGGACAGGGCGCCCCCCTCCGCCTCTTCGACACGTCGTCCGGGGAGGTCAGGCCCACTCGGCCGGGCCCCGTTGCCGGCCTCTACGTGTGCGGCATCACCCCCTACGACGCCACCCACATGGGGCACGCCGCCACCTACAACGCCTTCGACCTGGTGCAGCGGGTCTGGCGGGACGCCGGCCACCGCGTCCGCTACGTCCAGAACGTCACCGATGTCGACGACCCGCTGCTGGAGCGCGCCGAGCAGACCGGCGAGGACTGGGTCCACCTCGCCGAGCGCGAAACCCAGCTGTTCCGGGACGACATGACGGCCCTTCGGATGCTCGCCCCCGAGCACTACATCGGCGCCGTCGAGGCCATCCCGCTGATCATCCCGGTGATCCAGCACCTGCTCGACAACGGTGCCGCCTACGACCTGGAGGGCGACGTCTACTTCTCGGTGGACGCCGACCGCCACTTCGGCGAGGTCGCCCACCTGCCCGTCGCCGAGATGCTCGCGCTCTCCGCCGAGCGCGGCGGCGACCCCGAGCGGCCAGGCAAGAAGAACCCGCTCGACGCCCGCCTGTGGATGGCCGCCCGCCCCGGCGAGCCGTCCTGGGAGTCGCCGTTCGGCGCCGGCCGCCCCGGCTGGCACATCGAGTGCGTCGCCATCGCGCTGAAGTACCTGGGGATGGGCTTCGACGTGCAGGGCGGCGGCAGCGACCTGGCCTTCCCGCACCACGAACTGGGCGCCTCGCACGCCCACGCCGAGCAGGGCACCACCCCCTACGCCAAGCTCTACGCGCATGCCGGGATGGTCGGGCTGGACGGCGAGAAGATGTCCAAGTCGCTCGGCAACCTCGTCAAGGTGAGCGAGCTGCGCAAGGGCGGCACCGACCCGGCCGCGATCCGGCTCGCGCTGCTCGCCAACCACTACCGCGCCGACTGGTTCTGGACCGACGACCTGCTGGCCGCCGCCGAGCAGCGGCTGGCCCGCTGGCGCGCCGCCGTCTCCCGTCCGGACGGCCCCTCCGCGGACGCCACGCTGGCCGCCGTCCGCGAGGCGCTCGCGAACGACCTGGACGCGCCGACCGCGCTCGCCGCGATCGACGCCTGGGCCGAGCGCCAGGAGAGCGAGGGCGGCAGCGAGGAGGGCGCCCCGGGCGTCGTCTCGCGCACCGCGGACGCCCTGCTGGGCGTCGCGCTCTGAGCCCTCGCTCAGCGGAACGAGGAGGACCCGGGGGCTGTATCCGGCCCCCGGGCCCGGGGTGCCGCTCACTTGCACACGCCGGCACATTTAAGGGCGCCGATCAGTTTCATGACCCGCGTGCTCCCGTTGCACTACCCCACCGCGTTGGAGGTGGGGGCCGGAGTCGGACCGGCATCTCGGGTCCCGATCGTCAGCGCCCGGACGATCCGGCGATGAGCGGCGAATACTGAGTCTGGAGCAAGAGTCTGACGAGGACGGCGGCTGCCTCTGCCGAGTTGGGCCACCCCCGCGCGAGATGCGGGGAGGAGGATTCGAACCTCCACTTGACCGCCGGGATCAGGACGAGCTTCAGTTTCAGCTTGCGCTCCATGCGCTGCCCCCGCCGGTGTTCTGTCGGCAGGGACGTCTGCGAGGCTACCGCAGCAGCCACTCGAAGAGGGGGCGTCCGGTGTGGCGGTCCTCCACGTCGCGGGAGTTGGCCTCCTCGCGGGCGAACTTCACCGCCTCCTGGAGACGCTCCACCCGGTCCGTCAGCTCGTTGACGCGGCGGGCCGGCAGCGCTCCGGAGAACTTCACCGTCGTCCAGGTGCCCACCGGGACGTCCTCGAAGTACATCTCTACCTGGGCGGGGTGATGCTCCGTCGCCTCCGCCTTCACATGGTTGCGGGGCACCTTCCTGGTGCGCACCGTGCGGACCGGCTCGGTGCGGAAGGCGTCCGAGGACGGGTCCTGCGTCCAGGCCTCCGCGGCGTCCAGCACCGGTAGCTTGCGGACGAAGGTGTGCAGGTCCGTCAGCTGCTTCTCCAGGAAGAGCAGATAGGAGACGGGCACGTCGCGCAGCAGCGGGGCGCCGTCCACCACCACGTCGGCCACCGCCTCGCGGTTGGCCCAGTCCTTGGTCGCGGTGACGTCGAAGAGCCGGGTGAGCACCGCCGCCGTCTCCTTGAGCACCTCCTCGGCGCGCACCTGCACCCGCGTCGACTCGGCCGGCAGCTCCTCGCCGTCCTCGTCCTTGGGCTGGTAGGTGCGCGACAATCCGGCCAGCAGCGCCGGCTTCTGGAGCGCGTGGTGCGCGTCCGTCAACTCCCGGAAGGACGACGCCTTCACGCCCTTCTCCACCGCGATGATCTGGTTCAGCTTCGCCACGGCCCCGACGGTACGGGGCCGGGCGGCCGGGCGACCACCGATTATGCGAAATAACCGGTTGCCCCGCGGGGCTCGGGTTGCAAAGGTCGAGCGGTTTGGCGGCAACGGGGCTGCGACGGCGGAAGGCGGGCGGCGGGATGGGCGCGAAGAACAAGGTCAAGAAGAAACCGGAGCGGTCCTCCGACTGGCTGCGGCGGTTCGCCGGACTCTGCTGGGCGCGGCCGCGGGCCGTGGTGCTGGCCTGCGTCGGGGCGGCGGCCGGGGTCGGGCTGACGGTGACGGTGCCGCTGGTGACCCGCCAGCTGGTCGACCGGGTGATCGACGCGCACGGCGCCGCCCGCGAGTCGGCCGTCCCCTGGCTGGTGCTGCTGGTCGGCCTCGCCGCCGCCCAGTTCGGCGCCTCCTGGGTGCGGCGCTGGTGGGCCGGGCACGTCCAGTGGGGCGTGGAGCGGGACCTGCGCACCCTGCTGCACCGCGCCATCCAGCGGATCGACGGCCGGCGGCTGGACGAGGTCCGCTCCGGGGACGTGCTGAGCCGGGCCGTCAACGATGTGACGGTGGTCAAGGACCTCACCGGCATGCTGCCGCTGCTCGCCCAGAACTTCCTCACCATGCTGCTCGCCCTCGGCGTGATGCTCGCCCTCTCGCCGCTGCTGGCCTGCATCACCCTGCTCGCGGTCCCGCCGATGGTGATCCTCGCCCGGCGCTCCAAGAACCGCATCTACCCCGCCGACAAGGCCGTCCAGGAGCGCACCGGCGACGCCTCGGAGGCGGTCGAGGGCAACATCACGGGTGTCCGGGTGGTCAAGGGCTTCGCCCAGGAGCAGGCCGAGACCGACCGCTACTCCGGCCTCGCCCGGCGGCTCTACGCCGCCCGGGTGTACCGGCGCTTCCTCGCCGCCCGCTACGCCGGGCTGCTGGGCGAACTGGTGCCCGGCACCGCCCGGTTCGGGTCGGTGCTGCTCGGCGGCTGGCTGGTGCTGCGCGGCAGCGTCACGCTGGGCACCTTCGTCGCCTTCACCTCGTACCACAACAACCTGCTGGGACCGGTCCGGATGCTCTCCGGCATGGTCGGCCAGGCCCAGGAGGCCCGCTCCGGCCTCGTCCGGATCTTCGAACTGGCCGACGCCGAGCCCGAGGTGACGGAGGCGGACGGCGCCCGCCCGCTGCCGGACGGGCCGCTGGCCGTGGAGTTCGCCGGGGTGCGGTTCGCCCACGAGCCGGGCGGCGCGCCCGCGCTGGACGGCCTGGACCTGGCGATCGCGCCCGGCGAGACGGTCGCCCTGGTCGGCGCCTCGGGCTCCGGCAAGTCGACCGCGGCCGCGCTGCTGCCCCGCCTCTACGACCCCGACGAGGGCGCCGTCCGGCTCACCGCCGGCGGCGCGGCGCCGATGGACCTGCGCGAGCTGACGCTGGACTCGCTGCGCGCCTCGATCGGCATGGTCTTCGAGGAGAGCCTGCTCTTCTCCGAGTCGGTGCGCGACAACATCCGCTTCGGCCGCCCGGACGCCGGCGACGCCGAGGTGGAGGCCGCCGCCCGGGCCGCCGCCGCGGACGGCTTCGTCCGGGCCCTGCCGGACGGCTACGGCACCGTCCTGGGCGAGCAGGGCATGACGCTCTCCGGCGGGCAGCGGCAGCGCATCGCGCTGGCCCGGGCGCTGCTGGTCGACCCCCGGCTGCTGATCCTGGACGACGCCACCTCCGCCGTCGACCCGAAGGTGGAGGCGGAGATCCACGCCACGCTGCGGGACCGGCTGGAGGGCCGCACGGTGCTGCTGATCGCGCACCGCACCTCCACCCTGCACCTCGCCGACCGGATCGCCGTGCTGGAGGGCGGCCGGCTGCTGGACATCGGCACCCACGAGGAGCTGACCGCCCGTTCGGCGCGCTACCGGGAGCTGGTGCACGGCGAGCTGGCGGACGACGGGCCGGAGTCGGCGGAGGTCCCGGTCGAGGTCCCCGCGCCGCGGGAGGAGGCGTCCGGCGCCGCCGCGGAGCCGGACGCCGCGGAGGAGTCCGTCGTCCCGGCGCGCGAGCCCGGCGTCGACGAGGAGCGGGCCCGCGCCGCCGACCCGGACTTCACGCTGCGCCGGATGGTGCGGCCCTACCGGCTGCGGCTGCTCGGCATCGCGCTGCTGCTGATGGCCGACACCGCGCTGCTGATGCTCGCCCCCCGGCTGGTGAGCCTCGCCGTCGACCTGGGCATGCGGAAGCACAGCGTCACGGCGCTGGTCGCGGTCTCCTTCGGGCTGCTCGCCACCACCCTCGCCAACTGGGTGGTGTTCGCCGGCGAGATCAAGGCGATCGCCCGCACCGGCGAGCAGGTCCTCTACGAGCTGCGGATGAAGATGTTCGCCCATCTGCAGCGGCTCGGCCTGGACTACTTCGAGCGGGAGTCGGGCGGCAAGGCCGTCACCCGGATGGTCAACGACATCGCCGCGATCGGCGACTTCCTGCAGAACGCGCTGCTGGACTCGGCGGTCAGCGTGATGCTCTTCCTCGGCGTGCTGGCTCTGATGTTCTCCCTGGACGTCTGGCTCTCGCTGGCCGTGCTGGTGGTGCTGCCGGTGCTGGCGGGGGCGTGCTGGTGGTACGCGCGGATCTCCAAGCGGCAGTACGACAAGGTGCGCACCCAGCTGGGCCGGGTCAACTCCGGCTTCCAGGAGACCATCAACGGGGTGCGGGCCACCCAGGCGTTCGGCCGGCAGCGGGTGAGCGCGGCGCGCTTCGCGGGGCTCGCGGAGCAGCAGCGCACCCTGCAGATGCGCTCGCAGTGGTATCTGACCTGGTTCTTCTCGGCGGTGGAGTTCCTCTCCGACACGACGACGGCGCTGATCCTGGGGGTCGGCGCCTGGCGGGTGGCGAGCGGGACGGCCTCCACCGGCACGGTGGTGGCGTTCCTGCTCTACGTCGGGCTGGTCTTCGGGCCGATCCGGAACGCCTCGCAGATGCTGGACAGCTACCAGCGGGCCCGGGTCGCGCTGGGCCGCTGCCGGGAGCTGCTGCGCGAGCGGCCCAGCCTGACGGAGCCGCAGCGCCCGGCGGCGCTGCCGCTGTTCGGCGCGGGCGGGCGGATGCGCGGCGAGGTGGTGCTGCGCGATCTGCACTACGCGTACGCGGGCGGCGAGAAGCGGGCGCTGGACGGGGTGAGCGCGCGGATCGGCGCGGGGGAGACGGTCGCCGTGGTCGGCGAGACCGGGGCGGGGAAGTCGACGCTGCTGAAGCTGGTGGCGCGGATGTACCTGCCGACGTCCGGCTCGGTGGAGGTGGACTCGGTCGACCTGCGGCGGCTGGACGGGGTCGCCTACCGGCGGCGGATCGGCCTGGTGCCGCAGGAGGCGCACCTGTTCGGGGCGACGGTGCGGGAGGCGATCGCCTACGGCCGCCCGGACGCGAGCGAGGCGGAGGTGCGGGCGGCGGCGGCCGAGGTCGGCGCGGACCGCATGATCACCGGCCTGGACGGCGGGTTCGGGCACCGGCTCGCCGAGCGGGGGCGGAACCTGTCGGCGGGTCAGCGGCAGCTGATCGCGCTGGCCCGGGCCCGGCTGGTCCGTCCGGACCTGCTGCTGCTGGACGAGGCGACGGCGGCGCTGGACCTGGCGACGGAGGCGGCGGTGGGGCGGGCGGTCGACGCGGTGTCGGAGTCGCCGACCACCATCGTCATCGCGCACCGCCTGACGACGGCGGCGCGGGCGGACCGCATCCTGGTGATGGACGGCGGCCGCCTCGTCGAGGAGGGCCGCCACGCCGACCTGGTCGACGCGGGCGGCGTCTACGCCGACCTGTGGTCCGCCTACGAGGACGGCGTCGTCCCCGCCTAGCCTGCGCGGCAGCCGGGTGGGGGGAGCGGGTTCAGGGCGGCGGACCTGTCGCCGCGGCGCGCTGTTCGCCGCCCCTGTGCCCCGGCACCCCACCCGGTGGTTGCGTCCTCGTGAACGTGAGGACGTCAGTCCTCGTTGCGGCGGCGGAGGTACTTCTCGAACTCCTTGGCGATGGCCTCGCCACTCGCCTCGGGGAGTTCCTCCGTGTCCCGGGCCTGCTCCAGCGTGCGGACGTACTCGGCCACCTCGCTGTCCTCCGCGGCGAGCTGGTCGACCCCCGTCTGCCAGGCCCGCGCGTCCTCCGCGAGATCACCCAGCGGCAGCCGCACCTCCAGCAGGTCCTCCAGCCGGCCGAGCAGCCCCAGCGTCGCCTTGGGGTTCGGCGGCTGGGAGACGTAGTGCGGCACCGCCGCCCAGAACGTCACCGCCGGCATGCCGGCGTGCGCGCACGCCTCCTGGAGGACGCCGACGATCCCCGTCGGCCCCTCGTAGCGGCTCTCCTCGACGTTGAGCTCGCGGGCCAGCCCCTCGTCGGACGTCGTCCCCGACACCGGCACCGGACGGGTGTGCGGGGTGTCACCCAGCAGCGCGCCCAGCTGGACGACGAGCTCGACACCCAGCTCGTGGGCGAGCCCCAGCAGCTCGTTGCAGAAGGCCCGCCACCGCATGCTCGGCTCGATGCCGCGGACCAGGACCACGTCCCGCGGCTTCGGCTCGGTGAGCCGCACCAGCGAGAGCCGGGTCGTCGGCCAGGTGATCTTCCGCGTGTCGCCGTCCATCCACACCGTGGGGCGGTTCACCTGGAAGTCGTAGTACTCCTCGCCGTCGAGTGCGGCGAACACCTTGGCGTCCCATTCGCGCTCGAGATGCGAGACCGCGGCCGTCGCCGAGTCCGCGGCGTCGTTCCACCCCTCGAATGCGCACACCATGACGGGATCGATCAGCTCGGGCATGCCTTCGAGCTCGATCACGCGGCGGCTCCCCAACGTCTCTCGGTGCTGGTACGTCCTTGAGCCTACGCGCCCGCGCGCCCGCCCGGGACCACCCCGTTCGGTGTCTCCAGGGTGTCCGGCGACCAATACGACTTAGCCGTCCACGAGTCCCGGTGGCTAGTGTGGACCCCGTGCGCCGCCCCCGCGGTCCGCGCATAGCCGACAGCCGTCGCACCGGAGGAGAGCTCCCTTGTCTGCTTTGTCTGACCTGTCCGCAACGCCGGCCGAGCGCCGGGCCCAGGAAACCCGCGTCGCAGCGCTCCGCGAGGCGCTCTCCACCCGGATCGTCGTCGCCGACGGCGCCATGGGCACCATGATCCAGGCGCAGGACCCCTCGCTCGACGACTTCGAGGGCCACGAGGGCCTCAACGACATCCTGAGCATCTCGCGCCCCGACATCATCCGCGGGGTGCACGACGCCTACTTCGCGGCCGGCGCCGACGCCGTGGAGACCAACACCTTCTCGGCGAACTGGTCCGGCCTCAACGAGTACGGCATCGCCGAGCGGATCGAGGAGGTCGCCGCGGCCGGCGCCCGGGTCGCCCGCGAGGTCGCCGACGGCTACGCCACCGCCGACCGGCCGCGCTGGGTGATCGGCTCGCTCGGCCCCGGCACCAAGCTGCCGTCCCTCGGCCACGCCCCCTACGCGCTGCTCCGCGACTACTACGAGCGCGCCGCCACCGGCCTCGCCGCCGGCGGCGCGGACGCCGTCCTCGTCGAGACCGCCCAGGACCTGCTGCAGATGAAGGCGGCCGTCCTGGGCGTCAAGGCCGCGCTGCGCAAGGCCGGCGTCGACCTGCCCGTCTGGGCGCAGATGGCCTTCCAGACCACCGGCACCATGCTGGTCGGCTCCGAGATCGGCGCCGCGCTCACCGCGCTGGAGCCGCTCGGCATCGAGATGATCGGCCTCAACTGCGAGACCGGGCCCGCCGAGTACAGCGAGCACCTGCGCTACCTCGACCGGCACTCCCGCAACCGGATCTCCTGCATGCCCAACGCCGGGCTGCCCATCCTCGGCAAGGACGGCGCCTACTTCCCGCTCACCGCAGAGGAGATGGCCTCCTACCAGGACCGCTACACCGACGAGTACGACATCACGCTGGTCGGCTCCTGCTGCGGCAGCACCCCCGAGCACACCCGGCAGATCGTCGAGAAGGTCCGCGACAAGGAGGTGCGGCCCCGCACCCCGCGCCCGGAGGCCTCCGCCGCCTCCATCTACCAGTCGGTGCCGTTCCGGCAGGACACCTCCTACCTGGCCATCGGCGAGCGCACCAACGCCAACGGCTCCAAGAAGTTCCGCGAGGCGATGCTGGAGGGCCGCTGGGACGACTGCGTGGAGCTGGCCCGCGAGCAGATCCGCGAGGGCGCCCACCTGCTCGACCTGTGCGTCGACTACGTCGGCCGGGACGGCGCCGCCGACATGGCCGAGCTGGCCGGCCGGCTGGCCACCGCCTCCACGCTGCCCATCGTGCTGGACTCCACCGAGGTGGACGTCATCCGCACCGGCCTGGAGCACCTCGGCGGCCGGGCCGTCATCAACTCCGTCAACTACGAGGACGGCGACGGGCCCGAGTCGCGCTTCGCCCGCGTCGCCACGCTCGCCCGCGAGCACGGCGCCGCGCTGATGGCGCTCACCATCGACGAGGAGGGCCAGGCCCGCACCCCGGAGCACAAGGTGGCGATCGCCGAGCGGCTCATCGCCGACCTGGGCGAGAACTACGGCATCCGCGAGAGCGACATCCTCATCGACTGCCTCACCTTCACCATCTGCACCGGGCAGGAGGAGTCCCGCAAGGACGGCGTCAACACCATCGAGGCGATCCGGGAGCTGAAGCGCCGCCACCCGGACGTGCAGACCACGCTGGGCCTCTCCAACATCTCCTTCGGCCTCAACCCGGCCGCCCGCGTCGCCCTCAACTCCGTCTTCCTCGACGAGTGCGTCAAGGCCGGCCTCGACTCGGCGATCGTGCACGCCGCCAAGATCCTGCCGATCTCCCGGATCCCGGACGAGCAGTACCAGGCCGCCTACGACCTCATCTACGACAAGCGCGCCGAGGGCTACGACCCGCTGCAGAAGGTGCTGGAGCTCTTCGAGGGCGCCACCACCAAGTCGCTGAAGGCCGGGCGCGCCGAGGAGCTGGCCGCCCTGCCGCTGGAGGAGCGGCTGCAGCGCCGCATCATCGACGGCGAGCGCAACGGCCTGGAGGCCGACCTCGACGAGGCGCTCGGCGAGCGCCCCGCCCTGCAGATCGTCAACGAGGTGCTGCTGGAGGGCATGAAGACGGTCGGCGAGCTCTTCGGCTCCGGCCAGATGCAGCTGCCGTTCGTGCTGCAGTCCGCCGAGGTGATGAAGACCGCCGTCGCCTACCTCGAACCGCACATGGAGAAGACCGACGACGCCGGCAAGGGCCGCATCGTGCTCGCCACCGTCAAGGGCGACGTCCACGACATCGGCAAGAACCTCGTCGACATCATCCTCTCCAACAACGGCTACGAGGTCGTCAACATCGGCATCAAGCAGCCGGTGAACGCCATCCTGGACGCCGCCGCCGAGCACGACGCCGACGTCATCGGGATGTCCGGGCTGCTGGTGAAGTCCACTGTGGTGATGAAGGACAACCTCCAGGAGATGAACGAGCGCGGCGTCGCCGAGCGCTGGCCCGTCATCCTCGGCGGCGCCGCTCTCACCCGCGCCTATGTCGAGCAGGACCTGCACGAGCAGTACAGCGGCGAGGTGCGCTACGCCCGGGACGCCTTCGAGGGCCTGCACCTGATGGACGCCCTGATGGCGGTGAAGCGCGGCGTGCCCGGCGCGACCCTGCCGGAGCTGAAGCAGCGCCGGGTGCGGGCCACCGCCGCCGTCGCCGAGCCCGAGCCGGAGGAGGGCGCCGTCCGCTCGGACACCGCCACCGACAACCCGGTGCCGGTGCCGCCGTTCTGGGGCGACCGGATGGTGACGGGCATCCAGCTCGCCGACTACGCGCCCTGGCTCGACGAGCGGGCCACCTTCATGGGCCAGTGGGGCCTGAAGGCATCCCGCAGCGGCGGGCCGAGCTACGAGGAGCTGGTGGAGACCGAGGGCCGGCCGCGGCTGCGCGCCTGGCTGGACCGGATCCGCACCGACGACCTGGTGCAGGCCGCCGTCGTCTACGGCTACTACCCCTGCGTCTCCAAGGGCGACGACGTCATCGTGCTCGGCGAGGACGGCAGCGAGCGCACCCGCTTCACCTTCCCCCGGCAGCGCCGCGGCCGCCGGCTGTGCCTCGCCGACTTCTTCCGCTCGGAGGAGTCCGGAGAGACCGATGTGATCGGATTCCAGACCGTCACCGTCGGCCCGAAGATCTCCGGTGCCACCGCAGAGCTGTTCGAGGCGAACAACTACCGCGACTACCTCGAACTCCACGGACTCTCGGTGCAGTTGGCCGAGGCGATGGCGGAGTACTGGCACGCCCGGGTGCGGAACGAGCTGGGCGTCTCCGGCGAGGACCCGGACGACATGCAGGGCATGTTCGACCTGAAGTATCGGGGCGCCCGCTTCTCGCTCGGATACGGGGCCTGTCCGAATCTCGAGGACCGTGCGAAGATTGCCGAACTGCTGCGTCCGGAGCGCATCGGGGTGACGCTGTCGGAGGAGTTCCAGCTGCATCCCGAGCAGTCCACGGATGCCATCGTGATTCACCACCCCGAGGCAAAGTACTTCAACGCAAGGTGACCTGACGGGGTCCATCGGCAGAGCGTGCGAGACCAGCGTCCGCACGCTCTGCCGCTGCGTCAGCTCCCGGGCATTTACGGACAGTCCACGTAAAGACTTCCCCAACGTTATCTCCGCGTAATGGCAGTGGAATGCGGCCGTTGTCCGCGCTTCACCGCGTCCGCACTAGTGTCCTGTCCTGATCAGTGTCGGAGTGTTGGCTACCCGCTGACCCGATGCGCCCGATCCTGCCCGGGCCCGCCTGACCAAAAGGACCTTGCTATGTCACGCAGCAGAACAATCACGGCACTCGCCGCAGCCGGGACGGCGCTCGCCATGGCGTCGATATCCGCGTGCGGCAGCAGTTCGGGGGGCGGCTCCGGGTCGGGGTCCTCGGGGGGCAAGGGCGGGGTGGTGCTCGGCACCACCGACTCGGTGACCGCCCTCGACCCGGCGGGCGCCTACGACCACGGGTCGTGGGAAATCATCCTGAACGTCTACCAGACGCTGCTGACCATTCCCGCCGGGCAGACGAAGCCGGTTCCGGACGCCGCAAAGTCCTGCGCGTTCACCAACCCCAGCACCTACTCCTGCACGCTGAAGAGCGCTCAGAAGTTCTCCAACGGCGATGCGTTGACGTCCAAGGACGTCAAGTTCACCTTCGACCGCCTCGCGAAGATCAATGACCCGAACGGCCCGGCCAGCATCTTCCAGGGCCTGAAGTCCACCGACGCGCCCAGCCCCACCCAGGTGGTCTTCCACCTCGCCGCGCCGGACGCCACCTTCCCGCAGCGCCTCGCCACCGGCGGCGGCGCGCTCGTCGACGCGAAGGTGTTCCCGGCCGACAAGCTGCTCGCCGACGCCAAGGTCGTCGGCTCCGGGCCGTACCAGGTGAAGAGCTACACGCCCAAGCAGATCGCCCAGTTCACCCCGAACAAGGACTACGGCGGCTCGCTGAAGCTCGCCAACTCCCAGTTCGTCATCCAGTACTTCTCCGAGCCCTCCGCGATGCGCCAGGCCGTCGAGCAGAAGAAGGCGGACATCGCCTACCGGACCTTCTCGCCGACCGACATCAACTCGCTGTCGAAGGAGAGCGCCAAGGGGCTGAAGGTCTACAACAGCCGCGGCACCGAGAAGCGCTACCTCGTCCTGGACAGCAAGAAGGGCCCGACCGCCAAGAAGGCGGTGCGCCAGGCGATCGCCTCGCTGATCGACCGCAATGCCATCGCCAGCAACGTCTGGGACGGCACCGTCAAGCCGCTCTACGGCATGGTCGGCATCGGCGTCGAGGGCCACACCGACCCGTTCAAGCAGCTCTACGGGGCGACCCCGAGCAAGGCCAAGGCCACCGCGCTGCTGAAGACCGCCGGCTACTCGGCCGCCAAGCCGGTGCCGCTGGCGCTCTGGTACACCCCGACCCACTACGGGCCCACCTCGGTCGACGAGTTCACCCTCATCCAGCGGCAGCTCAACGCCTCCGGCCTGTTCAAGGTGAGCCTGCACTCCACCGAGTGGAACCAGTACCAGAAGGACGAGAAGGCCGGGCAGTACCCCGCGTACGAGATCGGCTGGTTCCCGGACTTCCCGGACGCCGACAACGACTACGCGCCCTTCTACTCCAAGGACACCTTCCTCTACACCGGGTACAACAACCCGGCGGTGCAGAAGCTGATCGGCGTGGAGCAGGGCACCACCGACGTCGCCAAGCGCAACGCGGCGTTCACCGCGGCGGAGAAGCTCACCGCCGCCGACGCGCCGATCGTCCCGCTGTGGCAGGGCAACCTCAACGCGGTGGCCAACAACACGGTGTCCGGGGTGCAGCAGGCCCTCGACCCGCAGTTCTTCCGCTTCAACCTGGTGTCCCGGTCCGGGAAGTGACGCCCCGTCGGCGCACGCCGGAACGAACCGCTATCGTGTTCGGACCGTCGTGCGCCGCGGGCCACCCCCGCCCCTCACGCACCCCCAAGCACATCCTGCACGCCCCGCACAGCTGTACAGCTAGGATCCGTCTGACATGAGCAAGCAGTCAGGGTCGCTGCGCCGGTACGTCCTCACCAGGATCGGCCTCGCAGTCCCGATGGTCCTCATCCTGCTCGTCCTCGTCTTCGTACTGATGAGGGTCGCGCCGGGGGACCCGATCTCCGCCGCACAAGGCGGACACCTCACACCGGCCCAACTGGCCCAGAAACGCCACCAGGCCGGCTTCGACAAGCCGCTGATCCTGCAGTTCTGGGAGTATCTGCGCAGCGTCCTGACGCTCAACTTCGGCACCACCATCTCCGACGGGCGCTCCGTCAGCTCGATCATCGTGCAGAACGGCGGCGTCACCCTCACCCTCGCCGTCGGCGCCGTGGTCGTCGCCCTCGGGCTCGGCGTGCCGCTCGGCCTGCTGGCCGGCCGCTACCGCGACAGCGCCGGGGACACCGTCACCCGGGTCTTCGCGATCGTCACCTACGCGACGCCGGTGTTCTTCCTCGGGCTCCTCGCCCAGCTGCTCTTCTCCAGCCATCTGGGCTGGCTGCCGAGTTCGGGGCAGGCGGACACCCTCGTCCAGCTGAACGTCCCCACCAAGACGCACATCCTGCTGCTGGACGCGCTGATCTCCGGGCAGTGGGACGCGGTGTGGAACATCTTCCAGCACTACCTGCTGCCCTGGATCACGCTCGGGCTGCTGATCGTCGGCGTCTTCATCCGCATGATCCGGATCAACCTGATCCAGACCCTGCAGGGCGACTACGTCGAGGCGGCCCGGGCGCGCGGCATCAAGGAGAGCGACGTCGTCGTCAAGCACGCCTTCCGCAACTCGCTGGTGCCGGTGGTCACCGTCCTCGGGCTGCAGATCGCGATGCTGCTGGGCGGCGCGGTCCTCACCGAGAAGACGTTCAACCTCAGCGGCCTCGGCAGCATGCTGATCAACTACATCAACAGCCGCGACTACATCGCCGTCCAGGGCCTGGTGACGTTCTTCGCGCTGGTCGTGGTCGTGATCAGCATGCTCATCGACTTCATCAACGCCCTGATCGACCCGAGGGTGCGGTACTGACATGACCCAGACAGCACTGACCTCCGCACCCGAGCCCGGCTCGCTCCCGGTCGGGCCGACGCCCGCCGGCAAGCGGTTCCGCGGGCTGCGCCGCTTCCTGGCGCCCATCCGGCAGGCCCACGGCATGCCGAAGGCGATGCTCTGGACCGGCGGCATCATCACCGCGCTGCTCGCGCTCACCGCGATCCTCGCCCCGCTGATCGCGCCCTACAGCTTCGACGCCTACCAGTCCGGCGGGCACCAGTTCCCGAAGCAGGGCCACCCCTCCGGCACCCATCTGTTCGGCACCACCGTGCAGAACTTCGACGTGCTCAGCCGCGTCGTCTACGGCGCCCGCACCGCGCTCGAGGTGATGATCCTCGCGGTGGTGTTCTCGCTGATCCTCGGCGTCCTGCTGGGCCTGCTCGCCGGCTACCTCGGCGGCTGGCTGGACCGCATCCTGGTGCTGGTCATGGACGCCCTCTTCGCGTTCCCCTACCTGCTGCTCGCCATCGTCGCCGGCTTCATGCTCTCCGGCATCATCGGCGGCGGCGTGGTCACCGCGGCGCTCTCCATCACCATCGTCTACATCCCGCAGTACTTCCGGGTCGTCAGATCCTCGGCGCTCTCCGCCCGCGAGCAGGTGTACGTGGAGGCGGCCCGGGCGATGGGGGCCAAGCCCTCCACCATCGTCCGCAAGTACCTGTTCGGCAACGTCATCCAGTCGGTGCCGGTGATCGCCACCATGAACGCCGGCGACGCCATCTCCACCCTCGCCGGCCTCGGCTTCCTGGGCCTGGGCATCCAGCCCACCGAGGCCGCCGAGTGGGGCTACGACCTGCAGCGCGCCATCGACGACGTCAACTCCGGCATGTGGTGGACGGCCCTGTACCCGGGCCTCGCCATCGTCCTGGCCATCCTCGGCTTCACGCTGCTGGGCGAGGGCCTCAACGACGTCTACAACCCCACCATCCGCCGGCGCCGCATCATCCGCGCGGTGCTGCCCGTCCCCACCGCCCGCAAGCGCCTCCACGAGGCGGCCGGCAACGGCGGCGGCACGGGCAGCACGACCGGCGACAACGGCAAGGCCGGCACCACCAGCGAGACCGGCACCACCCCCGAGGAAGGCGACGGCCAGTGAGCGCCCACGTCACCAGCCCCGAACCCGCCCCCGCGGGCACCGCCGACACCTCCCGGCCCGTGCTCTCCGTCCGCGACCTGCGCGTCTGGTACGGCACGCCGCGCGGGCCGGTCCGCGCGGTGGACTCCGTCGACTTCGACGTGCGCCCCGGCGAGACCCTCGGCCTGGTCGGCGAGTCCGGCTGCGGCAAGTCCACCCTCGGCCGCGGCGTCCTCGGGCTCGCCCCCGAGGGCGCCGCCGTCGACGGCGAGGTCAACTTCCGCGGCACCAACCTCGTCAGCCTCTCCAAGAAGCAGCTCCAGGAGCTCCGCGGCCCCGAACTCGGGCTGATCTTCCAGGAGCCGATGACCCGCCTCAACCCCCTGATGCGGATCAGCGAGCACTTCGCCGAGACGCTGAAGACCCACGAGCCGGGCCTCACCAAGGACCAGGTCCGCGAGCGCGCCCTTGAGGCGCTGCGGGGCATGGGCATCCCGCCCAGCCGCTACCACAACTACCCGCACGAGTTCTCCGGCGGCATGCGGCAGCGCATCATGATCGCCCTCGCGCTGGTGCTGCGCCCCGCGTTCGTCGTCGCCGACGAGCCCACCACCGCCCTCGACGTCCTCGTCGAGGCGCAGATCATCCGCATCCTCGCCGACCTGCGCCGCAACTTCGACACCGCGCTGGTCCTCATCACCCACAACCTCGGCATCGTCGCCGAGGCCTGCGACCGCGTCGCGGTGATGTACGCCGGGCGGATCGTCGAGCAGGGCGACGCCCGCGAGGTGTTCGCCCGCCCGCAGCACCCGTACACCCAGGAGCTGCTGCGCTCCACCATCAGCCTCAGCACCACCGGCCTGCACTACATCCCGGGCGCCCCGCCGGACCTGGTCGAGCCCCCCACCGGCTGCCGCTTCCACCCGCGCTGCCCCAAGGCCATGAAGGTCTGCGCCGCGGTCGAGCCGCCGGACGTCCTGCTGAACAGCGGCTCCACCAGCGCCTGCTGGCACCAGGCCCAGAACATCGCCGGCGCCATCCCGCCGGAGCACGCCACCGACGGCCGCGAACCGCTGGCCCTCGCGGAGGAGATCAGCGTTGCCGACGAAGCCTGACACCGCAGCCGCCAGCACCGCCCGGGACGGTGCCGAGGCCGGCGAGCCCCTCATCGAGATCGAGGACCTCAAGGTCCACTTCGGCCTGGGCGGCGGCGGCCTCTCCCGCCTCACCGGGCGCGGCGCCGGCACCGTCAAGGCCGTCGACGGCGTCGACCTGACGCTCCGCAAGGGCGAGGTGCTCGGCCTGGTCGGCGAGTCCGGCTCGGGCAAGACCACGCTGGGCCGCACCCTGCTCGGCCTCAACCGCCCCACCGGCGGCCACATCCGCTACCGCGGCCTGGACCTCGCCGGGCTGAGCGAGCGCCGGATGCGGCCGATGCGCCGCGAGCTGCAGATGGTCTTCCAGGACCCGCACGCCTCCCTCAACCCGGTGATGGACATCCGCACCGCCGTCGGCCACCCCCTGGAGATCCACGGGCTCGCCGCCTCCGAGGAGGAGCGCGACGCCAAGGTCGTCGAGGCCCTGGAGCGCGTCGGGCTGCACCCCGCCGAGCAGTTCCTCGACAAGTACCCGTCCGACCTGTCCGGCGGGCAGAAGCAGCGCGCGGTGCTGGCCCGCGCCATCATCGCCGACCCCCGTCTGCTCGTCGCCGACGAGCCCATCTCCATGCTCGACATGTCGGTGCGCGCCAAGATCCTGCAGCTGATGCTGGACCTGCGCGACGACCTCGGCCTGACCTTCGTCTACGTCACCCACGACCTGGCCAGCGCCAAGTACTTCTGCGACCGCATCGCCATCATGTACCTGGGGCGGATCGTCGAACTCGGCACCACCGACGAGGTCTTCGCCGAGCCCCGCCACCCCTACACCCGGGCGCTGCTCGCCGCCATCCCCGAGCCGGACCCGGAGCGGGCCGTCACCCGCAACCTGCCGCGCGGCGAGGTGCCCGACGCCGCCCGCCCGCCGGCCGGCTGCTCCTTCCACCCGCGCTGCGCCGCGGCCCTCTCGGCCTGCGGCTGGGAGGCCCGCGATCTGCGCACCTACCTGGAGCGGCGCTGGCTCACCCTGGAGCCCGACGACTGGGCGCGGGAGCGCGACCTGCTCGGCGACCTCACCGGGCTGGACACCCCCGGACTCCTCGAAGCGGTACTGCGGCCGGGCCGCGGCGGCACCGCCGAGGACGTCCTCGCGCTGCTGGAGCGCCTCCGCGAGGAGGACGCCGACGGCGAGGCGCCCGAGCCGTTCTGGCGCGGCGTCACCGCCCTGGAGCTCCGGGACGGGGCCGTCCGCCTCGCCTTCGCCGAGCCCGCAGATCCCCGCCTGCTGCCCGTGGCCGGCGCCGGCACCACCGTCGCCTGCCATCTGCACGATCCCGCCCGGTCCGCGGCCGTCCCACCGCAGACTCCCGCCAGTGCCTAAGGAACGCGTTGACCAGCTCGTCGCACTTCCCCAGCCCTTACCGAGACACCCGTCGCCGCTCCGCGCGGACCCGCCTGGCCGCACTGGCGGGAACCGGTGCGCTCGCCGTCGCCCTCAGCGGGTGCGGCGGCAGCGCCACCGGGAGCGGTGACAGCAAACCGCTCGCCCTCGCCACCATGGACGCCGTCACCTCGATCGACCCGGCCGGCGCCTACGACCGCGCGTCGGACACGCTCTTCACCAACGTGTACCAGTCGCTGATGGCGATACCCCCGAACACGGCCACCCCGCAGCCCGAGGCGGCCAAGTCCTGCGGCTTCCAGGGCACCCTGAAGTACGTCTGCACGCTTCGCAGCGGCCTGAGCTTCTCCAACGGCGACAAGCTCACCGCGGCGGACGTCGTCTTCTCCTTCGACCGGATGCGGCGCATCAACTCGCCCAACGGCCCGGCCGCCACCCTCTCCGCCCTGAAGTCCACCACCGCGCAGGGCGACTCGCAGGTCACCTTCACCCTCAAGCAGCCCGACGCCACGTTCCCGCAGAAGATCGCCACCATCTCCGGGTACATCGTCGACCGCAAGGTCTTCCCCGCCGACAAGCTCATCACCTCCGCCAAGGACGCGATCGGCTCCGGCCCCTACACGCTCGACTCGTTCAGCAAGCGCAAGGCCGTCCTCAACCCCAACACCGGGTACAAGGGCGGCCACAAGCCCGAGAACGACGGCGTGGAGATCCACTACTTCACGGCCGACCAGAACGTCGCGATGAACGCGCAGTTCAAGGCGAAGAAGCTGGACGCCATCGTCAGCGGCCTCACCCCCGGGGATCTCGCCGGCTACCGCACCCTGGACAACCAGGGCAAGCTCCAGCTGATCTCCGGCGCCGGCTCCGAGATCCGCTACCTGGTCTTCAGCGAGAAGGTGAAGCCCTTCGACAAGGTGCAGGTGCGGCAGGCGTTCGCCAACGTCGTCAACACCGCCTCGCTCACCGAGAAGGTCTTCGGCCGCACCACCCAGCCGCTCTACTCGCTCATCCCGCAGGGCGTCGCCGGCCACCTCACGCCGTTCTACGACGACTACCCGGCGCCGGACACCTCCAAGGCCGCCGACCTGCTGAAGTCGGCGAACATCAAGGCCCCGGTGCCCGTCGACCTCTGGTACACGCCCACCCACTACGGACCCACCAGCAAGCAGGAGATGCAGATCATCGCCGCGCAGCTGAACAAGTCCGGGCTCTTCGACGCCACCGTGCACAGCGCCGAGTGGGACACCTACGCGCCCAAGGCGCTCACCGGCAAGTACCCCGTCTACGCGATGGGCTGGTTCGCCGACTACCCGGACCCCGACACCTACACGGTGCCCTTCTTCGGCGGCGGCCAGGTCATCCAGAACGGCTACCACAACAGCCAGCTCGACAAGACCCTGGTGCCGGCCACCCAGCGGCAGCCCGACCGCGTCAAGGCGGCAGCGCTCTACGCCCAGATCCAGAAGACCACCGCGCAGGACGTCCCCGAACTGCCGCTGTGGCAGGGCAACCAGAACGCCGTCGCCCAGAACGACATCAAGGGCCTGGAGTGGACCCTGGACAGCACCTCGATGCTGCGCCTGTGGGGTCTCTCCCGGGGCATCTCGTAGCTCCGGCGCACCACGACCACCCGACCCGGCGCCACCGGGGCGCCGGGTGGTCTCGTAGCTCCGGCGCACCACGACCACCCGACCCGGCGCCACCGGGGCGCCGGGTGGGAGAACACCGAGGGGAAGCACACACCGCAATGAAGACCCGCACCACCTTGATGTCCGCCGCCGCGGTCACGGCGGCACTCGCGCTGACGCTCTCCGCGTGCGGCAGCGGCAGCAGCGGAAGCACCGGCGCGGAGGGCGGCAAGGGCGGCGCGGTCATCGTCGGCACCACCGACCCGATCACCGCGCTCGACCCCGCCAACTCCTACGACGTCGGCTCCCAGACCGTCATCCAGAACATCTTCCAGACGCTGCTGACGATGCCCGCCGGGCAGCAGAAGCCGGTACCCGAGGCCGCCAAGTCCTGCGCCTGGAAGGGCACCACCACCTACACCTGCACCATGCAGAGCGGGCTGAAGTTCTCCAACGGGGACCCGCTGACCGCGCAGGACGTCAAGTTCTCCTTCGACCGGCTGCTCGGCATCAAGTCCCCGACCGGCCCGTCCTCCCTCTTCACCTCGGTGAAGTCGGTGGCCGCGCCGAACGCCTCCACGGTCACCTTCACGCTCGGCCAGGCGGACGCGCTCTTCCCCGACCGGCTGGCCCACTCCGGCGCCTCCATCGTCGACCGCAAGGTCTTCCCGAAGGACAAGCCGCTCGGCAACGACAAGGTGATCGGCTCCGGCCCGTACGCGATCGAGAAGTACACCGCCGGCCAGCAGGTCGCCCTGAAGGCCAACCCGAACTACAAGGGCACCGTCAAGCTGCAGAACAAGCAGGCGGTCGTGGAGTACTTCTCGCAGGCCAGCGCCATGAAGCAGGCCATCGAGAAGGGCAGCATCAACGTCGCCTACCGCACCTTCTCGCCCACCGACGTCAAGTCGCTGCGCGGCGAGGCCGCCAAGGGCGTCAAGGTCGTCGAGGGCACCGGCAGCGAGAAGCGCTACCTGGTGTTCAACACCAAGGCCGCGCCGGGCCAGCAGAAGGCCGTCCGCCAGGCGGTCGCCTCCAGCATCGACCGGTCCGCGATCGCCAAGAACGTCTACGACGACACCGTCACCCCGCTGTACTCGATGGTCGGCAACGGCGACCCGGGCCAGGTGGAGGCGTATCGGACGCTCTACGGCGCCGCCCCCGACAAGGCCAAGGCCGCCAAGTTCCTCAAGGACGCCGGCGTCAAGACCCCGGTGAGCATCACGCTCAACTACACGCCGACGCACTACGGTCCGGCCTCGGCCGACGAGTACACCGAGATCCAGCGGCAGCTCCAGGCCACCGGCCTGTTCAAGGTGAAGCTGGCCTCCACCGAGTGGCAGCAGTACCTCAACAGCGCCCTGAAGGACCACTCCTTCCCGGCGTTCCAGATCGGCTGGGTGCGGGACTTCCCGGACCCGGACAACGACCTGACCACCTTCTTCGGCAAGAACGCGGTCGTCTACACCGGCTACACCAGCAAGCCGGCCGAGCAGGCGATCTCCGCCGAGGAGGCGCAGACCGACCAGTCCAAGCGCATCCCCGACCTGCAGAAGATCCAGCAGATCGCGGCGCAGGACACCCCGGTCATACCGCTGTGGCAGGGCAAGCTGATCGCGGTGACCCGCACCGGCGTCTCCGGCACCGACCAGGCGCTGGACCCGATGTACTTCCGCCTCTACGAGCTCTCCGCGAAGTAGTCGCAGGTCAGCGTTACCCCGGCCCCGGTTCGTGGATGCGGACCGGGGCCGGTTAGCGTGGGGAGGCCCGCACCCGGGCCTCCTGTCGCCGTGCCATCGCATGGCCCGCACGCTCGCAAGGACGCACCACATGGCCCGCCCGTCTCCCGCCACCACCCTTCCAAGGAAGCGCTTCGCGCTCGCCTTTCGTGGATCGCGCCGGATCACGACCATGCTCGCCGCCACCGGCCTCGCCGCCGCGGTCGCCGCCACCGCGGCCGGCTGCGGAGCCGGAGCCGCCGGCGGAAAGGCCTCCGGCAAGGACGCCCGGCTGGTCGTCGGCAGCTCGCAGGACGTCGTCAGCCTCGACCCCGCCGGCTCCTACGACCTCGGCTCCAACACCGTTATCCAAGGCGTCTTCCAGACCCTGCTGGAGTTCCCGGCCGGCACCGCCACGCCGCGGCCGGACGCCGCCAAGTCCTGCGGCTGGCAGAACGGCGGCGACGACCACACCGTCTACGCCTGCACCCTGCGCGGCGGCCTCGCCTTCTCCAACGGCGACCCGCTCACCGCCGAGGACGTCGCGTTCACCTTCCAGCGCATCAAGCGGATCGCCTCGCCCACCGGGCCCGCGCAGCTCTACTCGGGCATCAAGAAGGTCCAGGCGGACGGGGAGCGGGTGGAGTTCACCCTCTCCTCCGCGGACGCCACCTTCCCGTCCAAGCTGGCCACCGGCTCCGCGGCGATCGTCGACCACAGGGTCTTCCCCGCCGACAAGCTGCTCCCGGACCGCAAGGTGATCGGCTCCGGCCGCTACACCCTCGCCTCCTTCTCCAGGACCGGCGACACCCGGCTCGACGTCAACCCCCGCTTCAAGGGCTCCGACAAGCCGCGCAACGGCGGGGTGACGCTGCGTCACTTCGCGTCCCCGGCGGCCGCGGCGGCGGCGCTGCGGGCCGGCAAGATCGACATGACGGACCGGCTGGACGCCGACGACGTCCAGAAGCTGCGCGCCCAGTCGGGCGGCAGCGTCCAGCTCGACCAGGGCACCGGCACCCAGACCCGCATGATCGCCTTCAACACCGCGCACGGCGTCTTCGCCTCCCGCTCGGCGCGGCAGGCGGCGGCGCACCTGATCGACCGGGACGCCATCGCCCAGGACGTCTACCGCGGCACCGTCGACCCGCTGTACTCGCTCGTCCCGCAGGGCATCGCCGGCCACACCACGGCGTTCGCGGACGCCTACCCCAAGGTCGACGTCGACGCGGCGCGCACCCTGCTGAAGAACGCGGGGCTGCACGCGCCCGTGCCGATCACCTACACCTGGGCCACCGGCTCGGCGGTCGGGCCGTCGGAGGCCGCCCTGATCAAGAAGCAGCTGGAGAACGGCGGGCTCTTCTCGGTGACGGTGCGGACCATGCCGTGGAACGCGTTCCTCAAGGCCCAGGCGGCGGGGAAGCTGGAGGCCTACAACATCGGCTGGTCGCCGGACTACCCGGACGCCGACAACTTCACCTCGGCGCTGCTGGTGGACGGCGGGGCGTTCCACACCGGCTGGAACGACCGCCGGATCACCGGGACGCTGATCCCCGAGACGATGGCCGAGACGGACCGCGCGAGCGCGGCGACGAAGTTCGCCGCGATTCAGCAGCGGACGGCGGAGAGCGTGCCGATGATCCCGATCTGGCAGAACAAGCAGTACATCGCCGCGCGGAGCGACGTGGTCGGCGCGGAGTGGACGCTCGACACGACGGGCATCCTGCGCTACTGGCTGATCGCGAAGGGGCACTGATCGTCGGCGCCGCCGGGTGACGGGCCCGTTCTCGGGTCGCCCGCCGCGAGTGGGAACAGCGGACCGTGAGTCGGGGGGCGGGGCGGCCCCGCACCGCGCGGCGGTCACCCGCCCGGCCGCACCAACCCCGACTCGTACGCGAAGACCGCCACCTGCACCCGGTCCCGCAGCCCCAGTTTCGTCAGCACGTGGCCCACGTGCGTCTTCACCGTCGTCTCCGAGACGAACAGCTCGCCCGCGATCTCCGCGTTGGAGAGCCCCCGCGCCACCGCCCGGACCACCTCCAGCTCACGCTCCGTCAGCAGCGCCTCCGCCCGCCCCGCCTCCGCGCCGGCGGCCTCGCCGCCCGCCGAGGGCAGCCGCTCCGCGAAGCGGTCCAGCAGGCGCCGGGTGATGCTGGGCGCCAGCATCGCCTCGCCCTGCGCCACCACCTTGATCGCCTGGACCAGCTCCGCGGCCGGCGCGTCCTTCAGCAGGAACCCGCTCGCCCCCGCGCGGAGCGCGTCCACCACGTACTCGTCGAGGTCGAACGTCGTCAGCATCAGCACCCGCGACGCGCGGCCGGACCCGCCCGAGGCGGCTCCGTCCGCCGAGATGCGGCGCGTCGCCTCGACCCCGTCCATGCGCGGCATCCGGATGTCCATCAGCACGACATCCGGCTGCAGCACCCGCACCTGCTCCAGCGCCTGGCGGCCGTCCCCGGCCTCGCCGACCACCGCGATGTCCGGCTCGGCCTCGAGGATCATCCGGAAGCCGGTCCGGAGCAGCGGCTGATCGTCCACCAGGAGCACCCTGACCGTGTTCGTCACCCCGCCAAACTACCCGGTGGCCCCCGACCCGCTCTCGGTCGCCTCCTCGAACGGCAGTTCCGGCGGAAGCGGGTACTCCGGGGGAGTGCCCCCGAACTCCGGGCAGAACTTCTGGAAATCGCACCACCCGCAGAGCTTGCTCTTCTTCGGCGGCCACTCGCCCGTCCGGACGGCCCGCTGGATCGCCTCCCACAGGGCGCGCAGCTTCACCTCCACGCCGCGCAGATCGCCCTCGTCCGGGTCGTAGGTGACGACCTGGCCGTCGCCGCCCAGATAGACCAGCTGGAGCCGCCGCGGCACCACCCCGCGCAGCCGCCACAGCACCAGCGCGTAGAACTTCATCTGGAAGAGCGCCCCCGAGACGAACCGCTCGGACGGCGCCCTGCCCGTCTTGTAGTCGACCACCCGGATCTCGCCGGTGGGGGCGACGTCCACCCGGTCGATGAAGCCGCGCAGCTTCGGGCCGCCGTCCAGCTGCGTCTCGACGTACATCTCGCGCTCGGCCGGCTGCAGCCGCGTCGGGTCCTCCAAAGAGAAGTACTTGCCGAGCAGCGCCTCGGCGGTGCCCAGCCACTCGGCGAGCCGCGGCGCGTCCGGCGCGGCGCCCTCCGCGTCGGCGAAGAGCTCCGCCAGCTCCGGACGCTTGGCCAGCACCCGCTCCCACTCCGGACGGAGCAGCGCGACCGCCTCCTCCGGGCTGCGGCGCGGCGCCGGCAGGTCGAAGAGCCGCTCCAGCACCGCATGGACGACCGTGCCGCGCAGGGCCTCCACGCTGGGGGTCTCCGGAAGCTTGTCGATCACCCGCAGCCGGTACCGCAGCGGGCACGTCATGAAGTCGTCGGCGCGGGACGGCGACAGGGCCACGGGGCGCCCGGGAGCAGAACTCATGCTCCGACCCTACGACCCGGCGCCGACAACCCGTGCCGTCTCCCACTTATCCCCCGCACGTGCCTACCATCGGCAGGGAAACTCCCGCACGGGGACGCTCCGGGACGAGGGGACGAACACCTTTGAGCAGCGAGACGCCGGACGCCCCGGACGCCCCGGAGTCGTCGGCGGCCACCACCGGTCAGCCGACCGGCCCCACCGAGCCCGGCGGCAGCCGCGGCAGCTTCGTCGTCGCCCGCCTCTTCGGCGTCCCCGTCCACGTCGGCCCGACCTGGTTCCTCGTCGCCGCGCTGATCACCTGGGTCTTCGGCAACCAGCTGGAGTGGGTGCTGCCCGACCTCGGCCCGGCCCGCTACCTGGTCTCCTTCTTCTTCGCGGTCGCCTTCTACGCCTCCGTGCTGGTCCACGAGCTCGCCCACACCATCGCCGCGATCCGCTTCGAGCTCCCGGTGCGCCGCATCCACCTGCAGTTCTTCGGCGGCGTCTCGGAGATCGAGCGGGACGCCGAGACGCCCGGCCGCGAGTTCACCCTCGCGTTCGTCGGGCCGCTGCTCTCCGCGGTGCTCGCGGTGGTCTTCTGGGCGGCCGGCAAGCTCGCCCCGCCGGCCTCGGTGGCGGGGGTGCTGCTCGCCGGGCTGATGGTCAGCAACGCCATCGTCGCCGCCTTCAACCTGCTGCCCGGGCTGCCGCTGGACGGCGGACGGATGCTGCGCGCGGTGGTCTGGAAGCTGACCCGCCGTCCGATGGCCGGGACGCTCGCCGCGGCCTGGTTCGGGCGGGTGCTCGCCGTCGCCGTGCTCGTCGGGCTGCCGCTCGCCACCCGGCTGCGCGGCGGCATCCGGCACACCGTCACCGACGAGGCCACCGACTGGATCCTCGCCGCGGTGCTGGCCTGGGTGATGTGGTCCGGCGCCGGCAACAGCATCCGGATGGCGCGGCTCAAGGAGCGGCTGCCCGGCCTGCGCGCCCGCACCCTGGCGCGCCGCGCGCAGCCGGTGCCGACCGGGACCTCGCTCGCCGAGGGGCTGCGGCAGGCGCAGGAGACCGGCGCCCGCGGGCTGGTGGTGGTGGACGGCGCGGGCGCGCCGCACGGCATCGTCCGCGAGTCCCGGATCGTCGACACCCCGCAGCACCGGCGGCCGTGGGTGGAGGTGGACGGCCTCGCCGAGGAGATCCGCCCCGGCATGCGGGTCCCCGCCGACCTCTCCGGCGAGGACCTGCTGGACGCGCTGCGGGCGTGCCCCGCGAGCGAGTACCTCGTCGTCGACGAGGACGGCGCGGTCTTCGGCGTGCTGGCGACCTCGGACGTCGACGACGCGTTCCGGGCGGCGCAGCGCGCGTAGGCGGCGCGGGCTCCGGGCGCACCGCGGCGAAACCCCGCCCGTACCTGCGCTAGCCTGTTCCGCATGTCCGAACCGACCGGTGCCGCCCGCCGTCGCGGGCCCTTCCAGGTCGGGGACCAGGTCCAGCTCACCGACCCCAAGGGTCGCCTCCACACGATCACGCTCGAAGCCGGGAAGACCTTCCACACCCACAAGGGGTCCTTCCCGCACGACGAGCTGATCGGTTCGCCCGAGGGCACCGTGGTGCGCTCCTCCGGCAACACCGAGTACCTTGCGCTGCGTCCCCTGCTCTCCGACTTCGTCCTGTCCATGCCGCGCGGCGCCGCCGTGATCTACCCGAAGGACTCGGGGCAGATCCTGGCGATGGCCGACATCTTCCCGGGCGCTCGCGTCGTGGAGGCCGGCGTCGGCTCCGGGGCGCTGAGCTGCTCCCTGCTGCGGGCCGTCGGCGACGGCGGCATGCTCGCCTCCTACGAGCGCCGCCAGGACTTCGCGGACATCGCGAGGAAGAACGTCGAGCGGTACTTCGGCGGGCCGCACCCGGCGTGGAAGCTGAGCGTCGGCGACCTCCAGGACACCCTGGACGAGACCGGCGTCGACCGCGTCATCCTGGACATGCTGGCGCCCTGGGAGTGCCTCGACGCGGTCTCCAAGGCGCTGGTGCCGGGCGGCGTGCTCTGCTGCTACGTCGCCACCACCACCCAGATGTCCCGGGTCGTGGAGGCGCTGCGGGAGCACGGCACCTTCACCGAGCCGGCCGCCTGGGAGACGATCGTCCGCACCTGGCACGTCGAGGGCCTCGCCGTGCGCCCCGATCACCGTATGATCGGGCACACCGGGTTCCTGCTGACGGCCCGTCGCCTCGCCGACGGCGTCACCCCGCCGCTGCGTCGCCGCCGGCCCGCCAAGGGCGCGTACGGCGAGGACTACGAGGCATCGAACCGAGGCTGAGCCGGATCCTGCGCGGAGGGCGAACGACAGCGTGGCAAGCGACGCACCCCAGCACGAGGACGCATCCCCGACGAGCCGGCGGCGCGGCGCCGCGCAGTGGCTGGCCACCGCGGCCGCGCTCGCCGCGGTGACGGCGGCGGTGCTGGTCGGGCGCCCGGGGGAGACCCAGGCGCACTCCGCGGAGCCGGTGCGGGGGGCGGGCGCGGTGCCGGTCTCCTCGGTGCCGCTGGACTGCGGGGGCGTGGGCGTCGCCGTCACCAAGCGGATCACCGCCGACCTCGACCACGACGGGCGGCCGGACACCGCGCTGGCCGCGCACTGCAACGCGGGGACGGGGTCGCCGCCGGACGGCATCTTCCTCTACACGCCGGCGCGCGGCACCGCGAAGCCGATCGTGCTGCTCGACCCGCGCAAGGGACTCACCGTCAAGAAGCTGGTGCTGCAGGACGGCCGGCTGCGGGCCACCATGCTGGGGTACTCCTCCCCGGAGGTGCCGCGCTGCTGCGCGGACCTCTCCGGCGACGTCCACTGGGAGTGGACGTCCGGCATCTTCAAGCTGGAGGGCACCGAGCCCGCCGGGGGCCTCACCCAGTCGGTCTGACCGGGTGTGCGCCGTCCGTGCCCCCGTACGCCCCCCGTGCGCCCTGACGAAGTTTCAGCTCGCGGCGTCCGGTCCGTAGACCTCGACCCGGTCCTTCAGGCGGCGCACATGGATGCACTCGCCCGGGCACTCCTTCGCCGAGTCGACCACGTCGGAGAGGACCGTGAGGGGCACCGGCACGGCCGCGCCCGGCGCCTGCCGCAGCTCGTCGTCCTCCCCCTTCACGTACGCCAGCCCGTCGATGTCCAATTCGAACACATTTGGTGCGTATTGCGCGCAGATGCCGTCGCCCGTGCACAGCTCCTGGTCGATCCACACCTCGAGCTCTTCGCTGGACATCTCGCCTGCCGTTCCTGCCTGTTGGGGCCCTGCGCCCCACCGCCGCGCGACGTTCCCGCACTCCGGAACAATCCCGCCGCGATCGGGTGTTGACCCAAATGACGATACAGGCGACGGCTTTCGGCCGGGCAAGGGTGGGTATCCGGTACAGCGTGGGGGCGTGCGCACGGGTGAAGATCCCCCTTCATCCGTTCCGTCTTTCCGATCTCGGGGTTTCAACACACCCCGGCACAGGTAGGGTCGGGTAGCGTCCAGCTCCCCGGAGGAGGTGAGGACCGTGGCAGCCCACGACGACGACATCAACCGCGGCGCGCGTGCACGGGGCACGGGCGACGCAGCCAGCCAGATCTCGTTCCTCGAGCAGGAGATCGCCGTCCTGCGCCGGAAACTGGCCGACTCTCCGCGCCACACGAGGATCCTCGAAGAGCGGATCGTCGAGCTGCAGAGCAGCCTGGCCGGGGTGACGGCCCAGAACGAGAGGTTGGCCTCGACCCTGCGCGAGGCCCGCGACCAGATCGTGGCCCTCAAGGAAGAGGTCGACCGACTGGCCCAGCCGCCGTCCGGGTTCGGTGTGTTCCTCGAGGCGCACGACGACGAGACGGCCGACATCTTCACCGGCGGCCGCAAGCTGCGGGTGAACGTCAGCCCCAACATCGACCTGGCCGGCCTGAAGCGCGGTCAGGAGGTCATGCTCAACGAGGCGCTCAATGTCATCGAGGCGCTCGAGTTCGAGACCGTCGGCGACATCGTCACCCTCAAGGAGCTGCTCGCCGACGGCGAGCGCGCCCTCGTGATAGGGCACACCGACGAGGAGCGGGTGGTGCGGCTCGCCGAGCCGCTGCGCGACCAGCCGATCCGCGCCGGCGACGCCCTGCTGCTGGACCCCCGCTCCGGCTACGTCTACGAGCGGGTGCCCAAGAGCGAGGTCGAGGAGCTGGTCCTCGAAGAGGTCCCGGACATCGACTACACCAAGATCGGCGGTCTGGGGAACCAGATCGAGATGATCCGGGATGCCGTCGAGCTGCCCTACCTCTACCCGGACCTCTTCCGCGAGCACCAGCTGCGGCCCCCGAAGGGCGTGCTGCTCTACGGCCCGCCCGGGTGCGGCAAGACCCTGATCGCCAAGGCGGTGGCGAACTCCCTCGCCAAGAAGGTGGCCGAGGTCACCGGGCAGGCGCAGGGCAAGAGCTACTTCCTCAACATCAAGGGCCCCGAGCTGCTCAACAAGTACGTCGGCGAGACCGAGCGGCACATCCGCCTGGTCTTCCAGCGGGCCCGCGAGAAGGCGAGCGAGGGCACCCCCGTCATCGTCTTCTTCGACGAGATGGACTCCCTCTTCCGCACCCGCGGCTCCGGGGTCAGCTCGGACGTGGAGAACACCATCGTCCCGCAGCTGCTGTCGGAGATCGACGGTGTGGAGGGCCTGGAGAACGTCATCGTCATCGGCGCCTCCAACCGCGAGGACATGATCGACCCGGCGATCCTGCGGCCCGGCCGCCTGGACGTCAAGATCAAGATCGAGCGGCCGGACGCCGAGGCGGCGCGCGACATCTTCTCCAAGTACCTGGTGGAGGGGCTGCCGCTGCACCCGGACGACGTCAAGGAGCACGACGGCCACACCCGCTCCACCCTCGACGCGATGATCGCCACCGCCGTCGAGCGGATGTACGCCGAGTCGGAGGAGAACCGCTTCCTGGAGGTCACCTACGCCAACGGCGACAAGGAGGTCCTGTACTTCAAGGACTTCAACTCCGGCGCGATGATCGAGAACATCGTGGGCCGCGCCAAGAAGATGGCCATCAAGGACTTCCTCGACCACGGCCAGAAGGGCCTGCGCGTCTCCCACCTCCTCAACGCCTGCGTGGACGAGTTCAAGGAGAACGAGGACCTGCCCAACACCACCAACCCGGACGACTGGGCCCGCATCTCCGGCAAGAAGGGCGAGCGGATCGTCTACATCCGCACGCTCGTCACCGGCAAGCAGGGCGCGGACACCGGGCGCTCCATCGACACGGTGGCGAACACCGGGCAGTACCTGTAAGCGCCAGCCAACCGCGACGGACAACGGCAGAACGGACGACGACCGGCTGCGGGCGACCCCCATCAACGGGTCGCTCGCGGCCGGGCGCGTCTCGGACGGCCCACCCGTACCGGCCGTATGACGAGTCGTCGACTTATCCGGTGAAATGATCTCCCCTTGGGCGCGTCCGCGTTCTACGCTCGGTCCGGGGGAACGAAAGTGCACGTGCGGAGCGGGAACGCACGCGGCCGGAGCCCATCCCGGGCGCCGCGCCGAACACGGTGAGGAGGCGGCATGACCGTACGTCGCGTGATGGGCATCGAGACCGAGTACGGCATCTCCGTGCCCGGACACCCGAACGCCAACGCCATGCTCAGCTCGTCGCAGATCGTCAACGCCTACGCGGCCGCCATGCAGCGCGCCCGCCGCGCCCGGTGGGACTTCGAGGAGGAGAACCCGCTGCGGGACGCCCGCGGCTTCGACCTCGCCCGCGACGCGGCCGACGCCAGCCAGCTCACCGACGAGGACATCGGCCTGGCCAACGTCATCCTCACCAACGGCGCGCGGCTCTACGTCGACCACGCGCACCCCGAGTACTCCGCCCCCGAGACCACCAACCCGCGCGACGCCCTGCTGTGGGACAAGGCCGGCGAGCGGGTGATGGCCGAGGCGGCGCTGCGGGCCGCCGAGGTGCCCGGGGCGAGCCCCCTGCACCTGTACAAGAACAACACCGACAACAAGGGCGCCAGTTACGGCTGCCACGAGAACTACCTGATGGCCCGGGCCACGCCCTTCTCGGACATCGTCCGGCACCTCACCCCGTTCTTCGTCTCCCGCCAGGTGGTCACCGGCGCCGGACGGGTCGGCATCGGCCAGGACGGCCAGGAGCACGGCTTCCAGATCAGCCAGCGCGCGGACTACTTCGAGGTCGAGGTCGGCCTGGAGACGACGCTGAAGCGGCCGATCATCAACACCCGCGACGAGCCGCACGCGGACGCCGAGAAGTACCGCCGGCTGCACGTGATCATCGGGGACGCCAACCTCTCCGAGGTCTCGACGTACCTCAAGCTGGGCACCACCTCGCTGGTGCTGGCCATGATCGAGGACGGCTTCATCAGCATCGACCTGGCGGTCGACCAGCCGGTCCGCACCCTCCACCAGGTCTCCCACGACCCGACGCTGCAGCATCTGGTGCGGCTGCGCAGCGGGCGCAAGCTCACCGCGGTCCAGCTGCAGATGGAGTACTGCGAGCTGGCCCGCAAGTACGTCGAGGACCGCTACGGCGTCGACGCCGACGAGCAGACCCGGGACGTCCTCACCCGTTGGGAGGACGTGCTGAACCGCCTGGAGAACAACCCCGAGTCGCTCTCCCGGGAGCTCGACTGGGTCGCCAAGAAGCAGCTGCTGGACGGCTACCGCCGGCGCGACGGCGTCGACTGGGACGCCCCCACCCTGCACCTGGTCGACCTGCAGTACAGCGATGTGCGCCCGGAGAAGGGCGTCTACAACCGGCTCGTCGCCAAGGGCCGCTTCGAGCGGCTGCTGGAGGAGGACGAGATCCGGCGGGCGATGACGGCCCCGCCCGAGGACACCCGGGCCTATTTCCGCGGCCGCTGCCTGGAGCAGTACGCGGAGCACGTGGCGGCGGCCTCCTGGGACTCCGTCATCTTCGATCTCCCGGGGCGGGACTCGCTGCAGCGGGTCCCGACCCTGGAGCCGCTGCGCGGCACCCGCAACCATGTCAAGGCGCTGCTGGACCGCTGCCGGACGGCCGAGGACCTGGTCCGCGTCCTGTCCGGGGGCGGCTGAGCGGCCTGGAAAGTTCAGGGCGAATGTCCGATTGAGGACTTAGGGTCGAGGGCAGTGGTAGTCAGGGCACGACCCACCACCGAGGGGTGAGAACCATGGCAGGCAGCGACACCGGCGGCGGCCAGCAGCGGGCGACGCGCAGCTCCGAGGAGGTCGAGGAGCAGGCGCCCGAGGCCGAGGTCTCGGAAGACGTAAAGGAAAGGCACGAAAAGCTCAGCGAAGATGTCGATGACGTTCTCGACGAAATCGACGATGTGCTCGAGTCCAATGCCGAGGATTTCGTTCGGGGATTCGTCCAGAAGGGCGGCCAATAGGCCCCCTGCAGTTCTCGCCCCGGGGCGTGTGCCGCCCCGGGGCGGCTGATGCCCTGTCACCGCACAGCGAACGGGCATGGATCCGACCCTGTCGGACCGGCTAGGGTCCGTGGCACGGTGACCCACCACCGCACCGGCCCGACGTGCTGCGTCTGGCCGCCGACTATCTGGAAGGAGACGCGTGGCTGCCTACACAGAGGGGCCGGGGCGGTTCCCCGCCGCGTATCTGACGCCGGGCACCTCCTCGTTCACCGAATTCCTCGCCGCGCATGCACCGGGCCTGCTGCCGGGCAGTCGGCAGCTGCCGAGCGCGCCCGTGGCTCCCGAGGCCGCCCCGCACGGCACCACCATCGTCGCGGCCACCTTCGCCGGGGGCGTGGTGATGGCGGGCGACCGCCGGGCCACCATGGGCAACGTCATCGCCCAGCGCGACATCGAGAAGGTCCACGCCGCCGACGAGTACTCCCTCATCGGCATGGCCGGCACCGCGGGCCTGGGCATCGAGATGATCCGCCTGTTCCAGCTGGAGCTGGAGCACTACGAGAAGATCGAGGGGGCCGGCCTCTCCTTCGACGGCAAGGCCAACCGGCTCTCCTCGATGATCCGCGACAGCCTCGGCATGGCCCTCCAGGGCCTCGCCGTCGTCCCGATCTTCGCCGGCTACGACGAGCACCGCGCGGCCGGCCGGGTCTTCACCTACGACGTCACCGGCGGCCGCTCCGAGGAGGCCGGCTTCGCCGGCACCGGCTCGGGCTCCGTCTTCGCCCGGGGCGCCCTCAAGAAGCTCTACCGCGAGGGCATGTCGGCCGACGAGGCCGTCACCATGACCATCCAGGCGCTCTACGACGCCGCCGACGACGACTCCGCCACCGGCGGCCCGGACATCGGCCGCAAGATCTTCCCGACCATCGGCCTCGTCACCGCGGACGGCGTCCGGATGATGCCGGAGGCCGAGGTCGCGGCCAAGGCCCGCGACATCCTCGACCACCGGATGGAACGGCCGGACGGTCCGCAGGCCCCGCTGCTGTGATGCGATGACCAGCCCCCAGATTCCCATCAAGACCCAGAAAGGGACGTGACGCCGGTGTCGACGCCGTTCTACGTCTCGCCGCAGCAGGCCATGGCGGACCGCGCCGAGTACGCGCGCAAGAACATCGCCCGCGGCCGGAGCGTCGCGGCCCTGAACTTTGCCGACGGGATCGTCTTCGTTGCCGAGAACCCCCAGCAGACGCTCCACAAGTTCAGCGAGATCTACGACCGCATCAGTTTCGCCGCGGTCGGCAAGTACAACGAGTTCGAGACGCTGCGCACGGTCGGCATCCGCTACGCCGACCTTCGCGGATACCAGTACGACCGCAGCGATGTGACGGCCCGTGGGCTGTCCAACCTCTACGCCCAGGCGCTGGGCAGCATCTTCTCCAGCACCGCCGAGAAGCCCTACGAGGTCGAGCTGTTCATCGCCGAGGTCGGCGACGACCCCGACGGCGACGAGATCTACCGGCTGCCGCACGACGGCTCGGTGGTCGAGGAGCACCGGGTGGCGGCGATGGGCGGTGCGCAGCCCGAGCAGCTGCGCAGCTACCTCGACCAGCGCTACCGGGACGGCATGAGCCTGGGCGAGGCCGTCCGGCTGGGCGTCGCCGCCCTCTCCCGGGACGGCAACGGCGGCACCCGGGAGATCACCGCCGACCAGCTGGAGGTCGCCGCCCTCGACCGCACCCGGCCGCAGAAGCGCAAGTTCAAGCGGATCACCGGCGAGCAGCTGAAGCGGATGCTGGCCGAGCAGGAGGAGGGCGCGTCCGAGGACCAGGAGGAGGAGGGCACGGCTGACTAGGCGCCGCGGCCCCCGTCCCGGCACCCCGCCCGACCGGGCCTCGCCCGGGATGCGCGGGGTGCTCGGCGCCCGGCACGCCGTCCGGCTGCTCGGCGGGACGCTGATCGGGCGGTTACCCGTCGGGATGGCCTCGCTGGCCGTCCTGCTCTTCACCCGCGAGCACGGCGGCAGCTACGCCCTGGCCGGGCTGCTGACGGCCAGTTACGCGCTCGGCCAGGCGGTCGGCCAGCCCCTGCTGGGGCGGCTCGTCGACCTGCGCGGCCAGCCCCGGGTCATCGGCGGCGCCGCTCTGCTGGCCACCGCGGCCTTCGCCGCGCTCGCCGCGGCCGGCCCGCACCGCGGCGCCGGCTCCTTCGCGCTCGCCGCCGCGGCCGGGCTCTTCACCCCGCCCCTGGAGGCGGGGCTGCGCGCGCTCTGGCCCGCGGTGCTCCCCGACGCCGCGCACGTCCGCGCCGCCTACGCGCTGGACGCGGCCACCCAGGAGCTGCTCTTCGTCGCCGGGCCGCTGCTCGTCACCCTCTTCGCCGACGGCCTCTCCACGGCCTGGGGGCTGGTCCTGACCGGCCTGCTGGGCCTCGCCGGCGCCCTGGTGGTGATCACCGCCCCGCCGTCCCGCTCCTGGCGCCCGGGGCCCCGCGAGGCGCACTGGCTGGGCCCGCTGCGCTCGCCGGGGCTGCTCGCCCTCTTCGGGGCCTTCCTCTTCGTCGGGGTGGCGCTCGGCGCGATGAACGTCGGCGCGCTCGGCTACGCCGCCCGGATCGGCGACCGCAACGCCTCCGGGGTGCTGCTCGCCGCCTTCTCCTTCGGCGCGCTGCTCGGCGGCGTCGGCTACGGCTCGCGCACCTGGACGGGGCGCCCGGAGCGGCGGCTGCGGCTGCTCACTGCGGCCCTGGCGGTGTGCTTCCTGCCGCCCGCGCTCGGCCCCGGGCTGCTGCCCGCGATGGCCGCCCTCACCGCCCTGGCGGGCCTCTTCCTGGCGCCCAGCCTCGCCTGCGCCTTCCTGGTGGTGGACGGGCACGCCCCGGCCGGCACCGTCACCGAGGCGTTCTCCTGGCTGGTGACGGCCTTCGGGGTGGGCGCCGCGGCCGGCTCGGCCGTCGCCGGCCCCGCCACCGGACGGCTCGGCGACGGCGCCGGCTTCCTGGTGGCCGCCGCGGGCGCCCTCGCCGCGCTCGCCGTCCAGCTCGGCTCGGCGCCCCTGCTGGCCCGATCCGATCGGTCCGGCTCGGCGAACCCGGTGAATTGAGTCACGCGACGCGGTTTCAGCAGGGCGTCGCGAGCGTACTGTTCAACCATGGACCGCCGCATTTTCGGGTTGGAGAACGAGTACGGCGTCACCTGCACGTTCCGGGGTCAGCGCCGTCTGTCGCCGGACGAGGTGGCGCGCTACCTCTTCCGCCGGGTCGTGTCGTGGGGGCGCAGCAGCAATGTCTTCCTGCGCAACGGGGCGCGACTGTATCTGGACGTCGGCAGCCACCCGGAGTACGCGACGCCGGAGTGCGACAACGTCACCGAGCTCGTCACCCACGACAAGGCCGGGGAGCGGATCCTCGAGGGCCTGCTGGTGGACGCCGAGCGGCGCCTGCACGAGGAGGGCATCGCCGGCGACGTCTACCTGTTCAAGAACAACACCGACTCGGCCGGCAACTCCTACGGCTGCCACGAGAACTACCTGGTGGCGCGGCACGGCGAGTTCTCGCGCCTCGCCGACGTGCTCATCCCGTTCCTGGTGACCCGGCAGCTGATCTGCGGCGCCGGCAAGGTGCTGCAGACCCCGCGGGGCGCGGTCTACTGCGTCAGCCAGCGGGCCGAGCACATCTGGGAGGGCGTCAGCTCGGCGACCACCCGCTCCCGCCCCATCATCAACACCCGGGACGAGCCGCACGCCGACGCCGAGCGCTACCGCCGCCTGCACGTCATCGTCGGCGACTCCAACATGTCGGAGACCACCACCATGCTCAAGGTCGGCGCCACCGACCTGGTGCTCCGCATGATCGAGTCGGGCACGGTGATACGGGACCTGACGCTGGAGAACCCGATCCGGGCGATCCGCGAGGTGAGCCACGACCTGACCGGGCAGCGCAAGGTGCGGCTCGCCAACGGCCGGGAGGCGGGCGCCCTCGACATCCAGCAGGAGTACTACGAGCGCGCCGTGGAGTTCGTCGACCGCCGCGGGCTGCGCACCGGCATGGTCGACCAGGTGCTGGAGCTGTGGGGCCGGACGCTCTCCGCGATCCGCTCCGGCGACCTCGCCTCGGTCGGCGAGGAGATCGACTGGGTGATGAAGTACCAGTTGATCGAGCGCTACCGGGAGCGGAACGGCATCAGCATGTCGCATCCGCGGGTGGCGCAGATGGACCTCGCCTACCACGACATCCACCGCCGCCGCGGCCTCTTCTACCTGCTGCAGAACAAGGGGCGGGCGAAGCGGGTCACCAGCGATCTGAAGATCTTCGAGGCGAAGTCGGTGCCCCCGCAGACCACCCGGGCCCGGCTGCGCGGCGACTTCATCCGCCGGGCGCAGGAGCAGCGCCGCGACTTCACCGTCGACTGGGTGCATCTGAAGCTCAACGACCAGGCGCAGCGCACGGTGCTCTGCAAGGACCCGTTCCGCAGCGAGGACGACCGGGTGGACAAGCTGATCGCGGGGATGTGAGGTGTCCCACCGCGGACGCCTCACCTCGGAGTTTCACCGGAACCGGTGACACGGGGCGGGCCGCATTGACGGCCCGCCTCGCGCGTTGCGGCATCCTCGCCGCTCCGAGGCTACGAGCACGTAGAGTGGCGGTCGCCCCTCCATCTCCGGACTCCCAGTTGGACCTATGACTCTCACCAAGAACGTCCGCCGCGGCGCCGTCGCGCTCGCGGTTCCCGCCCTGCTCGTCGGTGTCGCCGCGTGCGGCTCGGGCTCGTCCAAGTCCTCGTCCGACGCCTCGAAGCCCAACGGCGCGGTCGCAGCCGTCTCCGGGGCGTTCGGGCAGGCGCCGAAGGTCACCTCCGACGCCAAGAAGAAGGCGGCCACCAACCAGGTGGTCAAGACCGTCAAGCAGGGCTCCGGCGCGACGCTGGCCGACGGCGACAACATCCGGGTCTCCGGCATGGCGCTGAAGTACGGCGACGGCAAGGCGCTGATCTCCACCTACAGCCCCAAGAACCCCAAGCTGCAGGCGGTCACCCAGATCGGCGCCTCGCAGGCCAGCGGCCCGTTCTACTCCGACGCCGCGGTGAAGGCGCTGGCCGGGCAGAAGGCCGGCAGCCGGGTGCTGGTGCAGGACACCGCCAAGGACCTGTTCCCGCAGCAGTACCAGCAGGTGGGCCTGAAGGCCACGGACGTCATCGACTACGTCTTCGACGTCTACGCCTCCGACAAGACCCCGGCGACGGACGAGGTGAAGGGCACCCAGGCCGCCCCGTCGGCGGGCATGGCCACCGCCAAGGTGCCGTCCCAGGCCGCGAAGCTGGTGCAGGACCCGACGACGGGCATGAAGGCCGACCCGAAGAAGATCGCCTCCTTCACCATCCCGAAGACGCCGAAGTCGCTGAGCGGCCTCAAGACGCAGGTGCTCATCCAGGGCAAGGGCGCCGCGGTCCAGAAGGGCCAGGCCCTGGTGACGCAGTACACCGGCACCACCTGGGACACCAACAAGGTCTTCGACTCCTCGTGGAAGCACGGCGGGGCCACGGCCTTCCAGATCGGCACCGGCGCGGTCATCAAGGGCTGGGACAACGCCCTGGTGGGCCAGAAGGTCGGCTCGCGCGTGCTCGTCGAGATCCCGAAGAAGGACGCCTACGGGGCCAAGACCAGCGCGCAGAACGCCGCGGCCGGCCACGACCTCGTCTTCGTGGTGGACATCGTCGCCGCGTTCTGACGCTCCGCCGGAAGGCGGTCGCCGACCGGTCCGGCGGGTCTGACAGAATCATCCGCCTGTCGACACAGCTATTTGACGAGGAATGAGGCAGATGGACATCGAGAAGCCGATGGTGGACTTCCCGGGCGGCGAGCCGCCGGCCGAGCTCGAGGTGAAGGACCTCTGGGAGGGCGACGGCGCGGAGGCCCGCGCCGGTGCGGCCGTCTCGGTCCACTACGTGGGAGTCTCCTTCTCCACCGGCGAGGAGTTCGACGCCAGCTGGAACCGCGGCAAGCCGCTGCAGTTCCAGCTCGGCGCCGGCCAGGTCATCGCCGGCTGGGACCGGGGCGTGCAGGGCATGAAGGTCGGCGGCCGCCGGCAGCTGATCATCCCGCCGCACCTCGCCTACGGCGACCAGGGCGCGGGCGGGCGGATCAAGCCCGGCGAGACGCTGATCTTCGTGGTGGACCTGATCGCGGTCTGATCCGGGACGACCGCCTGCGGGCCCCGCGCCGTTGCGGCGCGGGGCCCGCTGCGTTCCTGCGACGTTGGCCGCGCCGCCCCGCTCCACCGTGTAGGTTCATCAGGAGTTCGACGGCGAGGGTGGGAAGGGCGGGAGATGGCGATCCCCAAGGCAGAGCGCCTGATGAACCTGGCGCTGTGTCTGATGAACGCGCGGCGGCCGCTGAGCAAGCGCGAGCTGCGCGCGTCCATCGAGGCGTACGCGTCGCTGGACGGCGGGCCGGGAGGCGCCGACGAGGCGGCCTTCAACCGCATGTTCGAGCGCGACAAGGAGGACCTGCGGGAGCTGGGCCTGGTCATCGAGACGGGCGAGAGCCCCCTCGACGGCGAGACCGGCTACCTCGCCAAGCGCGCCTCCAACCGCCTCCCCGAGCTCGCCCTGGCGGCCGAGGAGGCCGCGGCGCTGGCGCTGGCCGCCCGCGTCTGGCAGCAGGCCCGGCTCGCCGGAGCGGCCAGCGGGGCGCTGCAGAAGCTGCGCGCCGCGGGGGCGTTCGGCAACAACGGCGGCGCCGCGGAGGGGAGTCCGGCCCGCGAGGAGGAGGGGCGGGCCACCGTGCTGGAGCCCCGCATCCCCGCCCACGAGCCGTCCTTCGACAAGCTGATGCTCGCCGCCCGCGAGCGGCGCCCCGTCACCTTCGCCTACCGCCGCTCCGGCGCGCCCGAGCCGGGCACCCGCACCGTGGAGCCGTGGGCGCTGGAGTGCTGGCACGGCCACTGGTACCTGGCCGGCTTCGACCGCGACCGGGAGGACGCGCGGGTCTTCAAGCTGAGCCGGATCGTCGGCCAGGTCCGCACCCGCTCCGGCGGCTTCACCGCCGAGGTGCCCGCGCACGTCGACGTCCGCGAGCACGTGGCGCGGTTCGCCGGCGAGGGCGCCACCGCCACCGCCCGGGTGCGGCTGCGCCGCGGCGTCGGCTGGCCGCTGCGCACCAAGGCGCTCGCCGAGAAGAGCGCCGAGGGGGAGTGGGACGAGGTCGAACTCCCCTACGGGCACGGCCTCGCCGCGGACCTCGCCGAGTTCGGGGCGGACGTCCTCGTCCTCGGCCCCGAGGAGCTGCGGGCCGAGGTCCTGGCCCATCTGCGCGCCGCCGCCGGCGTCAAGGGAGCGGAAACCGCATGAGCAACGCCATCGACCAGACCCGCCGGCTGCTGTCCCTGGTGACCTACCTGCGCGAGCGGCCGGGCGCCCGGGTCGCCGAGGTTGCCCGCGCCTTCAACATCACCGAGGCCGAGCTGATGGGCGACCTCGCGGTGCTGCCGATGTGCGGCACCAGCTTCCGCGGCGGCGACCTGCTGGACATCGACACCGACGGCGAGCGCATCTGGTGGCACAACGCCGACGCCGCGGACACCGTCGCCCGCCCGCTGCGGATCGCCGCCGACGAGGCCACCGCCCTGCTGGTGGCCGCCCGCGCCGTCGCCGACCTGCCCGGCCTGCGCCGCGGCGACCGGGAGGCGCTGGCCCGCGCGGTCGCCAAGCTGGAGACCGCGGCCGGCGACGCCGCCTCCGGCAGCTCCCGGCTCAACGTCACCTTCGAGGCCGAGGGCAGCGCCTTCGCCGAGGCCGACCGGGCGCTCTCGGAGCGCCGCCGGCTGTGGCTGCGCTACTACTCCTACGGCCGCGACGAGATCACCGAGCGCGAGGTCGACCCGATCCGCCTGGTGACGGTCGGCCACACCTATCTGGAGGGCTTCTGCCGCCGGGCCGAGGAGCGGCGGCTGTTCCGCCTCGACCGGGTGGTGGAGATCAAGGTGCTGGAGACCCCGGCCGATCCGCCGCCGGTGCGGCTGCGCGATCTGCCGGACTACGCGGCCGGCCTGGTGCAGCCCGCCGAGGACGACCCGGTGGTCGTCCTGGAGGTGGGCCCCGGCGGCCGCTGGGTGACGGAGTACTTCGCCCACGACGCGGCCGAGGAGCTGCCCGACGGCGGCCTGCGGATCACCCTGCGGGCGGCCGAGCCGGCGAATCTGCGCAAGCTGGCGCTGCGCCTCGGCGCGGACGGCCGCGTCGTCTCGCCGCCCGAACTGGCGGACGAGGTGCGGGAGGTGGCCGAACGCGCGCTGGCGGCGTACGGGGAGAGCTGATAGGCAATGGGGCAGCATTCCCCGGAAGGGGCGGGCGGGGGCGTCCGGTTCTCGAGCCAGCGAGGAGGACATCGGTGACGGTGTTCCGCGTCGGTTGCCCGCACTGCGGCGGCCGGGCCCATCTGGAATCGGGGGAGGTGCGGCTCGCCCGCACCCGCTCCCGCACCTTCTACGCCTTCACCTGCCCGGACTGCGGCGAGCCCGTGCGCAAGCCGGCCGGCGAGCGGATCGTCGAACTGCTCACCGGCAACGGCGTCGCCGAGATCGGGCTCGCGCCCCGCTAGGCTGCCTCCATGGTCGTCCTGACGGTGTGCGCGGTCTCACTGCTGCTGGGGTGCGCCGTCCTCGGCGTGCTGCTGCGCCGCGCGCGGCTGGCGCTGCGGAGTGCGGACGAGGCCGCGGGCGCGGCCTTCGACGCGGTCGGGGCGGCGTCCGCGCGGGTCGCCTCGGACGCCCGCGACCTCGCGGGCCCGGTGGGCCGCACGGAGCGGGAGTTGTCCGACCTGTAATCATTCGTCCGCCTTTTCGAAAGCGGTTGTTGCCCCCGGGGTCTCGTCCCGCGCCCATCCGCCAAGTACGCTCGGTGATCGGCGTAGCATGGCCCGCAAGACCGGTCCGCCCCGCCCCCGGCCTGAACGCGACGAAGAGGTAGGTAGCACCATGGCGCTCCGCGGCTACGAGATCTTGATCATTGCCCTGATCATTGTGCTGCTCTTCGGGGCCAAGAAGCTTCCGGACATGGCCCGCTCGCTGGGCAAGTCCGCCCGCATCCTCAAGTCCGAGACCGCCGCCATGAAGAAGGACGGCAAGTCCGACGAGGACGGCAAGGCGGAGCAGACGGCCACCACCGAGTCGCCCAAGACGATCCAGGCCGCCCCCGGCGACGTCTCCGAGGCCCGCCCCGTCGGTGAGAAGGACAAGGTCGAGAGCTGACGGCCCGCCGTCCGCCCGGCCATCGCCTTAACCCTGCCCGATCCCGACACACAAGAGGCCTGACCCGACGGTGAGCGACACTCAGGCGCGGCAGAGCAAGAAGCCGCCGAAGGATCCGGAGGGGCGCATGCCCCTCGCCGATCACCTGCGCGAGCTGCGCAACCGGCTGATCAAGTCGGTCATCGCGGTGATCATCACGGCGGTCGTGGGCTGGGTCTTCTCCGACTGGATCATCCACCAGCTCGCCGATCCGCTCTGCGACATCCACAGCGTGCACGGCATCGGCGCGTCCAGCCGGAGCGAGTGCGGCAACGGCTCGCTGGTGATGAGCGGGATCATGGGCGGCCTCGCCTTCAAGTTCAAGATCTCGCTGATGGTCGGAGTCATCCTGGCCTGCCCGGTGTGGAGCTACCAGGTGTGGGGCTTCATCGCGCCCGGCCTGTACTCCAAGGAGAAGAAGTACGGACTCGGCTTCGTCGCCGCCGGCGTCCCGCTCTTCCTCGCCGGCGTCGGCCTCGCCTACTGGCTGCTGCCCAAGGCGCTGCACATCCTGCTCAGCTTCAACAGCAGCTACTTCTCCACCCAGATCCTGGCGCCGGACTACCTCGACTTCATCATCCGGCTCTCGCTGGTCTTCGGCATCGCGTTCGAGATCCCCGTGCTGCTGGTGCTGCTGAACTTCATCGGCATCCTCAAGGGCAAGCGCCTGCTGCGCTGGTGGCGCGGCGCCGTCGTGCTGATCTTCGTCTTCGCGGCCGTCGCCACCCCCACCGGCGACCCGTTCACCATGACCGCGCTCGCCGCCCCGCTCTGCGTCCTCTACTTCGCCGCCACCTTCGTCGCGCTCGCCAACGACAAGCGCAAGGAGCGCAACAACCCGGACAGCGAGCTGGACGACGACGAGGCCGCCGACATCAGCAGCTACATGGACGACGGCGACGACCTGACGGCCATCGAGGGCGGCGGCACCGGATCCGTCACCGCCGTCGAGGAGGTCCGCGCCTCGGAGCTGGAGGGCCCGGAGGAGCTGCCGGCGCCGCGCCGCTCCGACTACGACGACAACGACGACATCACCTGACGCAGCCGCCTCCCGCGCCCGCGCCCTCCGCGGCGGTGAGCCGGGGGGCGCGGAGGAGAAAACCCCGCGGAGATCGACTCCGCGGGCGGTACGCTCGGGAACGACATGTCTGCTGATGCCACCAGTCCCGCCGAGCGCTATGCGCAGGCGCGGCGGCTCCGTAAGGAACAGGCCACCGCGCTCTACGGCTTCCGGGAGCTGTACGACTTCCCGTTCGATCCGTTCCAGGTCGAGGCCTGCAAGGCGCTCGAGGACGGCCGCGGCGTGCTCGTCGCCGCGCCCACCGGGTCGGGCAAGACCATCGTCGGCGAGTTCGCGGTCCACCTGGCCCTGAACGAGGGCCGCAAGTGCTTCTACACCACGCCGATCAAGGCGCTCTCCAACCAGAAGTACGCGGACCTGGTGAAGCGCTACGGCGCCGACAAGGTCGGCCTGCTCACCGGGGACAACAGCATCAACGGCGAGGCGCCGGTGGTGGTGATGACCACCGAGGTGCTCCGCAACATGCTCTACGCGGGCTCGCCCACGCTGGAGGGCCTGGGCCATGTGGTCATGGACGAGGTGCACTACCTCTCCGACCGCTTCCGCGGCGCGGTGTGGGAGGAGGTCATCATCCACCTCCCCGAGTCGGTCACCCTGGTCTCGCTCTCGGCGACCGTCTCCAACGCCGAGGAGTTCGGCGACTGGCTGGACACGGTGCGCGGCGACACCGCCGTCATCGTCTCGGAGCACCGCCCCATCCCGCTGTGGCAGCACGTGCTCGCCGGGCCCCGCCTCTACGACCTCTACACCGACGAGCGGCACCTCGAGGTGAACCAGGAGCTGGTGCGGCTGGCCCGCGCCGAGTTCCAGCAGGGCGGCGGCCGGCGCGGCGGCTACGACCGGCGGCGCCGGGGCCGCGGCGGCCCGAGCGGGCAGCGCCGCACCTACACCCCGTCCCGGGTCGAGGTGATCGACCGGCTCGACCAGGCGGCGCTGCTGCCCGCCATCACCTTCATCTTCAGCCGGGCCGGCTGCCAGGCCGCGGTGGAGCAGTGCGTCTACTCCGGCCTGCGGCTCAACGACGACAGCGAGCGGGCCCGGGTGCGCGCGCTGGTCGAGGAGCGCACCGCCGCCATCCCCGACGAGGACCTCCACGTCCTGGGCTACTTCGAGTGGGCGGACGCCCTGGAGCGGGGCTTCGCCGCGCACCACGCCGGCATGCTCCCCACCTTCAAGGAGGTGGTGGAGGAGCTGTTCGTGCAGGGCCTGGTGAAGGCCGTCTTCGCCACCGAGACGCTGGCGCTGGGCATCAACATGCCCGCCCGGTCGGTGGTGATGGAGAAGCTGGTGAAGTGGAACGGCGAGACCCACGCCGACGTCACCCCCGGCGAGTACACCCAGCTGACCGGGCGCGCCGGGCGGCGCGGCATCGATGTCGAGGGCCACGCGGTGGTGCTCTGGCAGCCCAACCTCGACCCCAAGGCGCTGGCCGGCCTCGCCGGCACCCGCACCTACCCGCTGCGCTCCTCCTTCTCGCCCTCCTACAACATGGCCGTCAACCTGGTCGACCAGTTCGGCCGGCGCAAGTCGCGGGAGCTGCTGGAGACCTCCTTCGCGCAGTTCCAGGCGGACCGCTCGGTGGTCGGGCTGACCCGCCGGGTGAAGCGCAATCAGGAGGGCCTGGACGGCTACCGGGAGGCGATGACCTGCCACCTGGGCGACTTCGAGGAGTACGCCGGGCTGCGGCGCGAGCTGAAGGACCGGGAGTCCTCGCTCGCCAAGCAGGGCGCGGCGCAGGCCCGCCTGGCGGCCGTCACCTCGCTGGAGAAGCTGCGCCAGGGCGACGTGGTCTTCGTCCCGACGGGCAAGTACGCCGGGCTCGCCGTCGTCCTCGACCCCGGGCTGCCGGCCGGCGCGGGCCGGCCGCGCGGCAATCACGGGGCGCCGGGCGGGCCGCGCGGGCTGGAGTACGCGGAAGGCCCGCGGCCGCTGGTGCTCACCGCCGAGCGGCAGGTGAAGCGGCTGGCGACGGTGGACTTCCCGGTCCCGGTGAAGGCGCTGGAGAAGCTGCGCATCCCCAAGTCGTTCAACGCCCGCTCCCCGCAGTCGCGTCGGGACCTGGCGTCCGCGCTGCGCACCAAGGCCGGCCACCTGGAGCCGGACCGGCACCGCCGCCGCGGCGGCCACTCCGGGGCCGGGGAGGACGAGGAGATCCAGCGGCTGCGCCGGGAGATCCGCTCGCACCCCTGCCACGGCTGCTCGGAGCGCGAGGACCACGCCCGCTGGGGCGAGCGCTACTACCGGCTGAAGCGGGACACCGACAAGCTGGTCTCCACGATGCGCAGCCGCACCCACACCATCGCCCGCACCTTCGACCGGGTCTGCACGGTGCTGGACGTGCTGGGCTACCTGGACGGCGACCGGGTGACGCCGGAGGGCCGCCGACTGGCCCGCCTCTACGGCGAGTTGGACCTGCTGGCGGCCGAGTGCCTGCGCGACGAGCTGTGGGAGGGCCTCACCCCGGCCGAGCTCGCCGCGTGCGCGTCGGCGCTGGTCTTCGAGTCCCGGCAGGCCGACGACACCCTGCCGCCGCGGCTGCCGGACGGCGCGCCGCGGCGGGTGCTGGGCGAGATGGTCCGGATGTGGGGCCGGCTGGACGAGTTGGAGAAGGACAACCACCTCGACTTCCAGCGCGAGCCGGACCTCGGCTTCGCCTGGCCGGCGTTCCGCTGGGCGAGCGGCCACTCGCTGGAGAAGGTGCTGCGCGACGCCGACATGCCGGCCGGCGACTTCGTCCGCTGGACGCGCCAGCTGATCGACGTCCTCGGTCAGATCGGCGACGCCGCCCCGGAGGGCGGCACCGTCCGGGCGACGGCCCGCAAGGCGAGCGATGCGCTGCATCGCGGGGTCATCGCCTACACCGCCACTGTCTGAACGGTCCTCCGCACGCCGCGGGTCCCCCGGGGGGACTCGCGCGGTTCCCCGCGCCCCTGGGGGCGCGGCCTCCTGCCTAGACGCGATATAGCTTGACGTCGCCTTGCCTCGCGATATACTCGCTCACGAGTAAGCGAGACGAAGGGCGGTGGGCCGATGGCCACCAGCAGGGCGGGTGCGAGTCCGCTGGCGCTGGCCGTGCTGGCCACGCTGTACGAGCGGCCGATGCATCCGTACGAGATCGCCCGGCTGATGCGGCGGCGCGGCAAGGACGGCAGCATCAAGATCCGCTGGGGCTCCCTCTACACCGTCGTCGCGCGCCTCGCCGAGGCCGGGCTGGTGGAGAGCGCCGGCACCGACCGCGCCGGGAAGCGGCCCGAGCGGACCGTCTACCGGATCACCGACGACGGGCGCGAGGAACTCCAGGAGCGGCTCCGCCGGTTGCTCGGCGAGCCCGTCAAGGAGTACCCGGGCTTCGAGGCCGCCCTCTCCCTGATCGGAGTGCTGCCGCCCGACGAGGCGATGGACCTGATCGCCGGGCGGCTCGCCGTCCTGGAGGTGGCGATCGCCTCCGAGGAGGCCGCCGTGCGGGAGCTGGCCGAGCGTCAGCAGCTGCCCCGGGTGCTGCTCCTGGAGACCGAGTACGCGCTCGCCATGAAGCGCGCCGAGGCCCAGTGGTGCCGCGGCGTCCTGGAGGACGCCGACAAGGGCGTCCTGGAGATCGACGCCTGGCGGCGGATGCACGCCGTCCACGAGTTCCCGCCCGAATGGGCCGACCGCCCGTGGATGCGCGCCGAGCTCCGGCACCAGGCCGAGGGGGGCGCCGCCACCGACTGAGCGCAGCGAGAACGAGAAACCCCCGGCACGGTGCACCTCTCCGCCAAGATCTGGAGCACCGCCCGGGGCCCGACACCGGCAGGCCGGCGCCGTGCGACCAGCGTACCCGTCCGCGCCTGCGCCACAGCTCGCAGAAAGGGCGGGTCACCCACCCATGCCTTCCACCAGTGACGGCGAGATCCTCGCCCGAGGACTCGTCAAGACCTACACCCCGCGCGGCAGCGCCCCGGTGCGCGCCCTCGACGGGCTCGACCTGAGCGTCGCGCCCGGCACCGTGCTGGGCCTGCTCGGCCCCAACGGGGCCGGCAAGTCCACCACCGTCAAGATCCTCACCACGCTGGCCCGCCCGGACGCCGGCCGCGCCGTCGTCGCCGGCAACGACGTGGCCCGGCGGCCCGACGCGGTGCGCCGTGCCATCGGCGTCGTCGCCCAGCGCTCCGGCGTCGACCCGGTCGCCACCGGGCGGGAGAACCTGGTGCTCCAGGCCCGGCTGCACGGGCTGAGCGGCCGGGACGCCCGCGCCCGCGCCGACGCGCTGCTGGAGCGGTTCCTGCTCACCGAGGCGGCCGGCCGCCGCGCCGACACCTACTCCGGGGGCATGCAGCGCCGCCTGGACGTGGCGCTCGGGCTGGTGCACCGGCCCCGCATCCTCTTCCTGGACGAGCCCACCACCGGCCTCGACCCCGAGGCGCGCGCCGCGATGTGGGCGGAGATCTCCCGGCTGGCCCGGGAGGAGGGCGTCACCGTCCTGCTGACCACCCATTACCTGGAGGAGGCCGACCGGCTCGCCGGCGGCGGCGGCCGGATCGCCGTCGTCGACCGCGGCAAGGTGGTCGCCGAGGGCACCCCGGACGAGCTGAAGGGGGCGCTGCGCGGCGACGCGGTGCACCTCGAACTCGGCCCGTCCGCCGACCTCCGGGAGGCCTGCCGGGTGGTGGCCGCCGTCCCCGGCACCCGGGAGGTGCGCGGCGTCGGGAGCCGCGGGGTGAGCGCCCGCGCCGACGACGGGGCCGCCGCGGTGCCGGCGGTGCTCGCCGCGCTGCAGGCGGCGGGGGCGCCCGCCGCGTCCGTCACGGTCGCCCGGCCCTCGCTGGACGACGTCTATCTGCGGGTCACCGGCCGCCGCTACGCCGCGGAGGCGGCGGAGGACGAGACCCCGGCCGAGCAGCACCACGAGGAGGTGGCGGTCTGATGGCGACCGCGGAGATGGGCACGGTCTTCACCCACGGCCGGTACCTGACGGGGCGTCGCCTGCGGGCGGTGCTGCGGCAGCCGGCGTTCGTCGGGGTGGGCCTCGTCCAACCGGTGATCTGGATGTTCCTCTTCGGGCAGCTCTTCAAGAAGATCGTGGACCTGCCCGGGTTCGGCTCCGGCAACTACCTGGACTTCCTGGTGCCGGGCGTGGTGGCGATGAACGCCATGAACGGCGCGATGTGGGCGGGCATGGGCGCGATGGAGGAGATCCAGCGCGGCACCCTGGACCGCTTCCTCACCGCCCCGACCAGCCGGGTGGCGCTGATGACGGCGACCGTCGCGGAGATGGCGGTGACCACCGCGGCGCAGACCGCGATCATCCTGGTGCTCGGCAGGGTGGGCGGCGCCCACTACCCGGGCGGGGCCGCCGGGATCGCCGTGGTGGTGGCCGCGTCCGTGCTGGTCGGCACGGTCTTCGGCGGGATGTCCAACGCGATCGGGATGACCGTGCGGGAACGCGAGGCGATCATCGGCGTCAACGTCTTCCTGATGCTGCCACTGACCTTCCTCTCCTCGGCGTTCATGGCGCCGACGCTGATGCCGTCCTGGATGCGGCACATCGCCGCCTGCAACCCGGTCGACTGGGCGGTGCGCTCCGGACGGCTGGCCCTCGCCGCGCACCCCGACTGGCCCGGTGTCGCCTGGCGGCTGGGCGCGCTGGCGGCGCTGGCCGTCGCCGCGGTGGCGCTCTCCGTGCTGACCTTCCGCTCCTACCAGCGCTCGGTCTGACGCCCCGGCGGGCCGTCACCGCCGTCACCGCCCCCGCCCGCGCGGGGGCGGTGACGTAGGCTGCGCGGGCATGGCGATCATTGACGAGCAGGGCCGCACCGAGCCGCCGGTCGCGGTGGACGAGACGGGGACGCTGCTGGGCTTCCTCGACTACCAGCGGCAGACCCTGGAGTGGAAGTGCCGCGGCCTGGACGCGGCGGCGTTCCGGGCGACCACCGCGTCCTCCTCGATGACACTGGGCGGGCTGCTGAAGCACATGGCGTTCGTCGAGGACCACTGGTTCGGCCACTACCTGCACGGCCTGGACCGCGCCGCGCCCTTCGCGGCGGTGGACTGGGAGGCCGAGCCGGACTGGGAGTGGACCTCGGCCGCCGCCGACGGCCCCGACGCGCTGCGCACCCTCTGGAGCGCCGCCGTCGAGCGCTCCCGCGCCCTCACCGCCGACGCCCTCGCCGACGGCGGCATGTCCCGCCCGGCCCGCCGCTCCTGGCCGGACGGCCTCACCCCGTCGCTGCGCTGGATCGTCTGCCACATGATCGAGGAGTACGCCCGCCACAACGGCCACGCCGACCTGCTCCGCGAGTCGATCGACGGCGAGACGGGGGAGTAGCGGCCCCTCAGGCGGCCCGCCCCGCAACCGACTTCGGGCGTTGACGCCCCAGCAGCCGCTCGGGATACTCTCGGTTGGCGGCAGCACCGTGCGACTTCTCCTCGGGGGCGGGTGTGGCAACAAGGATCTCGGTCCGGCTCAGGGGACCGCTGGGGTTGGACGACTCCGACGAGCTGCTGGTCGACCTGAAGCAGGCCACCGAGCTCGACTGGCGGGCGGAGGAGGTCGACGGCGGCCCCGACCTCAGCGGAGGCGTCGTCGAGATCCTGCTGACCGTCGTCCTCACCAAGACCGCCGAAAAGTCCTACGACTACCTCGCGGCCCTGGTCAAGCGCCGGGTCGAGCAGTGGCGCAGCGCCCGACTCGACCCGCCGGAGACCGCCGTCGAGACGGCGGAGGTGCCGGACGACCCGGCCGAGGGCAGGAACGCGGAGGAGTGACATGGCCTTCCGGGCAGTGGTGATCGGCTCCGGTGACTACCCCCGGGAGTCGGGGATCGTGAGCTACTCCGAGATCGGAGAAAGCGCCCGGCACTTCGGCCTTGTGCTCGATTCGGACCCGCTGTGGCGGCAGGACGGCGGCGGCTGCCGCGTCCTGACCGCCGATGAGGTGCGCACACCCAACGGCGTGATGACCGCCCTCGAGGAGGAGGCCGACCGCGCCACCCACCAGGACGTCCTGGTCGTCGTCTACGTCGGGCACGGCGCCTTGTGGAAGGACGTCCCCGACGCCGAGGTTCATTTCGCCGTCGGCTCCTCCCATCAGCGCAAACCATGGACCTGGCTGTCCAGTTGGTATGTCTACCGGGTGATGCGGCAGTCGAAGGCCCGGATGAAGGTCCTGATCGCCGACTGCTGCTACTCCAACCAGCTCAAGAGCCTCGGCGGCCGACCCGAGGCCGGCAGCCTCGGCGTCATCGGCCAGGGCAAGGGCACCTGCCTGCTGACGGCGGTGAAGGGCAGCGACTCGCTCGCCGACCCGAACGGCTGCCCGAGCCTCTCGGACGGCCTGGCGGGCTGCACCCCGTTCAGCGGGCACCTGCTCGACGTGCTGCGCCGGGGCACCGACGACTACCACAGCCACCTCACCCTCGGCCTCCTGCGGGACGCCGTGGAGCAGTCGATGGCGGGGTGCGACCAGGCGCACCACGAACCCCGGATGCTCCTCAACGACGCGCACGAGAAGTATGTGCTCGCCACCAACCGGATGGATCCGGCCGACCGCCGGCCGCGCCCCGGCAACCCGGTCGATCCGGACCAGTGGGTCGCCACCCTGCTCCGGGACGCGGAGTGCGACCTCGAAGACCTGCTGCGGGACGCGGACAAGACCGGCGAGGTGGTGGCGCGCCTGTCGGCCAACCGGGACGAGCGCTGGCAGAGCCGCGCGCAGGCCGTCGCCGACCGCGCGTTCCGGACCTTCCGCAACGCGCCGGACGCGCTGGCCCGCTATGTGATCACCCTTGACCGGGCCCAGGCTGGATGAGCGACGACGCGGAGCCGGATCGTCCGGGGAACAGATTCGACGCCGAGCTCTACGCCCTGGCCCAGGTGGTCTCGGAGTGCGAGCCCGCGGAGCTCAAGAGGCTGATCGAGCGGATCCGCCACCAGGGGCGCGCCGTCACGGTGATCAGGTTGCTGGGCACCTTCGCGCTGCGCAACAGTATCGACCGCCTGATCGATGCGGCGCGGGAGCACCATCTGTCGTACCGGGACGCCATCAACGTCCTGGCCACGGCCGCGATCTGCCGGAGCGTCCGGGAGGCCGCGGAGCTGGTCCGCAAGCTCGATCTGACGGACCCCGGTGAGGCGGATGCGCCGGGCTCGCAGTTGACCAAGGACATCATCCGGGACATCGCCCGGCAGCGACCGATTCCGGACATCGCCGACATCGTCCGTCTGCTCCGCGGCAGCGATCATCCGAAGCTGGTCGACGAGCTGGTCCACTCCTTCGCCCATCCGAAGTCGGGCCGCCGGAACATCGACAAGGCGCTGCTCTACATCACCCTGGTGGCGGAGCAGAAGGACGATTGCACGTCGGCGGCCGGCATCCTGCTGCGCGAGACGCTCGACGCGATCGTCGGGGAGGGCGCGCGACACGCCCCGGACCTGTCTGCGGAGCAGCCCGACGACCTGGTCGGCGCCCTGCACGAGCTGAGCCCCAGCGATCCGGTGCTGGAGCGGTGGATCGACGGCGAGTTGGAGAAGAAGGCGACCAGGGCGGACACCATCGTTCTGGTGGCCGCGCTGCTGGGGGTGAGCCCCAACAGCTCCGAGCACCTCCTCGACCATGTGTGCCGGAAGTGGAGCGAGGACAACCTCGTCCGGCTGTGCGCCGAGATCCAGGCGGAGCATCCCCAGCGCTTCGATGCCGTCCGCCGGCGTGTGGCGTCCGGTCAGACCCGCGGCCGGCTCCGCAACATCATCACCTGGTGGCAGGGTTCCGGCGTGCTCGCCCGGACCACGCCGGCCCTGCTGGCGGACATCGTGGCGGGGCGCGGGCGGGCGGCCCCTGGGCCGCTGTCGATGGGGGAGGTCGACGATCTGGTCGAAGGGCACGCGGACGCGGACTACAACCGGCTGCTGTGGATCGCCGCAGCCGAGCACGTCGCGGGCCGGACGGGCCGGGAGACGGCGGATCTGCTCGCCAAGGTCACCGGTCGGCAGGACTGGTGGAAGGCGGCGCAGACCGTGGCCGAGCGGCTCGCCGCCCAGGTCTTCGCCGAGGAGCCCGGAGCCACCGGCGTCCTCGTCGACTACCTCAACGCCCTGCCCAGGGGGTCGAGCGCCGTCAAGCTGGCCCTGCGCGAGCTCGCCGATCCCGCGCAGGCCCATCGCCCCGACCGCTCCTGGGCCGTGGTCGTCGCGGAGGTCGCCGACCTGCTGTGCGCCAGCCGTCCCAGGGTGAGCGAGGAACTGCTGGAGCGTTATCTCGAGAACGAACTGGTGGTGACCGCCGAGGACGTGGCCGTGGTCGTGCGACGGCTGCAGGGCGGCGCGCTGGGCGACCAGAAGCTCGCCGATCTGCTGCGGATGACCGTCGGCCGCTGGTACGACGTCGGAGGCCGGGAGGACGCGATCCGCAGGCTGGAGGCCCCGGCGCACGTCTGAGAGCGCTCCGCCGCGTGATCAGGCGTCGATGGCCGGGCGGGGGACCGGGAGCGTGGGCGCCTCCCGCGCGAGGTGCATCCGCGACTGGCGGACCAGCAGTTCGAACGCCACCGCGGCCATGGCCAGGACAGCCAGTCCCAGCCCGAGTTCCCTGATGCCGTGGTCCGCCCAGCGGCCCCGGACGAAGGCCGCCAGGGTGAGCCCGCCCAGGTAGGCGACGAGCGTGCCGACGGTCCAGACGGCCGGCTCGGTGCGCCACCGCAGGAAGCGCTCGGCGTGCGGCTGGGCCTCGTACCAGGCGAACAGCCGGTCCGAGAACGGGAGCCGGCCCCTGGACAGCGCGGGGAGCACCAGCAGCAGGGCGCTGCCCGCGGCGAGCGCCGCCATGGCGTAGGCCAGCTGCTGGATCGACACCCGGAACAGGACGAGCGCGACCGCCAGGAACCCCGCCCGCGCCAGGATGTTGCGCCAGCGCAAGCGCCGCGCCGATCTGGGCCTGTTCGCCTGGAGGGCGTCGCGCAGTGCGACGAGCACGACGCCGGGCACGGCGTAGACGATCAGGGCGAGGATGCCGATGGTCGTGGCGATCCGCAGCCAGTTGCCGTGCAGGAGCAGCAGCGCGGCGCAGCTGATGACGAAGTTGACCAGCAGCACCACCCAGTAGGCCTCGTGGACGGCGCGGCCCGGCAGCGTGATCCGGCTGGCCCGCAGCGTCCGAAGCCCGCGGTGCGCGAGGTGGGCGCTGCTCAGCGCGGCGACCTCGCGGCTGAGCACCCGGACGAAGACCAGGCCGGCGCCGAACGGGGCGAGCACGGCGTCGACCAGGAACACGGTGCCGCCCCAGGGAAGCAGATGGGCCAGCGTCGCCTCGGTCCGGGCGTCGCCGGCCCCCGCCGGGATCCCGTACCGGTGTCCCAGCACGGCGAACTGGACGAGCACATACAGCACTATGGTGCCGATCAGGGCCCCGAAGACCGCCCGGCGCAGCCGGGTGGCCTCGCTCAGCCGCCTCCGCTTGATGTCCCCGGCGAAGTCGAGCGGTCCCTGGAATCCGATGTAGGCGAAGAGCACGCTGCCGCCGACCACCGCCGGCCAGGCCCGGCCGAGCTCGCCGACCGTGTCCTCCTGACCGGTCGTCACGCTGGCGAAGTGGAAGCCGTGTCCGAACAGCAGCCCGACGACCAGCAGCGGGACGACGATCTTGAACAGCGTCAGCACATTGGTGATCCAGATGAAGGACTTCATCCCGAGCAGGTTCACCGCGGAGATGACCGCCATGAAGAAGATCGAGCACAGCTCGCCCCGGACGGTCAGCCCCTTGGCGTCCAACAGCGCGGACTGCAGGTGCAGCGCGGCGGCCAGCGCCGTCGTCATGGCCACGGCCTCGACGGCGGCGTTGAGGGCGTAGAAGAGCCACAGCGCCGTGGCCACCACCGTGGCCAGCAGCGGGCCGCTGCTCTGCAGGGGAAGGAAGATCAGGCCACCGCTGCGCGGCGCGGCCGTGCCCAGCTCCACCATCACCGCGGCGAGCACCAGGATGAGGGCGCCGCCCAGAACCCAGGCCCAGAGGGCGGCGATTCCGAGGGGCTGCTGGCCGACCGCCCCCAGCAGCCAGCCCGAGCCGATCATGCCGCCGGCGGCGAGGCCGACGAGGCCCAGGACGGAGAACCGGGAGCCGTCCTCGCCCTCGGGGCTGGCCTCCAGCCCGGCGCGCTTCAGCACGTCCCCGATGCTCATCCGCCACGCCCCCCGTGTCGCGTCGGCAGCCGTCCCCTGTGGGTCGTCAGGCTACAGCGGCCGCAAGAGGTCTGACGTGCCTTCAGCCCGCGGAATCCGCGCGGGGGTGCGCCAGGGTGGTCAGCAGGCGGTCGAGGGAGCCGCCGAGGCCCCATCGGGTGGCGAGGGCGGCGAGCTCCTGCGGGTGGGCGGCGGCGTGCGGGAGGGCCGCGTCGAGGGCCGGGACGGGCGCGTCGGAGGCGGTCTTGACGACGCGTTCGGCGCGTGCCAGGTAGTCGCGGGCCGCGTCGAGCTTGGCGCGCTGGGTCTTCGTCAGGCCGGAGCCGGGCTCGTCGACCGCGGCGAGGACGCCGGCGACGGTGCCGCCGTGCGCGTCCAGCAGCTTGAGCGCCGTCTTCTCGCCGACCCCGGGGACGCCGGGCAGGCCGTCGCTGGGGTCGCCGCGCAGCAGCGCCAGATCGGCGTAGCCCGGGCCGTCCGGCACGCCGTACTTCTCCTTGAGCACCGCCTCGTCGGTGAGCTGCAGCGTTCCGACGCCGCGCACCGGGTAGAGGACGCGGACCGCGCGCGCGTCGTCGACCAGCTGGAACAGGTCGCGGTCGCCGGTGACGACGTCGACGGCGGCGTCCGCGCCGGCGCCGGCCCGCGCCGGGTGGGCGGCGTAGGCGGCGATGACGTCGTCGGCCTCGTAGTCGGGGACGCCGGCGCGAGCGATGCCGAGCGCGTCCAGCACCTGCTCGATGACCGGGACCTGCGGGGAGAGGGTGTCGGGCACCTCCTCCTCGGAGCCGCCGGCCGCCGCGGACTCCTCGGCCACCCGGTGCGCCTTGTAGGAGGGCACCAGGTCGACCCGCCACTGCGGCCGCCAGTCGGCGTCCATGCAGGCCACCAGGTGGGTGGGGGCGTGGTCGGCGACCAGGCGGGAGATGAAGTCGAGCAGGCCGCGGACGGCGTTGACCGGTGTGCCGTCCGGCGCGCGCAGCGAATCGGGCACCCCGTAGTAGGCGCGGAAGTAGAGGGACGCGGTGTCGAGGAGCATCAGGCGGGCTGTCGTCACATCGGCATCATGCCGCAGCCCACCGACACGTCCGGCCTCATTAGCGTGCGTGCCGCGATCCGTCAAGATCCGAAGGCCAACGGGTTGGGCACTCGAAGGTTGCGTTTCAGTCACGATGAAACCGCGCGTGAAACCGAAGATTCCGGACATCTCGTCGTAGTGGGTGAGGCCTTGTATCCGAAGGCATTTTCCGGCCCCCGGCGACCTGATTGCACTCCGTGGGGGCGCGGCTACCCGCGAAGTCTTCGCGAATATCCGGACAAGTCCGGACAGTTGGCGCGCCCGTCGACCGTGAATGTTGAGAAACGGTGTCGGTCGCCGCCGTCTTGTTTTCCCTGTGGAGACCGTCGGGTAGGCGCCGTCGTTGAGCCGGATTCCGGCGCGGCCCCCTTGAACTTTCGCCGTTCGGTTTCGAACGCCACCGGTCGTTAGGTTCGCAAGGAACCGATCGCAGCGGGCCCGCTGCCGCACCCATGACGCGGCAGCCCGCACCGATGCGCCGGGCAGCGCCGTCCGGCCCAGGTTCTGTACTGTCCCCAACCCCGAGGGGTGCGCGTGTCCAAGCTTGTGGCCGAGCATGTGTACAAGGTCTTCGGCAGAAAAGCCGAAGAGGGAGTCCGCCGACTCAAGGGCGGAACCGATCGCGATCAGCTGCGCGAGGAAGGCACGACCGCGGCCGTCATCGACGCCTCGTTCGAGGTCAACGAGGGCGAGATCTTTGTGGTGATGGGCCTCTCCGGTTCCGGAAAGTCCACGCTGCTGCGGATGCTGAACGGTCTTCTGGAGCCCACCTCGGGCAGGGTGCTGTTCGACGGCAAGGACCTCACGTCCATGCCCGCGAAGGCCCTGCGCGACCTGCGCTCCCGTCAGATCAGCATGGTCTTCCAGCACTTCGCGCTCTTCCCGCACCGCAGCGTGCTGGAGAACGCGGCCTACGGCCTGGAGGTCCAGGGCAAGCCGCGCAAGGAGCGCGAGGCGAAGGCGACCGAGGCCCTCGGCCTCGTCGGCCTGGAGGGCTGGGAGAAGCACTGGCCGGACGAGCTGTCGGGCGGCATGCAGCAGCGCGTCGGCCTGGCCCGCGCGCTGGCCACCGACGCCGACCTGCTGCTGATGGACGAGTCGTTCTCCGCGCTCGACCCGCTGATCCGCCGGGACATGCAGGACCAGCTGCTGGAGCTGCAGCAGCGGCTGCACAAGACCATCGTCTTCATCACCCACGACCTCAACGAGGCCATGCGCCTCGGCGACCGCATCGCGGTGATGCGCGACGGCAAGATCGTCCAGGTCGGCACGGCCGAGGACATCCTGGTCGACCCCGCGAACGACTACGTCGCCAGCTTCGTGCAGGACGTGGACCGCTCCCGGGTGCTCACCGCGGCCTCCATCATGGAGGAGCCGCGCGTGATGGTGAGCCCCAACGACGGCCCGCGCGCCGCCATGCGCACCCTGCGCACCGACCAGGCCTCCGCGGCCTTCGTCGTCGAGCGGGGCCGCAAGCTGGTCGGCACGGTCACCGAGGAGAAGGTGACCGAGGCGCTCCGCTACGGCGAGGGCACCGTCCGGGACCTGATGGAGACCGAGATGGTCACCACGCACGCCGACACCCCGCTCTCCGAACTGCTCACCCCGGCGTCCCAGACCAAGCTGCCGCTCGCGGTGGTGGACGGCCAGGGCCGCCTCACCGGCGTCATCCCCCGCGTCACGCTGCTCGCCGCGCTCGGCGACCAGCCCGAGACCGTCGTCACCCTCGTCCACGAGGGCGCCGGGGCGGCCGCGGAGCCGGAGGACAGCGCCACCGAAGGCGCCGCGGCCGATCTGAAGGAGGCCACCGGTGCCTAGGATCACCCTCGGGCAGTGGGCCGAGGACGTCGTCAACTGGCTCACCACGCACATCGGGCCGTTCTTCGACTTCATCTCCACCGTCGTCAACGGCATGTACAACGGCGTGGAGTGGGTCCTGGGCGGGCCCACCCCGCTGCTGATGGCCGGCATCCTCGCCGTCATCGCCTTCTGGATGCGCGGCCTGCTCGCCGGCGTCCTCACCTACGTCGGCTTCGCGCTGATCGACTCGATCCAGCAGTGGGACGCGGCGATGCAGTCGCTGGCCCTGACGGTGGTGGCCGGCGCGGTGGCCATCGTGCTCGCCGTACCGATCGGCATCTGGGCCGCCCGCAAGCGCGCGACCAGCGCCGTCATCCGTCCGATCCTGGACGTGATGCAGACGCTGCCGGCGTTCGTCTACCTGATCCCCGCGATCATCTTCTTCTCGCTGGGCACCGTCCCCGCGGTCATCGCCACCATCGTCTTCGCGATGCCGGTCGGCGTCCGCATGACCGAGCTGGGCATCCGGCAGGTCGACGAGGAACTGGTCGAGGCCGCCGACGCGTTCGGCACCCCGCCCGGCAAGACGCTGCTGCGCGTCCAGCTGCCGCTGGCGCTGCCGACCATCATGGCCGGTGTCAACCAGGTCATCATGCTGGCGCTGTCGATGGTCGTCATCGGCGGCATGGTCGGCGCCGACGGCCTGGGCAAGGTCGTCTACGGGGCGATCTCGCAGGTGAACATCGGCCTCGGCTTCGAGGGCGGCGTCTCGGTGGTCATCCTGGCCATCTTCCTGGACCGCATCACCGGCGCCCTGGGCGACCAGGTCTCCCCGCTGGGCCGCCGGGCGCTCGCCAAGCTGCGCGCCTCCGTGCACGGCCTGGGCGTCATCCACTACCGGCCGCGCCCCGCGGTCGGCGTCGCCGGCGTCGTCATCCTGGCGCTGGTCGCCGGCGGGCTCGGCCTCTTCGGCGGCAACGGCTCCTCGTCCGGCGGCACCGCGCCGACCGCGTCGGCGAACGTCGGCAAGGGCCAGGCCGTCAAGATCGGCTCGTTCAACTGGGACGAGTCCATCGCCTCGGCCAACCTCTGGAAGGCGATGCTGGACGCCCGCGGCTTCAAGGCCTCGGTCAACACCTTCGACCCGGGTGCGGCGTTCACCGGCCTGTCCACCGGCTCCATCGACTACCTGACGGACGCCTGGCTGCCGACGACGCACGCGTCGTACATGAAGCAGTACGGCAAGAACTACACCGACCTGGGCAAGTGGTACGACCAGACGTCGCTGGAGGTCTCCGTCCCGTCCTACGTCAAGGGCGTGAAGACGATGGCGGACCTGAAGGGCAAGTCCAAGGAGTTCGGCGGCAAGATCATCGGCATTGAGCCGGGCGCCGGCGAGATGGGCCTGCTGAAGTCCAAGGTCCTCCCGGGCTACGGCCTGGACAAGGAGTACCAGCTGGTGAGCGGCTCGACGGCGGGCATGCTGGCGGAGCTGAAGCGCGACTACGCGCAGAAGAAGCCGGTCGCCGTGGTGCTCTGGACCCCGCACTGGGCGTACAGCAAGTACCAGATGACCAAGCTGTCGGACCCGAAGGGCCTGTGGGGCAAGGGCGACTCCATCCACAACCTGGCCAACAAGACCAGCGACAGCAAGCTGCCGCAGGTCAGCCAGTGGATGAAGAACTTCCACATGACGGAGAGCCAGCTCTCCTCGCTGGAGGCCTCGATCCAGGACGCCGGCCAGGGCCAGACGGCCAAGGGCGTGCAGGACTGGATGAAGAAGAACCCGGGCGTGCTCGACAAGTTCACGCCGCTGCCGGGCCAGAAGGTCAACGTCGGCAAGGGCGCCAGCGTCCGCGTCGGCGGGTTCAACGGCTGGGACGAGTCCATCGCCACCGCCGCGCTGTGGCAGGCGGTCCTGGAGGACCGCGGTTACAAGGTCACCAACAACACCTACGACGCGGGTGCCGGCTTCACCGGCCTGTCGCGCGGCAACTTCGACTTCCTGACGGACGCCTGGCTGCCGACGACGCACGCGGCGTACTGGAAGCAGTACGGGTCCAAGCTGGACAAGGAAGGCAAGTGGTTCGACCAGACGTCGCTGGAGGTCTCCGTCCCGTCCTACGTCAAGGGCGTGAAGACGATGGCGGACCTGAAGGGCAAGTCCAAGGAGTTCGGCGGCAAGATCATCGGCATTGAGCCGGGCGCCGGCGAGATGGGCCTGCTGAAGTCCAAGGTGCTCCCCGGCTACGGCCTGGACAAGGAGTACAAGCTGGTCAGCGGTTCCACCGCGGGCATGCTGGCGGAGCTGAAGCGCGACTACGCGCAGAAGAAGCCGGTCGCCGTCGTGCTGTGGACGCCGCACTGGGCGTACAGCAAGTTCTCGATGACCAAGCTGTCGGACCCGAAGGGTCTGTGGGGCAAGGGCGACTCCATCTACAACGTCGCCAACAAGAACTTCGCCAAGTCGAATCCGACGGTCACCAAGTGGCTGCAGGACTTCCGCATGACGGAGCCCCAGCTGTCCTCGCTGGAGGCGTCGATCCAGGACGCCGGGCAGGGCAAGGTCATGCAGGGCGTGCGGAACTGGATGAAGAAGAACCCGAGCATCGTCGACACCATGGCACCGGCGAAGGCGGGTTGATTCCGCCGGACGCGGGTTGATTCCGCGTTCGTTTCGTGAGGCGCCGGGGGCGCGGAGCAATTGCTCCGCGCCCCCGGCGTTTTTGCGCGCCTCGCACGAACGTGTGAATCGTCGTCAGATGCCTGTCGACGGAAGGCTTCCCGCCCTATCGTCAGCCGTAATAGGGCAACTCGGGGGGCAGCCGTATGGACGGCACGAACGGCACGAACGGCAGAAGTGGCAGGGACGGAAGGGACGCCAGGAACGCCAGGGACGGGAGCGGAACGGCCGGTGCGGCGGCCGGCGGCGGCAGCAGCAGCGGTGCGGCCGAGGTCGAGCTGCGGGTGCACGGCGTCGGCGGTGCCACCGCGGCCGGGATGCTGGGCACGCCCGAGGTGGTGCGCATCGAGGGCGACGACGTCGCCGCGCTCTACCGCGTCACCGGCGAGCAGGACGCGGCGGACGGCGCGCCGCCGCCCGACGTCGAGGGGCCGGTCCGGGAGGCCTACGTCTGGGGCCAGTTGACGTCCGGCTCGGGCTCGCGGGTGCTGTGGCTGCTGCTGGTGCCGTTCCTCTTCGTCAACATCGCCTTCTGGATGCGGCCCCGGCCGCCGTCGCGCGCGGAGGAGCTGGCGGCGAGCGGCTTCCGCACCGCCTCGGCGGTGCACGACTGGCTGCTGCGGGTGCTGGGGCTCTCGCTGACGGCGCTCTTCACGCTCTCCGTCGCCGAGGTGACGATGGATCTCGCCGCCTGGCAGTGCGGGGCGGACAGCGCGTGCACCCGCGGTCGGGCCTGGCTGGAGCCCTTCGCGGGGCCGGCCGCGGGCGTCCGCCTGGCGTTCGGCGCGCTGGTTCCGGCGCTGGTGGTGGCAGGGCTGTGGCTGCTCTCCCGGAAGACCTGGCGGGCCTACGAGGCGTACCAGGTGGACGGCCCGGCGGCGGGGCCAGCGGGGCCGGCCGAGGCGTCCGGCGAGCGGCCGATCGATCCGGCGGCGCTGCGGTCGCTGGGCGCGCCCGACTTCTGGACGGGCCGCGCGGCGGACCGCTACCGCGGCACGCATGTGGCGGCGGCGCTGAGCGTGCTCACGCTGCTGCTGGCGCTCCCCGCGCTCACCCACGACCGCGCCACCGGTTCGGCCCTCCGCTGGCTCGACTGGGCGGCGATCGCCCTCGCCGCCCTCCTCCTCGCCTACTGCGCCCTCCACCTCGCCTTCCCCCCACCC